>NZ_JBPTTL010000030.1:0-363 GCF_051547085.1 Flavobacterium sp. RSB2_4_14
CTGTGTTATGCCTTAACAACCATAGACATCACGATAGAGCGTTACCCGAACCCGATTATCACTACACCAAACGGCGTAGATACCATCTGTGTGGACTATGCTAGCAATGTAGTCGTGCGACCACTCACTTTGAACAGTGGTATCACCAATGCATCGGCCTATACCTTTGAGTGGTTTGAAGACAACTCCACCACACCAATAGCAGGCGCTACAGGACCAACATATACCGTAGACACAGCCTCACCAACAGGTGCTACTAGAACCTACACCGTAAGAGCCACCAGTGTTAGTCCACTAGGATGCGCCACTACATCGGCAGTATTCTCAGTGATACAATCAGGACAAGCCGCTATACCAGCAGGT
>NZ_JBPTTL010000031.1:0-363 GCF_051547085.1 Flavobacterium sp. RSB2_4_14
TTGTGTTATGCCTTAACAACCATAGACATCACCATAGAGCGTTACCCGAACCCGATTATCACTACACCAAACGGCGTAGATACCATCTGTGTGGACTATGCCAGCAATGTAGTAGTGCGACCACTTACTTTGAACAGTGGTATCACCAATGCATCGGCCTATACCTTTGAGTGGTTTGAAGACAACTCCACCACACCAATTGCAGGAGCTACAGGACCAACATATACCGTAGATACTGCCTCACCAACGGGTGCTACTAGAACCTATACCGTAAGAGCCACTAGTGTTAGTCCACTAGGATGCGCCACTACATCGGCAGTATTCTCAGTGATACAATCAGGACAAGCCGCTATACCAGCAGGC
>NZ_JBPTTL010000032.1:0-347 GCF_051547085.1 Flavobacterium sp. RSB2_4_14
TTGACCACAGTACCTTTAACGTATGCGACGAAGTACTATGTATCAGTTCAAACCATAGTGAATATTGACGGTCAGGATTACGCGTCAGGCTTTGGCACGGCATGTGAAATTACGACACCAGATTTTCCAACAGTTGGTCTTCAGGCGTCACAATGTGGCGATGATGTTACGCCTTATTTAGTTCCCTCTACTTCAACGGAAATTACGGCTGAGTTTGTATCGGGTGCTAGTTATCGTTTTATATTGCAACGATTGGTAGGAGGATTACCAGTTGGAGAGCCATTATCGCTCACACGACCAGTAAACAATTTCACATTATACCAAGTTGCAGGCGTAGTAGCCGAAGG
>NZ_JBPTTL010000033.1:0-341 GCF_051547085.1 Flavobacterium sp. RSB2_4_14
AGCAGGAACTGATGGTGCTACTACAATTTGCGAAACCAGTATTGCTACAATTGATTTATTTAGTTTAATTACAGGAGAGCAAACAGGAGGCGTTTGGACACGCACTTCAGGAACAGGTGGAGTATTCAATGCAGGAGCAGGAACTTTTACGCCAGCCGTTGGCGCTACAACTTCAACTTTCACCTATACTTTAGTAGGCGCTGCACCTTGTATAAATGCTACAAGTCTTGCTACAATAACAATAAATTCACAACCTAACGCAGGAGCCGATGGTGCTACCACAATTTGCGAAACCAGTATTGCTACAATTGATTTATTTAGTTTAATTACAGGAGAGCAAA
>NZ_JBPTTL010000034.1:0-334 GCF_051547085.1 Flavobacterium sp. RSB2_4_14
TACGAACTTGCACCAAGAACTGAATTAATATACAGTCGTTGGTTTATAGTTTCCAATGTCTGAGTACATCCATTAATCGAAGTACTTATAGTACTAACCGCTGGTGTACTAACTAAACATGGAATGGCTGCATAAGCTGTGGTGGTAGGAGTTCCATTGATAACTAAATCCGATTGAACTTCTACAGTATAGGTTTTACCATAATTTAGAGGCAACCCTCCTGTAACACTAGTCAATCTGAAACTTGGTGAGGTTGACGTAGCATAATAATAGGTAGTGGGTGCAGTAGATAATGCTACTCTAAATCGATACAATTGTGTACCAAAAACGGTCG
>NZ_JBPTTL010000035.1:0-264 GCF_051547085.1 Flavobacterium sp. RSB2_4_14
TTCAAGTCCAGTTGTTATTAATAATCCAAATATAGTTTTGTCTAATTCTTGTGATTACACCAATCAAGCAGCTTTAGATACTGCATTTTCAAATTGGTTAGCGAGTTTTTCAGTTACAGGAGGTTGTAATCCAATAGGTACTATCCAAGGAAATCCTTTAGCACCAAACTTATGTCAAGGTGGAGTTGTATGTGTTACTTATGATGTTCATGATACATGCTATCAGGGATCTGTAACTTCTAAATTCACTGTTCTTCCAAGAAT
>NZ_JBPTTL010000036.1:0-263 GCF_051547085.1 Flavobacterium sp. RSB2_4_14
CAGAAGCCAATATGCCGATGCCGTAGAAGAAAACCACAAACGCTACCAATCCAACCCACAACTGTACCGAAAACGGCAAGAGATCAACGAACACATTTTTGGCACAATAAAGCGAAAATGGGGATACAATTACACCGATTTAATAGGATTAGAAAAAGTAAATGGCGAACACAGTTTGATTATGCTAGTCTACAACATCAAACGCAGCATCAACATCCTTGGCGTGCCCGATTTGATAGCCAAACTAAAGACTTGGAACTCAC
>NZ_JBPTTL010000037.1:0-263 GCF_051547085.1 Flavobacterium sp. RSB2_4_14
TAGAAGCCAATATGCCGATGCCGTAGAAGAAAACCACAAACGCTACCAAGCCAACCCACAACTGTACCGAAAACGGCAAGAGATAAACGAACACATTTTTGGCACCATCAAACGAAAATGGGGATACAATTACACCGATTTAATAGGATTAGAAAAAGTAAATGGCGAACACAGTTTGATTATGCTAGTTTACAATATCAAACGCAGCATCAACATCCTCGGTGTGCCCGATTTGATAGCCAAACTCAAGACTTGGAACTCAA
>NZ_JBPTTL010000038.1:0-232 GCF_051547085.1 Flavobacterium sp. RSB2_4_14
TTGGGTCAACAGCTCTTACGTAGAGGATTTGTACAAACGGATTGATGTTGTCATAAAGTTGTGTGGTGTCAATAGGACTGCTGCCCAATTGTGCATCGGATAGGGTTTCATGGAAGGTAATAGTGTATACAGCGCCTTGTAATAAATCAGGGATTAGTGTGGTTAAATCAAAGCTGGTGAAACCGTCTTGATCCTCATCACATAGTGTGTAGGGTTGTGTTGGTGGGATTGG
>NZ_JBPTTL010000039.1:0-203 GCF_051547085.1 Flavobacterium sp. RSB2_4_14
TGTGAAAACGCTTCGCATAGTGAAACGATAGATTTATTTAAGATTAAGGAATTAGGAATTAGGATTTTCAATTCTGCTTAGTAAAGAAGTCCCTGTCTTGTGTTAAAGCAAGATGGGGATTTTTTTTGCTTTCAGTTTTCAGTCGCAGTTTTCAAGTTTAGATTTGGAACGCTGATGAAACGGATTTTCAAGCGCGGATTGTA
>NZ_JBPTTL010000004.1:0-194004 GCF_051547085.1 Flavobacterium sp. RSB2_4_14
GCACCTCTTCGCTTGTTTTCTTTCTAAAAAGCACAAAAAGCATTACGAGCGAAAGAAAACCAAGAAACAATACATATATATTGTATGTGTTTTGTTATTCTACTATATTTGCAGTCCATAAAATTTTAGGAATGATAAAGATTACTTTACCTGACGGTTCGGTTAAGGAGTTCGCAAACGGGTCAACTCCGATGGATATTGCAAAATGCATAAGTGAAGGATTAGCAAGAAATGTAATTTCAGCCTCTTTCAATGGTAACATAATAGAAACTTCAACGGAGTTAACGACTGATGGTTCACTCATATTATATACATGGAATGACAAAGAAGGTAAAAAAGCTTTCTGGCATTCGACTTCGCATGTTATGGCTCAGGTTTTGGAGGAAAAGTATAATGGTATTAAATTAACTCTTGGGCCTGCAATTGATAATGGGTTTTATTATGACGTTGATTTTGGTGATAACAAAATAACTGACGCAGATTTTAAAGCTATTGAAGATAGAGTTTTAGAAATTTCAAGAGAAAAGCATGAGTTCAAAATGCGAGCTGTTTCAAAAGCTGAAGCATTAAAAGTATATAAAGGAAACGAATACAAAACTGAATTGATTTCAAATCTTGAAGATGGAACAATTACTTTCTGTGATCATTCTAACTTCTTTGATTTATGTCGTGGCGGACATATTCCGAATACAGGAATTATTAAAGCTATGAAAATTATGAGCGTTGCAGGTGCTTATTGGCGTGGTGATGAAAAAAACAAACAGTTAACTCGAGTTTACGGAATTTCTTTTCCTAAACAAAAAGATTTAACCGATTATTTAGAACTATTAGAAGAAGCAAAACGTCGAGATCATAGAAAACTAGGAAAAGAACTAGACTTATTTGCTTTTTCACAAAAAGTGGGTCAAGGTTTGCCTTTGTGGTTACCAAAAGGAGCTGCTTTGAGAGATAGATTAGAGCAATTTTTAAAAAAAGCACAGAAGAAAGCTGGTTATGAACAAGTTGTTACGCCACACATTGGACAAAAAG
The DNA here is from genome assembly GCF_051547085.1 of Flavobacterium sp. RSB2_4_14. Lineage (NCBI taxonomy): Bacteria > Pseudomonadati > Bacteroidota > Flavobacteriia > Flavobacteriales > Flavobacteriaceae > Flavobacterium > Flavobacterium sp. RSB2_4_14. The sequence continues at coordinate 1,030 of NZ_JBPTTL010000004.1, forward strand.
AACTTTATGTAACTTCTGGACATTATGCAAAATATGGCGCAGACAGTTTTCAACCAATAACTACTCCAGCTGAAGGTGAAGAGTTTTTGTTGAAACCAATGAACTGTCCGCATCACTGTGAAATTTACAATACCAAACCTTGGTCTTACAAAGATTTACCAAAACGTTATGCAGAATTTGGTACCGTATATAGATATGAACAAAGTGGTGAATTACATGGATTAACTCGTGTTAGAGGATTTACTCAAGATGATGCACATATTTTCTGTACGCCAGATCAATTGGATAGTGAATTTAAAAAAGTAATTGACCTTGTATTATATGTATTTGGTTCGTTAGGCTTTGAAAACTTTACGGCTCAAATATCATTACGTGATCAAGAAAATAGAGATAAATATATAGGAAGCGACGAAAATTGGGAAAAAGCCGAAAATGCAATTATCAATGCAGCTGCCGATAAAGGATTAAATACTGTAGTTGAATATGGAGAAGCAGCTTTTTATGGTCCGAAATTAGATTTTATGGTGAAAGATGCTTTGGGAAGAAGTTGGCAACTTGGAACTATACAAGTAGATTATAATTTACCAGAGCGTTTTGAATTAACTTACAAAGGAGCGGATGATAAATTATATAGACCTGTTATGATTCATCGTGCGCCTTTTGGTTCAATGGAACGATTTATTGCAATTTTACTTGAACATACAGCAGGAAATTTCCCTCTTTGGCTAATGCCTGAACAGGCTATTATATTGTCTTTGAGTGAGAAATATGAAAATTATGCGAAAAAAGTTTTAGAATTGCTAGAAAATCACGAAATTCGCGCCCTAATTGACAATCGCAACGAAACAATTGGCAAAAAAATTAGAGAGGCAGAAATACAAAAAATGCCATACATGCTTATAGTTGGTGAGGAAGAAGAGAAAAACGGAACTATTTCTGTTCGTAGTCGTGGTCAAGAAGGAAAAGGTAATATAACCGTTACAATTGAGGAATTTGCCAAAATTGTAAATGAAGAGATTGCCAAAACATTAAAAACATTTGAAGTTTAACTAAAATAATAAAGTCATAGCAATAAGAAGTAACAGAGGTTATCAACCTCGAGTAGAGAAAACAGCAGCCCACCGAATCAATAATTTAATTCGAGGCGTAGATGAAGTTCGTTTAGTAGGCGAAAATATTGAACCAGGTGTCTTCAAGTTTAGTGAAGCGCTTCGATTAGCCGAACAATTTGAGGTAGATTTAGTTGAGATTTCTCCTAATGCAGTTCCTCCGGTTTGTAAATTGATGGATTACGGTAAATTTATTTACCAACAAAAAAAGCGTGACAAAGAGTTAAAAGCAAAATCAACTCAAATCACTATAAAAGAAATTCGTTTCGGACCTCAAACAGATGAGCATGATTACGAATTTAAAAGAAAAAATGCAGAAAAATTCTTGAAAGAAGGTTCAAAATTGAAAGCATTTGTTTTCTTCAAAGGACGTTCAATCATATACAAAGAACAAGGACAAATTTTATTGCTACGATTAGCACAAGATTTAGAAGAATATGGTAAAGTTGAAGCGATGCCAGTATTAGAAGGAAAGAGAATGATAATGTTCATTGCTCCAAAGAAAAAAAGTAAGTAAGTTAAATTAAATAAACTAGGAAAAAATGCCTAAAATGAAAACAAAATCCAGTGCTAAGAAGCGATTCAAAGTAACTGGCTCTGGAAAAATCAAGAGAAAACACGCTTTTAAAAGTCATATCTTGACTAAAAAATCTAAAAAGCGTAAATTAGCTTTAACACATTCTGCTTTGGTTCACCCAACAGATGAAAAAAGCATTAAACAACAATTAAGAATCATCTAATAAGCCATTAGTGAAAAGCCACTAGCCACTAGTTTCAAAACTTTTGACTATTGCCTAATTACTATTGCCTAGATAATCTTTAGGTTAAAACAATTTTAATAACCTTGGAGTATGGCTATAAAGTTCCCTTGATTAAATTCGGGACGCCTACTACAAAAAAACAGAAAAATTATGCCAAGATCAGTAAATTCAGTTGCTAAAAGAGCAAGAAGAAAAAAGATAATGAAGCAAGCCAAAGGTTTCTTTGGTAGACGTAAAAACGTTTGGACAGTTGCTAAAAACGCAGTAGAGAAAGCAATGTGCTACGCTTACCGCGACAGAAAAGTGAATAAAAGAAATTTCCGTTCTTTATGGATTCAACGTATTAACGCTGGAGCTAGACTAGAAGGAATGAGTTATTCACAATTTATGGGATTAGTTAAGAAAAACGGTATCGAATTGAACCGTAAAGTATTAGCTGATTTAGCGATGAATCACCCAGAAGCTTTCAAGGCTGTTGTGAAAAAAGTGAAATAAAAAACGTTTGTACAACCTCGATTTAACTTACTTATAATTTAAAGTCCAACTTTTCGGTTGGACTTTTTTTTTCTACTTTATATTAATTTTGAAATTAATCTTTAATAAAAAAACTTTGTGTTAAATAATTTATTAAATTGGTAATCAATTTGTTATTTCATTGTTTATAAAATATTTGTTTTTCATAATAACAAATAGAAATTTCGCTCACCCACAGTTTTTATTAATCTAAAAATTAATTAATCATGAAAACAAAATTACAATTACTGATTATTTTATTACTTATTTGTACAAATGCCTTTTCACAATCTGGTACGGGTTGTTGGCGTGTTGTTTCTGCAGGAACCAATTTTTCTTTAGCCATCAAAATGGATGGAACTATGTGGGGTTGGGGAGCAAACGGAAACCTTTTAGGACTTAATGGAGTTACTCCTAATCAAAATTTACCCATACAAATTGGAACCGCTAATGATTGGGCTACAGTTTCAGCTGGAACGGTTCATTCTTTGGCTGTAAAAACAAACGGAACATTATGGTCTTGGGGAAATGGTCAGTTCGGTCAATTAGGTAATGGTATATTTAATTCGGCTTCGTGGACAGTAACTCAAGTTGGAACAGCAAATGATTGGTTAACTGTATCTGCAGGAAATCGATTTAGCTTGGCAATTAAAACAACTGGAACACTTTGGGCTTGGGGTTTGAATAATTTAGGGCAACTTGGAATAAACAATTTAGTAGATCAAAATGTACCTGTTCAAGTTGGAACATCAAACAACTGGTTAAAAATTGATGCTGGAAATCAACATTCATTAGCCATAGACAATACTGGATTTATGCATGCTTGGGGAGATAATACTTTCGGACAATTTGGAAATGCAACTTTTACTTCAAGTCTAATCCCAATAGTAGTTTCATCAGCTAACAATTGGTCAGAAGTATCCGCTGGTTTTAATCACAGTATGGCTTTAGACTCCGGTGGAATTTTATTCACAGCTGGAAGCAATGCTAATGGTCAACTGTGTGATGGAACCAATACAACTTCTAATTCTTTCATTCCGATAAGTTTTAGTAATCCTGGCATTGTCACTCAATACATTGCAATATCTGCTGGAAATACATTTTCTCTTGCCATTAAAAACGACAACACTTTGTGGTCTGGAGGATTCAATTCAACTGGCCAATTAGGATTAGGAAATAATACCGCAGTTAATACTCTAAATCAAGTGGGAACCAGTAATACTTGGTTTTTAATATCCGCAGGTGATGCACATTCGTTAGCAATGGATACCGCAACAGCATTATGGGCAACTGGGAGAAACTTAGAAGGTGCAGTAGGAATTGGAAACTTTAATTTTTCATATAACACACTACAATCAGTAGCTTGTCCTACTTCGACTTTATCCAATGAGTCAATTTCATTAAATAATTCCACTATTCGTATTTATCCAAACCCAACGAAAGATGTAGTAAATATAAAATATTCTATAGAAAATGGGGCACTAGTTACTTTAAGAGTAACCAATATACAAGGTCAAGTAATTCAAGAAATCAAAATGGAAAAATTAAATGGAATACAAGTTGACACCATTAATTTAAGTAATCAGTCAAGTGGAATCTATTTCCTAACAATTCAAAATGAAAAAGGAAGTTTTATTTCAAAAATTATAAAAGAATAAAATTTCAAAATAGTTAAGAGTATCAAATCCTAGTCTAACGATTGGGATTTTTCATTTAAAATAATTTCTAGAGCCAAAATTAATGTCCTTAAAAACTTTTTTTATAAATAATTATATATTTGTTTTAAATTAAAATTTTAATAAAATAATTACTAACCAAAACTATATTAATTATGAAAAAAATCATGCTATCATTTATGATACTGACACTAGCTCTATCCTCATGTAAAAAGGATGAAAAAAATATTGAGCAAGGAAAAGATGATAGACCAAACATACTTTTGATAGTTGCAGATGACATGGGATTTAGTGACATTGGGTGTTATGGTGGTAACATCAATACTCCTGTAATTAATACAATTTCTAATGAAGGAATAAACTTTTCAAACTTTCATGTTCAGCCTACATGTTCACCAACAAGATCTTCGTTGTTAACAGGTTGTGATAACCACGTTGCTGGTTTAGGAATAATGAAGGAAATGGATTATCCAGAATTACACAAATTAAACCTTCCTGGCTATTCAGGTAATCTCAATAAAAATGTGATTACTATACCAGAAATACTCAAATTGAATGGCTACAACACTTATATGGTTGGAAAATGGCATTTGGGTGAAGACGCAGGTGAAAATCCATTTGAAAGAGGTTTTCAAGAAACATTTATTTTAGGAACTGGTGGCGGAAGCCATTCAAATGATCAAAGATCTTTAGCTCCACCACAACACATGATATACACAAGAAATGGTAAGGAAGTTAAACTTCCAAATGATTTTTATTCAACTAAAAATTACACAGACTCAATAATAAAATTTATTGATAAAAACAAAAATGATAAAAAACCATTCTTTGCTTTTCAATCATATACAGCGGTTCACGACCCGTTACAAGCTCCAAAAGAATACATCGAAAAATATAAGGGTAAATTTAATAATGGATGGAATTCTCTTTGGGAAATGAGATTGAAAAATCTTAAAGATTTAGGCATAGTTAATAAAGATGTTGAACAATTTTCAAAAAATGCCTCGATTCCAAACTGGGATAAACTTCCTAAAGAAAAAAAGGAAGAATTTGCAAGAGATATGGAAGTATATGCAGCAATGCTAGACTATATGGATATGAGTATTGGACGTATCATTAATCACCTTAAAAAAGAAGGAATGTATGATAATACAATGATTATTTTTATGTCTGATAATGGCGCAAATGGTGCAATGGCAACATCATATCCAGGTAATCAAGATGGAAAATATCTCGCTACATTTGATAATTCTATGGAAAATCGTGGTCTAAAAGGATCTTACGTAGAAATGGGTCCAGGTTGGGCTCAAGCTTCTTCCTCACCGTTTCGCTTTTTTAAAGGTTTTACTTCACAAGGAGGAATTAAAGCTCCATTAATTATTAAAATGCCAAAAAACAAACAAAACAATCAAAAAAATCAAAAATGGAATGGAACTTTTTTGCATGTTACTGACATAATGCCAACGATATTGGAACTAACTGGCTCAAAATATCCTGAAGAGTATAAAGGAAAAAAAGTAATCAACAAAGTTATTGGAAAATCTATTGTACCTGTTATAAACAATAAATCAACAAGCATTCACCCTGAAGGAATGGGATGGGAACTTTTTGAAATGAAAGCATATATTAAAGGGAATTATAAAATTTTAAGACTCCCTATTCCATTTGGAACTGGTGAATGGCAATTATATGATCTTTCAAAAGATCCTAGTGAAGCCATAGATCTTTCAAATAAATATCCTGATATTAAGAAAGATTTAATTAATAAATGGAATGAATACGCCAAAGCCAATAATATTCATGACCATAAAGGTTTCTATGATAACTTTTTTAGAGCAAATTTAGGTCCTGGTACTAGTAAAGATATCCATTAAAAATTCAAATTGTTTGGTATTGAATATTCATTTCAAACTTGAAAGTTTTATAAAAAACTTTCAAGTTTGAAATTTCTTGTTGAAAAAATTACCATTTGCCACTATTTCAGTTTAAAACTTACTTTAACAAATGTTTATAACTCTATCCTTATTGTTTTATTATTTTTGTTCAAAACTAAACATTTATGAAAAGAATAATTTTAAGCATTTGCTTATTACTTGCAGTAACTATTGAGGCACAAACATTCTCAACAGAAAAAAAACAAGACAGTCAAGGTTATAGCTACGAAACTGTAAAAAATGACAAAACAGGAACAAGAATTTACACTTTAAAAAATGGCTTAAAAGTATATTTGGCTCAAAATACCGATGAGCCAAGAATACAAACCTATATTCCAGTTAGAACAGGTTCTAATAATGACCCAGCAGATAATACGGGCTTAGCGCACTACCTTGAACACATGGTTTTCAAAGGAACTAGCAAAATTGGAACTCAAAATTGGGAAGTTGAAAAAAAACTTATTACTCAAATTTCTGATTTGTACGAAAAGCATAAAGCCGAAACTGATCCTGAAAAGAAAAAAGCAATCTACAAGCAAATAGATGAAGTTTCTCAAGAAGCATCAAAATACTCTGTTGCCAATGAATATGACAAACTTATTTCGTCCCTTGGTGCAAAAGGCACTAATGCACACACTTGGTTAAGCGAAACGGTATATAAAAATAATATTCCTTCCAATGAATTGGAAAAATGGATGATTATTGAAAAAGAGCGTTTCTCTGAACTAGTATTACGTCTTTTTCACACAGAACTAGAAGCTGTTTACGAAGAATTCAATCGTGCTCAGGATAACGATGGTCGTTTAGTGAACTATGAATTGATGAATGCGTTATTCCCAACTTCGCCATACGGACAACAAACAACCATCGGAAAATCAGAACATTTAAAAAATCCATCAATGGTAGCTATTCACAATTATTTTGACACTTATTATGTGCCAAATAATATGGCAGTAGTTTTAGTTGGCGATTTAGATTTTGACAAAACCATTAAAATGGTCGACCAATATTTTGGTTCTTTCCAATACAAAGAGTTACCAAAACAAAATATGCCTCAAGAAAAACCAATGACGGCGATTGTTTCTAGAGAAATTAAAAGTCCAACCGCAGAACGATTAACCATGGCATGGAGAACAGCTGGTGTAGGAACAAAAGAAATGCTGTTGGCCAATATGACTTCCGAAATTTTATCCAATGCTGGAGATGTCGGATTAATTGATATCAATATCAATGAAAAACAATTAGCATTAAGAGCTGGAGCAAGCGCATCAACCATGAATGATTACGGTTATTTATCGCTGAATTTATCAACTAAAGAAGGCCAAACCCTAGAGGAAGGGAAAGAAATATTGTTATCGCAAATTGATAAAATTAAAAAAGGTGAATTTGATGAATGGATGATTCAAGCTACCATTAATAACATGAAACTGGATCAAATGAAAACTTTTGAATCTGGTGATGGATTAGCAACTACGATGTATGGTTCCTTTATTCAAGGTAGAAGTTGGGAACAAGTATTGGCAGAAATCAATGACTATTCCAAAATTACAAAAGCCGATATTGTAAAATTTGCCAATGATTTTTTCAAAGACAATTATGTTATAATCTACAAAAGAAAAGGAGTAAATGATAAATTAGTTCGTGTTTCGAACCCAAAAATCACTCCTATTCAGTTAAACAGAGACGCACAATCTGATTTTTATAAAAACTTTTCTAAAATAACTTCAACAGATTTAACTCCAGTTTTTGTTGATTTCAAAAAAGAAATTCAGACAAAAAAAATTAAAAATACCAATGTAAGTTTTATTAAAAATAACACTAATACAATTTCAAATCTGTACTATATTTTTAATATGGGTACAGACCACAACAAGAAATTGTCAATGGCAATGGGTATGCTTGACTATTTTGGAACTGACAAACTAAGTTCGGAAGCCGTCAAAAAAGAATTTTACAAGTTGGGCGTTTCCTATTCTGTTACTGCTACAAATGATTTGAGTTACATAACCCTAACTGGTCTAGAAAACAACTTACCTAAAGGAATTGAGTTATTAGAAAGCTTCATGAAGAATGTAAAACCAGACCAAGAGGTATACAATACTCAAGTTACCTCAATACTAAACAACAGAGAAAATGCTAAAAAACGAAAAGAAAACATTCTTACTGCACTAACAAATTATGCAAAATATGGAAAAAACTCTCGTTTTAGAGATATCATTTCTGAAAAAGAATTAAAAGAAATGAAGGCATCAGAAATGACAGATATCATAAAAGGCATCAGTAATTATGAGCATCAAATCTTTTTTTATGGAAATGATTTAAATCCAATAGTGAAAGCATTAGAGAAACATCATAATCTTAATGCCAACAAAGCAATCCCTTCACCAAAAGTATATTTGGAACAGGAAACAAGTAATAAAGTTTATTTTGCTAATTATGATATGGTGCAAACCGAAATGAATAGAGTGGCAAAGGGAGAAAAATTCAACATGAATTTGAGTGGAACTGTAAATGTTTTTAACTCCTATTTTGGCTCTGGATTATCGTCAATTGTATTCCAAGAAATTAGAGAATCTAAATCATTGGCTTATTCGGCTAGAGCAACTTATGGAATGGCAAACAACAAAAATTTGAATGATTATATGCAAGTTTCAATTGGTACTCAAGCCAATAAACTACCTCAAGCGGTTGATGCTATTTCTGTATTATTATCAGATATGCCTAGAATTGAAAAACAATTCAACAATGCAAAGGAGTCTAGCTTAAAACAAATTGCATCTAGTAGAATTATAAAAACAAATATTTTCTTCAATCATATGAACTTGAAAAAACTAGGTTTTGATTATGATGTTCGTAAAGACACTTATAATAGCATTCAAAATCTTACGTTAGAAGCAACAAACGATTTCTTCAATAAAGAAGTGAAAACAAAAAAATACAATACTGCCATTATTGGAAAAAAAGAAAGTCTTGACTTTGAGGCACTTAAAAAATTAGGTGACATTGAGGAAGTTTCTTTGGAAGAAATATTCAATTACTAATGTTTTTAAAATAAACAAGAATGACTAAAAGTCTCAATCTAAAAGTTGGGGCTTTTTGGTTTCTTTTGAACTCGTTAAAAAAATCACAACATTTACAAAAGAATATAAATTATAAGTACTTTAGTTCACTTTTTCAAATAATCAACTAAACTATAATCAATTATGAACAAACTAAGACTCACCTGTGTTCTATCGTTATTACTCCTGCTATCGATAGACTCAACCTTTGCACAAGACAAATCAGAGAAGAAAAAGAAAAGTAAAAAAGAAATAGAAGCTGCAAAAACAGACTCTATAAACAAGAAAAAAACTGCCAAAGTTTCCATTAATGATAAAATAAAAGGAAGCAAAAAAATTGAAGGATTATTAACTGTTTATCAAGATACAGTTACCGGTAGTATGCAACTTTTCATAAAGAAAAACCAACTGGATAAAGAATTTATTTACCAAAGTTTTTCAATTAATGGACCTACAGAATTGTTTTTAAATCAAAGTATGCACCGAAATACAAATGTCATTACAATTAAAAAAGCCAATGATAAAATTGAATTTGGGTTGGTTAACACTAATTTTTATTATGACAAAAATAATCCAGTAAGTAAAACTGCTAATGTGGATATTTCAGAAGCTATTTTTCTTGCTGAAAAAGTTGTTGCTCAAGATAGTATTGGATATTTAATTGCTGCTGACGGTCTTTTCTTGAGTGAAAAATTGGACCCAGTAAAGCCTACTTTCCCACCAGGAATGCCACCAGGAGCAGTTTTCAACCTAGGCAATTTCAATGCGGCAAAATCAAAATACCACAGTGTGCGTTCATTTCCAAACAATACAGATGTAACAGTCGATCTTGCCTATGATAACCCAGCGCCATTGAATGGTGGAGATGCTTCAATAACCGATGCAAGATATATTCGTGTTCGTATGCAACACACATTTTTAGCAATGCCCGAAAATAAATTCAGACCTAGAAGAGATGATCCAAGAATTGGCTATTTTGGTCAGTCAATCGATGATAAAACAAGTTTAAAAGCCGCACCTTATAAAGATATCATTCACAGATGGTATTTAACCAAAAAAGACCCGTCGGCTGCCTTTAGCGAACCAGTTGAACCAATCGTTTGGTGGGTAGAAAACACCACACCACTTGAATACCGTCAGACTATTGTTGAGGCAGGAAATCGCTGGAATCAAGCTTTTGAAAAAGCTGGATTTAATAATGCAATCGTTATGAAAATTCAACCCGATACTGTTGATTGGGATGCAGCAGATGTTCGTTATAATGTTATTCGTTGGGTTTCTTCTTCATCAGCCGGTTATGGAGCTATAGGTCCAAGTTTTGCTAATCCAAGAACGGGTCAAATACTTGGTGCCGATATTACTGTTGAATGGGATTCAGGAAGTTTCTCACCAATTTATGATGAATTATTTTCAGCAAAAGGCAATCAAAATCAAGCAAATATAGATGCTCATTTTCATAAAGACGGTAGTACTTGTTCTATGGCTAACGAATTGAAAAATCAATTTTTGGCAGGAACAACTTTAGCAGAAATAGATAATGAAGACCCAAAAACTATTCTCAAAATACATAAGGAATTTTTATACTATTTAATGCTACATGAAATGGGACATACTTTAGGTTTAAACCATAATATGAAATCCAGTCAAATGCTAAAACCATCAGAACTACACAATACTGAAATTACAGAAAAAATAGGTTTAATTGGCTCAGTAATGGATTATCCAGCCATCAACCTTTCTTTAGACAGATCAAAACAAGGAAATTATTACACCACAAAACCTGGACCGTATGATTTATGGGCAATTGAGTATGGATATAAAGAATTTGATGAGCAAAATGAAGAAGCTGAATTAAACAAAATTTTAAGTCGAAGTTCAGAACCAAGTTTAGCATTCGGTAATGATGCAGATGATATGAGATCACCTGGATCTGGAATTGATCCTCGTGTTATGATCAATGATTTGAGTAGCGATGCTATTGGAAATGCAGAGGAGCGATTTAAAATAGTTAATAATGTAATGCCTAAACTTAAAGCTAAATACAGTAAAGATGGAGAAAATTATGCTGAGTTAAGAGCTAGATTTGGTATGCTAAACGGACAAAGAAGAAATATGTATGCTGTAGTAAGTAGATATGTTGGTGGAATTCAGGTAGACAGAAGTTATATAGGACAAAATACAACCGAAAAACCATTTACACCTATATCAAAAGAACAACAAAAGAGAGCCATTGAAGTTTTAAATAAATATGCTTTCGCTCCAAACGCTTTTGATGCAGATATTACATTGTATGCCTATTTACAATTACAAAGACGAGGATTTAATTTTGGTGGTGGAACAGAAGATCCTAAATTAAATGATATTTATTTATCTATGCAAATGGCAGCACTTTCTCACTTAATACATCCAAGAACGCTTCAACGTTTATCAAATACCAGTCTTTATGGAAATTCCTATTCTGTTACAGAAATGATGGGAGATTTAGTTAATGGCATTTTTAAAGCTGATTTATCAAGTAAAGTGAACTTGCAACGACAGTATCTACAAACTACTTTTGTGAAAGGTGTTATAGAAATAGCAGAAGTTAATGACACAAAAAATAAGTATGATGATATTTCAAAAGCTGCGGCTCGCCAAACCTTGAAAAAAATTAAAACAATTTTAACAACAGCAACTTCACTTGACGAAAGTACCAAAGCGCATAGAAATTATATTACTTTTTTAATTGATAATGCACTAGCAATAAAATAAAAAGTTTTATAAAATAACAAATCCCAATCTTTCGATTGGGATTTTTGATTCAATAACTTTTGAAAATTTTATAACACCAATAATGGAGCAACAATTCCAAAACTTAACTGACCAGTTGTATAATCTTTAACACCAAATGCGTTTTCAGCATAAGATGTATAATCGTATTTTCTAGCTACATAACCCACAAAAAATCTCATATTAATATCTTTAAACGGCAAGTATTCAATAGTTGGAATTAGACCATAACTTGTTGACAATTTAGTATCAGCATTTGAGTCTGGATTATCTTTCCATGAATGACAACTAGTAAACACACTCAATAACAGCGTTACTTTTGGAGTAGCAGCATATTCTGCTCTTAACCAATTTTCAACATACAGCGCATCTTGAGCAGCATATTGATATTGTGAACTAATTATAGAAGATACAATTCCTTTACGATCCAATTCTTCAGCACTATAATGGAAATCATAGTATAAAACGAATTTATCACTTGGTTTAAATTTATTACCCAATGCAAAATAATTCATATGTGCGCCTTTTGCTTCATTAAAGAAACTATAACTATAGGTTGTTTCAAATTTGCCATCAAAAAAACTACCTCTCCAATTAGACACAAACGCTAAAGGCATTTTTGAAGGTTCAATATCTGGTGGTGCAGTATCACCGTACTGCTCTTCATAAGTTTTGGTTCTTGAATTTAATATTTGAAATGAAAATGATTGTTTTTTATTTTCTAAAGTGTGAGATATTCCAGCACCAACTAAAAAGTTATCGGCATATTCAATAATGTCATTATAAGCCATGATGTCAATTGGGTTAAAATCAAATTCATAACCACCCCAATCGGCACATAACTTTCCAATAGAGAATTGAGTTCTTTCCGATAAATTAACTTTTACAAAAGCCAAATCAACTGCTCTACTCATATTATCTAAATTTCCAGGAATTGGCTCTCTTGTATATCGGTTACGAAATCTGAATGATACTTTTTCGTGAATTTTTCCTTTGATTTCAAATCGAAATTGATTCACAGTATATTTAGTAATATCATGGTTACCATCTGTAAAATAACTATCTAAACCCATACGAGTATTAAAGATAACATCAACATCTCGCAATAATGATTGTTTATTTGTAGGTATTATAGATTTTGCAGAATCTATAGAAGCACGAATCCCTTCCATAGTTTGCTTATCCATTTGATCTACTTGACCAATTGCAATAATTGGAAGTAGCATGATTGATAAATAAATAATGATTTTTTTCATAATAAATGATTTAAATTTTACATTAAAAAAGTTCCTAATAAAAAGCCAACCATAATAGCGACTCCTATAGCCACTACTCCAGGAACATTGAAGCTATGATTGATAACATATTTTCCTATTTTAGTACTTCCCGTTCTATCAAAGTTAATCGCTGCCAGAAGTGTTGGATAACCCGGTAAAACAAAATCACTATTTACAGCAGGAAAAATAGCTATCAAAGAAGAAGGCGGAAGTCCTAATGCAATTCCTAATGGCATCATAGTCTTAGTAGTTGCTGCCTGACTAAACATTAAAACTCCCATTATAAATACTGCTATTGCAAATGTCCATGGATATTCAGATACAATTCCTCCTAAAGCAGTTTGAATAATATCACTATTAGAATTCATAAAAGTGGAACTCATCCATACCACACCAAATACAGAAACAACTGCCGAAGCCATAGAATTAAATAAACTTGCTTTAGTTACATCTGCTGTGCTAGTTTTTGTAATCAACATCATAGCAGCAGAAGCAGTAAGTGTTACAACGCTTATTATGGTTACCATGGTTAATGAACCATCAGCGGCAATAGCTAGTGTTTTTACTCCAGGTTCAAAACTTGGAACTAAACTAGGAAAAGCACCTGCTATCACAATTAAAACAATTGCAATTGAAAAAATTACAACTGAAGTTTTTGCGCCAGGTTTCAACTGAACTTGAGTATTTTCAGTATCAGCTTCCATGCTTTTTGCAAATACTGGATCTTTCATTTTTTCAATAAAAATTGGGTCTTTATCTAACTCCACTCCTTTTTTGAAAACAGAAAAACAACCAACAAGCAATCCAATTATAGATGCAGGAATACATATCATCATGATATCTACTAATGCACCTTGATAAGCCAAAACTACTACTAAAGCAGCAGTCGCTGCACTCATTGGACTACCAGTTAAAGCAAGATGTGAAGCTATAACCGAAATACTCAAAGGTCGTTCAGGTCGAATTCTTTTCTTAGCAGAAACTTCAGAAATGATTGGTAATAAAGAATAAACAATATGAGCTGTTCCTGCAAATAGGCATAAAAAATATACAGTAAAAGGAGCAATAAAGGTAATATTGGATGGATTACTTCGAATAATTTTTTCGGCTAGACTAACTAAATAATCTAATCCTCCAGAAGCTTGCAGTGTTGCTGCAGTGGTTACAATAGACATGATAATCAACATAACATCTATTGGTGGATCAGTTGGTTTCATTTTAAAAATAAATATAAAAAGGAACAAACCGACTAAACCCATTACACCCAAACCGATACCTTTCATTTGTGATCCAATGAGAATCATTCCTAAAAGAACAGCAAATTCAATCCAAAACATAAAAAGATAATTATAGGTTAGTATTAGTCAGATTAAACAAAAAAGGAACCTGTTATTTAACACAGATTCCTTTTTTTAAAGATTAATATTCTATAAATAATTTTTGTAATTCTTCTCTGCTTCTGTTTTTCTGAAGCGCTAACATTAAAAGTATTCTAGCTTTTTGAGGATTTAACTCATCAGAAGAAACGCTGCCATAGTCAGCATCAACAACTTCACCTTTAATTAAAACAGCACCAATTGGAACACGTGTAGCTCTAACCACTGGAATCCCAGCTTTTGTAGCTCTTTTTACTGCTTCTAAAGTTCCTGCATTCATGTTTCCATCACCAAGACCAGCAATCACAATGCCTTTTGCTCCAGCTTTTACCATGATATCAATTAAATCTGTTGACATATCAGCACAACCATAAACAATATCTACACGAGGTAAAGATTTTACACCATCTACTGAAAACTCGCTGTTTGTTGTATGGCGACCAGATGGTTTGTGGAAAAATAAAATATCTCCAAATATTACGGTTCCTATCATTCCTTCTTGAGGAGATTGGAATGTTTGAACTGGAGTAGAATACATTTTTTTAACATCACGAGCCGCATGAATTTCATCATTCATCACAACCATTACTCCATATCCTTTGGCATCTGGATTTGCAGCAAGCGCTACAGCGTTATACATATTCAATGGTCCATCAGCACTCAAAGCAGTTGAAGGACGCATAGAACCAGTTAAAACTACTGGCTTATCACTTTTTACAACTAAATTAAGAAAATAAGCTGTTTCTTCTTGTGTATCAGTTCCGTGAGTAATTACAACTCCGTCAACATCATTACTTTTAAGAAGTGTGTTAACACGATTGGCAACATCAAGCCATACTTTTACACTCATATCTTGCGAACCAACATTTGCCACTTGCTCTCCTTTTAAATTGGCTAGAGTACGAATATTTGGTACAGCATCAATCATAGCTTCAATTTTAACCTGTCCAGATGTATATGCTGAACCTGTTGAACTTGCTCCTGCTCCTGCAATGGTTCCGCCAGTAGCCAAAATAACAATATTTGGGAGTTTTTTTGCTTGCCCATTAGCAACAACACTTGCAATTAGCAATAGTACTACCAGAAAATTTCTGGCGAAAAAAGATATTTTTTTCATGATTCTTGGTTTTTAGGTTTACTATTTATTTGTTTTTGTATTTTGATTTATCAAGTCCTGTCATCTTTTCTGGAGAAAGTATGTCTTTAATTTCAGCTTCGGTAAGTAATTTTTTTTCACGAACCAACTCTATAATACCTTTACCTGTTGCCATTGCTTCTTTTGCTAATTCATCGCCTACGTGGTGACCGAGTTTAGGATTTAAAGCAGTAACAATTCCAATGGTAATTTCTAAATTACGAGCATCTACTTTTTCGTTGATTGTGATTCCGTCAACACATTGCACACGGAATGCTTTCATTCCATTAGTCAATAATTTTTGAGATTCAAAAACAGCTAAACCAGCAACAGGTTCATAAGCATTCAATTGCAAATCACCATCAGAGGCAGCGAAATTTACGGTTACATCATTACCCATCACACGATAACTAATTAATGCCATTAATTCAGGAATAACAGGATTTACTTTTCCTGGCATAATTGAAGAACCAGGTTGTCTTGGAGGTAAATTTATTTCGTATAAACCATTTCGTGGTCCAGAAGATAGAATAATAAGGTCATTAGAAATTTTGGAAAGTGTTGTAGCTAATGTTTTAAGAGCTGAAGAATACAGTACAAATTCGTGTAAACTAGAAGTAGCCGCAATCATATCATCACAATTAACAAACTGATAACCTGAGATTTTATTTAAATGTTTAATTACTGCAACATCGTATCCTTTCGGAGCGTTTAATCCTGTCCCAATTGCTGTTCCACCCATATTAAGAGTAAATAAAGATTTATTAGCAAAATCTAAACTTTCAATATTCCACTCCAACATAGTTGCATAGGAATGAAATTCCTGACCTACTGTCATAGGAACTGCATCTTGAAACTCGGTGCGTCCCATTTTAACCACATCTATGTATTTATTTCCTAATGTCCTGAATGATTTAGCTAGCAAAACAAGTTCTTGTTTTAGCTTCTCATTGTGCATAATCATGGTTAATTTAAGAGAAGTAGGATACGTATCATTCGTTGATTGTGACATGTTAAGGTCATCATTTGGCGAAATTTTATCGTATTGCCCTTTTTTGAAACCCGCTTTTACAAGAGCAACATTAGCAATTACTTCATTGGCATTCATATTGGTAGAAGTTCCAGCACCACCTTGATATAAATCAATCCTGAATTGATCAAGATATTTTCCTTCTATCAATTCCATACATGCCGGTTCAATCATTTTAAGTTTGCTTGCTTGCATTTCGCCAACTTCAGTATTCGCTCGTGCACATGCAAGTTTTATCATTCCCCAAGCTTTCATATAATCAGGATAATCATTATTGTATTGTCCCGATATTTGGAAATTTTCCATTCCTCTCGCTGCTTGAGCACCATAATAGGCATCAGCAGGAACTTTAATTTCTCCAATCAAATCAGTCTCAGTTCTTGTATTTTGGGCATTAATGACCATCCCAATTACAAGAACTATAATTAGTAAAAAATTCTTAGTATTCATATTCTTATTTATTAGTTAATACAAATTTACCTTTAATAGTTTTATAATGATATAGTTACAAATCTCTATTTTATATCAATTTACATTTGGTACTCAACAAAAAATCTAATTATTTCTTGTCAAATAAAAACAAACTGTATCAAAGCATTATGAACTCATATCTCAAAAAAATATTACTCATAACTAGGAATATACATTTTGCTTTTAATAAAATCTACCATATTACCTGGTCTTTCAACACTAGCCAATCCACTTTCAAAAATATGTTCGGCAACTTTTTCAGCTACTTTCATAGAAACATTCAAAATATCATTAACATTCGGGTAAATCAATCCTTTTTCGAAATCGGCTTGAGTAACTTGTTCGGCAACAGCTTCTGAAGCAGTTAATAACATATCATCAGTAACTCTTTTGGCTTCAGTAGCAAAAATGGCCATTCCCAAAGCAGGGAAAATAAAGACATTATTTCCTTGACCTGGCGTGAATGTTTTGCCTTCAAATTCTACTGGAGCAAATGGACTTCCACTGGCAAAAATTGCTTTTCCTTTACTCCAAGTATAGGCTTGTTCTGCTGTACATTCTGAATGTGAAGTTGGATTAGAATAAGGGAAAATTATGGGACGTTCATTTACGGCGCTCATGTTTTCTATGACTTGTTGATTAAATGCTCCACCAACAGTGCTCACACCAACAATAGCCGTAGGTTTAATTTTTAAGACTGCCTCGGCAAAATTAGTACAAGGTTCGCCATCATGTGCAAATGGGATTTGATGTTCGGCTAAGTCTGTTCTGATGCTAACTAATAAACCGTTTACATCAAACATCCAAATATGACTATAAGCTTCCTCAGCAGATAAACCATCTCTTTGGAATTTTTTAACCAACATATCGGCTATACCAAAAGCAGCAGCTCCAGCACCCATAAATAAAAATCGTTGATCAATAAATTTCTTTTTCATCAACCTACTGATGGAAATAAATCCTGCAGTAGCAATAGCTGCTGTACCTTGAATATCATCATTAAAAGTACATACTTTGTCTCGATACGTTTCTAGAATTCTGATAGCATCTACTCCGGGAAAATCTTCCCATTGAATACATACTTTTGGAAAAACTTCATACATGGCTTCCACAAAAGCGGCTACAAAATCATCAAATTCTTTTCCTCTAATTCTTTTGCATTTTAATCCTGGATAAAGTGGATCATTTAAAAACTCTTCATTATTTGTGCCTACATCTAAAACGATTGGTAAAGTATGTTCTGGAGGAACGCCTCCGCAACTTGTATACAAAAGAAGTTTTCCAATTGGAATTCCAATACCGTTGATACCTAAATCTCCTAAACCTAATATTCGTCCTCCATCAGTAACTACAGAAAAACGTATATCATTAACTGGCCAATTTTTTAAAATATTTTTGATATTGTTTTTTTGGTCAATAGAGATAAATAAACCTCTTGGTCTTCTCGAAATATGCCCTAACTTCTGACATGCTTCACCAACAGTTGGAGTGTAAATTAACGGTAAAAATTTAGCGGGTTCACTAGTAATCGTCTTGAAAAATAAGGTTTCATTGGTTTCCAATAATTGCATCAAGTACGTGTACTTGTTGATGGGCTTATCATAACTTTCAAGTTGCTCATCAACTCGTAAAATCTGAGTTTCTATGGTTTCAATTTTATCAGGGATAATTCCTATCAAACCATATTTTTCTCTTTCTTCTTTTGTAAAAGCAGTTCCTTTGTTGAAACGAGGATTACGCAAGAGCGAATAACCAGTAAACTCTTCCATATCAGGTGTTTTTATATAATATTTAAAAGTAATTCTTATATAAAGTTAAGAAAATATGTTTACATATTTAACATTTTGAGCGGTTGTTTTTTATATTAAATACAATAAACTTAAATTATAAAATTCTAAATCGTTATTCATCTCCACTATGATGTGAAACTGAATGCCTATTTACATTGATGCTATTATTGAGATAAAAGAACAATCGGAGCGTATGATTCATATCGTATTGATAGCCAGAATATTTTTGTTGATACACATTCATATAACCAAAATCAAAACTCAACTTCGGATCAATTACTTGTTTAATTCCAATAAAGAAACGATTCTGATCGAAAGTATTAAAAACAACTTCTTTGCCAAAGTGTACCATAATCTCATCCGAAACTACTAACATAGGCAAAGACTTTTTCTTAAAAACAGGAATGTTAAGCGAAACAAGATAACGTACCCTATTAGTAAACCGAACTTCATTTGTTTCTTGATCATTTACAATTTTTTCTTGCCAACGTTGTTCGTTTCGTATTCTCTGTAAAATACTAACTTTCCCAACAACAGTATTCAAATTCACTTGTTCGTATATTCTATTTTCATCTGAATATGTGCTCCAATCAGGATTGGATGGCGCTAACCACATGTGAGCATATCCTGCAGTTAGTGAAATAGTTTTATTTGGGAGATATGAAAATCCGCTTCGCAAAAAATAAAAATTATTGTCTTCTACAAAACCATCCCATCTAACGTGTGCATCGGCAATAAAACCCCAATGCTCGCTGAATTTTGTAACAGTATTCAAAGATATCCAAGTTTGCATTTTTTGATTTACTTCTTTCTCCAATGGTGATTGTGCAAGAACTGTGTAGGATAGTACTAAAAATAGGAGTGAATATAAATCTCTTTTCATCAGAAAAAATATTTTTAGTTGAAGGAATAATAAGTAACAAATTTAAGACTATAGTTTTTAAATAATCTGATATTTATCATACCGCTTTAATTTTCTTATTTATAAAACAAAAAAATCCCAATCTGTAAAATTGGGATTTAGTAAGTTTTAATTTTTTTATTTACTAATTAAAAACTGCTGAATTAATTCCGTCAAAACTGGCAAAAACCATACTTGGATGTGAGTCTTGGTGATAGATATTCCCATTTTTTTCAATAGCAATCGCACCCGCAAAACCATCAAAAGGTTTTAACTCATTAAAAGTTTTTTCAAACGCTTTTTCAAGTGGAAAACCATCGGTAACTCGAGTTACAATTTTGGCAGCTACTGCTCCACTCACAATGTCTTCGCCTACTCCTGTTAAACTTACACCACAAAATTCATTGCAATAATTTCCTGCTACGGTTGCAGAGTCCGATATTCTTCCGGGTATTTCAAATCCTTTTCCACCAGTGGAAGTGGCCACTGCAATTTTTCCGTTGCTATCTAAAGCGACACAACCTACAGTTCCTATTCCTGTTGCTTTTAATTTGGCTTCATATTCCGCTTTTCTTTGCGGAATTTCGGTGGAGAATTTTTCAAAACCATGTTGTCTAGCAAAATTGGTTGCTCCACTTCCTCCCAACACTTTATCATCATAATTCAATAAAACTTGCGCCACTTGAACTGGATTTTTGACTTCTTCAATATTAATCACACCGCTCATTTTCATGGTTGAACCATCCATCAAAGCGGCACTCATTCTAATTTTTCCATCACTTTGAATTTGAGATCCAATACCAGCATTGAATAATGCATCATCTTCCAAAAGTGACACAGCATAAACTACTGTTTCGAGCGCCGAATGTGTTTCTAGATAATTATAAGAATCTTTTACAATACGAAGTAACGCTTGCTGTTTGGCTATTTTAGTTTCCTGATTGGTTGATGATTCAGAGAAAAATCCGCCGTGTATTATTATTTTTGACATAACTTAAAATTAAAAAGAACACAGATTTTTAGAAATTTTTACATTTGATATAATTTCTATAATCTGTGTTCCAAAATTATTTTTTTGAGTTTAACTTATCATTAAACGTATTGAGAACTTTTAATCGTCATTTTAAAAGTATCCAAATCGAAAGTATCGTTTTTACTCATAACATGCGTAACCAAATGATTGATTGAAATGGGTTGTCCTAATTCTACTTGCGTCAAATTAGTATCTTTTATCTCTCTTCCATCAACCAAAATAACTAGTCCTGAACCCAAAGCTTCCATTTGTCTGCCATTGGTAATCAACAAACCTGTATCTTCTCCAAGTCCAATACCGAGTACTTTTGGATTGCCAACAACGGCTTGAAACAATCTCCCAATTCTGCCTCTTTGAACAAAATGAGTGTCAATAATTACATCGTCAATAAGACCAAGTCCAGAGGTTATTTTTACTTCTCCTTTTAACAAGGCTTCATGACTACTTCCTTGATAAATCATATTATTAGAAGCTGCAGCTGCGCCAGCAGAAGTTCCTGCATACACAAAATCTTCTGTGCGGTATTTTTTGATTAAAACATCATCAAATGGCGTTCCACCAAGAATAGAAGTCAATCTTAGTTGATCACCACCAGTAAACATAACCACATCGGCAGCTTTCAATCTATTCAAAATCTCCTCTTCTGAAGCTTGTTCTCTTCTTTCAATGTGAATAACATCAACGTTATTGGCACCCAAATAATTGAACGCTTTAACATATTCTGGCCCTATTTCTCGTGGGATTTTTGAAGCAGTAGTTATTACTTCAATCCTTGATAATTCTTTGTTTTTAGACTCCTTTATGATACGTTTTAAAATTCCTTCTTCAAAGAAATTTAAATTTTTCGAAGCACTTTTGTCCAAATGTGTTTCGGTGAAACTGCCTTTATCAACAGCACCACCTATTATAATTAGTTTTCCTTGTATATTCATGTTGGTAAAAATAGCAAAATCTGAAAACCTACAACCATTTTTTCGCTTTTTTGAAACTAATTTATCAACGAGTTATCAAGAATTAGTATTCTCAAATTATAGTATATTTGCCCTATGGAAACTAACCAAACACGTATCAATAAATTCCTTTCCGAATGTGGATTTTGTTCTCGTCGTGAAGCGGACAAATTATTAGAAGAAGGACGAATAACCATCAATGGCGTTGTTCCTGAAATGGGAACCAAAGTTTCTCCAACTGATGAAGTGCGTGTGGATGGGAAATTAGTACGAGAAAAAACAGAAAAACCAGTTTATTTGGCTTTTAACAAACCTGTTGGGATTGAATGTACTACTAATCAAAATGTGCGAGATAACATCGTGGATTACATCAATTATCCCAAGCGAATTTTCCCCATTGGACGATTAGACAAAGCCAGTGAAGGTCTTATCTTTATGACCAACGATGGAGATATTGTCAACAAAATTTTACGTGCTCGAAACAATCACGAAAAAGAATATGTTGTAACGGTTAATCGACCAATTACTGATAGATTTATCGAAAAAATGAGCAACGGAATTCCGATTTTGGATACGGTAACACGAAAATGTAAAGTCGAACAAATCAGTAAATATGTGTTCCGAATTATCTTGACACAGGGATTGAATCGACAAATCAGAAGAATGTGTGAGTATCTTGATTATGAAGTCACCGCTTTGAAAAGAACGCGAATAATCAATATTTCACTAGATGTTCATGTTGGTCGGTATCGAGATTTAACCGATGATGAAATCAAACAGTTGAACAAACTCATCGAACCTTCTAGTAAAACTGAAGAAGCAAGTTTGCCAAAGTCGGCTAAAGCAGATTTTGGAAATTCCAAAAAAGAAAATTCCAAATTCCAAAGTTCAGCTGATAGAAATAAACGAAATCCTAATTCCTAATTCCTAAATCCTAAATCAAAAATGATCAAAACGATTATTTATATTGCAATTGGTGGTGCTATTGGAAGTGTATTACGTTTTTTGACTACGATTTTAGTATCAAAATTTTGGTCCAATCATTTTCCTTTAGCCACATTTATCGCTAATATTTTGGGTTGTTTTCTAATAGGTTTATTCATTGGAATTTTAGCCAAAAATCAATTAAACGATAGCAATCTAAAATGGTTTTTAGTAACTGGATTTTGTGGAGGCTTTACCACTTTCTCCGCTTTTGGAATAGAAAATATAAATCTCTTTCAAAGTAATAATACAATACTAGCTTTTGGCTACATAGCTTTGAGTATTATTCTAGGTCTTTTTGCAGTGTGGTTTGGTCTTTTTGTTGCTAAATAATTTTCAATTCCTGAAAAAAATGTAACTTCGCCAACTATGAAAAAAGAAGATATTTTTGCTATTCAAAATTTATTAGCTACGCCAAAAAAAATTGCCATAATTCCACATCGAAGTCCCGATGGAGACGCGATGGGTTCAACTTTAGCATTGTATCATTTTCTTTTAAAATTAAATCATTATCCCACCGTTATTTCGCCAAATGATTTTCCAAATTTTCTTGCTTGGTTACCCAGTTCGGAAACGGTTTTGATTTACGAAAATGACAAAGAAAATTGTACCAAAGTTTTGCAAGAATCTGACATAGTTTTCACCTTAGATTTTAATGCCTTACACCGAACTGGCGAAATGGAACAAGTATTGAACAAACTGACTGTTCCTATGATTATGATTGATCATCATCAAAAGCCAGATACTTTTGCTACTTTCACCTATTCAAATACAATTTTTGGTTCTACGTGTGAAATGATTTTTAATTTCATTTCTTATCTTGACAAAAAAGAATTGATTGATAAAACGATCGCGACTTGCATTTATACTGGAATTACTACTGATTCGGGTTCGTTTCGATTTCCTTCCACAACCAGCACAACACACAGAATTGTTGCCGATTTGATTGACATTGGAATTGAGAATAGTGAAATTCACAACCAACTTTTTGATAATAATTCGTATAACCGTTTGCAACTTTTGGGTAGAGCATTACAAAACATGAAAGTTTTACCAGATTATAAGACTTCCTATATTACGCTTTCGCAAAAAGAATTGGATGAATTTCATTATGAAAAAGGTGATACAGAAGGAATAGTAAATTATGGATTAACGATAAAAGGTATACACTTTGCTGCTATTTTTATTGAGCATAGAGATGAAAATATCATCAAAATATCATTCCGTTCTCAAGGTAGTTTTGATGTAAATCAATTTGCCCGAGACCATTTTAATGGTGGTGGACATATTAATGCTGCTGGAGGAAAATCCTATTTAAGCATGAAGGAAACAATCAATAAATTTGAAAATTTAATTTCAAAAACAACAATCTAAAAATGAAAAATAGTTCAAAAATTGCTTTACTATTATTGATTTTTGTAGCCATCTTAAGTTGCAAACAACAACAAGCTAGAATGCCAATTTCACGTTCTTCGGGTACTTTCATGAAAGAATCTATCGAACGTAACAAAAAATTAAATGCTGGTGAAGAAAGCAAAATAGATTCCATTATAAAAAGCAATCCTCAAATAGAATATATTGCTTCCAAAAAAGGATATTGGTATCATTATGAAACAAAGAATGAAAGCGATACTTTAAGACCAAGAAAAGGAGACATTGCCGAGTTTGAATATGAAATAAAAGATTTCAAAGGAAATGTGGTGTATTCAGAAGTAGAATTGCGTCCACAAACCTATAAAGTTGACAAACAAAATATCATGATGGGTTTGCGAGATGGTATAAAACTAATGCGTAAAAATGAAAAAGTTACCTTCTTGTTTCCATCGCATATGGCGTATGGTTATCACGGAGATAATAAAAGAATAGGTTCTAATCAACCGCTAATTTGTACCGTGACGCTGAACGATTTTAAACCCGAAAATAAAGTAAAAACCGAAAATTAATTTTTATTATAATGAAGAAAACAATTTGTCTTTTATTAGCTTTTGTAGCACTAATTTTTAGTTCTTGCAAAGACGAACATAAAAACTTAAAAGATGGTTTGTATGCCGAAATTGAAACATCAAAAGGAACTATTATTGTAGCACTTGAATATAAGAAAGCACCTGTTACTGTTGCCAATTTCATCACTTTAGCCGAAGGCAAAAATCCATTTGTAACCGAAGATTTTAGAGGAAAACCATTCTTTAACGGACTACAATATCACAGAGTAATTGCAGATTTTATGATACAAACTGGCGATCCATTAGGTAATGGTTCTGGTGATGCTGGCTATAAATTCATCGATGAAATCACCGATTTAAAACACAACAAACCTGGGATTTTATCCATGGCAAACTCTGGTCCAAAAACCAATAGTAGTCAATTTTTTATCACTCATGTAGAAACACCTTGGCTTGACGGAAAACATACGGTTTTTGGTCATGTTGTTGAAGGCATGGATGTGGTTAATACCATTACACAAGGCGATTTAATGAAAACGGTTACTATCATTAGAAAAGGAGAAGATGTCAAAAAGTTTGATGCCGTAAAAGTTTTTAGTGATTATTTCAAAGCCGAAATCGAAAACGAAAAAAAGCAAAAATTTATTGATGCCGAAAACAAAAAAATCTATGATCAAAAATTTAAAGCTATAATAGAAAAAAAAGTCGCCTATTTTAATCAATTAAAAAAATCGGCTACGAAAACAACCAGTGGTTTACAATTTAATATCATTCAAAAATCAAACGGTGAGAAACCCAAACAAGGTTCGATGGTATTTATAAACTATGCTGGATATCTTGAAGATGGAACACTTTTTGATACTAGCGAGTCGGAAATTGCAAAACAGTTCGGTAAATTTGATGCACAAAGAGCAAGTCAAAATGGCTATATTCCTTTGCCTTATGAAATGGGTTCAAATAAAATGATTCCCGGTTTTGTTGAAGGTTTAGGAAAAATGAAAATGGGAGAAAAAGCAGTTTTTTTCATCCCTTATCAAATAGGTTTTGGAGAACAAGGCGCAGGAAATGTGATACCTCCAAATGCCGATTTGATATTTGAAGTAGAATTGAAAAATAAATAATAAATCTAAAATTAATATATTATGAAATCGAAGATTAACGAATACAATAAAAATAAATTTAAAACCATGAGTAAAATAAAGTTAAACATTATTCTTTTTATTTGCTTGGGAATGTTTGGAGCTACCGCACAAACTACCAAAAAACCAGCTGCTAAACCCACTACAACTACACAAAAAAAAACAGCGACAACTGCTGATCAAGGTATTTTTGCAGAAATTGACACCGACAAAGGAAAAATTGTTTTAAAATTAGAATACCAAAAAACACCAATTACAGTAGCCAACTTCATCTCTTTAGTTGAAGGAACAAACACGGCTGTTACTGATGAAAAACTAAAAGGAAAACCATTTTATGATGGATTAAAATTCCACAGAGTGATTGCTGATTTTATGATACAAGGTGGTGATCCACAAGGAAACGGTTCTGGTGGACCAGGATATGCTTTCAAGGATGAATTTGTTGCCGATTTAAAACACAATCGTCCAGGAATTTTATCAATGGCCAATTCTGGTCCGAAAACAAATGGTTCACAATTCTTTATCACTCATAAAGAAACGCCTTGGTTAGACGGAAAACACACTGTTTTTGGTAGCGTAGTTACTGGACAAGATGTTGTTAATGCCATCAAACAAGATGATGTAATCAAAAAAGTAACTATCGTTAGAAAAGGTACTGAGGCAAAGAAATTTGATGCAACTAAAACATTTGCCGATTATATGGCAAACAAAGCAGGAGATGATGCTAAAGAAGCTGCTTTAGCAGAAGAAAATAGAAAAAAACAAGCCGAAGCCGAAGCTGCCAAAAAAGCAGAATACACAGCAAAATATGGTCCGGTTATTGCCGCTAAAGCAAAATACCTAACAGATACAAAAGCGAAAGCAACAGAAACTGCATCAGGTTTACGATACATAATTACTCAAAAAGGAACTGGGAAAAAACCTGCCGATGGTACAACGGTTTATATTCATTACGCAGGTTATCTTGAAGATGGAAGTCTTTTTGATAGTAGCTATGAATCAGTTAATAAAGAGTGTGGTAAATTCGACGAAAACAGAGCGAAACAAAATGGTTACCAACCATTTCCTTTTGAATATGGAAAAAAAGATGGTTTAATTCCTGGTTTTATTGAAGGATTAAGCATGATGAGTTTTGGTGACAAAGCGCTTATCTATATTCCTTCAAAGTTGGGTTATGGAGAAAGAGGTGCAGGAAATGTCATTCCACCAAACGCTAATATCATTTTTGAAATTGAATTGTTAGAAGTGGCTCCAGCACCAAAACAATAATAAAATTGGTTTTACCACGAATTATGTGGGTAAAACCAAATAGAATTTTTTTAGAAACATTGAGCACAAAATTTTAAACCATTAAGCAATTTAAGCAAATTAAGACTTAATGAAACTAAATTTACTTAATGGTTTTATAATGTGAAATATAATTTTGCAGCTATCAAACCACTCGATTCGTAATAGAAACATAAAATTAAATTTTATTTAAAAATTCCCTCGATTTGAAACTACAAATCGAGGGATTTTTTTTGCTACTCTTTCTTGTGCATAAACAAATAGTAAACAGGAACTCCCAAAGCTACAATCACCAATCCTAAACCTGTATTAGTAGTATCATAAATTAAAAGCGTAACACAAATGGCGGCAGTAACTACAATATATAACGCTGGAATGATGGGATATCCAAACGCTTTATAAGGTCTTTCGGCATCGGGTTCTTTTTTTCTGAGAATAAATATTCCATAAATAGTGAGAATATAAAACAACAAAGAAGCAAAAGTAGCATAGGTCAACAAATCACCATATTTACCAGAAATACAAAGCAAACAAGCCCAAATACATTGAAACCAAAGTGCTTTTTCGGGAACATCGTGATTGTTTAATTCGCCGGCTTTTTTAAAGAATAAACTATCTTTTGCCATGGCATAAAACAATCTTCCACCAGATAAAATCAAACCACTATTACACCCAAAAGTGGAAACCATAATCAAACCTGCCATTACAAAAACACCAATATTACCCATGATGATATTCGCTGCTGCTGCACCTACTCTATTCTGACTGGCAAACATGATTCCGTTTTCAACAATTGTTCCGTTTGGAATTCCGTTTAAGGGTAATAATGCTAAGTAAGCAATGTTGGCCAAAATATAAATGATAGTTACTATCAAAGTTCCTAGGAATAAACTACGCGGAATATTTTTCTTTGGGTCTTTAATTTCACCCGCAATAAACGTTACATTATTCCAAGCATCACTCGAAAACAAGGAGTTAATAATAGTGGCGCCAACTGCTCCAACAATCGCTATTCCTGTTAGTTTGGTTACCGTAACGGTTTGCGTAGCTTCATCTAAAACCGTTTTGTGTGCATCCCACATGTTATTGAAATTATTGGAAAAAGTATCCGTATGAAAACCAATATACAATCCAAAAATTATCAAAGCAAACAGCGCAATTAACTTGGCAGAGGTAAAAACCAACTGAATTACTTTTCCGTTTTTTACTCCTTTGGTATTGATATAAGTGAGTAAAACAATACTAAACATAGCCAATACTTGACTGTTTCTAAAAGCAAAACCATCGCCAACAGTAAAAATTTTATTTTCCAAAAAAGGAAAAAAAACAGCGGTATAATTAGCAAACGTTACGGCTACAGCGGCAATCACACCCGTTTGAATTACGGTAAAAACAGTCCATCCATACAAGAACGAAACTAATTTCCCATAAGCACGCTGAATATACACATATTGTCCGCCAGCTTTGGGCATCATTCCTGCTAATTCGCCATAACTCAACGCAGCAGACATGGTCAATAAACCAGTGATTAACCAAGTGACTAAAATCCATGCTGCTGAACCTAAATCGCGCGCCATGAATGTAGTTACCACAAAAATTCCTGAACCTATCATGGAACCTGCAACAATACTGGTGGCATCAATTAATCCTAATGAGCGTTGTAAATGGTGTTTTTCAGACATAAAGTTGGTTTATTGGTTTGTTAGTTTTCAAATATAGTAAAATATGTTTGGAAGTAGGAAGTAGGAAGTTAGAGGAAAAAAATGACTAAACACTAAATTTTCTTTGCTTCTTCCCAAAAAATATCCATTTCAGCCAAGGTCATATCCATTAATGGTTTGCCAAGCTCGCCAGCTTTACTCTCTAAATATTGAAAACGTTTGATGAATTTTTTATTGGTGCGTTCCAAGGCGTCTTCTGGATTTACGTTTAGAAATCGGGCGTAATTTATCATCGAAAATAACACATCGCCAAACTCGGCCTCAATTTTATCTTGATTGCCTGACTGAACCTCAACTTGCAATTCTTGTAATTCCTCTTGCACTTTGTCCCAAACTTGGTGCGGTTCTTCCCAATCAAATCCTACGCCTTTTACTTTATCTTGAATCCGACTGGCTTTGACCAAAGCAGGTAATCCTTTTGGAACGCCTTCCAGCACAGACTTTTTACCTTCTTTGAGTTTTAGTTTTTCCCAGTTTTGTTTTACTTCTTCTTCATCGGCAACCACAACATCACCATAAATATGTGGGTGACGATGGATTAATTTATCACAAATTTCATTACACACATCGGCTATGTCAAAACCCGTAGTGAGCGATGAAGAACTTTCTTTTGTTTCGCTTCCTATTTTGGCATAAAAAACAATGTGCAATAGCAAATCGCCCAACTCTTTTTTGATTTCTTGTAAATCATTATTCAAAATGGCATCGCCCAACTCGTAGGTTTCCTCAATGGTGAGATGACGCAAACTTTCGAGCGTTTGCTTTTTATCCCAAGGACATTTGGCACGCAAATCATCCATGATGTCTAATAATCTTCCAAAAGCTTCGAGTTGTTGTTGACGTGAGTTCATTTTAATATTAGATTTAAAATTTCTGATATAAAATATGAAAAAGTGATATTTAAAATTTAATATCTGATATTTAATATTACTTGTAAAAATAAAAAATCCTATCGCTGTATGTAACAATAGGATTAAAATTTATAAAGAAGTAATTAACTATTTTTTTGTTTTGGAAGTTTTTGGAGCTTTAATTTCCTCAACAACCTGCTCTTTAACCGCTTCTGCATTCTCAACTATAGGTTCTTCTTTTGAAACCAAACCTTTAGCTTGTAGAATAGTATACCAGTTCAATACTTTTTTGATATCAGAAACATACACTCTATCTTCATCATAATCTGGAAGGACTTCTTTGAAGTAGGCCACTAACTTGGCGTTATCTTCTTTGTTAGAAATAGTTGGTCCTTCATTTTCTTTTATGGCAATAGCTCTCAAGATTTCAACCAACGGTTTTTCTTCACTATACGTATACACTGATATTTCAGACAACAAGCTAACGTTACTTCTCAGTCCAACGGTAATTTTTTTTCCATCTAATAATGATTCAGCTAAAAATCCAGAACGGGTTTGCAATTTCAATTCAAACAATCCTGGCTTTCCGGCTATGGCTAATATTTTTTCTACGTTCATTTTAGTATTTTAATTAGGGCACAAATATATTTAAATGTTTAGTTAGCAAATGTTAATTATTTACCTTTTTTATTGGCAAACTTCATTCTATAATCTGGTCGAGCTTTACCTTCCATGATATTTTGAAGTTTCTTTTTAATCAATGTTTTTTTCAATATCGTAAGATGATCAGTAAACAAAACACCTTCAATATGATCATATTCATGTTGAATAACACGAGCAATCAATCCTTCAAAAACTTCTGTCTTTTTATTAAAATTTTCATCACAATATTCAAGGGTTATTCTCTCGTTACGGTACACATCTTCGCGAACTTCTGGAATACTCAAACATCCTTCATTAAATCCCCATTCTTCACCATCTTCTTTCAACATTTTTGCATTAATAAAAGTTCTTTTGAAACCTTTTAATTGTTCTTGCTCTTCTTTTGATAAGTCGTCACTATCGCTAAAAGGTTCTGTATCTATCACAAATAATCGTATTGACAATCCAACTTGTGGCGCAGCCAATCCAACGCCATAAGCATTATACATGGTTTCATACATGTTGGAAATTATTTCTGAAAGATTGGGATAATCAGCTGAAATATCTGTAGCAACTTGTCTTAGTACAGCTTCTCCATAACCGTAAATAGGTAATATCATTTTTGAAATCTATTTAATGTGTATTCAAATACAAGTAGTCAAATACATTTATTGTTTTTTTTGCAAAAGTAATCAAAAAAAAAGTCTGATAAACTTGAATTTATGTAAAGTAAAAAATAGCTTTTAGTTTTAAGTATTTATGAAGTAGTATTTAATGTGATTTTTATATATTTGACTAATCTTAATACTTAAATTTTACAACAATGAAAAAGTTAGTTTTAGCCCTAGCCATTATTTTTAGTTTGAATGCCATTGGACAAACTGCCCCAAAACCTGCAACTGGAGATAAGGTCGTTACAAAAAAATTATATACTGCAAAAGAGAAAGAAGAAATTAAAAAAAATTACACCAAAGAAGTTGATGCTATTGGAATGTCGCCTGAGGTAAAGGCAAAATATACTGCTATTATCAAAAAATACACCGATAAATTAAGAGACGTTAACAGAAATAAAGATTTGACACAGACGCAAGCTACAACTAATGTAAACAAAATAATCAAGGATCAAAATCAGGAAATTAAAAAAATATTAACGCCAGATCAATACAAGCAACATAAAATAATTTACAATAAATATCAAAACAGTATCAACTACAGAATTCAAAACTAGTAGGTTATATCATTTTTCTGGTCAAATAATCTTGTAACATTATTGTGGCTGCAATTTCATCTAACAACGCCTTATTTTGGCGTTGTTTTTTTTTCAATCCACTATCAATCATGGTTTGAAAAGCCATTTTAGAAGAAAACCGTTCATCTACTCTTTCCACTTTCATAGTTGGAAAAGCGTTTGTAAAATCGGTTACAAATTTTTCAATAATTGGAGCGCTTTCCGAAGGTTGTCCATTCATTTGCTTGGGTTCACCAATCAAAACTTTACTCACATTTTCTTTGGCAAAATAGTCGGTTAAAAAAGAAATAGCAGTTTCAGAAGGAATAGTTGTTAATCCAGAAGCAATGATTTGCAATTCATCTGTAACTGCAATTCCAGTGCGTTTAAACCCATAATCAATCGCTAGAATTCTTGGCATTTGTTTTTTGACAAATTTACTAAAATCAATCCACGCAAAAATGATTAATTTAAAAATTGGATTTATATTTGCCTCAAACTAAAACAAAATGAATACTCTACAATCAATTATAGAAAAAGCTTGGGAAAACCGAGCTTTGTTACAAGAAGAAACTACAACAAATGCGATTAGAGAAGTTATCGCTTTATTGGACGCTGGAACACTTCGTGTTGCGGAACCAACAGACAAAGGTTGGCAAGTAAACGAATGGGTGAAAAAAGCAGTAGTGATGTATTTCCCTATCCAAAAAATGGAAACTTGGGAAGCTGGAATTTTTGAATACCACGACAAAATGTTACTAAAAACAGGTTATGCCGAAAAAGGAATACGTGTGGTGCCACCAGCAACTGCAAGATATGGCGCTTTTATTTCCAAAGGTGTTATTTTGATGCCAAGTTATGTAAATATTGGCGCTTATGTTGATGAAGGAACGATGGTAGACACATGGGCAACCGTTGGAAGTTGTGCTCAAATTGGTAAAAATGTTCACCTTTCTGGTGGCGTTGGAATTGGTGGAGTTTTGGAACCCTTGCAAGCTGCTCCAGTAATTATTGAAGATGGCGCTTTTATCGGTTCAAGATGCATTGTAGTTGAAGGTGTTCGCGTTGAAAAAGAAGCAGTGCTAGGTGCCAATGTATGTTTGACTGCATCCACCAAAATTATCGACGTTACTGGAAGCGAACCGATAGAATATAAAGGAATTGTTCCTGCTCGTTCCGTAGTAATTCCCGGAAGTTATACTAAATCATTTGCTGCAGGTGATTATCAAGTGCCTTGTGCTTTGATTATTGGAAAACGTAAACCATCAACTGATTTAAAAACGTCATTGAATGATGCGTTGAGAGAATATGACGTAGCGGTTTAATTTAATATCAGATATTAAATTTCAAATTTTAAATCTAATATTTAATATCTAAAATCTAATATCATTTATGAAAGTACTGGTAATTCAAATCAAAATGATTGGCGATGTCCTTGCCAGTACTGTCATTTGTGAAACAATTAAAAGAAATTATCCAACTGCAGAGGTTCACTATCTCATTCAACAAAACACTTATGCGGTAGTTGACAACAATCCATTTATAGATAAAGTCATTTTTTTTGAACCTAATGACCACAAGGGATTTCTCAATTTATACAAATTTGGAATAGCATTAAAAAACAACCATTACGATATTGTCATTGATGCGTATTGTAAATGGGACAGTATTTTACCAGCTTATTTTTCGGGAGCAAAAATTAGAGTGGGTCATTATAAATCGTACACTCGATTTTTTTATACCCACAATGTTCATTCCGACTCTGAAACCCATGATGCGGCCAATGCCTATCGCCTATTACTTTCCAAAACGGCTTTAGGAAAAGATGTGGAAATGATATTTCCTAAAATCCACTTGAGAAAAGAAGAAATTGACAAAGCCAAAATTGACATCAAAGAAAACTGCGACACAACCAAACCTATTTTCATGATTAGTATTTTAGGTAGTGGAAAAAATAAAAGTTTACCTCCAAAAAATATGGCAGCAACATTGGATGTAATTGCAAATACTCGCGAAGTCCAATTAATATTCAATTACACACCCAATCAGTATGATGATGTAAAAGCCATATATGATTTATGTTTACCAGGAACACAGTCTAAAATAAATCTTTCTTTTTATGCCAAAAGTTTAAGAGATTTTATAGCACTTTTATCACAATGTGATTGCTTAATTGGTAACGAAGGCGGAGCTACCAATATATCTAAAGCACTTTCTAAACCTACATTTACAATTTTTAGTCCGTGGATTAGAAGAAAATCTTGGGACTCTAGGGAAGATGATGACACCTATTGCTATGTACACTTACTGGATTACTATCCAGAAATTTACAACGATGAACATCCTAAAAAGTTGAAGAAGAAAACTGCCCAATTGTATGATTTGTTAGTTGTGGATTTATACAAAGACAAATTAGTAAAATTTATTAATAATATTAAAATTATAAACTAATTACAAATAGCTTTTTCAGCAAGCTCATAGATTTTTTTGATTTGCTTTTCCTGATAATGATTTTCAACAATGTGGTTTCTACCGTTAATTCCCATTTTTTTTGCCATCGTTGGATTTTCTAAAAGTTGAATCATAAAATCTGCCATTGTATTTTCATCTCTTTCTTCTACCAAAAATCCTGTTTTTCCGTGAATTACTGCTTCTTTTATACCGCCATGCAAGGTACTTACAACTGGAAGTCCCGAAGCGCTTGCTTCCAAAATACCAAGCGGAGTTCCCTCCATATCACCGTTTGAAGCAGTAATAGAATGTTGCACAAATGCTAGTGAATTCGCCATAAGATTTGCAATTTCATCTGAATTTTTTATTCCAGTAAAATCAACAGCATTTACAATATTTAACTCCTGTACTAATTTTTCGCATTCATCATACATCCCGTTTTTTCCGCCAACCATAACTAATTTGGCATTTGGAAACTTCTGTAACGCTTTATAAAATGCTCTTATTGTATATAAAGGTCCTTTTTTTTCTGTAAATCGACCAACAGCAAGAAAGGTATTTTTGTTCACGTTATTTACGTTAGGCTTGAATTTGTCAACATCAACACCATATGGAATAAGTTTTATTTTCTCCGGAATGGCTCCTGCAGCTATCAGTCTTTTTTTCATTTCTTCAGAAACTGCAATGGTATAAGTGGCATAAGCAAACATTTCCTTATACTTATTTCGGTATTCATACAAGAGCTTTTTATCAGTAGCATCGTGACCATGAAAAATGACTAACAACGGAATATTCAATGCTTTGCAAACAGGTGTCATGTGTGCGCCAGGCATTCCGTAATTTGCCAAAACAACTTCTATTTTATTGTCTTTAAGGTACTTTTTCACACCGTAATTTCCAAAACAATTGTTTCGCCCTAAAACTAATTTTAACGCTTTATGCAAACCCCAAAACAATTTCGAATTAAGTAATGTTCCATCTTCTTTTTTTTCAGGAAGTCGCCCACTGTGAATAGTGTAAACTTCTGCCCAATTTGAAAAAACTGCTATTTGATCCCGAATAAAAGTTTCGGAGTAAGCGTTTCGACTAGAACGTGTTATACAAATTCGCATAGTAAGTTTTGTTAAAGATTTGAGTCTATTCCAATTGGCGTTTTAACTACTTTATTAGCGCGGGTATTGGCTCTTATATCGTAGTTTTTCTTCCAGGTTTCCTTGTTCACATAACTCCGTTTATGATCTAAATGAACGCAGATTGCTGAATATCGTATTTGTTTGGATTTTAATCCTTTATTAAATAATCGCTCTCCCAATTCCCTATCTTGCCCTCCATATTGCATTTCCTGATTGAACCCATTGACAGCAACCAAATCCGTTTTCCAACCAGAAGAATTATGACCGTTCCACGAAGCATTGGTTGGTGTAACAAAATTTAAAATTTTAGAACCTAAACCAGTAGCTAAAAATTTAATATTCTTAAAACTTGAAGGCAATCCATTAGCTTTTAACCATTGTAAATCAAAACATCGCTGATTGATGATATCGTCTTTTGAAATTAGTATGGAAATATCCATTGGCAATTTGAAATATCCACCCGATAAAAAATAACCTTGTTCTCTGTTTTTTAAATGAACTTCGACAAAATCTTCTCTCGGTATGCAATCACCATCTGTAAAAATTAAATAATCAGAAGTTGAAGCAATAATTGCTTTGTTGAGAATCTGCGATTTTTGAAAACCATTATCTTCCTGCCAAACATGGATTATTGGAATTGAAATTTCACTACGTAATCTGTCGATTAATACTTTTGTTGCCTCACGAGAACCGTCGTCAGCAACGATAATTTCAAAATCCTTGAAGGTCTGTACACTAAAACCTATGATAGTTTTTTCGAGCCAATCTTCTGAATTATAGGTGCTAAAAATAACAGATGCTGTCATAAAAATTTATTAATCGTTGTAAAATTATATATTATTTTGAAGCTTTGAGTATAATTATTTTATATTTCTAATTTACAATAATTTGAAACAATGAGCTTTTCGAAGTGCTTTAAATTGTATCAACAACCTCAAACTTTCATTTATATTTTTAATAGTGTTTATCTATTCCCATTTCTATTCGGGTAATTCTATTCTTTTTATTGAATTTCCTAACTTCCAGATTATAGGCAACCTTATCGGGATAGACATAACTTCTAGAATGATCTAAATGAAGACAAATAGCGCTATAGCGAATTTGTTTTGAAAATAATCCTAAATTGAATAATCGCTCGCCCATTTCACGGTCTTCACCACCATAATCCAACAATTCGTTAAAACCATTTATTGCCAAAATGTCTGCTTTAAAACCCGAAGAATTGTGACCATTCCACGAACGTTTTGTTGGCGTAAGCCAATTCATAAAAGCAGCAAAATAGGAATTGTGCATAAGTTTCAAAACTTTAAAATTAGCTTTCAATCCTTGCTGAAATAACCACGAAATCCCAAAACACTTTTGACTCAAAATAGCATCATCAGAAATGGCTACTGATATGGGCATTGGAAGTTTGAAATAACCGCCAGAAAGAAAATAGCCCTTTTCTTTTTGCTTAAGATGGTTAGCAACAAAATCTTTTCTCGGAATGCAATCACCATCGGTAAATAATAAATAATCGGAATTCGATTTTAGAATGGCTGAATTTAGAATTCGGCATTTTCTGAATCCTTTGTCTTCATGCCATACATGAATAATGGGATGTTTAAATTTTTCAGCAAAACTAGTAATAACCTCAACCGTTTTGGAAGTAGAACCATCATCAGCAATTACAATTTCAAAGTCTTCCTCCGTTTGAACAGTATAGCCAAGAAGCACTTTGCGCAACCATTCTTCTGAATTGTAAGTTGTAATAATAATGGATAATTTCATGTAAATATAAAAATGGAAATTACACAATTTTGAGCAACATCCGTCGGTTTATTGTGTTTTTTATAAAGTAATATTGTTCGTAAAAGTAACCAATTGCCTTTTAGACCTCAAACAAAATGATTATTTTTACCAAAATTAATTGAACAAAATGTCGTTATCTGATTTTCTTTTAAACAAATTATCCCATTTCAATCGAACTGCTCGTAAAAAAGAAGTAATCAATAGGATTTTGAAAAATCCAACCCAAGAAAATCTTGACGTGGTGAATTTACATCGCTATGATCCAACCAATATTGGAGATTATTATTGTGGCGTTCACCATTATTTTGAAGAATTAAAAGGGAAATATCTTGATATTTTTGACTACAAAAGAGACGAAGCAATAAGAGATAATTGGTTTGAAAAAATCACAAAAAATTCACTAATTATTGGTGGTGGCGGATTATTGAACCGAGAAGGTTTTGATTTGCAGATGGAACTTTTCGAAAAATTAGGCGAAAAAGGAAAGAAAACCGTGCTTTGGGGTTTAGGTCATAATGCTAAAGAAAAAAGCACTTATGGAAAGATTTCTAAATACAATGTGGATACTTCTAAATTTGGTTTAGTTGGCGTTCGCGACTATGGTATGAAAGAAGAATGGGTTCCGTGTGTGAGTTGTTTGCATCCCATTTTTGACGAAAAACATGAAGTTAAAAATGAAATCGGGATGATTTTCCACAAAAATACGTTAAGCGATGCAAGCATTCTAAAAAAATTTGAACAATTTCCATCTACAGCGAATAATGCTGTTTTTGAAAATGTAGTAAAGTTCATTGGTGAAACCGATACTATTTTAACCGATAGTTATCATGCCATGTATTGGTCTTTGATGCTTGGTAAAAAAGTGATGGTTTTTCCAAATTCTTCCAAATTTTACAATTTCAAATACCAACCTGTGATTTCAACTTTCTCAAATTTTGAAGCCGATTTAAAAAAAGTACAATCCTATAGTGGCGTTTTGGAAGATTGTCGTGAAACCAATTTGAAATTTGCTAACAAAGCTTTTGACTATTTAAATATTTAAATGGAAAATATTAATCAAGAAATCCATAAAGCCTTTGAGGTTATACAAAATGGCGGAATCATCCTCTATCCAACAGATACCGTTTGGGGAATTGGTTGCGATGCTACCAATGAAGAAGCGGTGAAGAAAATTTACGCCTTAAAACAACGTGAAGAAACTAAAAGCATGATTGTTTTGATGAATGGCGAAAAAATGATGTACAACGTTTTCAAAGAAATTCCAGAAGTGGCTTGGCAAATTCTTGATTTGTCTGAGAAGCCAACAACTTTACTATTAGACAATCCAAGAAATGTGGCTGCAAACCTCATTGGCGCTGATAAATCACTTGGTGTTAGAATTGTGAAAGAACCGTTTTGTTTCAAGTTATTAGAACGTTTGAAAAAACCGTTAGTCTCTACTTCAGCTAATGTTTCAGGAATGTTTTCTCCAAAATCATTTAAAGAAATTACACCCGAAATTATAAATGGTGTGGACTATGTAGTAAATTTGCATCGCGAAAAAATTTGCGACAAACCATCAACGATTATCAAATTAACGAATGATAATCAGGTGAAAATTATTCGTAAATAGAGTTTATTTGTCATTCCGAGACACTATGAATCTCATTACTTTATCAGGATTATGGGATTTATCATTCGTCGAAATGACAAGTTTGAAAAAAATAAAATGAACTATAAAACTGCCTTAAAGAATACCATCTTTGAAATAATTTCAAAAGCAAGTCAAGAACTTAACCTCGAGAGTTACGTTATTGGAGGTTTTGTGCGTGATTATTTGTTACAACGCGATTTCAAGAAAGACATCGATATTGTGGCGATTGGCTCTGGAATAGATTTAGCGCAGAAAGTTTCTGAATTATTACCCAACAAACCCAAAGTTCAGGTTTTCAAAAACTATGGAACAGCGATGCTTCGTTATAAAGAAATCGATATCGAATTTGTTGGTGCCCGAAAAGAAAGTTATGCCGAACACAGTCGAAATCCAATCGTAGAAAACGGAACATTGGAAGACGACCAAAATCGTCGTGATTTTACCATCAATGCCTTGGCTTTTTCGTTGAATAAAAGTAATTATGGGGAATTAGTTGATCCTTTTAACGGATTACAAGATTTAGAAAACAAAATCCTAAGAACACCTTTAAATCCTGATATTACTTATAGTGATGATCCATTACGAATGATGCGTGCCATAAGATTTGCAACGCAATTGAATTTTACTATTGAAGCAGAATCATTAACCGCAATTGAGAGAAACAAAGAACGTATCAAAATTATTTCGGGTGAACGAATTGTAGATGAATTGAATAAAATTCTA
The DNA here is from genome assembly GCF_051547085.1 of Flavobacterium sp. RSB2_4_14. Lineage (NCBI taxonomy): Bacteria > Pseudomonadati > Bacteroidota > Flavobacteriia > Flavobacteriales > Flavobacteriaceae > Flavobacterium > Flavobacterium sp. RSB2_4_14. Next base: position 40,340 of record NZ_JBPTTL010000004.1, read on the forward strand.
GAAACTGCAAAACCATCCATTGGATTTTTACATCTTTATAAAACTGGATTGTTAGACATCATTCTTCCTGAATTAACAGCCTTGAATAATGTAGAAGAAATTGAAGGTCAAACCCATAAAAATAACTTTTACCACACGCTTGAAGTGGTTGATAATATTTGTCCCAATACAGATGATGTTTGGTTACGATGGTCGGCTTTGTTGCACGACATTGGCAAAGCACCCACAAAAAAGTTCAATAAAAAACAAGGTTGGACATTTCACGGACACGAATTTTTAGGCGGAAAAATGGTGAAGAAAATCTTTGAACGATTGCACATGCCATTGAACCAAAAAATGAAATTTGTTCAAAAAATGGTGATGCTGAGTTCAAGACCAATTGTGTTATCGGAAGATATCGTGACCGACTCTGCAGTTCGTCGGTTGGTATTTGATGCAGGCGAAGATGTGGACAATTTGATGACACTTTGCGAAGCAGATATTACTACCAAAAATCCAACAAAATTCAAAAAATACCATAATAATTTTGACATCGTTCGTCGTAAAATTATTGAAGTAGAAGAACGCGATCATGTTCGTAATTTTCAACCGCCTATTTCGGGAGAAGAAATTATGGAAATATTCGATTTAAAACCGTCACGCGAAATTGGAATTTTAAAAGAAGCTGTGAAAGAAGCCATTTTGGAAGGTGAAATCCCAAATGAATACCAAGCAGCTTATGATTTTGTATTGAAACGAGCCGTTAAATTGGGATTGAAAAAAGTAAAATAAATTGCTAAAAATTATTAATAGATAATTATAATTTGTTTAAGCTAAAAAAGAAAAAAAGCAATTTAAATTTGCACCTCAGTTACTCAGAAGCTCTGGCACTCAGAAACTAAAAATTATGAAAAAAGACAAATCAGTCATTTATTGGCTACTTTCAGGATGTGTTTTAGTATTTATTATGGTAGTCGTTGGAGGCATTACTCGTTTGACCAATTCTGGTTTGTCGATGACCGATTGGCATTTGGTTACTGATACTTTTCCGCCTTTGTCTGAAGCCAAATGGAATGCCGCTTTTGAAGAATACAAGAAGTTTCCAGAGTATCAAAAAATTAATATTCACAACGACTTTACAATCTCAGATTATAAATTTATTTATTTCTGGGAATGGTTTCACCGTTTTATTGGAAGGATAATTGGTTTAGTTTTTTTGGCTCCGTTTGTTTATTTTATGGCAAAGAAAAAACTTGATGGACCAACAATTAACAAATGTTTCATTCTTCTTGGAATGGGTGCATTGCAAGGTTTTTTCGGTTGGTTTATGGTAAAAAGCGGTTTAGTTGACAATCCTGATGTGAGTCATTTTCGTTTGGCTTTGCACTTAACTTTTGCATTTATCACTTTTGCCTACACACTTTGGGTGGCATTGGATTTGATTTATCCAGAAAAAAAGGAAATCATAATTTCGTTGAAAAAATTAGCCCGAATTGCATTAGTATTTCTTGTAATTCAAATAATTTATGGTGGTTTTGTTGCTGGATTGAATGCTGGATTAGTACACAATCATTGGCCATTAATGAGTGATGGGCAATTCTTCCACGATAGTATCGCTTTGGAAAAAGAAAGTTGGTTATTGCGTTTGACTGAAGGTAAAAGTGGTGTGCAATTTGTTCACAGAACTATGGCTTATGTTGTTGTTGGATTGATATTATTTTTATATTTCAAAAGTAGAAAATATACGCTTACGCAACAACAACAAAATGGTTTGAATGCCTTGGTGTTTATTGTTTTTATTCAGTTTGCTTTGGGAGTTTTTACGCTTTTATATAGTGTTCCACTTTGGTTAGGATTAATGCATCAAGTGATGGCGTTCTTCCTTTTGACAGCAATGACTTATACATTACATCGATTATCAAAATAATACGCTTACCCAGACTATATTGTCGCATTTTCTTGTTTACTAACTTAAATGTCTAAACTTGCCGCTCAAGATAAATTTTTAGATTTATCAGATTATGGAAGATCCTTCGGGAGATTTTTTGCTACTCAATTAAAAAATACCTGCTTCACTCCTATTCATGTTACGCTACTTTTTGGGCTTTCGGGTTTGATTGCTATTTATTGCATACTGAATGACCATTATTTTCTTGCCGGATGTTTTATCCTTTTAAAATCAGGTATTGATGCTGCCGATGGCGAATTGGCACGATTGAAAAAAACACCTTCATATTCGGGAAGATATTTAGATAGCGTGTTTGATATTATTCTAAACTTTATGTTTTTAATGACCATTTGTTATGTTTCTAAAACAACAATTTGGTTGACTTTATTGGCTTTTATTTGCATTCAGTTGCAGGGCACTTTGTATAATTATTACTATGTAATCTTGAGAACAAAATCAGTTGGTGGAGATACTACAAGTAAAATATTTGAATATAAAACACCTAATGCTTTGCCGGGTGAAAGCCAACAATCCGTAAATATTTTATTTGGAATTTATACTGTAGTGTACGGAACTTTTGATAAAATTATTCATGCTTTAGACAAAGAGGCCTATAAAGTAAAAACGTTTCCCAACTGGTTTATGACGTTACTTTCTATTTATGGATTGGGATTTCAGTTACTACTTATTGCAGTAATGTTACCTTTAGGTTGGATTGAATACATCGTACCATTTTTTATTGTTTTCAGTTTGTTTATTTTTATTTTTATTGCAATCCGAAAAAAAACACTAACCTAACCACTCTTTAAAATCAGTAACACGTTCTCGAGCTACAATGACCTCATCGTCTTTGTAAGTAGGAAGAATTACTTTTAAACGTGAATTACTATGCAGTTGAATTTCTTTTATTCCTTTCATAGGAATAATAAATTTACGGGAAACGCGATAGAAATCCTTAGGGTCGAGTTCCGTTTCAAGAACTTCTAAAGTGGTGTCTAAAAGGTAATTTCTATTATCAAAAGTGTGCAAATAAGTTCCTTTATTTTCGCTATAAAAACATTCTACCTCTTCAATATTTACCATTTTGAGTTGTTGTCCCATTTTGATGGTAAATCTTTTTTTATAGGTTCTATCTATTGGGTTGACTAACATTCGTTTTATGGCTTCAAAATCCAAATTGGTAACCACACTTTTCTGAAATTGATTTTTAAATTTTGAAATCGCTGTTTCTAAATCGTCTTCATCTATGGGTTTTAGAAGATAATCGATACTGTTTAATTTAAAAGCACGCAACGCATATTCATCATAAGCCGTGGTGAAAATCACAGCACTTTTGATATCAATTTGTTCAAAAATTTCAAAAGACAATCCATCTGAAAGTTGAATGTCGAGAAAGATTAAATCGGGATGCGTGTTTTTTTGAAACCAATCAATTGACTCTTCTACAGAATGTAAAAGCGTATTGACGTTCAAGCCTAGTTTCTCTACTTTTCGTTGTAATAATCGTGCTGCTGGCTTTTCGTCTTCTATGATGATGATGTTCATTTTGTTTTGATTTTCTGGTTTTGGAGTTTCAAGTTTAAGGTTGCTTATATCTGAACACTGAATTTACTCCCATTTATTATTTTTTTCTTTATCCATCAATTCTTTTATCTTTCTTTCTTCCCAATTTTTACCCATTAACATGGTTGGTACAAAAACAGACAGTCCGTGTGCGGCTAATCCAATTCCCCAAAAGAATGCTGTTGAAAAAATTCTAAATTGGAAATAACTTTCGCCTTCATCAAGACTTTGAAAATTGGCAATGACTATTGCAATATTGATGACAACATAAACTGCTAAATGGGTGTAGAAACCTTTTATTTTCTTCACTCTTTTTAACGCTTCTTGGTATTTTATTTCGTCTAGATTTTCCATAATTATTCAAATTTATTTTTTCTGTTTTCTTCTTCCATATATTGCTTAATCTTACGTTCTTCCCAATCACTATTCAAAAAAGGGAAAAAATTAAAGGTTCTAATGGCATGAAAAAGCAACCCAATTCCCCAACCAAAAAGTGTCCAAAAAAACCAAAGATATTGAGGTGTATATTTTAGATTGATAAAAATCAAAACTGCCATGACTAAAATAAAAGAAGCTAAATGACTGTAAAATCCTTTTATTTGTTCCACTTGCTTTTTAGCACGTTGGTATTTCTCGTAATCGTTAGTAGCATTTTCCATGATTATTTCCATTTGTTTGATGCGTTATTTTCTTTGTTTAAAATCTCTTGAATTTTTTTCTCTTCCCATGATTTGCCATATCCAAAAGTTTCTAGGGCATGAAATGTCAATCCCATTCCCCAACCCAACATGGGAAACCAAAACCATTGAAATCCTCCAGTTTTTAAATTTATAAATACCAAAAGTGGTATCACACAGCAGTAAGAAATTAAATTTCCATAAAATCCTTTAAGTTTTTCAACTCGTTCTTTGGCTCTGATAAAAGCCATATTTTCGTTGTAAATATTTTTTGTTTCCATGATGACTATTTGTTTTGTTAAAATTGGAATTTTTACTTTAAATTCAGTTTGTGTCTCCTCTACTAAAACTTTTCGCTCTGAAATCAACGCATAACGATTAACAATGTTTTGAAGTCCAACTCCTTTTCTTTCTTGTAATACTTCTTTTTTTTGAAGATTATTTTCAACTATGAGATAATTATCTTCGATATAAATTTTGATGTGTAATGGTTTTTGCTCGCTGACTACATTATGCTTTATAGTATTTTCTAATAAAAGTTGCAACGATAGCGGCACTACTTTGGCCTCAAGATTATTATAATCGGTAGGCATTTCAAACGTAATACTGTTTTCAAAACGCATTTTTAGTAAGTTCATATAGGTTTTGGCGAAAGCCAATTCTTCTTCTACAGGTACCAGTTCTTTGTCTTTTTGTTCCAAAACATAACGGTAGATTTTAGACAATGAAGTCGTAAATTTTTGTGCATTTTCTGGATTTTCTTCAATCAACGAACTCAAGACATTCAAGCTATTGAACAGAAAATGAGGATCGATTTGGTTTTTTAAACTTTCAAACTTAGCCGAAGCCGTTCCTGCAATTACTTTTTGTTCTTTAAGTTTATGTTCTTGATACCATTTATATAAATAAATTATATGAATAATCAACAAAACAATAAAAGTAAAAACAACGGCAACTATATAATCTGAAGGTGTTTCATTTTCTAAAAAGGTATCTAGAGAAACATTTTCTAGCATCGTATTGACAAAAACACGCAACAAAAAAATCACAAAAATCGAAAGAAAAAATGAGGCCGCAAATCCTATCGCTATTCTCTTTTTTGAAAATCTATCGTTTATAAAAACTTTGTCTAAATAAATGAACAAGGTAGTATTGGCAAGGTGCAATGAAAAAGTATATAGCATGGTGTATATAAAAGTCATCATCAATTTATTGTTAAAGCCAACACTTCCACCATTTAATAACTGTATGATGATGATGACACAAAAAATAGAAAACCCAATAAAAAATGCTCTTGGTAATTCATTTATAATCTTTTTCATTACTAATTTATTTTAAGTTATAAGGTTTATATAAACGATAGTTCTTTGATTATTGCTTTATGCATAAATAATTTAATCCCTTATTTACAATTTTTCATTGCTTCTTGTGCTCTATCTAAACCCCATTTTGGAGAAAAAACTGTTTCAGGTTTAAAGTTAGCAAAAAGTTGTATTGATTTTTCAATTTGAGCACACATTGGTTTAGTATCTGTTCCCCAAAATTTAGCACTACCTATTTCAAATTCGGCTTTGGAGAAAACCGCTCTAGGATTATTTGGGTCAATTGCTAATGCTTTTCCATATTGTTCCATAACCAATCCTGAATATTTTTGCCCGTTGGTCATTGGATCTTGCACAATGTTTACCGTGTAAAGCATGGCTTGAACTACCATTATTTCTGGATTGTTAGGGCTAATCAAGGTGGCTGCATCAATGGCATTTTGCGCTTTGTTAAGCATTGCTGGAACTTTCTCTTTATTTGCTGGATTGAAAGCTTCGGTGGTGTTAATTAATGCTACATAATAATTTGGTAACCAGTTATTTTTTTCAGCTCCTGCAATGCGTTCCATCAAATCAGATGATTCTTGTGCTTTTCCTTCTCCCCAAAGTCCTAGAGCTTTGCCCATTCCTTGTTCGTACTGAGTTTGTGCTGTTAGTAAGCTACAAACCAATAATGTAAATGCTGTGATAATTTTTGTCATGATTTCTAATTTTTAAAATTGTTATTAAACTTGATTTTTGATATTGCTATTGATTTTATTTCTGATGTAAAAATATTGTAGTACTAATGGTTGTGAAATTTATAGTTACTCAACTGTTATTTTTGATGGATGAAATGCATTATTTTATATTTTTTATTTAAATTTGATAAAATTTATATTATGAATTCAGCACAAATAAAATTGAACCTATTTAGAAAATTGGATTCACTTGATGAGACTAAACTCGAAGAAGCTTATGGAATTTTAATGAATTTTTTTAATCAAGACTTAGTTGAAACAGAATGGAATAAACTTTCAATAGCGCAGCAACAAGGATTAATTGATGCAGGAAATGAATTGGATACAACAAATGGAATTGAGCATAAATTAATTATTGAAAAATACAAGCAAAAATATGCTTAAACCAATTCGGTGGTCTTCATTTGCAGATAATGATTTTGCTCACTTGCTTGAATATCTCAATACAAAATGGAACAAAAAAGTTTGCAATAACTTCATTGAAATAGTAGATGCAAACCTTCTTCTAATCCAAAAAAATCCAAAACTTTTTCCATATTTAAATAGAGAACTCAATATTAGAAGATGTGTTATAACAAAACATAATACATTGTTTTATAGGGAAAAAGAGGATAGAATAGAAATTTTAAGATTATATGATACTCGTCAGAATCCCAATACTTTAAAATTATATTAGCTCTACAAATTCCTTAACTGATTGTCCTTTTTATTATCGCTAATGGTCCAAAAGAATCCTACAAAGAAAAATCGATCAGCAGTTGGGATAATAGCATTTCTTTCATAAATGCCACTAGAATTTGGAGTATTGGCATAATCATACCCAAAAACATTTTGTGTTCCCAAAACATTGGAAACCGAGAAATACAAAATCTTTTGTTGCGTCAATAAATACGCCCAATTGAAACTTAAATTATTATATGATTTTGTTTTACCATTCATAAAAGCAGTTTCATTAGGATTGTCATATGGTCTTCCAGTGCTGAACTGATAAGTAAAACCCACTTGCGACTTCCAATCGGAAATCCAATATTTTGTAACCAATGAAAAACTATGATTAGCCACAAAACTCGGCGTTACGGTAGCGGTGTAATTTTGATAATCTCTCTGAGTATCGATATACGAATAGGAAACCCAATATTCCAAGTTTTTAATTGTTTTTCCATCTCGCCAAAAAACATCTAATCCTTGTGCATATCCATTTCCATCATTAGAAAATTGGGAATTGAATTGAGCGCCATTTGTATCATATTTAACTAAATCATCATACTTTTTAAGATACAATTCGACACGAAAGGTTTGATTGGCTTTTGTATATTGATAATTCAAAATGTAATGGGACGCTTTTTCCGTTTCAAATTTATTTGAATATTTCAAATACTCTTGTCGTGGTGCTTGTTCAAAATCGCCGTAGGCAAAAGCAAACTGACTGTTTTTGGAAACTTTATAAGCCAATGATGCTCTTGGCGAAAAAGTATTTTCATCAATATAATCATTAGTCGAAGCTCGCAAACCTACTTTGGCAGCAAAATTTTTTGAGAAGAAAATATCCGCTTCTGTATAAACGGCTGCAATATTAGCATCATACCCACTTTTGAAAGTAGTGTTATATGATTCATCAAATTTTGTGATAAAATAATCAGAGCCAAAAGACAGTTTAACTTTATCAGAAAGACTTTTACGTAGTTTTAATTTCAAATGCGAAGCATGTTCTACATTGGCAACTTCATTAGCATCAAACCCAATATCATTTTTACTAAAACTATAACTTAAACCCGTAAATAGTTGCCAGTTACTTCCAAAATTTCCTTTATAAGAAGTATTGAAATAAAAATTGTTATTGTTCAAATTTACTCTTACAGGTTCAGGTAAATTGATATTCTCTTGGTTCAAATCATATCGGGAAGCATCAAAAGCAGCATACACTTTCAATAAACCGTTTTGAAAATTATAGCGATATACTGCTTCACCCGATAAGGATTGAAAAGGTCTGTTCCAATCAATATTTTGTGGAATAGCCACTTGATAAGGCGCCAAATCAATATAGGATGTGTTGATACTGAGTGAACTTTTTTCCCATTTTTGAGTATTGCTCAAGCCTAATCCAACAGTCATAAACGAAATATCGGTTTTGTTTTGATCCGCTTCATCAATCGTGTTAAGTAGCAAAACACTCGAAAGCGCTTCGCCATATTCTGCCGAATAACCACCTGTTGAAAACGAAATGCCACTGAACAAAAAAGGAGAAAATCGTCCACGAGTAGGTAAATTATTAGTAGTCGCACCATAAGGTTGCGCCACTCTGATACCATCTACAAAAGTTTGGGTTTCATCGGCTTCACCACCACGAACATATAATCTTCCGTCTTCGCCCACATTTTGTGTACCAGGAAGCGTTTGCAAAGCCGCAATTATATTTCCTGCCGAACCAGCCGTAGTGACAATATCCAAAGGTTTCAAAACCGAAACCCTGCTTTTTTCGCCTGCGCTAAATGTTCCAGCAGTAATCACAACTGCATCAAGTGTATTAATGCTTTCTTTGAGTTGGATAGTTCCACTTTTATATTGACTTATCTCAATAGGTAGTTTCAAGGTTTGATAGGACAAAAAACTAATCACTAAAACCTGGTTGCCATTTGCAGTAGTCGTAAAACTAAATGCTCCTTTTGCATCCGTTGAAGCGCCATCATAAGTTCCTTCAATAAAAACATTGGCACCAAGTATCGGATTATTTTTTTCATCCAATACAGTTCCCGAAATGGTTTGTTGCGCATTGCTTGTCATTGTTAAAAAGAAAAGTAAAAAAAGGTAAAATGGTTTCATGTCTTAGATTTTGATGAAGCAAACTTCCGACAAACTATAAGACAATAAAATTTAAGCTGACTGAAGTGTTATTTTTTAGGGATGAAATGTGAAGTAAATCTTTTCAACAAAATGTAAATCCTAATTCAAAATCCTAATTTATATTTTACCTTTGACACTTTATAAAAATAAAGATTATGGTATATAAATTTAGAGTAATTCTCGATGCCGAAGAAGATGTAATTAGAGATATTGCTATTCTACAAAATGATACTTTAGAGGATTTGCATAACGCTATTGTCAATGCATATGGGTTTGACGGACTAGAAGTAGCTTCTTTTTATACGTGTGATGACAGTTGGAATCAAGAAGACGAAATTCCGATGTTTGACTCTGGCGATGTTCCTGGTGAAAATAAAATCATGAGTGATTATCAATTGGCTGACATTCTTGATGCTGAAAATACTAAAATTATTTATGTATATGATTTCATCAATATGTGGACATTTTTAGTCGAACTTGCCGCTATTGAAACAACTATAGAAACGGGTATGATTTATCCAAATCTATTATTTTCTCATGGAGAAATGCCAGCAGAAGCCATGGAAAAACATTTTCAAGCCGATTTTGAAGAAGAAGAAAGTTACAACGAATTTGAAGATGATTTAGACGAAGACGATTTAGACATGTTTGGAGGCGATGATAGCTTTGAGGATTATGGATTTGAGGAGAATTGGAATTAACGAAGTCACTGAGAAACTTAAAAAATGATAAACCTATTTAACGCTCATATTGAGAGCTTATCAATACACCGTGTGGGAAACAAAAGTCGTAACGAAGCGATATTCCTTTCGGAACAACCTTACAGTTTGAATGATGAAATTGTTCCGCTATTAAAGGAATATTTTTTCAAACCTTTTCGTGAAAAAGAAGAAAACTATTTTCAATTTGCACACGAGGTAGATTTGGAATACAACGACATGTTTAATTTGGTAACGGAAATTTTTACCAATCCAAGTACTACGCACGAAGTATCAAAAAAAATTACCAAACACCTGTTTGAACAGTCCAATCATCCTCACATCAAGAATGGTGAAGTATATGTTGCTTATATTACCAATATCAATATTGACAATAATGTGGTGGATGCCATTGGCGTTTTTAAAAGCGAAATACAAACTGATTTTATGCAGTTTGAAGAAAAAGGAACTACACTCGAAATGATTTTGCAACAAGGAATTAACCTAAACAAACTCGATAAAGGGTGTTTGATTTTTAATCATAAAAAAGAAGAAGGATATAAAATTTTAACAGTAGATAGCAATCGATATGATGCACGTTATTGGTTAGAACATTTCCTTTCGGTGGATGCGTTTCAAGATGAAAATTTTTATACCAAAAAATATTTGAAATTCTGTCAAGGTTTTGCCAAAGATGTTGTTTTTCCTGCCGAAGATAAAAAGGAAGAAGTGATGTTTATGAACCGTTCCGTAAACTATTTTGCTAAAAACGACGAGTTTGAAGAAAGCAATTTCCTAAACGAAGTGTTAGACAATCCTGATTTGATTCCAGAATTCAAAAATTATAAAGTAGATAAAGGCGAAAAGTATAGCATTGAAGACATTACCAATTTCCCAATTGCAAATGCAGCCGTTTCTGATGCTCGAAAGTCGATTAAAAATGTCATTAACTTAGATACTAATATTCAAATCAAACTGGATTTCATCAACCCTGAAAGTGCCGAAAAGTATGTTGAAAAAGGTTGGGACGAAGAAAAACAAATGTATTATTACTTAGTTTATTTCAATAAAGAACAGAAAAGTTAACCTTTTTATCATTCTAAACGAAGTGAAGAATCTCATCCTCAATTGGTAAAACAGTTGAGGATTTTTTTATTGGTAATGTTAAATGCTGTAAAATAGGGCTTTAATTTTTTTATATTTGTTAAAATGGTTGAAATTACTATAAATAAAAAGTTGCTTTTTGGATTGTTGATGTTTTCATTAACTTGTCTAAATACAAGTGCGCAGGTGAAAAACAGTGGCAATGACTCGACCAAAGTTTACAAGGATATAAAAAAGTATTCAAAAAAAAACAAATTCAACGAGTCTGTATATAAGCTATTATTTAAGTCGAAAAGAAAATCAAAACCAACCGCTACAGATAAGAGGAAAAAGTATTTTATAAAAAAATCATTTGACAGAGGCGAAGGTAAGATCATCAGAAACATCAATATTGAAACGCTAGATCCATTTGGTTATGCCGTTGATAATTATTCTGACAAACCCGAGAAAGGAGTTGAAAAATTCGGAAATAGTATTCATTTCAAAACTAGAAAATGGACCATTCGAAATCTTTTGCTTTTTAAAAAAAATGAAGCCTTAGATTCTCTCATAGCCAAAGAATCGGAGCGTTTGATAAGAAAACAACGCTATGTAAGAAGTGTTATTATTAATCCTGTTGAAATTCCAAATTCCAAAGATTCAATTGATATTTCAGTTCGTGTATTAGACTCATGGAGCTTAGTTCCCGATTTTACTATTTCAAGTTCGCAAACTAGTTATGGTATTACCGAAAAGAATTTTATGGGATTAGGTCACGAATTTAAAAATGACTTTGTCAACCGATTTGACAATGGCGATAATGCTTATTTGGGTAAATATTCTATTTCCAATATTAAAAACACCTACATCAATGCAACGTTTCTTTATGAAAATTCATTAAAAAATAATACTAGAAAAAGTGCTCGAGTGGAGCGAACTTTTTTCTCTCCTTTAACACGATTGGCTGGTGGTGTTTTTTTTGAAAACCGATTTTATGTTGACTCGCTACCAAACACAGATGAAATTTTTGAAGACCAACATTTCAAATTAGAAACCCAGGAATATTGGCTTGGACATTCATTTAAAGTTTTTAAAGGAAAAGATATCGATTTTAGAGCCACAAATCTGGTAACTACAATTGGTTATAAAAATGTGAAGTATCTTGAAACACCAACCGAAGAATATGATCCTTCTCATTTTTTTTCATCCGAAAAATTATACCTGACAAGTATTGGTATCAATACTAGAAAATATGCTCAGGATAAATATTTATTCAATTTTGGTATTGTTGAGGATGTTCCCTATGGGCAAGTTTACTCGATAACGGCTGGTTTTCAGGATAAAAATTATGAAAAAAGAGCTTACTTTGGTGGTCGATTTGCCTATGGTGACTATTTTTCTTTTGGCTATCTTAGTTTGAATTCCGAATGGGGAAGTTTTTACAGTAATGGTTGCACCGAAGAAACTACTTTTCGTTTTGAAATGAACTATTTTTCCAATTTATTAAAGTTTGGAAAATGGAAAATAAGACAATTCATAAAACCAACTTTAGTGCTAGGAAATCATAGAGCACCTATTATAAAAGACCGTCTTCTTTTAACTGATTCTAATGGGCTTTCAGGGTTTGAAAATCCTTTAGTAAATGGAATTAAAAAAATTACAGCTTCTTTTCAAACCCAAACCTATGTTCCTGGAAATTGGCATGGATTTCACTTTAGTCCATTTTACAATATGACTTTTGGATTGCTTGGCGATGAAACTAATGAATTCATAAATGAAAGATTGTATTCAAAATTTAGTTTGGGGGTTTTAATCAATAACGATTATTTGGTTTTCGATAATTTTCAAATATCCATTTCTTACTATCCTTCTATACCTTTTGAAGGCACAAATATTTTTAAAACAAACTCCCTTAAAAACGATGATATAGCGCTACCCGATTTCGAAATTGGTCAGCCTATTATTGTTCCGTATAAATAATCCTAACTCATTTATAGTTAATATATTGTAAGTATTTTTATTAAATTTTGCTTCGAAAATGTATTTCATCGATTTTATTTTGCATTTAAACAGATAATCAATACGTTTACTATAGAAAAATTAAAACCTTATCCTATGAAAACAAACTACTTAACTCAAGGAATGGTGAAAAAAAATTATATCTGTTCTTTGTTTGGGCATCGCTATATTGAGACCAAAAAGGTGAATACACATTTTAGAGAATTTGAATGTAAAAATTGTAAAACGCAAGCTACTAATGACAGCGTAGGTCAAAAAATAACATTAACTTCAGAACTTAAAGAAATCAATGAAACACTTTTCTATTTAAACTTAAAAAGACAATTTCTCGCGAAATTTTATTTCCAAAAAAAAGAACAGTAACAAAAGAGAGGTTTAATCGTCATACATTTAAACCCTAAAATGTTCCCTTTGGACACTACTATTCTTTCTATAAAAAAACTAAATAAACGTTACGGCAAAATTCATGCTTTAAAAGACGTTTCTCTCGAAATACATAAAGGTAATGTTTATGGAATTCTAGGTCCAAACGGAAGTGGAAAATCCACCACATTAGGAATTGTATTGAATGTTGTGAACAAAACTTCGGGAGAATACAGTTGGTTCAACGGAACCATGAAAACACATGAAGCTTTGAAAAAAGTGGGCGCTATTATCGAAAGACCCAACTTCTATCCCTATATGTCAGCCAAAGAAAACTTAGAACTGGTTTGTAAAATAAAAGGGATTGATTATTCAAAAGTGACTGAAAAACTAGAAATTGTTGGGCTAATCGATAGAAAAGACAGTAAATTCAAAACTTTTTCTTTGGGAATGAAACAAAGATTAGCCATTGCTTCTGCCCTATTAAATGATCCGGAAATTTTAATTTTAGATGAACCTACAAATGGTCTTGACCCACAAGGAATTCATCAAATTCGAGATATTATCAGACTAATTGCTTCACAAGGAACAACAATTCTTTTGGCTTCTCATTTATTGGACGAAGTAGAAAAAGTATGCAGTCATGTTTTGGTTTTGCGTTTTGGAGAAATTCTCTATTCAGGAACGGTGGATGGCATGAGTAATCAGCTTGGTTTTTTTGAACTTCAATCCGATAACAGTTCTTTACTGATAGCAACATTAAAAAATCATCCAGAAATAGATAAAATTACTGAAATTGATGGAAAAATTATTGTTCATTTCAAAGATAAAGTTGATGCCGCACAATTGAATAAATATTTATCTGATAATGATATTTATCTAAACCATCTTGTGAACAAAAAACTAAGTTTAGAAGAACAATTTTTAGCATTGACCAATTCCTAATTGCCATTATCATGAAAAGATTACTCGCCATAGAATTACAAAAAATCTGGAAAAATCGAGCCAGCAGAATACTCACCATTAGTTATTTTGTGATTCTCTCTTTTATTGCTTTAATAGCGTCGATTAAATTTGATATTGGAAATTTTAAATTGCATTTTGCCGAAATGGGAATTTTCAATTTTCCTTTTATATGGCATTTCAACACCTATATTGCCTCAATTCTGAAATTCTTTCTCGCCATTGTTATTGTATCGATGATGGCCAACGAATACAGCTATGGCACTTTGAAACAAAACCTCATCGATGGAATGAGTAAAAAAGAATTTGTGCTCTCTAAATTCTTAACTGTGGTACTTTTTGCTTTCTCTTCTACGGTATTTGTGTTTGTAATGTCTCTACTTTTGGGCTATAGCTTTTCTTCTTACACCGAATTGGAGATTGTGTTTTCTGATTTGATTTATTTGTTAGCATACTTTGTTAAACTTCTTGGATTTTTCTCCTTCTGTTTATTTCTCGGAATTTTAATAAAACGCTCAGCATTTGCAATTGGATTTTTGTTTGTTTGGTTTTTAGCCGAAAAAATATCATATTTAACTTTAAAGTTTGATATATTCAATCGTGATCCACGAGTAGATCAAGTTTATACTTTCATGCCACTAGAGTCAATGAGTAATCTTATTATTGAGCCTTTTTCAAGATTATCCATTATAAAAAATATTCAAAGTGCTGTAGGAGAAAAAGGGGTTAAGGATTATGATGTTCACTTCTCGTCTCTTCTGATTGTCTTAGTTTGGACCGCAATTTTCATTTATCTATCATATGCCATAATCAAAAAGCGCGATTTATAATCAATCTTTATCTTTTCTTAAAGAAACCATAAAAGGAGCCAATTCGTTTTACGATTTCTCTTTTATTTGTTATTTTTATCAAATGAAAAAGAAGTTACTATTTTTATTATTTACTGTTCTATTTTCTATAAATTGTTTCTCACAATTTAGCAAAACACACTACATTCCACCATTATCTGGTGCTACTAGCGTTACATCAGAAGATCAATATTTATATATTTCTACACCTAGTAATAATCCCATAAATTTTCGAATTATTGAATTGGGTGGTAACACAATAACTGGAACAGTTTCTAGAAATGTTCCGTATGTTTATTATGTTGGCTTTGGTAATGATACACAACTTCATGTTGATGCTTCTGGTACTAATGCTGTATACGACAATAAAGGTTACATTGTTGAAGCAGATGATCTAGTTTATGTTTCTGCTCGCGTTACTGCTGGAAGTGGAAATCAAGCTGGCGAATTAGTTTCTAAAGGTTTGGCTTCTTTAGGAAAACGTTTTAGAATTGGTGCTTTTACCAATACTTTGGTGGGGAATTATGTTGATATTCATACTACTTTTGTATCCGTTCTTGCTACTGAAAATAATACCGTAGTAAATTTTAGTAATTTAAAAGCAGGAGTCACACCAATAAATAGTACAACTGGAAATGCTCCATTTAGTGTAACCTTAAACAGTGGAGAAAGTTATGTCTTGGCTGTTCAAGGACCAAATAATGCTAATAGAGATGGATTAATTGGGTCTTTAGTAACAGCCGATAAACCTATTGCGGTTAATTGTGGTTCATTTGGTGGCAGCAATGCCGTTGGAAATCTTGATCTGGGTTTTGACCAAATAGTGTCTGCGGAAAGAACCGGAATGCAATATATTTTTATAAAAAGTACTGGAATTGATGCTGTAGAAAAAGTATTAATTGTAGCCGATGAAGACAATACTGAAATTTTTATCAACGGTGCAACAACAGCTGTTACTTCGCTAAGTGCAGGACAATATTATGAGTTACTTGGTAACACTTTTAATGCTGATGGTAATTTATTTGTACAAACTTCAAAAAAAGTTTTTGCTTATCAAAGTATAGGCGATAATGGTGCATCCGACCAAAGAAATCAAGAAATGTTCTTTGTTCCACCATTAAGTTGCCAAACACCAAGAGTTATAGATAACATACCTTTCATTGATTTTGTAGGTTCAAGACAATTTACAGGAAGAGTTACATTAGTTACTAAAACAGCCGCTACTCTAACTTTTCTAATTGATGGTATAAACTATACACTAGCTACTTTACCTTTTGGTATTACGGTTGATGGACCAACAAATGTAACTGGAAATACAAATTACCAAACTTATGTTCTAACTGGTGTTACTGGAAACGTATCTGTTTATTCAACCGGAGAATTGTATTTAGCGGCTTATGGTTCAAGTGGTGCAGCAACTTTTGGCGGATTTTATTCTGGTTTTACTTTCAAACCCGAAGTGTCATTTAGTCAAATTGATTTAACCCAAGCAAGTTGTATTCCTAATACTGTTTTATCTGTAAACACATTGAGTCCTTTTGATACATTTCAATGGTATTTTAATAATGTCCTAATTCCTGGTGCTACAAATAGTGCTTTTACTCCTCTAAATCCAGGATATTATTATGTTTCGGCTACAATATCGGGTTGTGGTGCTCCAATAGACTCTGATAAAATACCGGTAAGCACATGTCCCATTGACACTGATAATGATGGTGTGAATAATAACTCCGATTTGGATAATGACAACGATGGGATAACTAATTGTAATGAGTCCTATGGAAATCAAAATTTTAATTTAACCAACACTGCGACAGGAACAATTGCTGTTGGAAATTATACTAATTCTTATACAGGTGCCATAGCATTTTCTGGAACTGGAATTCCTTCAGCAACACCTATAATTGGTGATGCTTTAGGCAATTTTACAACCGAAGCAGCACAAGGAAAAAATAATGCTGTAAGTTATACGGTTTCTAATTTCACAAGTCCTATTAGTTTATCCGTTGAATATGCGTCAACTGCATTGGGAAATGATTTATTTACTTCCTCTACAGAAATAAGAATTACTTGTCCCGTAAGTAAAACACTAACTATTTTAAATCCAGGGAATCAAATTTTAATTGACACCAACTATGATGGGATTTTCGAAAATGGAGTTACCCAATTTTCTTCTTTTGAGATTCGCTTTCGATTAAATAGCAATGTGCCTTTGGTTGCAGGAACAGGAACTTTTTCTATCAAAGGTAATTTGATAAATTCTTTAACGATAACTAATATCAATCTTGTTGATACAAGTACAAGCAGAGTGGCATTGCGTTTATTAGCTACTTGCGTTCCAAAAGATTCCGACAATGATGGAATTGCTGACCAAGATGATTATGATAGTGACAATGATTCGATACTCGATTTTGTAGAATCTCAAGGTGCAAATGTGATTGCACTTTCCAATGTAGATGCTAATAGTGATGGTATTGATGATGCCTTTGGCAATGGTTTAAATCCAGCAGACAACGACATTGATTTAGTTCCTAATTATTTAGATTTAGATTCCGACAACGATGGAATTCATGATTTAGACGAATCCGGAAGCAACGCTACTGATGCCAATAGTAACGGAATTATTGATGGTGCTAATTTTGGTTCTAATGGCTTGGCTAATAGTCTAGAAACATCTCCAGACAATGGAATCTTAAACTTTACATTGGCTGATACTGATTCCGATGGTATTTTTAATTATGTTGAATTAGACAGTGATAATGATTTGTGTAATGATGTTGTAGAAGCGGGTTATTTGGACAGTAATAGTGATGGATTATTAGGAGGAACAACACCTCCAACAATTAATACTAATGGAATTGTAACCAGTGGTGTTGGATATGGAAATCCGAATATAAATTATATCACTGCTGCTCCAATTATCATTTCTACACAACCACAAAACTTTACCAGTTGTGAATTACAATCAACCACTTTTACTGTAATTTCAAATGCGGTAAATTCATATCAATGGCAACTTTCAACGGATAATGGTACAACTTGGAACAATATAGTTAATAATGCTACATATTCTGGAGCAACAACAGCAAGTTTAAACATAACTAGTGTTGCCCCAACAATGAGTGGAAACTTGTATCGAGTATTTCTAAACAAAAACGGAAATTCTTGTGGTTTGTTTTCAACTTCCGCTGTTTTAACAACCTATCCATTGCCTGTGGTTACAACGCCTATTACATTAAAACAATGTGATAATGATACTGATGCCATTTCTACATTCAATTTAACACAGAAAAACGATGTGATTTCGGCTAACTATTTAAATGAAACTTTTACTTATTATACCTCTTTAACAGCAGCAAATACTCAAAACAATACATTTTTGATAGCCAATCCTTTAGCTCATACATCAGGAAATACAAGTGTTTATGCTCGAGTAGAAAATAGTAATGGTTGTTTTCGTGTTGCCAGAATAGATTTGATTGTTTCGGTAACTCAAATTCCAGCTAGTTTTGTCATTCCAAATCAGTACTTATGCGATGACTATCTCGATGCGGTGAATAATGATAGAGATGGAATTTCCGGACCGTTCAATTTTACGGCCATTCAAAACAGTCTAATTGCTATTTTACCCAATAATGTTTCCATAAAATTTTATAAAACAGAAGCCGATTTCCTTGCCGAAACAGATGCTGTTGGAAACTCACTTGCCATTACAGATATTGCAAATTATAGAAATATAGGTTTTCCAAATTCGCAAACCATTTGGGTTCGAGTAGAAAGCACACTCGACAATTCCTGTTTTGGATTTAAAACATTTAATGTCGTGGTTGAGGCTTTACCAACTGCCAATCCTGTAAATGCTAACAATTTAATCCGTCATTGCGATGACAATCAAGATGGAATTTATGGCTTTGATACTTCAGGAATTCAAGCTGCTGTTTTGAACGGACAAACGGGTGTGAATGTGAAATATTTCAGAGCCAACGGAACACAAATCATTCCATTTTCAAACCCTTATTTTGTAACAGGAACGGAAACCATCACTATTAGAGTGAGTAACAATACAACTCAAACTATCGGACAACCTTGTTATGATGAAGTCCAGCTTCAATTTATTGTTGACGATTTACCTCAAGCATTTGCTATAAATCCGAACTTAACTTCGAGATGTGATGATGAACCAAATCCGATTAATCAAGATGGTTTTATTGATTTTGATACTTCGTCATTTTTAAATACGATTTTAGGTTCGCAAACCGGAATGAACGTTTACTATTATGACCAAAATAATGTTCTTATTCCTAGTACGTTACCAAATCAACTCCCAAATCCTTTTCGAACAAGCACACAAAATGTAAAAGTTGTGGTCGAAAACCCAATAAATACAAGTTGTACCGCCGAACTTATCATCCCTTTTATTGTAAATCCGACACCAAAAATAGACCAAGAAGAAAGCATAATAATTTGTCTTCCTGATACACAAGCGTCTATTGATGCAGGAATTCTAGATGGAACACTAACCTCAAATTATACCTATCAATGGTATTTAAACAATGCTATGTTACTTGGACAAACCAATCCAACTTTGACAGTTAGTTCACCTGGATTGTATAGTGTTTTAGTAACCAATGCCTATACTTGTTTTAATACAAGAAATATAACCGTTACTGGTTCCGAAGTTGCTACAATCACTAGTATTGATGTTGTTGATTTAGCCGAAGTCAACTCTATACTGGTAAACTATATTGGTTCTGGACTATACGAGTTTGCATTAGATGATGTAAATGGACCATACCAAGACAGTAATTTATTTAACAATGTTCCCATTGGACTTCACGAATTGTATGTTCGCGATAAAAATGGTTGTGGTACACTTGGTCCAATTGCCGTTTCTGTTCTAGGAATTCCAAAATATTTCACTCCAAATGGAGATGGATTTCACGATTTTTGGAATGTTAAAGGCGCTAGTTATCTTTCAAATTCTAAATCTATAATTTATATTTTTGACCGATTTGGCAAATTACTGAAACAAATATCAGCAACAAGTCCAGGTTGGGATGGAACATACAATGGTCACCAAATGCCCGCAGATGATTACTGGTATTCCATTCAATTTGAAGACGGTCGAAGCGACAAAGGACATTTTGCGTTGAAAAGATAGTATATGAAAAAAATAGTATTACCATTTATTATACTTATAAGCATGATTACACATGCACAAGTTGCAAAAGTTACTACGGGTAAATTAGAACACTTTGAAAATTTTAAATCTCAGTTTGTAGACTCTAGAAACATTGATGTTTGGTTACCCGATGGATATTCCAAAAAAGAAAAATATGCTGTAATCTACATGCACGATGGACAAATGCTTTTCGACCCAAACTTGACGTGGAACAAACAATCATGGAAGGTAGACGAAATCGCAGGAAAGCTAATAACTGAAAATAAAACCCAAAAATTCATCATCGTTGCCATTTGGAATAATGGATTGAAACGCCATCCTGAATATTATCCTCAGAACGCTTATAAAAAATTAACAGAAGAAGAAAAAAAATTTATTTCCAATAATTTATTAAAAAAGAAAAAAATAGCGGAAAACTTTAATCCAATTTCTGATAATTATTTGAAATTTATTGTAACCGAATTAAAACCCTTTATTGACAAAACTTTTTCGACCAAAACCGATAGAGCCAATACTTTTATTGCGGGTTCAAGTATGGGAGGTTTGATTTCGATGTATGCTATTTGTGAATATCCAAAGGTGTTTGGTGGTGCAGCTTGTTTATCAACTCATTGGACAGGTATTTACCAACTTGACAACAATCCAATTCCAGAAACTTTTTTTACTTACTTAAAAAAACACTTGCCAAAGCCAAAAAATCATAAAATCTACTTTGATTATGGAGACAAAACACTTGATTCCTTATATCCTACACTTCAAAAAAGAGTTGATGTAATTATGAAAGAAAAAGGATTTACAGAGGAAAATTGGGTTACTAAATATTTTCCCGGAGAAGATCATTCGGAAAAAGCATGGCATGATAGATTTCAAATTCCATTGGAATTTTTGCTAAAAATTTAAAATAAAAAAAGCCATCTAATAGATGGCTTTTTAGTGTCTTATATAAAATTAGATTTTATATCTTTTTCTATCCGTTTCGTTCAAATAAATTTTACGTAAACGAATTGATTTAGGTGTAACCTCTACATATTCATCTTTTTGAATGTATTCCAACGCTTCTTCCAATGAGAAAATAATTGGCGGAATGATTCTTGCCTTTTCGTCGTTTCCAGAAGAACGTACATTAGACTGTTTTTTGGCTTTCGTTACGTTAATACACATATCATCGCCACGAGAATTCTCACCAATAACTTGTCCTTCGTATATTTCATCATTTGGATTAACAAAGAATTTACCTCTATCTTGTAATTTATCAATAGAATAAGGAATAGCTTTACCATTTTCCATAGAAATCAAAGAACCATTATTACGTCCAGGAATATCGCCTTTGAAAGGTTCATATCCAATATAACGGTGAGCCATGATTGCTTCTCCAGCAGTAGCTGTTAATAACTGATTACGCAATCCAATAATTCCACGAGATGGAATATTGAATTTCACTATCATACGTTCGCCCTTTGCTTCCATAGAAAGCATTTCTCCTTTACGGATAGAAACAAACTCTACAGCTCTACCCGATAAACTTTCAGGTAAGTCAATGGTTAATTCTTCTATTGGCTCACATTTTACACCATCAATTTCTTTGATAATAACTTGTGGTTGGCCAATTTGTAATTCGTAACCTTCTCTTCTCATGGTTTCAATAAGAACCGACAAGTGAAGTACACCACGACCAAAAACCATAAATTTATCAGCCGAGTCAGTTTCACCAAGCTTCATAGCTAAGTTTTTCTCTAATTCTTTAGTTAATCTATCTCTAATGTGACGAGAAGTTACAAACTTTCCTTCCTTACCAAAGAATGGTGAGTCGTTAATGGTAAACAACATACTCATTGTTGGCTCATCTATAGCAATAGTTTGTAGTGCTTCAGGATTTTCAAAATCGGCAATAGTATCACCAATTTCAAAACCTTCTACTCCAACAATCGCACAAATATCTCCTGCAATTACTTCTTGCACTTTTTTACGACCAAGCCCTTCAAAAGTGTGTAATTCTTTAATTCTTGATTTCATTATAGCTCCATCTCTTTTTACTAAAGAAATTGGCATTCCTTCTTTTAATACACCTCTTTCTAATCTACCAATAGCGATACGACCAGTAAAAGAGGAGAAATCTAATGAAGTAATTAACATTTGTGGCGTTCCTTCAGAAACTTTTGGTGCTGGAACATGTTCAACAACCATATCTAAAAGTGGCTCAATATTGTCTGTTAAGTTTTCCCAGTGATCAGACATCCAATTGTTTTTTGCCGAACCATAAACGGTTGGGAAATCTAATTGCCATTCTTCAGCACCCAATTCAAACATTAAGTCGAAAACTTTTTCATGAACTTCCTCAGGTGTACAGTTTTCTTTATCCACTTTATTGATAACTACACATGGCTTCAAACCTAAATCAATAGCTTTTTGCAATACGAAACGTGTCTGTGGCATTGGACCTTCAAAAGCATCAACCAATAAACAAACTCCATCGGCCATGTTCAAAACTCTCTCTACTTCACCACCAAAGTCGGCGTGACCAGGAGTATCAATAATATTGATTTTTGTTCCTTTATATACAACAGATACATTTTTTGAAGTAATGGTAATTCCTCTTTCACGCTCTAAGTCGTTGTTATCAAGAATTAAATCACCAGTATTCTCGTTTTCACGAAATAACTGACAATGATACATAATTTTATCAACCAAAGTAGTCTTACCGTGGTCAACGTGAGCAATAATAGCAATGTTTCTAATAGATTCCATCTGTGTTTTTTTTCAAGGTGCAAAGGTACACTTTATTTTTGGATAAAAAATTAGTTTACATTTTATTAAGAGTACCGTTAAAGTTTATAAAATACTTAATAAGTTTTTTTACAAATTTTAAAACTTATTTGAATTTATATATATTTGGAGTAATGAAAAATTATTCAAAAAAAATAACCTTAGTTTACTTCTTTATATTGCTTCTTTTGGCTTTAGTGGGTCAAACCATCTTCTTTAGTTTAACCCAAGCGTTACCTGAAAATACTGCTATATATTTTTATTTGAAAGATTTTATTTTCATAGCAATAGCAATCATTATATTTATCATTCTACTTCGTCAAAAAGACAATAGAAATATTGCGGTTTTTGAAAAATTAAAAGTCACTAATAATGAGATATCAGAATCGAACGAACGCTATGACATAGTTGCCAAAGCCACAAGTGATACTATTTGGGATTGGAAAATTGAAGATGATAGTTTCGAGTGGAATAAAGGAATTCAGGGCGTTTTTGGATACAAAAAAGAAGATGTTGGTAAAACTTCCAAATGGTGGTTTGATAGAATTCATCCTGAAGATAGTTTGAAAATGTCAGTGAAACTATATTCATTTCTAGAACAAAAAACAGAAAAATGGCAAGACGAATATCAATTTCAATGTGCTGATGGAAGTTACAAATATGTTTTGGATAGAGGCTTTTTAATGAAAGACAATGATGGAAAACCCATTAGAATGATTGGAGCTATTCAAGACATCACTAAACAAAAAGCAGAGGAACAAAGACTTAGGCTGCTTGAAACGGTTATTACGCAAACAAAAGAAGCCGTTATGATTACCAATATTGACACTTCTGAAAATGATATACCTAACATCATATATGTCAACTCAGCATTTACAGATATGACTGGTTATCAATCAGAAGATATTATTGGGAAATCTCCAGTATTGCTTTTTGGAAAAAAATCAGATGTCTTAGAACTTGATAAACTAAAAACCGCAATTCAAGACTATAAAGAATGCTTAATAGAAACGCTGAGTTATAAAAAGAATGGTGATGAGTTTTGGGTAAATTTATCCATGATACCCGTAACCAACAAAGATGGAGAACACTCACACTGGATTTCTATACAAAGAGATATCACGGAGGAAAAAGAGAAACAAAGAGAAAGAGAGCATCTCATTAGAGAATTAACCCAAAACAACAAAGATTTAAAGCAATTCTCCTATATTACATCCCATAATTTAAGAGCACCATTATCAAATTTAACTGGATTATTAAATTTGGTTGAAGACATGACTATTGAAGATCCAGAATTAAAAGAAATTATCAATGGCTTTTCAAAATCAACTCATCTTCTGAACGAGACAATAAATGATTTGGTTAAAGTGGTTATCATAAAAGACAATACATCCATCCAAAAAGAGAAAGTTCTAATTAAAGAAATTTTTGAAAATGTTTTTAGTCAATTAGGATTCTTAATTAGTTTACACAAGCCAATTTTAAAAATTGATTTAGAAGAAGTGACTATTTTAAATATAAATAAGTCCTACTTAGAAAGTATTTTTTTAAATTTACTAACCAATGCTATAAAGTACAAAGAACCAAAAAGACAATTAAAAGTGACTATTTCATCCAAAGTTGTAAATGATAATTTGATACTCACGTTCAAAGACAACGGAATTGGAATTGACATGGAAAGAAATAAAGATAAAATTTTCGGACTGTACCAACGTTTCCACAACCATCCTGATAGCAAAGGTTTAGGATTATATTTAGTAAAATCACAAGTGGAAGCCATGGGAGGAACAATTACAGTTGTAAGTACAGTTGGAAAAGGAACCACTTTTACCATAACTTTTAAAAACAATTAATTTTTACAAAGAATGTTAGATACTATTTTTTGTGTAGACGATGACCCAATTACCTTAATGCTTTGCAAAAAAGTAATTGAAAGGGCTTCTTTTGCTAAAGAAATACATACTGCAAAAGATGGTGAAGAAGCAATTCAATACTTTGACGAATTAGCAAAGAAAAGTAAAGATGGTAAAGATATATCGTATCCAAAATTAACCTTTTTAGACCTAAACATGCCAATAATGAATGGGTGGGAGTTTTTGGAAATATACACACAAAAAGGATATCCTAATCTTTTCATTGATGCAAAATTCATCGTACTGTCTTCTACCATTGATCCTCAAGATGTAAATAAAACTAAAATTTATACAGTAGTTGTTGATTTTTTATCAAAACCCATAACCAAAGAAATGTTGGGAAATTTAAAAGATAGATTTTTATAATATCTTGGATTATAAAACAAAAAAGCACTCAAAATATGAGTGCTTTTTTGATATTGTATAAAAAGTTAAATTATAACTTAGAAACGTGTTTTGTTAATTTAGATTTTAAATTAGAAGCTTTGTTGTCATGAATGATATTTTTCTTAGCTAATTTATCAATCATTGAAATAACAGCAGACAACTTAGCAGAAGCATCAGATTTATCAGTTGCTAATCTTAATGCTTTGATAGCATTACGAGTAGTTTTGTGTTGGTATCTGTTTAATACTCTTCTTTTTTCGTTACTTCTAATTCTTTTTAAAGCTGACTTGTGATTTGCCATTTTTTCTTTTTTTTATTTAAATTGTAGCCCGTAGGGGAATCGAACCCCTCTTACATGGATGAAAACCATGCGTCCTAACCGATAGACGAACGGGCCAACTTTCTCAATGCGGATGCAAAAATACAACTATTTTTTATTTTCGCAAGTGAGTAGATAATTTTTTTTTATTTTTTTTTAATATGCTTTTGCAAACAACACTCTACCAGTAGATTTAGCTCCAGAAAAAACACATTTCCCTTCTTCTTCAATTCTGTTAAGAGGAATACAACGGATTGTGGCCTTGGTTAATTCTTTTATTTTTTCTTCTGTTTCTGCTGTTCCATCCCAATGAGCCGAAATAAATCCTGTTTTATTCTCCAACACTTCTTTAAATTCCTCAAAGGTGTTGACTTCAGTAACATGGTTGTTTCTATATTCCTCCGCTTTATTAAACAAATCTCGCTGTATTTGTTCTAATAAATTCGCAATATAATCCACTGCACCTTCATTTGAAACAATTTCTTTAGTCAAAGTGTCACGTCTAGCAATTTCAAATGTACCGTTTTCTAAATCTTTTGGACCAATAGCAATTCTCACTGGAACGCCTTTCAATTCCCATTCTGCAAATTTAAAACCAGGCTTTTGTGTCGTTCTATTATCAAACTTAACGGAAACTCCTGATTTTTTAAATTGAGCTACTAAATCATTTGCAACTTGTGAAATTTTATCAAACTCTTCTTCCGTTTTGAAAATAGGAACTATTACAACTTGTATTGGTGCTAAATTAGGAGGCAAAACCAATCCATTATCGTCGGAATGTGTCATAACTAAAGCACCCATAAGTCTAGTAGAAACACCCCAAGATGTTCCCCAAACGTATTCTTGTTTTCCTTCTTGAGTAGCAAATTTTACATCAAATGCTTTGGCAAAGTTTTGACCAAGAAAATGAGAAGTTCCAGCTTGTAATGCCTTTCCGTCCTGCATTAACGCTTCTATACAATAGGTTTCTTCTGCACCAGCAAAACGTTCTGTTTCTGTTTTCAAACCTTTGATTACTGGAATTGCCATAAAATTTTCAGCAAAATCGGCATACACATGCATCATTTTTTCAGACTCTTCTATAGCTTCTGCCTTTGTGGCATGTGCAGTATGTCCTTCTTGCCATAAAAATTCAGCCGTTCTCAAAAACAATCGCGTTCTCATTTCCCAACGAACAACGTTTGCCCATTGATTAATCAACAAAGGCAAATCTCTATAAGATTGTATCCAGTTTTTATAAGTAGACCATATTATGGCTTCACTTGTAGGTCGAACTATTAATTCTTCTTCTAGTTTAGCATTGGGGTCAACCATCAACTTCCCAGGTTTATCTGGATCATTTTTCAGTCTGTAATGTGTAACAATAGCGCATTCTTTGGCAAAACCTTCCGCATTTTTCTCTTCGGCTTCAAACATGCTTTTTGGAACAAAAAGAGGAAAATAGGCATTGCTATGCCCTGTTTCTTTAAACATTCTATCCAACTCCGCTTGCATTTTTTCCCAAATAGCATAACCATATGGTTTGATTACCATACAACCTCTTACACCTGAGTTTTCGGCCAAATCTGCTTTGACAACCAACTCATTATACCATTTTGAATAATCTTCATTTCTTGTTGTAAGGTTCTTGCTCATATTGAATAGTTTGGCACAAAAATTGTTTAACTTATTTTAACTAAATAGTTCCGCAAAACTAACTATTTTTGTATAGTCCAACAATAAAAATGCTATAGATATGAAAACTAATTATTTTTTCCAGCAAAAATTATCCATTTATACCCTACTTGGATTATTTTCCATTGTTATTTCCTCGTGTAGCTCTTATCAAAACAGTTCATACTATGATAATGATGGCATTTATGGTGGTGCACAAAATGCAAACAAAACGGTTAATTCGAACCAAAACACTCAGAGCAATAAATACCAAGAATATTTTAGTGACCTGAATAAAGACGCACAAAGTTTTACTAATGTTGAAACTTATAATACTACTAATAAAGATACAATATCCAACAATGCAGCTTGGGGAAGCAATCCTCAAAGTGTAACTGTTAATGTTTATGACAACGATTGGGGTTGGAGTTATTGGAATAATTATTGGTATGGTGGTTATTGGGGCTGGAACAGTTGGTATGGCCCAGCTTGGGGTTGGGGTTGGAATAGTTGGTATGCACCTTATTGGGGTTGGTATGGATATGGTGGCTATTATGGCTACAATAATTGGTGTGGCGGTTATTATAACAATTATTACTATTCTTATGCAGGTGGAAGAAGAGGATCAGCTTACTACGGAAACACTGTTAATGGAAGAGTAGCTAGTTCAAGAAATTCAACTTATAATAATGGTACGCGAACTAATAACGCTGTGCCTACAAGAAATAATAGTTACAATAATGTAAGATCATTTAATAATTCTACTAGAAATTATAATAACCCTACTAGAACTAACTCGACACCAAATAACGTCAGAAATCAATCTTCATCTCCTGTTCGCAGTTATTCCCCAAGTTCAAGTAATTATGGTGGTGGTCGATCATCTGGTGGTGGAAGTTATGGCGGAGGAAGTTATGGTGGTGGTGGTGGCGGTAGATCATCTGGTGGTGGAAGAAGATAATATTTTTAATATTATATTTAAAACCAAATCATTTTCTATTCAAATTTTGTCTATCTAAAATAAAAATAATGAAAAAGTTTATAATAATTAACATCATAATGTTGGCTATTTCTTATGGCTCTTATGCTCAAGAAGTGTCAGATGCTTTACGATATTCACAAGACAATTTAAACGGAACGGCGAGATTTAGAGCATTAAGTGGTGCTTTTGGAGCTCTTGGTGGAGATTTATCATCAATAAATGTTAATCCTGCAGGTTCCGCAGTGTTTAGCAACAATCAATTTGGCACCACAATCAGTAATTTTAGCACAAAGAATAACTCAAGTTATTTTGGTACAAATACCTCTGAATGTGATAATTCATTTGACTTAAATCAAGCCGGAATGGTTTTTGTTTTTAACAACAATAATACAAAGAATGATTGGAGAAAATTTAGCATCGCTCTCAATTATGAAAATGCTAATAATTTTGACAATTCTACTTTTAGCGCTGGAACAAATCCAACAAATTCGGTTGATGGTTATTTTTTACACTATGCCAATCAAAATGGAGGTGTATCAGTGACTAATTTACAATTACAGGACGGAGAAACTATAACTTCTTTATATTCCTATCTTGGATCTGTTTATGGTTTTGGAGCCCAACAAGCTTTTTTAGGGTATCAAGCTTACATTATTGACCCAGCGGCAAATTATGATGAAATTAGCAATAGAAGCTATGTCTCATTAGTTCCTGGAGGCGGAAACTATTACCAAGAAAATTACTATACAACAGACGGATACAATGGTAAATTAAACTTTAATTTTGCTACACAATATAAAGACTTCCTTTATTTAGGAATTAATTTGAATTCTCATTTTACTAGCTATTCTCAATACACCAATTTCTATGAACGAAATAATCAAGAGTCAGACGAAATCAGAATAAACAGATTGCAATTTGAAAACAGAATATCTACTTATGGAAATGGTTTTTCATTTCAACTTGGAGCTATTGCAAAAGTTACCAAAGAATTTAGACTAGGTTTATCGTATGACTCTCCTACTTGGTATAATCTAAACGACGAATTAAGTCAAAGCGTAGTTGGTGTTAGCAGTAATAATTTAGTAGAATTAGCTCCAGATGTTGTTAGTCCACAAGTTGTTATGATATACGATAGATATGAAATTCAAACTCCGGATAAGTTAACAGGAAGTATGGCATATGTTTTTGGAAATCAAGGATTAATAAGTTTTGACGTGGCTTTCAAAAATTATGGTGAAACTACGCTAACACCATCTAATGATTTTAGAAATTTAAACACATCTATTTCAAATACCTTGACCAATACAACTGAGTTCAGAGTTGGTGCCGAGAAAAAAATAAAACAATTGAGTCTCAGAGCAGGTTATAGATTTGAAGAAAGTCCCTATAAAGACACTAAAATCATGGGAGATTTGAATGGCTACTCAGGAGGATTAGGATATAATTTCGGCACTACCAAAGTTGATTTTTCCTATTCACATTCCAAAAGAAATTACCAACAACAATTCTTTTCACAAGGATTTACAGATAGTGCTAACATTGAAGCTATCACAAATAATTTTAGTTTAACATTCCTATTTGAATTATAAATTAATTTGAATTAAATAATAAACCACTTCTATTGAGGTGGTTTTTTATTTTTAAAAAGATTGACTTATAAATAAAATTGAAATAAAAAGAGTAATTTTGCACTCCTTTCAAATAGTCAGGATTAAACATATGAGAACTAAGTCTTTAAAGAAAAATAAAATCAATGTCATTACTCTTGGATGTTCCAAAAACACTTACGATAGTGAAGTTTTAATGGGTCAACTAAAAGCCAGTGGTAAAGATGTTGTACACGAACAAGAAGGAAATATTGTAGTCATTAACACTTGTGGTTTTATTGATAATGCCAAAGCCGAGTCGGTAAATACCATTCTTGAATATGCTGATAAAAAAGAACGCGGCATTGTTGATAAAGTTTTTGTTACCGGTTGTCTTTCTGAAAGATACAGACCTGATTTAGAAAAGGAAATTCCAAACGTAGATCAATATTTTGGCACTACTGAATTACCTCTTTTACTAAAAGCATTAGGTGCTGATTATAAGCATGAATTACTTGGCGAAAGAATTACCACTACACCAAAAAACTATGCCTATCTAAAAATTGCCGAAGGTTGCGATAGACCTTGTAGCTTTTGTGCTATTCCAATTATGCGTGGCAAACACGTTTCACAATCGATAGAAAAATTAGTTAGAGAGGCAGAAGGTTTAGCAAAAAATGGGGTAAAAGAACTAATCCTCATTGCCCAAGATTTGACTTATTATGGATTGGATTTATACAAAAAAAGAAATCTTGCTGAGTTGTTAGAAAACTTAGTCAAAGTGGAAGGAATTGAATGGATTCGATTACATTATGCCTTCCCAACAGGATTTCCTATGGATGTATTAGACTTGATGAAACGCGAACCAAAAATTTGTAATTATCTTGACATTCCATTGCAGCATATTTCAGATAACATTCTAAAATCAATGCGTCGCGGAACAACAAAAGAGAAAACCACAAAACTCTTAAAAGATTTTCGTGAAGCCGTTCCTGGAATG
Organism: Flavobacterium sp. RSB2_4_14; assembly: GCF_051547085.1. Taxonomy (NCBI): domain Bacteria; kingdom Pseudomonadati; phylum Bacteroidota; class Flavobacteriia; order Flavobacteriales; family Flavobacteriaceae; genus Flavobacterium; species Flavobacterium sp. RSB2_4_14. Next base: position 71,172 of record NZ_JBPTTL010000004.1, read on the forward strand.
ACCATCAGAACTACTTTAATAGTTGGTTATCCTGGTGAAACACAAGAAGATTTTGAAATCATGAGAGATTGGGTGCAAGAAATGAAGTTTGAAAGATTAGGTTGTTTCACTTATTCACACGAAGAAAACACTCATGCCTATTCGCTAGAAGATGATGTTCCAGAAGAAGTGAAACAAGCTCGTGCTGCTGAAATCATGGAAATACAATCTCAAATATCCTGGGATTTAAACCAAGAAAAAATTGGACAAACTTTCAAATGTGTAATCGACAGAAAAGAAGGACAACATTTCATTGGTAGAACAGAATTTGACAGTCCCGATGTAGATAATGAAGTACTTATTGACGCCTCAAAATTCTATGTAAAAACGGGAGATTTTATAAATGTAAAGATTATTGATGCTACTGAGTTTGACTTATATGGCGAGCCAGTTTAATAATTAAAACTTACTCCTGCCACCAAAAAATCTTTTCCAAAAAATTCTGTGTTTTGCTTAGCACCATTGTGGGTATAATTCAAAGTAAGTGGCATCGTAATTCCCCAAGCTAATGCTATTTCTTTAGTCACTTTTATTCCCATATTCACAAAGGAAACTTTATCATAATCGGCATATGTATAATAGGCAGCTTTATTATTTAAAACAGCACCAATAACTGGTGATATTTCAATATCTTGTAATGCTTTTATACTAGATTTTTCAAAAAATGTAAACGTATAACCCAGTTCAAGATAGGTGGTGTAATTTTGTTTTGGGTTCTCTCCATTACTATCATATCTATAATCATTTCCTGCTACCAACGTACTTATTGTTGCATTAAATGGGTATTTATAACCTTCTGAAAAATCAAAATATAAAATAGCATCAACCGTTTTTACGCTATTTGTTCCATAGTTAAAATAGTTATTATCAACCCCATCAACTTTTTCTACAGAAGGCCAATAATAATCCCACAGTTGAAATTGTAAAAAATCATTAACTTGATAAGCAATACTGAAATCTATTTCCTGATATCCTTTTCCTACTGTACCATCAGAATAATAATAGTCATTTTGAAAATTGGTTGTCGCCCAAAAACCCAAGTTGATTTTTGGTGTAATTGAGTAATTAATAGCAGGTTGGACAACAACATAATTTCCTCCCCAACATTGACCACGCCAAAGATAACGACTAAAAATATCCAAGTTCAATTCAATCGCTTTTTCTTCTCTTAAAGAATCATTTTCAACTTGACTTTCTTGAGAAAAACAATTCGTGGACATCAACAAGATAAAAAGAATAATCTTTACGCTAGTGTAATTCATTATTAGTGCTTTTATCCAAATATTTTGTTATCAATTCAAACAAACGTTCTCTACTCAATGGTTTTGTGATATAATCTGAAAAACCTGCTGCTTCAATTCTCTCCTTGTCTTCAGATGATGAATAAGCAGTTTGGGCAATTATCGGTAAATTTGGTCGTATTGGTTGTATTTGTTCCAAGGCTTCAAAACCATCCATTATTGGCATTTTAATATCCATCAAAACCAAATCGATATTTGGATTATTTAAGCAAATATCAACTGCTTCTTTACCATTAATGGCTCTTATAATTTCATAACATTTATTCTGCATCATTTTTTGAAACAATAAGAAATTAATATTATCATCTTCGGCAATAAGAATTACTTCTTTTTCTGATTTTACAACTTCTTCATTGTTTATGGAACGAACAGTAATATGATCAGATTTAGAATATTTTAAAGGAATAGAAAAATAAAAAGTAGAACCTTCACCAATTTTTGACTCTAAACTAATTGTTCCTCCAAGCAACTCTACATATGCTTTTGAAATTGCCAATCCAAGTCCTAAACCGCCTACTTTAATAGACACATCACTATCAACACGTTTAAATCGGTCAAAGATATTTTTATGTTCCTCTTCATCTATCCCAAGACCTGTATCTCTAATTGTAAAATGAATAAGCTCATTTTTTTCGTCAATTTCATATCCAAAGGTCACAAAACCTTCGTCTGTAAATTTTATCGCATTAGTCAATAAATTTATAATTACTTGTTTCAATTTTATATCATCAGTAACAATATTAAACTCAGCAGGCTTTGAACTTTTTATCAATAAAAATTCAATGGCCTTATTTACAATAGTGACTTTTATGGTCTCATACAATTCATTAACACAAGATTCAAGATTAACTACAGCAAAATTAGGTTTTAGTTGGTTGGAATCTATTTTTGACATCTCGATTAAATCGTCAATTATTGAAACCAAATTTTTGCCACTTTTTTCGATAATATTTAAATATTCTAATTTTTCAGTTTCATTGATATTCGTGTTTATAATTAAATCCGTAAATCCATTTATGGCATTCATTGGAGTTCTAATTTCATGAGATAAATTGGCCAAAAAAGAAGACTTCAATCGGTCGCCTTCTTCTGCTTTTATCTTTGCATTAATCAACTCTATTTTTTGCTTATTATTTTCTTCAAATAAATTTCCAATATAACTGAATTCACCTGTAGTTTTCTTTAATTCCTGAATAGCTTTTTTATTCCCTGTTTCAAGAACTCTTCGAATTAAATCTAAAGGATAATACACTAACTTCCTAGTATAGGCTAAATTGATTAAAAGATTTATAAAAAATGTAATAATAATAGCGTATAGCAAATTAGTCGTATTTTCAAAATAAACCTCAAAATTCCTTTTAAATAATAGTGTACCTACTACCTTATTTTCTGCATCTTTTAGTTGATATATTGAAGAAATGGTGTGCTTTTCTGGCGGCAATTTTTCTTTAACATCTATAAATTGAACACTAGAACTAGTAGTTTTTTGAATGTTTTTTAAGAAGTCGGAATCGATCAATCTTACTACAAAAAAATATCCCGAAGTTTTTGTTTTATTCTTCAAAGGATCATCTGAAGGATGAATAGCTGCACCAGTAACTTCTACTATTCCATCAGGAATTTTTAAATAGAATTTTTTTATTCCTTCCACATTCAACAAATCCATAGCATGTTTCGGAATAAAATCGATAGTTTTTATACTTGGTGTTGGAGTTCTAATTAAAAAATTCTTTTGAGCATCATAAGCACCCAAATAATCAGCGTCATAAATTTCGAGCTCATTCCCAATGGTTTCGTTAAACCATGTTGAGTCTTTTGTGGAAATAAAACTCACGAATTCATCCCAATTAGTATCATTATTTATTGCTACCAAAATGGGTTTGGATTCTAAGTCAAGAAGTTTATGAATTTCGTTGTCAAATTGCTCTACAGAAACTTTATAGACTTGCTTTTCTGCTTTTTTAGTATAATAAAAAAGGGCAAAATAAAGAATTATAAAAAAAATACTAGAGGAAAATATTAACCAAAGTATCTTGGGAAATGTTTTTTTAACTGTCATTTAAATTAAATCTTATCCATGAATTTATCTCCTAAAAATAAACTAATTATATTTTGATTTTAGTACAATTCTCAAAAGTAATTAACAAGTTATTAAGTTTTAATCCTTAATTATAAAACTGCTATTTTGAATAAAAAAACTACATTTGATTAATTTCTGTAAACTAAAATTATTATGAAAAAGATACTTTTTATCACCTTTATATTTTCCGCATTTAGTAGTCATGCTCAACAAGCAGCTATTAAAATTGAAGGCGAAGCACAAGGAACAACCTATCACATAACCTATTATGATAAAAAAAATAGAAATCTTAAACCTGAAATAGAAAAATTATTACTGGATTTTGACAATTCCGTTTCTACCTATAATCCAAATTCAATTATTTCAAAAATAAATTCCAATGAAAAAAATGTAAAAGTTGACAAATATTTTGTCACTTGCTTTAAAAAAGCAAAAGAAGTATGGAAAGATACAAATGGAGCTTTTGATCCAACAGTTTTTCCATTGGTTAATATGTGGGGATTTGGCCCAGGAAAGAAAGAAAAAATTGAAAAGTCAAAAATTGATAGCGTTCTAAAATTTGTTGGATTTAACCTAATTGAATTGAAAGGAAAGAAAGTGATAAAAAAAGACAAGCGTGTTTCGTTAGATTTTAATGCCTTTGCTCAAGGATATTCTGTTGATGTAGTTGCTGATTTTTTGAACTTAAAAAAAATAAATTCATATATAGTTGAAATAGGTGGTGAAGTTTATGCAAAGGGTAAAAAACCAAATGGGGAAAATTGGATTGTAGGTATAGAAAAACCTATAGATAATAAAGAGACCGAAAATCCATTTAAAGCGATAGCAAAATTGGAAAATTTAGCCATTGCTACTTCAGGAAATTATAGACGATTTAGTATTGAAAACGGTGTTAAATATGCCCATCATATTGACCCGAAAACAGGTTATCCAACCAAAAACAACTTATTGAGTGCTTCTATTTTTTCAAAGGAGTGTATTACATCAGATTCAAATGCTACAGGCATTTTAGTCATGGGACTTGAAAAAGCAATAACTTTTTTAAAACAGCACACTGAATTACAAGCCTATTTAATTTATTCAGACAATAATGGAAATTACCAAATTTATGAAACACCCGAAATTAAATCAATAATATCCGAGGTAAAAGAGGAATAAAAAAAGCACCTAAAATTTAGATGCTTTAATAAATTCTTTAGTAAAATTATTTACTCAATATCACTTCGTAATTAGAAACTCCCATATCATTTTTGAGACTAATTATATAATTTCCATTAGATAAATTTGAAATATCAATTTGTTTAGTAGTATTAATTTGATTTTCGTTTAATTGTTCAAAATAAACTGTTCTACCAGTTAAGTCATAAACTGTAATATTTTTTACTTCATTTTTAAAATCTAAATTAAACACTCCTGACGATGGCACAGGATATATGATAACCACTGGATTATTAGCCAAATTTTGATTTACAGACATAGCATCAGGCACCCAATGTAAATTCACTGTATTTATATAATTATCTCCAGCTGGCGTTAGAGTAACTTCTGTTGGTCCTTTGGTAAACGTAAAACCAATCAACTCATTATGAATATTATTTGGACCGTCATTCCATGAACTTTCTACCCAAATTTTATAAGTTCCGTCGGCAACGGTTGTTCCATTGGTAGTTCCCACAACATTTTTTCCATCCCAAACTATTGATTTTGCGCCATAAGCTGTAGGCGTGGTGGTAGATTTCCTTGTTGCACCAGAAAGCGCATCTGTAATATTACAAGCCGCTCCAGTAGCGATTGTAGTGGTAGTACATCCACATTTACTCGCCCATGTAGGCAAGTGATCATCTGTAGAAGTAGATGTATATCTTGCCTTTGTTTTAATAAATGTTCCGGTGGCGTTTTCAATCCAAACAGCATAAACATTTCCTCCTCCTGTAACAGAAGGACTAGTAGGTTGTGGTTGATTATAGGTAAATGTCAATGTTCCTGCTGTTTGAGCAAAAACATTAGTTGTTACTATAAAAAACAATAAAAAAGCATTCAAATATTTTAAAGTTGTCTTCATATCTATTTAGTTTATATTGATTTATATTATTTATTTTCCATTAGAAGCTTAATAGAAATCTTAGCGTTTTCTGCTAATGTTTTATTAGCTAATGCTGGCACCTCAAGCTTATAATCAATTAGTTTAACATTAAAACTTCCGGCTATGGCTATTTTATCTCCTTCATTAGAAACTGCCATTTTTGTTTTAACTTTATTAGTCACTCCATGTATTGTCAAATCGCCTTCAACTTCATAACTGCCTTCTTTGGAGTTATAATTCATAATTTTCCCTTTAAAACTAGCTTTTGGTAGTTTATCACTTTCCATGTAGTTTTCATTAAAATGCTCTTCCATCAAAGGAGATTTGAATTTGAAAGATTTAACCATTGCCTGAACTACAAGGTCGCCTGTTGTCTTATCAAAAAGACTAGAAACTGAACTATTGTTCGCAATAACAGGGTCAAGTGCACCTGGAACAGTGGCATCAAATTTAATTTCCCCTGTTCTTGTCATCATTTTTTGAGAAAAAATAACCCCACTTATAAGTAAAGTTATTGCCAAAATTACCGTCTTTTTCATATTTATTAATTTATTGTTGAACAAATCCTTGAGCCACCCAAGCATTAAACATATCTATTTGTACTTGAGGTAATTTACCACTTTGAGGCATAATTCCACAGGAAACACCATCTAATCTGCAGGATATTGACTCTGAATAATCCACAACTTGTTGGTAGGTTTCGAGTGGAGAACCTGACTCAGTACCATTCGCACTATGACAAGATGTACATTGTGCTTCCATCAGAGGTTTGATATTAGCCTCATAGGTAGGGTTTTCTACATAACCAAAAATTTCTGAATATGAACTAGATTCACATGATACTACAAATGAACTAATTGTTACTAAAAGAATATATTTTACTGTTTTCATATTAAAAAGCTCTATACATGTTAAATCCAAAATAAATACTTCCACCATTCCACTTTCCTGTAGTATTGGTAAAATAAGCGACATCGTTCATCGGTTGTGAACTAGAGAAGACTAACTGAAATACGTGTCCTCCGGTTTCAATATCAAATCCAGCAGTAAGCGGATTATGATAAACATCATTTTCAACTGGATTTAACCTTGCAGCATATTCCAAATTAAAACTGATACGTTTAGATACTTTACATCTTCCACCAAAACCCAAAATATACTGGTCTATTTTCTCAGTTCCTGGTTGTAAATCATATAAATTTTTATGTATGTAAACAGGATTTACTTCAATTGAAATAGCATCTGAAAATTTTCTTGAAATAATCAACTGACTACTATAGGCTAATCTATTTGAATCTTTAAAATTAGGATAGATAGCTTTGTCAAAATCGGAGGAATTAATATCCATTGTATTATAACCAACGATTGTAAAAGGAAATCCTTCTTCCATTTGATTAGCAAATCGATACTTAATGGTGGCTTCATACGTTTTATTATAGGTATGTCTTGATAATCCTAGAGACAACCATTCGGTTACTCCATAAATGCCTCCTAATTTTGTTAGAGCATTATCCAATCCAAAGAAATTATTTATACCTTCTTTTAAATCACCAAAACGGTGAGAAACTAGAAAATACCATTCATTTTTGGAAGTCATTTTCGTTGACTGCATATTACATACCTGCAATGCTTTGAAGGCAGATGATGCAACTTGCTTTTCTTTTGGCACAGAGTCGAGTTCTTTCATCAAATCATCTTGAGCATTTGCAAGAGTGAAAGAAAAAAATAGAGCCGATGTACAAATCATTTTAATTAATCTCATTTCTATTGGTTGTTTTGAAGGTTACATTGATCAAGTTTTAATTCTCCTAAAAGGTCATCAAAGCCAATAACCCTGCCTTTAACTACCACCTTTTTCCCTTGTTTTAAAGTCGTTGCTACTTTTGCAAATTCACAATTCACAACGTTGTCAATAATGACTTCATTACCAATTATAGAAGTTACAGTACCTGAAATAACAACAGGCTTTTCTAAATATTTTTTATTTGATTCAGTAATATTCGAAGTGAATTCATCTACAATTTGTAAAGATGAAACGGTGTAAGCTGTCTCCTCAGATTGAATGTCTCTTTTCCCTCCATTATTGATATAATAACGTACCGAAAAAAATAGTGCTGAAATGACAATTATGATTATGAATACTATTTTAATTATTTTGTTCATCGATACTTTTATTAGTTATAATTGATTCTGTAAATCATTAGTGAATTCAAAAATGAAATTTTTTGGAGTTTATATTAGAATAATAATCTCTTGTTTTATATTCCATTTAATAGTGAAACAAGCAAGTATCAAATACCCCTACTTAAAATTTAAAAAAAATCTATAAAAGTTAAAAAAATGCAGATAAAAAGACAATTTTAGGCAAAATAAGAGCTGTATTCTTTCAAAATATTTATTGCTTATCAAATAAATTTATAATAAAATAATTTCACTTATGAAAAAACTTAACTCAATTAAATTCTGGAAACTAGGATTCTATAAAATAAAAAAACCATCTTTTCAGATGGTTTAAAAAACTATAAAGGGATATTTCCATGTTTTCGTTTGGGTAGTACTACTTCTTTATTTTCAAGCATACTAAAAGCTTTAATTAATTTTCTTCGAGTCTCTTTTGGTAGGATAACCTCATCAATAAATCCTCTTTGAGCAGCAGTATAGGGATTAGCAAACAATTCGGCATATTCCGCTTCTTTTTCTAATAATTTTGCCGCTGGATCAGCTGCTTCACTAATTTCTTTTTTGAAGATAATTTCAGATGCTCCTTTTGCTCCCATTACTGCAATTTCGGCAGTTGGCCAAGCAAAATTCATATCAGCACCTATATGTTTGGAATTCATCACATCATAAGCACCACCATAAGCTTTTCGGGTAATTACGGTAACTTTTGGAACAGTCGCTTCACTCAAAGCATATAATAATTTGGCACCGTGAACAATAATACCATTCCATTCTTGATCTGTTCCTGGCAAAAACCCAGGAACATCAACCAATACAAGCAATGGAATATTAAAACAGTCACAAAAACGAGTAAATCTTGCCGCTTTGATAGAGCTTTTAACATCCAAACATCCTGCTAAATATTTTGGATTATTAGCTACAACACCGATGCTTCTTCCTCCTATTCTAGCGAAACCAACTACTATGTTTTCTGCATAAGCGGCATGAATTTCAAAGAAAGAATCTTCATCAATAATTCCTTTGATAACATCATGCATATCATAAGGTTTGTTGGCGTTTTCGGGAACTATAGTATCCAATTGTTCTCGGTATTCATCACCTAAAACGTAATTCAATTTAGGTGTTACTTCTTTATTATTTTGAGGAATATAAGTCAACAATCTTTTGATATCTTCCAAACATTCAATACCATTAGGTGACGTTGTATGTGCCACACCGGATTTAGTAGAATGAGTTATCGCTCCACCCAATTCCTCTGAAGTAACTTCTTCATTGGTTACCGTTTTTACGACATTTGGACCAGTAACAAACATATAACTGTTGTTTTCCACCATCATCGTAAAATCAGTCATGGCAGGCGAATAAACAGCACCACCAGCACATGGTCCCATTATGGCAGAAATTTGTGGAATTACGCCACTGGCTTGAACATTTCTATAAAAAATATCAGCATAACCACCCAGAGAACGAACACCTTCTTGAATTCGGGCACCACCAGAGTCATTTAAACCAATCATTGGTGCGCCATTGCGAACTGCCATGTCCATTACTTTACAAATTTTTTCGGCATGTGTTTCGGATAATGCACCACCAAAAACTGTAAAATCTTGTGCAAAAATATAAACTATACGTCCATTGATTGTTCCATAACCTGTTATGACTCCATCGCCATAATAGATTTCTTTTTCCATTCCAAAATCAGTAGTTCTGTGAGTAACCAGCATACCGATTTCTTCAAAAGAACCTTCATCTAGTAAATATTCTACTCGTTCACGTGCTGTTAATTTTTTCTTTTCGTGCTGTTTGGCAATTCTTTTTTCGCCTCCACCTAATTTGGCTAAAGCAATTTTATCGTTAAGTATATCTATTTTATTTTCCATAATATTTTACTCTATTGGTAATCTCAAGATTTTTTTATCTTCAACATATTGTTGCAATGCAATCATAGCAGCTATTTCGGCTTCAACATCTAAATTAGCTTTCAGCTTTTCAGGACTGTAATACGCTTTTACAAAACCCGTATCAAAATTTCCCGAACGAAAAGCGTCATGTTCCATTACAAATTTTCCGAAAGGCAATGTAGTGGCAACACCTTCAATATGATAATTATCGATGGCTTTAATCATCAACTCAATGGACTCTTCTCGGGTTTTTCCATAAGTGACTAATTTGGATAACATTGGATCATAATAAATGGGCACATCCATTCCTTCTTCAATCCCATTATCTACACGAATTCCTTCGCCTACAGGAAGTTTATAAGTACTTAAAAATCCAACATTCGGTAAAAAATCATTCATTGAATCTTCAGCATAAACACGAAGTTCCATAGCATGACCATGAATGACTAAATCTTCTTGTTTCATGGGTAATGCTTCGCCACGAGCCACTCGAATTTGCAATTCTACCAAATCCAATCCCGAAATCATCTCTGTAACTGGATGTTCTACTTGTAAACGGGTATTCATTTCGAGGAAATAAAAATTGTGCTTATCATCCATCAAAAACTCGACTGTTCCTGCACCAAGATAATCACAAGCTTTAGCCACTTTCACAGCAGCTTCACCCATTTCTTTACGTTTTTCGGGTGTTAGAATTGATGATGGCGCTTCTTCTACTACTTTTTGATGACGACGTTGAATACTACATTCTCTTTCATGCACATATAAAATATTCCCGTGACTGTCTGCCATGATTTGGATTTCAATATGACGTGGTTGCGTTACATATTTTTCAATAAAAACCGAACCATCACCAAATGCCGAAGTGGCTTCACTGATAGCACGATTCATTTGCGATTCGAAATCTTCTTCTTTTTCAACAATACGCATTCCCTTTCCACCACCACCAGCGGAAGCTTTTATTAGAATAGGGAAACCAACTTCTTTGGCTGTTTTTTTGGCTTCGTCCAAATCCGTAATGGCGTGATCAACTCCAGGAACCATAGGGATATTGTATTTCATGACGGCTTCTTTGGCTGCCAATTTACTTCCCATCATTTCAATAGCTTTAGATTTTGGCCCAATGAAAATGATATTATTTTTTTCACATGCTTCAGCAAAAGCGGAATTTTCACTAAGAAAACCATAACCTGGATGAACGGCATCAACGCCAAGTGCAACACAAACTTCAATGATTTTATCACCACGCAAATACGATTGGCTTGAAGCAGCTTCACCTATGCAAACTGCTTCATCGGCATATTTTACGTGAAGCGCATTTCTATCGGCAGTAGAAAAAACGGCTACTGTTTTAATACCCATTTTTTTGGCGGTTTTCATTACTCTAATGGCAATTTCACCGCGATTGGCCACTAATATTTTTTTGATTTCTTTCATTTATACTGAATTTATTTCAGTATCTCAACTTCTTACAAAGTCTTAATACTTAATACTTTTATCTTAATACTCTATTCAAATTCAATTAATAACTGTCCTTTATCTACAGCATTTCCTTTTTGTACCGTAATAGATTTAATTACACCATCGCGAGGTGAAAGGAAACTGTTTTCCATTTTCATGGCTTCAAGAATTAACAAAGGATCATTTTCTTTGACGGCTTGTCCCACTTCTACACTGATTTCGAGAATCAATCCAGGCATAGGTGCTTTGATGGCATTAATTACTTTCGTTCTGCCACGTTCAATTCCCATGTTTTTGATAAGTTGATCCAAGGCATCTGAAATAGCTACTTCATACCTATTATTGTTTACTTGTATTGTGTATTTTTTTGCAATAAAGTCAGCAGCAATAATTTCGGCTTTATAGGGTTTGCTCTCTTTTAAAATGTGGAATTTTGAGTTTTCTACCGCAACGGCATCAAGGTTTTTGAGGTCACTTTCTGTTAACTCGAAACTGTTCAAATTATTTACAGAAAGGTTATAGGTTGAATCCATATAAAATCATTTTTAATTAGTGTAAACTTACAAAAAGAAATCGTTTGCGAAACTGATAAATCTCATGAAATTGTAAATTTTATATAGATATGAGAAAATACATTTTACAAAGTCAACAAACCGAAATCTCTAAGAGAATTTATGGGTTTAGAATACCAAAACAATTCAAAATCGTCAAAATACATTTCAAAATCAGTTTTGACTTGTGCAAAAGTTTGCGTTTTATCATTAGAAACTTGGAGGAGTTCTAATGTTGTAATAAACCATTCTGCTTTGTCTTTTTCTAATGAAATTTCAAAAGTTTCCCTTTTGTCGTGAAAAGTAAGTTTCATCATTTCCCAAGCGTTTCCTTTTTTAGATTTGGTAAAAACTTCTGTTTCAGGCATTCCTCCTATCCAAATAATTTTTGCTGATGGTTTCGTATTGAATTGGTCATGGTTTGCTAACAAACAATCTCTAATGTAATCTGGATTTATGGTTGTCTTAGGAATTTTAAAATCAAACCATTCTTGGAGGTCATAGTCAAAACAAATACCGTGCATGAAATTAAACAAGGATTTCTTCAATCCAAAACTAAATTTATCGTGATCAATAGCGGTTTTGTCTTTGAATTGGATGTCATTATTAGCAAAAGTGATGACATTTTGCTCAGGAATTACACCAAATTCCTCGGGAAACATTCCCACAGGAGAATGAGCTGTCATGGCAAACTGATGCCAAAATCCCGATTGAATAACGCCCAATTCAAATAGTTGTCGTACCATTTCCAAACTATCGATAGTTTCTTGAACGGTTTGTGTTGGATAGCCATACATCAAATAGGCATGAACCATAATACCACTTTCTGTAAAATTTTGAGTGACTTGTGCCACTTGTTCAACAGTTACTCCTTTTTTTATGAGTTCCAATAATCTATCGGAAGCTACTTCCAATCCACCAGAAACCGCAATGCAGCCAGATGCTTTTAATAGTAAACACAAATCGCGCGTGAAACTTTTTTCAAAACGAATATTAGTCCACCAAGTAACGGTTAATTTTCTACGGAGAATTTCCAAAGCCAATTCTCGCATCAAAGCTGGTGGTGCTGCTTCATCTACAAAATGAAACCCATTTTCGCCCGTTTGTGCTATCATTTCCTCCATCCTATCAACCAAGATTTTGGCAGCAATAGGCTCATATAATTTGATATAATCCAAAGAAATATCGCAGAAGGTACATTTTCCCCAATAGCATCCGTGTGCCATAGTCAACTTATTCCAGCGACCATCGCTCCAAAGACTGTGCATTGGGTTGGCAATTTCTATCACCGAAATGTATTTATCTAAAAGCAAATCGGAATAATCGGGTGTGCCAACTTGAGATTGTTTGTAATCAGAACGAGTAGTGTTGTTTTTATAAACTACTTGGTTGTTTTCTATGAGGAAAGTTCTTTTAGCCTCCCCTAACCCCTCCAAAGGAGGGGAATTTAGAACGTGGGAAATTAGTAATTCAATAGGCAGTTCACCATCATCAAGGGTGATGAAATCAAAGAATTCGAAAACTCTTTTGTCCTTGAGGTCACGAAGTTCCGTATTGGGAAAACCGCCACCCATGGCAATTTTTATAGTTGGGAAATGATTTTTTATGTATTGCGCACAACGAAATGCACTATATAAGTTACCTGGAAATGGCACAGAAATACAGACCAATTTGGGTTGTATTTGGTAAAGTCTTTCCTTTAGGATTTTGAGTGTAATTTTATCTATATATGTCAACTCATTTTGCAAATGGGCATACATTTCGTCAAAAGAATTGGCACTTCTACCTAAGCGTTCAGCATAGCGACTAAATCCAAAATTTTCATCGACGCATTCTACTATAAAATCAGAAAGATCTTCAAGATATAATGTGGCTAAATGTTTTGCTTTGTCTTGCATTCCCATGGAACCAAATGCCCATTCCATATCATCTAATTGGTCAAAACGAGAAGCTTCGGGAAGGAAATTTCCAGAACAAATTTGTCGGGCTAGGGTTTGGTTTTTCCCTTGAAGGAATTGTATAACGGCATCAATCGTATTGATGTAATCGTGTTGTAACGAAATAATTCGTTGTGAGTTGGTAGAAATTGCATCTCGACTGCGCTCGATGTGACAAAAAATTGTGGTAAGTCCTTTCTTTGAAAACAATTCCAAAATCACTTCTATTCCCAAATCCATTTGGAAGCAAGAAATGCTTTTGGTATTCAAAAATCCTTTCAAATAGGCCGATGCGGGATAAGGCGTATTGAGTTGTGTGAACGGTGGCGTGATGAGAAGGATGTCTTTCATTTGGGTATTGGTAACAAACAAAAGTAACGGATTAGCTTATAATAAAAAAATCCCAAGCTATTAACTTGGGATTATGGTTTAATCATCTTTTATGGTGATGATTACTTCTTCATCAAATTTGTATTCCCCTTTTTTGTAAATGTCTTTGTTGGGTAATACAACTTCGTAAGTGTAAATGCCTTTGGGTAACACATAGAGGCATTCTTTTCCGTCTTTTTGGATGACGAGTTCCTTTTTGATATCGTCTCCTTCCTCATTTTTGCCCGTTATCCTGAAAGTGATTTTGTCAACTAGTTTATTTTTGACGCACACACTTTCTATTACTTTGCTATCTTCTTTGGGTGTTGATTTTGCTACTTTAAAAATAGTTAATCCACTTAGTAACAGTTCGCCACCTTTTAAAACATTTTGAAGATCGGATTGGGCAAAAGATACCATTGGCAATAGAATTGCTATTGCTAAATTTTTTTTAAACATTTTATTATTTTAAGCAAATTCATCAATTAGTTATGAGAAAAAATTCAATATCAAAAATATCAATAGTAATATAAACAAATTTAGATATATAATATTTAATTTACTTCTGTTGTAATCTTTATTTTTGATAATTTTTACTATAAAAAAAATACTATATATTGTAACAACAGTCCTAATTATTGTAGCCACAACTAAATTTGTTATAAAAAATGTTGATGCAAATATTGGCAAAACAACTAAAAAATGAAATTTATAATTCATAATTATTTTTATTAATTTTTTTCACATTCGTCTCTGGCACCTTGACAGGCCATTATTGCGGATCCAAATGCAACGGCAACTGCAGCATAACACCCTGCGACTCTAGTAGCTCCAAGCGTTTCAACATCTAATGCTGCGCATCCTATTTCTGCTATTACAGCTAAAGAGAAAGCACCAGCTGAACATCCCCAATACATTGCTGAACATCCCCAACTTTGAGTCTGATTTTGAGGTAAATCAAAATTAGTAGGATTAGCAACTAGTATATCGGATATTTCCTCACTTGTTAAACGATCTATATAATACCTGCTGTTGAGTGTTTGGAGCATTTTATTTTGACTTAATATATGTTTTTGCAGTTCATCATCACTTAAGCCAAAAGCTTTTGCTAAAAGAGTTGTGCTTTCTTCATTCCAGTCTTTGATATTAGATTCTGAAAGCTTTTTCAATAACTCTTTATCCTTTACATTACCATAAAATTTAAATTCTTTATTAACATACTCAATAAAATCTTTATCATTAACAAAATTTTTATCTTGCCCAAAAGACAAATTACCAAATACCACCGTGGCTATCAAGCCAAAAATTAATTTTTTCATTTTTAATTGTTTTTAAAATTATACATTTTTTTTGTTTTTCAAAATTTTTTCTCGAGATATTTTGATTTGGTAAAGTTGCTAAGTGTAAGATAGTTTTCCTAAAAGAATGTTGGTAATTTTAAGTAACTTTCTTTTAATTTTCAAAAGTTTCTTGCTTAAAAAAAATGAAAATGTACACTTTTTGCTTACCAAGCATACCAAAAAACCTTTTTACATTTGTTAAAACAAAAAAAAACGAATTAATTTTTTTTTAAATTTTAACAAAATATACGATAAAAGCGTAAAATTTATAAAAACGAACTGCATAAATTTATCCAGTTATAAAAAACAGCTTAGAATTTAGTTTCATTGCCATTGAATTAAACAATAAATATTGAAAAAACACAATATGCTGTTTAACATTGTAATACTACTAATCTTAATACTAAAAAATGCATGACCACAGGAACTAAAATAAAGATGCTCAGAGAAAAAAAGAGATTATCTCAAGAAGAATTAGCTCATGCTATAGGAGTAACTCAAACTACCATTGGCAACTGGGAAGGTGGTAAAAGTATAAAGCATGAGTATATCTCAAAATTGGCTGAGAAATTAGACACTCCTATAGATTATTTGCTAATAACACAACCCAACGTTAGCTCTCAAACAAGTGCTGAAACAACTTCTATAATACCTAATTTTGAAATATCCATTAAAGCACCCAATCATTTGTTTGAAAATCTGAATAAAAAAATAGATTTATTAATTTCAAAATTTGAACAAAATCAGAAGTAAAAGCATTAATCTATTATATAGACACATTTAAAATATAAAAAAATCCCGCAACATATAAACAATATGATACGGGATTTTTTTTAAGTAATCAAAAATCATGGTTTTTGTTTGGGTACTTTCTTAGTATCATCAACTACAAAACCATAATCGCCTAAGACTTTTGGGTTTTTGGCATAAATTCCTTTCAGTACAGAGGCACTGTTTTGCACAATAGCTTTGATAGCTGGCAAATCAATATCGCGCTGACGATATAGTTGTTCCGCTAGTTTTGCAGCTGCTTCTGCTCCATCGTTATTCTGTATACAAGGTGCTACTTTGGGTCCATCAACTGCCCAATTGAAATCTTGCATAGCATTCAGTGGTGATGCAGCACCGTCAGCTACGTGTTTGTCATAAATTTTGTTTGCTAATTTTAATAACTCGCCTGGATTTTTTGGGATAATGACACGTCCCGAGGTTCTTCCTGCCATAATTTACATTTTTAGAGGTTAATAACTAATTTTATGTAAGACTAAAGTAAGAATATCAATTAATTTATTTTAAAAATTTAACTATATGTTAACGAATAGTTGTATTTTATTGTTAATTTATAGAGTTATAAATATAAATATTAAAATAATAATATTAATTTATCAATAATAAACAAATCATATTTACAATTTATAGTTAAAAATGTAACATTCATATATAAATATGTAATATTTAAACATAAACTTGTAATATTCATACATCATTTTGTAATATTATCATATATCGATGACGTATTTATATATGAACTTGTACTTTTCATACATGAATATATAGTATTCATATATAACTTTAGTCTAATCATGCATGATGACGGGGTATATTTATATAAAATTGTACTTTTTATATATAAAGATGGAGTATTTATATATGAAGACTAGGTATTTAGAATAAAATATTGAAGTTTTATTTCCCTTCCTTTCTTCTTTCGGCTATATATTCATTCAATTTTTTACCATATTTAGATTGAGCAATCTTGGGTGTCATTGATTTTTGAATGGTGTCTAAATATTTTAGGTTGATGTCGTAAATCTCGGCCAAAGTAACATAGGGAGAAACTTCATGATTGCCATTATTTACTGCAAAATTGGTAGTGTATAAATATTTTCTTTTCAAAATATTTTTTTGCTCTTCCTCTATTCTAGTAACCTCATTCATGTTTTTAGCTTTGTATGCTTTGAACTTCTTTTCGATAAGGGCTAAGTCTTGATCAATAAATCTAGACATTACTTTTCGGTATTCATCATATAGTGCTTGATTTTTGGAACCCGTAATCTTGACATCGGCAGTAAAAAAATCTAAGGAAGTTTCTAAATTCATAGTGCCTTTTTCAGCAAAAAAGGGAACGTTATTGTCTAACGAATTAGTCACGCCACGATCCAAAAACAAATAGAGCATTTCGGGTGAATCTATATCAAATTCGCTAGTAAAGTGTGAGTCTCCACTAATCACGATGGTATCGATGGGAACAAATAGTGTGTCTTTTATTCTTTGAATATAAAGCGTACCATTTTTTAATCCTTTGATATTTCCGTTTAAAACAAAATTTTTAGTTGATTTTTTTTCGGAGCAAGACACTAAAATTAGTAGTGAGAAAAGCGCCAGTAATGATTTGTACATGATATAACTTTTTTAACTTCGTTCAATTTGACCTATTGATTTCGAGTGGCAATGATACTAAAAAAAATCCTCAATTGGCGAACCAAATTGAGGATTTAAAGTAAATTTTTGTTTTTTATTATCCTTTCAACCAAGCCGTGTTTAAACGCTCTTTTGATGTATCTGTAAAATTATATCCTTCGGAATCTTCCATCGATAATTTAACTTTACCTTTAATAACTTGTTCTTTTCCGTCTCTAGAAATTGTTACCGTAATGGCATCGTCTACTTTCCAATTTTGACTCTCCATAATCATATCATAAATATTATCTAGATTATACTTTTTATCATTAATAGATAGAATTACATCGCCACCTTTCAACCCTAGATTTGTCATGAAATCATTTAAATCGGTACTTGGAATTACCAAAATCTCTTTAGTAGTTGGATTAACGGTAATGTAAGGCGTTGATTGATCTTTCAAAAATGGATTTATAGGTGTTTGAACTTTTGACTTGTTTACTCCCATTTTGGCAAAAAACACATCGTAATTAATAGGTGTTTTTCCAGCAACATAAGTATTTAAAAACTCCCCTACTTCTGGATAGGTAAGCGATGTTATTTTGGCGAAAAGTTCTTCGTCATCAAATGGTCTTTCAGTACCATATTCTTTAGATAATTTTTTCATTAAGTCTAAAATGCCTCTTTCGCCATTACTTTTTTCACGAATAATAATATCAATACACATTCCTATTAATGCTCCTTTTTCATACACATTCAAGTACTGGTCTTTATAAGGTTCAACTAAAACATTGGCACTCATTTCGGTAAATGGCATAGTGTCGTTTAGAGTAGCTGCATTTTCAATTTTGCCGGTCATTCTTTGATAAAATTCTTCAGCATCAATTAATCCTTGATTTACTTGAAATAAATTGGCAAAATATTCGGTTACACCTTCATACATCCACAAGTGTTTTGACATTTTTGGATTGTTGTAATCAAAAAACTGAATTTCTTTAGAGTGAATACTTAATGGTGTTACGATATGAAAAAATTCGTGTGATACTACATCTTTCATTTGTTCTGCCAAAGCTGCTGCAGGCATCATTTCTGGAAAAACAACTGTTGTGGAAGTGTGATGTTCCAATGCGCCAAATCCTTTGGCATCTGACTTTTGCATATCTGAGAGATACAATAAAACGGTATAACGTTTATTGTTATTTATAGGACCTAAAAATGCTTTCTGTGCGCGCATTGTTTTCTCCAAATCGGGCATAATTGATTTGGCAGAATGCATGCCGCTAGGCGAATAAACACTTAACAAAATCTCCATTCCATCTACCATAAAAGTTTCATAATCTGGTTTGGAATACATAATTGGATTGTCTGTAATTTCAAAATAACGAGTAGCAACAAAATTATCTACAGTATCACTTTTGTTGGTATCAACAAGTGAAGTTGCTCCATATAAAGTAGCTGGATGAAGCACCGTTAAGTTATAGTTGATTTCGGTTTTAGCATCAAAATAACCCACAAAACAATGGGTATTCAGCATGAAATTTTCACCTTCAAGAATATTACTTCCCGCAGGAGAAAAAATATCTTCTTTGCCAAATCCTCTTCCTTTTTCAGAATCGTAAGTATCATTTACCCAATAGGTGATTTTAGACAATGATTTTGAGTTGGTAATTTTCCAAGAATTGTCATCTGTCTTGGTGGTTTTAATTTCTTTTCCATTGCCGTCAAATGCTTTGAAATCATCAACAAGTTTTCCATAATTATCAGTTGAATAGGTTCCAGGAACTGTTTTTGGAATATGAAAAACAACTTCGTTTGAAGTGAATTTTGGTGGTGTAACGGTCACCATCACTTTATCATTTTTAACTTGATTTAAGTCAATGGTCACTTTTACTTCCTCGTTTGTTGCTTTTTTTTGTGCAACAGCAGTATAACTAAAAAAAGATAGGGTAAGAATGGCACTCAGAATAAGTCTTTTCATTTCTAAAGGTTTAAAATTTTTAAGTAAGTCATCAAAAGTAGCTATTAGTTACAAATAGTTGATTTTATTTTGAAATGATTAACTAAAATTGTGCCAGTAACTTTCAGATTATTTGTTTAAGGTTATTGATGATTTTAATTATAGGCATAAAAAAACTCTTGCAGGGCAAGAGTTGAAATCTAATCTAGTTTATTTTTGATATAGTATTTGCTATCTAAATCGTCATCAAAATCATCGATAATGGGTTTTGGTTTTGGTTTGCTTCCAACAGCTTTCTTTTTCCAAAGTTCAAATTTATCTTTGGATAATCGCTTCCGCATTAATTCTGTCACCTCATTTTCTGAAAGTCCAAATTCTTCTTTAATTACTTCAAAAGGTTTACGTTCCTCTTGAGCCATGCTGACAACTCTTTCTATTTTTTCGCTGTCAAAATCTGCAAGCTTACTTTTTTTCATTTCTGTAAAAGCATTTTAAAAATCAATAGTTAACAAATAAAATTATTCTCAATATTAATAAAAAAAATAATTAGTTTTCAAAACATCCTGTTTTTTTTCAAAAATTAAGTTTTGGGTGAACGATATTTTTGAAATGGAATGGATAATAGATTGGACAATTTGTTATTTTCTTCAGGTTTCATATGAGTATCAACTCCATAAACGAGCTTGTCTCTATCTAAAGTTTTGAAGGTTCCAAAAAGTCTGTCCCAAATCGAAAAAATATTACCATAATTACTATCCGTATAGGGCAAAACATAGTGATGGTGCACTTTGTGCATGTCGGGTGAAACGATAAAATAACTCAAGAAATTATCAAATTTTTTGGGCAAAGCTATATTGGCATGAGTAAATTGAGTGGAAACAACTGATAAAGTTTGGTATAAAAAAACCATCCACATGGGACTTCCAATTAATAGAACTCCGAATGTGGTAAATATAAAACGGATGACACTTTCTCCCGGATGATGTCTATTTCCAGACGTAGTATCAATATATGTATCGGTGTGATGAATGAGATGAAATCGCCATAGAAAGGTTACTTTATGTTCTACAAAATGAGCTAAATAAGCCCCGATTAAATCCAAAAGTAACAACCCAACAATGGCAAAAAGCCATGGATTCATTGGTGGCAACGAATTTAGAATTCCAAAATTATTTTCGTTTGTCCAATTAGCGGTGGCCAGTAAAATTAACGCCAAACAAAAATTAATAATTATAGTTGTAATCGTAAAAAAGATATTAATTCCGGCGTGTTGCCATTTGTTGTACTTAAATTTGACAAAAGGAACTGCGCTTTCAATTAACCAAAAAAAAGCAATTCCACCAGCCAAAATTATAGCTCGGTGTGAAGATGGAATAGTTGAAAAATAATTAATTATCTCATTCATATCATAGATTTTATTCAAATATAGAAATTTCTATTTATTTGATAATTCGGAAAGTGAGATTTATTCTTGGACCAATTGGTTTGGCCGTCTTTGGTATTTGATGTTTCCAAAAATGTTGGGTTTCTCCTTTCATGACTAACAAACTTCCGTGTTCGAGATTGATTTTGAGTTTCTGGTCTTTGATAGTATTATGTTGTAAATGAAAATTACGTTCCGCACCAAAACTCACTGATGCAATGATAGGATTTCTACCCAATTCTTTTTCATTATCCGCATGCCAACCATTGCTATCTTTTCCATCCCGATAATAATTGAGCAAAACCGTAGTGAAATTTTCCTCAATAATTTCTTCAACTTCACTTTTGATAAATTGCAATAACGGATTCCAAGGATTGGGTTGCATTACAATATTAGAATAGCTATAAGGTTTCCCTTCGTTGCCAAAAAGTGCTGTCAATCTGGGTTGAGGATAGGTTTTACCAAAAACAGTAATAGCATCTTGTTGCCAAGGAATTTCTTGTTTTAATTTTTCAAATAATTCATTAGCTCGGCTAGCATCAAAGAAATTTGAATAATAAACAATAGAAGCATTCGGAAAATCAAACTGTAATTTTTCTTTGGGGAAAAGTGAATTCATGACACAAAAATAAAGAGAAAACATTAAATTAATAACGTTTTCTCTTTACTTATTTTAAGAATAGAAATTAGGCCTCCGAATGGTCTTGTAATAGGTTTTTATAAACTAATCCAGCAACAACAGCGCCTAAAATTGGTGCTGCCCAAAACAACCATACTTGTGACAAAGCTTCACCTTGAACAAATAAAGCTTGTGATAGTGAACGAGCTGGATTTACAGAAGTATTCGTTATTGGAATACTTACTAAATGTATTAATGTTAGCGCTAAACCAATAGCAACTCCAGCAAATTTTCCATTAGCAAATTTATCCGTTGCTCCAAGAATTACGATTAAAAAGAAAAATGTTAAAACAAATTCAGCCATAAATGCAGATTGCATCGAGTATCCATCTGGAGAAAATGCACCAAATCCGTTAGAGGCAAAGGCACCAGCTTTAGTATTATCAATAGCAAAACCTGCCTTGCCAGAACAGATAGAATATAATGTTGCTGCTGCTGCAGTAGCACCTACACATTGAGCAACAATATAAGGCACTAATTCTTTTGCGGAAAAACGTCCACTTGCCCATAATCCGAAAGAAACTGCTGGATTAAAATGACCACCCGAAATATGACCTACAGCATATGCCATAGTCAATACTGTTAATCCAAATGCTAAGGAAACTCCAGCAAATCCAATTCCAAGATTTGGAATTCCTGCTGCAAATAAGGCACTACCACAACCGCCAAATACTAGCCAGTAGGTACCAAAAAATTCTGCGAATAATTTTCTCATAAGTTTTAATTTTAAATCACAAGGTAGTGTGATAAGGTTAGATAATTAAAATTAAGAAAAAAGGTAGAGAAGAAATTTACTGTGCAATAAACTTATTAACAGTCAAATAACTACAAGAAATTATTTTTAACCCTGATATTCATTATGACTACGGCTAAAATTATCAACAATATTCCTATCCATTGTGAAAAAACTACAACCTCTTGGAGAAAAAAGAATGCCATTAAAACTGAAACGGGTAATTCAAGGGCAGCAACAATACTTCCTAACCCTATTCCTGTTAAAGGGAATCCTGCGTTTAAAAGGATAGGAGGAATTACGGTACCAAAAAGAGCAATCAAAACTCCCCATTTATAGAAAATATCATAATTGAACGGAGTATGTTGCGTTATCAAAGCAAAAAAGAATACTATTACTGCTCCACCCAAAAGCATATACAAACTTCGCTGTGCTGAGGAAATAGAAGTAGCAATTTTATTGGCTGCAAACATAGTTGTGGTAAAAGACGCAGCAGCCAGTAGTCCAAGAACAATTCCTTTCCAATCTAATGCTATTTTAGTATAAAAAAGATTAGTGGCCAATGCCGTTCCAATTAACACAATGAATACAGCTATTATTTTAATTCTTGAAGGAAGTTTTTTCTCTAAAAGCATTTCCAAAAAAACTCCCATCCAAACCGTTTGCATCAACAAAACAATACCGATAGAAACGGGAATATATTTCACGGCTAAATAATAAAAGATACTGGTCAATCCGGTTGAAGTACCTACAAGCATTAATTTTTTTATATCAGTTGAAGTTGCTTTCAACACAACCGCACCTTTTCTGTATTTTTGAAACCCATTTATGGCTAAAACAAAAAGAATTCCAATTAAAAATTGAGCTGTGATGACTTCTGCAGGAGTGTAATGTAAACCTTGAGAGCTTATGTCAGAATAAGCCAATTTTACAAAAGTGGCTAACATGCCATAACTTGTTGCACCCAATCCTACCAAAAAAACACCTTTCAACACTTTATTTCCAAACATATATTTCAATTTTTAAAAAGCGGACAAAGATATAGTATTACTACAGTATTAAAATAGGAATTTACTAAAAACAAAAAACCATCCCGATATTGGAATGGTTTTCGTATTGAGCCGGCGGAGGGACTCGAACCCACGACCTGCTGATTACAAATCAGCTGCTCTAGCCAACTGAGCTACGCTGGCGTCTCAATGTGTGTGCAAATATAAAAGTCAAATTTAATTCACCAAAATATTTTTACACTTTTTTGTTGTTTTTTCTAATTATAATGAATTGATTTTTTCAACCAATTGATTTGCAGTTTGTTCTAATTCTACGTTGATTTGTTTGAAGTGAGCTTTTTTGTTTTCCACTTTCTTAGCATTCACTTTTGTAATCAAACCATCAAAAGAAGCAATTGCTTCGTCTATAATTGCGTTTGTTTTATCAGAAGGTTTTCCTGAAGTTGTCATTTCATAAATGTAAACCGCTTCAATAATATCACCTAACACAAAATTGATGTCTTTTTTTAAATTCTTAACACTTGGCATTTTCTTTTATTTTTAAAATTTGGTGCAAAACTACAGTATTTCTTTAGAATACAAACTATGAAATATAAATTTCTAATATAGATGCCTTACCAGACAGTTGAAAATCAGCTAAAAAAGCCGGAATTAATATCGTATCTCCTTTTGAATAGTTGAAAGCTTCATTATTATATGAAAGTTCAAAATCACCATCAACACACATATATACTGTAAATGATTTTTGATTTTTAGTTACTGAAATTACGCCATTCAATGGTATAAAATTAGTGGTGAAATACTCGCAATGAACCATTTCATTGGAAATGTTTTCAACTTTTGAATATTTTTTTTGTGCTCCAACAGTTTCATAATTAATAGCTTCCAAAGCTAAGTCATTATGCAATTCGCGAGTTTTTCCGTTTGCATCTACTCTGTCAAAATCATAAACACGGTAGGTAATATCAGAAGTCTGCTGAATTTCAGCTATAACAATTCCAGCACCAATAGCATGAATAGTTCCCGTTTCAAGAAAGAAAACATCACCTTGTTGCACTTTTTTAGTATCTAAAATGGAGAGTAATGTCTTGTTTGTAAGATGGTGTAAATATTCTTCGGGAGACGATTTATCTTTGAAACCAACAATCAATCGGGCATCTTCATCGGCTTGCATGACATACCACATTTCGGTTTTACCAAAAGAATTGTGTCTCTTTTTGGCTAATGCATCATTAGGATGTAGTTGTATGGACAAATCTTCTCGGGCATCAAGATATTTGAAGAGTAATGGAAATTGCTTGCCAAAATTTTTAAAAACAGCTGTTCCTAATAGTTCATTTGGAAAGTCATTAATTAAGTCGTTTAATGATTTCCCTTTAAATGAACCATTTTTAACAATGCTCACATCATTTTCTACAGTGGAAATTTCCCAACTTTCTCCTGTTGTTTCGGAAGTAATAGGTTTAGAAAGATAGGTTTTCAATTTGGTTCCGCCCCAAATTCTGTCTTTTAAAATGGGTTCAAACTGTAAGGGATATAGTTTCATGTGCTCCATTTTAGCAAACTTACAATGTTTTCAATATCTGAAGTGCTTTGGCGATATGAATTTTACTTGACATACTATTAAAAACCAATCGAATTATGCCTTCTTTGTCAATCACGTAGGTAACTCTTCCCGGCAATAATCCTAACAAATCATTAGGAACACCAAAAAGTCTTCGGAGTTTTTTATTACCATCTGAAAGCAAAATAAAAGGCAATTTATAGCGCGAAGCAAACTTTTGGTGTGACGTTTCAGAATCACTACTCACGCCTATTACTTCAGCTCCTAATCCTTTAAAATCTTCATATTGGTCCCGAAAAGTACACGCTTGAATAGTGCATCCTGGCGTATCATCTTTGGGATAAAAATAAATCACTAGTGGTTTACCCGCGTAATTATTCACTTCAAATGCTTTACCGTTACTATCAATAGCTGAAAATAATGGCATTTTGTCGCCTACTTTGAGTGCCATGGTTATCCTTTAAAAGTTACAAAATTTCGAGGTGTTTCATATAAAACAACTTCTAAATCTTTATTAACATCAATATGCTTGCGTAATTTTTGCCAAATAACAACCACTATATTTTCGGCCGTTGGGTTCAAATCTTTGAAATCTGGAACATCCAAATTCAAATTCTTATGGTCAAAGGCATTTTCCACGTGTTCTTTGATTAAATCGGCTAAAATTTTTACATCCATCACAAAACCAGTTTCAGAATCAATTTCTCCAGTAACTGAAACAATTAATTCGTAATTGTGACCGTGATAATTGGGATTGTTACACTTGCCAAAAACAGCATCGTTCTTTTCCATCGTCCAATCTTTACGATACAAACGGTGTGCTGAATTAAAATGGGCTTTTCTAGATACGGTTACTTTCATAGTGATTTAGGATTAAGGATTTTATGATTTAGGATTTTAAGAATAAGGCAGTAAATCCTAATTCCTAATTCCCAAATACTAGATTTTATGCTCTTCTAGGTAATGGTAAAATTCAGCAAAAATAATTTTGAACCAAATAGTATAAAGTTCGGGATGAGCAATCATATCGTTTCTAACTTCTTCAATACACATCCACTTCCAGCTTTCTACTTCTTCGGGATTAATATTGGGTTCTTCATTAAAATATCCAATCATGACATGGTCTAATTCATGCTCCGTTAACCCATTATCAAATGGCGCTTTGTAGATAAAATGAAATAGTTCTTTCAACTCGGTTTTGAAACCCATTTCTTCATATAATCGGCGAGTTCCAGCTTCAATATTAGTTTCTCCATCGCGTTGATGGCTGCAACAGGTATTGGTCCAAAGTAATGGTGAATGGTACTTTTGATGCGCACGTTGTTGCAACATGATTTCGTTTTTGTTGTTCAATACAAAAACCGAAAAAGCCCTGTGAAGGACTGCCTTTTCATGAGCTTCCATCTTGTTCATCAAGCCAATTGGCTCATCGCGTTCATTAACCAATATTACTTTTTCTTCCATACTTTCCTTTAAGTCTTCAAAAATACAAAAAAAAGTAAGGCTTACTAACTAAGCTACTGAAACAAGCGTTAAACTTTACTTAAATCAACTCAATTTGCAATCTATCAGACACCAATTGACAAAAATGAAATGTAAATTTGTATCCTACTTTAAAATAAGTGATATGAAAAAGTCGATGATTAACGTACTCCTTTTGTTCCCCATGTTCATGTTTACCGCTTGTGGGCAAAACAATAAAAATCAAAATTCAACAACAAAAACCAATGCTATGGAAAATGTAATTTCAAAACCCGAAAATCCCTATTACTCCAATACCGATACCAAAAAATTAGAGGTTTCTGATGCGGATTGGAAAAAAGTATTATCGCCCGATTTGTATGCGGTTGCCAGAGAAGCCGATACCGAAAGAGCATTCACAGGAACCATGTGGAAATCAGAAACCAAAGGCACCTATTATTGTGCGGCGTGTGGATTGAAACTTTTCAAATCGGAGCAAAAATTTGTAAGCAGTTGCGGGTGGCCAAGTTTTTTTGAACAAGAAAACAAAAACAGTGTGGTTTTCAAAGAAGATAACTCCTATGGAATGCGTCGTACCGAGGCGCTTTGTGGTAGATGCAACAGTCATTTAGGGCATCTTTTTGATGATGGTCCAGAACCTACAGGTAAAAGGTATTGTATGAATGCTATTTCTCTTGATTTTGTGCCAGATGGTGTAACCTCCAATTCTGGAAATTTAGATACCATTGTTCTTGGTGGCGGATGTTTTTGGTGTGTAGAAGCCGTTTACGAAAATCTAGAGGGCGTAAAAAGTGTCTATTCAGGTTATGCAGGCGGAACAGTTGAAAACCCTAGTTATGAGGAAGTTTGTACAGGTAGAACTGGTGCTGCTGAAGTAATTGAAATTACGTATGACAAAACCAAAACCAATTTAGATGAAATATTCCAAGTTTTCTTCACGGTTCACGACCCAACAACACTAAACCGTCAAGGTGCCGATGTGGGAACACAATACCGTTCTGCCATTTTTTATAAAAATGAAAATGAAAAAAAAGCTGCCGAAAGTTTAATCAAAGAGTTAAATGAAAAAGTGTTTTCTGGTGAAATCGTGACTACATTAGAACCTTTACAAAAATTTTACAAAGCGGAATCGTATCACCAAGGGTATTATCAGAACAATAAAAATCAACCCTATTGCCAAATGGTAATTCAACCCAAAATTGAAAAATTTGAAAAGGTTTTTAAAGACAGACTGAAAAAGAAATAGTAATTATAAAATTATATTAAACACAGATTTCACAAATTATCACAAATTTATCTGTGCTAATTTGTGAAATCTGTGTTTAACTTTTTTATAAAATATAATCGGTATTGATAAAATTCGATTCCTTACTATTCAACAAGGCTTGCAGAATTTCATTGTTATAAGCATTGTCCTTGGAAGCTACAAATGTCCGGATAGAAAACGAACGCAACGCATCATGAATACTCAACGTTCCTACAGCCGAGTCTTTTCTTCCGGTAAACGGATATACATCTGGTCCACGTTGACAAGAACTATTTAAATTCACTCTGCAAACTAGATTAACCAAAGTATCAATAAGTGGCGCAATGGTTTTAATATCTCTACCAAACAAACTCACTTGCTGTCCATAATTAGACTCCGCCATATCGTTCAACGGTTCTTGAATATCTTTAAAAGTCAAAATAGGAATTACAGGCCCGAATTGTTCTTCGTGATACACACGCATTTGTTTGCTTACAGGAAATAAAACCGCTGGAAAAATATAATTTTCAGTTCTCTCACCGCCTTTTTGGTTAATGACTTTTGCTCCATTATCCAAAGCATCGTCAATCAATTCCTGAATGTAATTGGGTTTTTCTACTTCGGGTAATGGCGTTAACGAAACGCCTTTTTCCCATGGATTGCCAAAAGGTAAGGCATCAACTTTTTCAGCAAATCGTTTGTTGAATTCAGAAGCAATAGACTCGTGAACGTAGAGTATTTTCAATGCGGTACATCGCTGTCCATTAAAAGACAACGTTCCTGTGATACATTCTTGAATGGCCAAATCCAAATCGGCATCAGGAAGGATAATCGCTGGATTTTTGGCTTCCAACCCTAAAATCAAACGCAAACGGTTTTTATTAGGATGTTGGTCTTGCAAAGCAATAGCCGACTTACTATTACCAATCAACGCCAAGATATCAATTTTTCCTGATTTCATAATTGGCGAAGCTACATCTCTACCTCTACCATACACGATATTAATAACACCTTTTGGGAAACTACTTCTAAACGCTTCGAGCAAGGGAGAAATCAACAACACACCATGTTTTGCTGGTTTAAAAATCACTGTATTTCCCATGATAATCGCAGGAATAAGCAACGAAAAAGTTTCATTCAACGGATAATTATAAGGTCCAAGACACAAGACCACGCCAAGCGGACCACGACGCACCATAGCATTTACCCCTTGACTTTTGGTAAAACGGGCATTGTTTCTGTCTAACTGTTTATAATCTTCAATAGTGTCATAAATATATTCCACGGTTCGGTCAAATTCCTTCTCCGAATCGGGTAATGATTTGCCAATTTCCCACATCAAATATTTCACCACTTCGCTACGAGTGGCTTTCATTTGGGAAACAAAATCCTCCATGCATTTGATACGGTCAATGACTTTCATCGTAGGCCAAATGCCTTGTCCTTTATCATAAGCAGCCACAGCAGATTTTACCACCTCATCAGCAGCTGTTTCGCCCATAGTAGGAATAGTTCCTAGCAAAGTTGGTGCATACTTTTCGGTAGAAGAAATAGTGGAATACACTTCAGACGTTTCGCCAGTCCATTTTTTTAATTCACCATCGACTAAATAAGTATCTTGATGTAATAAGTTGGTAATTTGAAATTCAGCGGGTATCGTATTCATAAAAATGATTTTTTATAAAAATACTATTTCTATAAAAACCACCGACAGACTTTATTAAAAAGAAATTAACTAAAACGTTATAATTAAAATTTACGATTTAAATAATGATTGGAATATCCCATTATTTGAAATTTCAGCCTAAAAGGGTGAATTTTCAGGTTCAAAGCCTCAAATTTGAGGTTCCGAAGGTGAAATTTGAGGCTTTTAGAGTGAAATTTGAGGTTCTGAGGCTCAATTTTCAAGTAAAAAGGCTGAAAATTCAAGTTATTACACTCAATTTTCAGCCTTTTAGGGTGAAATTTCAGGTTTTGAACCTGAAATTTGGGTTAAGCAGGTTTTTTGGTATACGTTCCTCTTTTAAAACGTTCGCTCAAATCTTCATAAATAGGTTTTGCAGTAGGAACACCTTTGCTATTAGCTTCTCTCACCTGACCATAATACAACAATGCCGACTCGAGTGCTTCGCTACCAGCTAACATCAAGGTATCATCAGCATCAGAAGCTATTTGATTGGCTAGGTTTACAACTGGGCTCAACTGGGTTACTACTTTTTCATCTTTCAAAAACTCTATCTTATCCATATAAGAGGGGATAAATTCAGGATTAGTATCCACATAGGATTTGGTTTTTTGAACAGTGGCAACCGTTTTGTTTCCCAGTTTGAAAAGAGTTTGACGCTCTTCAACTGTAAGCCCTTGTACATAAGGCGCTAGTTCTGTTTTACAATCTTGTAAATACTGCATTACTTTATCGATTACCTCTTGTGGTATCTCAATACTGATTTGATTTTGACTACTCATACTACTGAAATTTAAGGGTTATTAATTGGTTTTATTGTAATATTATTTTTTTAGTCGATAGTAAGTTATTATTGTCATCATAGATTTTTACGAAGTAAAGACCTTCGCCTTGCCATGTTTTACTAACCTCAAATTGTGGTTTGTCTATAACATTGCTATAAACTTCTTGACCTAACATATTATTTATTTTAATAGTATAGTTTGAGATTATTTCATTTCCAAAGTCTATGGTGAATTTGTCGTATGATGGATTAGGATAAATATTAAATAAAGAATCATTAAAAGCATGATTTCTTAATGAAATATTATTAATACATCGTACTGAGTAACCAGTCATCTTAAGTTGATTATCATCTGGTGTGATGCTTGTTCCGTTATAACTCATTAGGCGAGCTGCAGCATAAAGAGTTGGTGAGCTACCTGTTTGATTTGAAGTCCACCACCACCCATTATAGCGCATGTTAGTACAAATATTGGAATTTATATAGCCTCCAGGCAATCCTGTAAATCCGCTAATATTTGTTGCGCCAGTGTTTGGTGCAATCCAATGGGCTGTCCCTACTTCTTTCAGCTTGCTTCCAGCCACATTATTTAAGTAACCCCCATTTGAATTAGGGTCTAAAAAATTAATTAAAGTTGACCATTCTATTTTGGTTGGAATGTGCCATCCTTGTGGGGCTAATTTCTTTCTTAAATTAGGATCATTTGCAGATGCAGTATTATAAATTCCTGCGACAGCATACCAGTTATATAATTTACCATAAACTGTTCCGTATGAAGTGTTATTTTCATAATAACACCAAGCTCCTGTTGTAAGATTTGACCATGTTGAAAAATCCGTTACTTGTGGTATTACAGTGCCATCAGAGTACTTAGAAACATTTAAGTTTTCTTTTGTCCATTCTTGAGTTCCAATTATTACACTGTTATAGAAATTTCCATCAATATCAGTTACTCCATTTCCTGCTGTTTGGCAATAACTATTAATACTGATACAAAACAGAATTAAACATTTAAATTTTTTCATGATATATAGATTTATTCATTGAAAAGTTATTTTTTTAGTAAACATCAAATTATTATTGATTTTATAAATACGTGCCTTTCTCATTCGCCTTTTTACTTTTCTTTTAGTTCACGATAGCTTATACCTTCAAAATTATAATTTGGTTCTTTATAATTTAAGTCTCCTCCAATAGACTTGTAATTAAATTGTTCTCCAAAAAAAGTATTTAGTATTAAATTTCTAAAATAATTATTATCATATGAGTGTAGTCGGTATTCTGAATTGTTTATAAAATCTTTATTATTTTCATTATTATACAAATCCCTAAATGTTATTAACTTATTACTGTTATCGGTTACACTCGCTTGACCTGTTTTAAGGTCTCTGACTATGCTTTTGATTAAAAACCCATTTTCATATTCATTTACTACTTCATTTTCAGTGTCTTTAGTATAATATTTCCCATTGTAAAATCCTTTATCATTAAAATTAATGTTATTAGTCTCAATAATTTTTTCATTATTTTTTTCTATTATAGTAAGATTTCCAATCAATATCCCTTTTTTAAATTTAGCGCTGGTGCTTTTATACAAAGAATTCATCCATGGTCCAAACTCCATTTTTTTTGTGTTACGGTTATATTTTTTATTTCTATTTTTGCCTTGAACAATACAAGTCCAAGTTCCATCTGGCAAACCATCTACATAATTTGCTGTTAATTTAATATTCGAAGTAACATAATAGTCATTTTGATATATGTCATTGTTATTATAGTCATAAGTCCAAGTTCCATTTTTTAATCCATTTTTAAAATTACCTTGAATATTTTCATTAATTCCTTTGTAATTTCCACTACCTATAAAACTTAATTTAAAAAGCCCATGTTTAACATAGTTGTATGACGAGTCTTCATAATAATTATAACTTACATCTGCATCTTGCCAGATTCCTGTAATTCCCAAATCTAATTTTCCATTAAATAATTTTGTCGTTTGAGAATAGTTATTACTCACAAATACAATTAAAAGCAAAATTGTTGATACATTTTTTTTCATCTCTTGATAATTTAAATTATTGGTTTTAATGATTTTAGTTCTTTTATATCTTTTGGATTTCCGTTTTGTAAAAAGTAAACACCAATATTTACTTTTTTATATCTGGCAAAAATTACATTCACATCATTTGTAATTTTAATATCAATTGGCATTTGAGATTTCCAATATTTATCTAATAAGGACGCTTCTTCTTTTGTAACAATCACGGCATGAACTAAATTATCAAGGATAGAAAAAATTACTTCTTGACTTTTATCACTTTCTTCTAATAGTTTTACAATTAGTTTTCTTGGTACTGCATGTTCATGTCTCAATCCTTTAATGCCATTACTTCTATAATGCTCTATTGCGGCTTTTGTCCAATAGGGTTGTCCTTTATATTTTACCAACTTGTAGTTATTCGATCGCTCACTTATCCAAGGAGCCATTTTTATATCAGCATTTTTGAAAAGTTCATGAACAAGGCAGTCGTTTCTAAATCTATCAGCAATAGCTATAGCTAAATTTCTTTTGATTTCTTGGTTATGAGATTTAACCTTTGAGTGTGGTTCTGTCATAAATTTGTGTGCTTTTAGATTTCACCAAATTTATACTTTACAACTATTCACAATTACTTCAAGTTACTCCAAGTAGCAGATGCTTTTAAATGTCGATAGTTATTTAGTATTTTTACTTCCGATGAAAGGAACAGATAAATTTATTCAAAAAATTTGCAAGCAAATTGAAACCGCTGTTAATAGAACTATTAAGGGTTTTCCAGATGCAATATGGTTGTCGGATATTTTTAAAGAAAAGAAATTACTAGTTTCTGCTTCAACCTTTGCAAGGCTTTATGGGCTAACAGTATCTTCATCAAAACCCTATCTTTCTACTCTAGATAATCTTGCCAAATTCTTAGAATATGACAATTGGGAAAATTATGTAGAAGATCAATCTAAACATCACTTTAGCTCTAATCACTTTTTAACAGAAGAAGCTAAAGGTTTCTCTCAAAGCGTTCTAGAAATAGCTTTGCATTTAAGACGTTATGATACGGTTCAAATGTTACTAGAAAAATACACCTATTTTGAAAACAATCCTGTTCATTTTTCCACAGCCAATTTAATCGGTAAATATGTTAAGAAAAATAATTATGATGAAGCATTGCTCCTAGTTTTAGCGAATTCAAAAGCAGGCAGAAGTTTGTTTTATGAATGTTTTGTAGATGAAGAGAATGTTTCTTTTACAAATGCATTGTTCAATTATTATTTGCCTAAAGTAACAGCTAAACAAGACGTTTTTTTTGTGTACAGCTATTTGTTGGCACAAAAGGGATATTCAGGCACTATTGAAAAATCTAATATAAAAAAATATCAAAAATTAGTAAATACAATTGATATTAAAAAACTCCATTATCATTTGCTTTCACGCTTTTTTGAATGCAATATTCTAATTGATGGCATAGAAAATACATTGCAAAGTAAGGTAACTTATTACTTGGACAGTATTTCAAATTATGCAATTTTGACTGATAAAAATGAATGGTTATTGGCTCGCAACATTAGAGTGTTATTACATTTTGGATTTAAAACAGCACTTTTAAATCATGTCCTATTCAATGAAATTGTGAATACTACCATGATGAAAAAAAGCCAAAACAAAAAATCGGCTGCTTTATATATTATTCAATTGTTTTGGTTGTACAGCAATAAAGAAGATACGATAGCATACCAACCATTTCATTTATCAATTGATTATTTACAAGGAAATTCAATCGAAAGAATTGCCATTGAATCAGCCACTGCTAGTCTTTATTCAAAAGGGAGAAACAAAAACCATATTGAAGAAAATTTAATACAATTTTGTACTGATAATAAAATGAAATGGATAATTAATTTATTGTATTATTAATTATTCTAATACAATAATAAAAAACTACCAATCGATGCAAATACTATTAACACCCAATCTTTATTATTTAGTTTTTCTCTAAAAAGGTAAAGTCCAACCGCTATAACGGTAAGTTCAAATAACAATCCAATTAGTATATTTACACTTACCGGTAATTGTGTTAATGTAAAATTACCCAACAAACTTCCTCCGGCCACAAGAAAACCCATAAGTAAACAAAGCAATAGATCTTTATTTTTGAGTCTGGGTGGTATTATTCTTTTTTCTTTAAAAATAAGCAATCCAACGCAGGAAAAAAATACACAGATTTCAAGTATTATACTAAAATTTAGAACGCCAAATTTTTTGATAGGAATTAAAAAAAACACAAAAGATATTCCCCAAATAACGCTAAACAACAAGGTGAAAAGTACTTCTTTAGTAATTTTAAAATCTACCAGTTTCTCTTTTTGATGGAGAAATAAACCTATACTAAACAATAGAAGTGACACATATTTTGCGCCATTTAAAGCTTCATTGTATATAATTACAGAAGTTATAAATGAAAAAACAGGAGCAATTCCATTCAAAGGAGCAATAAAACTTAATCGTCCATTTTGCAAAGCTTTTGTATAAAAATAAAGTCCCCAAAAACTGAAAAGACATATTGTAATACAAATAATCCAATCGTAAAGAGAAGGAGATGAAATGATTTTATTAAAATCTTCTATCGCATTATATTGAAAATAAAATTTAATGAGTAATAAAAAAAATAAAGTAGCAATAACCCTGTAGAAAATATAATGATAATTTATACTCTGATTAACCAAAACCTTTTTCCATACAATTCCTGAAAGAAGAAAAAAGAGAGAAGAAATTATTTTGATAAATAAGGAAAGTTTGAAGTCTAACATTTTTTTAGGAGTAATAACTGTTTTTTAATATTGAATTTTAAATTACCATTACTCACTTCAAACTTTCCGCAATCTTCAACGCACATTTCTCACCATCAATCGCTGCGGAGATAATACCGCCAGCAAAACCAGCACCTTCGCCACAAGGATACAATCCTTTTATTTGAACGTGTTCGAGTGTTTCGGTATCACGAGGAATTCTCACGGGTGAGGAAGTCCTACTTTCGGGTGCATGAAGAATAGCGTCATTGGTCATATAACCACGCATGGCTTTGCCAAATTCAATAAAACCTTCGCGCATAATTTGCGTTAAAAAGCCAGGAAAAACTTGTCCCATTTCCACCGAAGTAGTTCCAGGAACATAAGAAGTTTTGGGTATAGAAGAGGATACTTTATTTTGCGTGAAATCTATCATGCGTTGTGCAGGTACTTTTTGAGTTTGCCCTGCTAAATGCCAAGCTTTTTGTTCGATACTTTTCTGAAATTCCATACCAGCCAAAGCACCAAACTTGGCAAAAGGTTTGAAATCTTCTAATTTTAATTCTACCACAATTCCTGAATTGGCAGTAGCTTGATCACGTTTTGATGGCGACCAACCATTAGTCACAACTTCACCCGGACTTGTAGCGCATGGTGCAATTACACCACCAGGACACATGCAAAAAGAGTACATACCGCGACCATTTACTTGCTTCACTATAGAATATGGCGCTGGAGGCAAATGTTCGCCACGATAATCGCAACTGTATTGAATTTTATCTATCAACTCCTGTGGATGCTCTGCACGAACGCCAAGCGCAAAAGGTTTGGCTTCAATGAAAATCTTTTTTCTGTCGAGTAATTCAAAAATATCGCGAGCCGAATGTCCTGTGGCCAAAATAACTTTGTTAGCTGAAATGGTATCTCCATTTTGAGTTACGATTCCTTGGATTTCATTGTTCTTGATTATAAAATCAGTAACACGCATTTCAAACAACACTTGTCCACCACATTCTATAATCTTCTCCCGAATATCTTGAATAATTTGGGGTAATTTATTAGTTCCGATATGCGGATGAGCTTCCACTAAAATATCGGGTGTGGCACCAAAACCAACTAATAACTTTAGAATTCTATCCACATCGCCACGTTTTTTAGAACGCGTGTATAATTTTCCATCAGAATAGGTTCCAGCGCCACCTTCACCAAAACAATAATTGGAATCTTCATTCACAATATGGTCGACATTGATGGCTTTTAAATCCCGACGACGACCACGAACGTCTTTGCCACGCTCGATAACAATAGGTTTTAATCCTAATTCTATTAATTGCAATGCAGCAAAAAGTCCAGCTGGTCCAGCACCAATAATAATTACTTCTTGTGCATTAGAAACATTTTGATAATCGGGAAGTTCGATTTTTTGTGCTACAAATTCTTCATCAATTAAATAAACTAAAACTTTAAGGTTGATCTTAATTGCCTTTTGACGGGCATCGATAGAGCGTTTTTGTACGACTACTTTTTGAACTAATTTAGTTGAAACTCGAACTGTTTTTGCCACATATTCATTGAGCAAATTTTCATTGGCTGCTATTTCGGGTGAAACTTGAAGTTTTAGTTCTTGTGGCATGAGTTGATTTTTTACTTTGTACTGTTCGACCTAAAGGTCTCGGGTGACAAAAATAGCAATTTGAAATTTGTTATTGTAATTTTGCATCTTTACAAATTCAAAAGAAAAAATGTCAAGACAAATAAAACTAATTTGGGATTTTCGAGGAGAAGCTTCTGCCAAGATAGCGGAACATCATGAGATACATTTGAAAGAATATATAGCAATTGAAAAATTACCCATAAACATAACGGGGTTTGAAATCAAAAGCGAATTGCACGCCATTGCTTATATGGTTGTAACAGATGAAAATATGGTTGCGGTCAGAGATTCTTTAAAACCGCATCGTGGAGAAATATACGAACAAGCAAATTGAAATGTAAAGTATCGAGTTGCCTAAAATAGCTTTCAAAATTCCATAATTTCGGAAGCGAATTTGTAATTAAAAAAACAATAATTCAGTATCTTTAATTTTTAATTGAAAATTACTAAATTATGTCAAAAAATTACACTCTCAAAAATCACGCGTTATTCTCAGATTTTAGTGCTGCCATTGCAAAAAATGACAAACTATTTAATCTAAAAAGAATTTCATTATTTATTATGTTAGTGTTTGTAACTAACATTTTAGAGGCGCAAACAACTTTTACTTCGGTACAATCAGGAAATTATACTGATCCAGCCACTTGGGGAACAGTAACAACTCCAACTACTACAGACAACGTTATTATTGCCTCTGGAACTACAGTACTACTTAATGAGTTGATAACCGTAAACAATGTCACTTTAAGTGGTATTATTGAAAGTAATTCTTCTACCGGAAATTTTAGTATTACTGGAAATTTAACGGTTAATACAGGTGGTTTTTTAAACGGTGTTTACTATTTAGATTTTGGCAGTTTTGGCTATAACACAGCCATTCAACTTTCTGTTGCAGGAAATATAACTAACAATGGTCGTATAGATTTATCAGAAGGTTCAAGTTTTGCACCAGAAGGTGCCTTAACCTTAAACGGTACAACAGTACAAACAGTGAGTGGATTAGGAACCTTTGGTGGTACTTTATTTTTAACAGACAACTCAAACACTGGCGCAGTAATCAATCAGTTGATTGTCAATAATACTAGCACAACAACTCCGAACATCGTTTGGGGATTTAATAATATCAAAATTAGAAGTGCTATAACACTTACTAGTGCTAGAATTAATTTGGGCACCAATAAAATGACTATTGGAAATTATGGATCTGCTACAACAATTTGTTCAACTGGCAGTGGATTTGTAAGTGGAATTATCGGTAGATGGTATAGTGCCTTTGATAATTTTTCTTCCATAACACCTGGCGCTGATTATTACAATACCAATAACCTATTTCCATTTATCACTGCCGCTGGCAAAAGTAGATCTGCGTTTATTTCGAGACCTAACGATACTACAAACAGTGCAGTATCAGGTGAGCTTTCAGTTTCTTATTTTGATGAGACGACAGTATCCTCAGGGTTTTCTATAGCTGATGGTTCTTATACAGTAACTGACGTTTTTGATGCCGCTTGGATTATTGCTAAAGATGCTACTTATTCTTTTCCTGATGGAAATCATTCCATCGCTTTTAATCTTCAAGATGCCTATTTAATTAAAAATGGTAATTCGAGAATTATTAAGGCAGATGGAACAACAATAGGAAATCACCAAACAGGAACTATTACACCTTTTGCGACAAGAATAGGGCTTAATGATGCTAACTTAAATAATGTTTTCCAAGTAGGATATAATGCAGCATTGGATACTCCTATAACTTCAGTGCAATCAGGAAATTGGAACACGGCCTCAACATGGAGCAATAATAGCATCCCAACCTGTGCAGACACAATGACAATCCAACCTGGACATACGGTAACTGTTAATTCGGTTAGTTCAGCTGCTGGTGTAAATATTTCTGCAGGAGCTACTTTAGTAAGTGAATCATCAAGTTTAACCATAGGTTGTACTAATAATAACGCAACATTTTTTAATAGTGGTACTTATAGCATGAATGGCGGTTTACTGACTGTTAACGGTAATGTTGTTCATACTAATGGTAGTACATTCAATCAAACTGCGGGTGATATCATCGTGGATGGAAATAATAATGGAACTCTAGCAACGAGTAGTGATCAAACACTATTCAAAATTGGAAATACATCATTAAACCTAACCGCTGGAAAAATTACCCTAATTGATCCACCAGTTTCAAACACTAGCTTGGCGACAACGCATACCGTTACCTCCATTGTTCCATGTACTGGCTTTTTCTGTTTTTACCCAACGAACATTATTTTAGACTCAGCGGATGGAGTTTCAGTGGGTCAGGTAGTAATAGGTACTGGAGTTCCTGCTGGGACAACAGTAGCAAATGTAAATTTAGATGGTTCCATTAATACCAGTCCAAGTTTGCCTACAACAGGATTAACTTTGCCTTTAAATTTGACATTCTATAATGTAACCAATGCTACATCGGCATTTGTATATGAATCTAGCAATAATTATGCTGCTGGAGAAAACCATACGTTACAAATTGGAGATGGAATATCCACTCAAAAAAGTACTGTGACTACCAATGGGTTCAACTGTAATTTCAGAGCAGCCAATGGTACTTTATCTTTAAATAACTTGATTATAAACGCTCCCGACGCAACAAATAGATTTATTAATCTTGACAGCAACAACATTAATTTCAATAATGTGATAATGAATGTGCAAAATGATTTTACGATTCTTCAAGGAAAAGTAAAAGGAGCTGGAGTAGATACCTACTTTGGTGGAAACATTGTAAATAATGGAGAGTTAAACCTAAACAACACCACCCATTTTAGTAATTTTATTGATGGAGATAGTGTAGCAACATCAAAAGCACAAACTATTTCTGGAACAGGTTCTTTTAATGCGCAAACAGATGTTATTCTTAACAATCCATCTAATACTGGGTCAGTGACGCAATTGAGAGTAAATAATACAAGCCCTCAAGGTGTAACTTTTTTAGTTCCTTTTTCTATTACGTCAAGCTTAACTATGACTGCGGGAATAATCCACACCTCGGCATCGAGTGTTTTAAAAGTGGGAACACCCGATATGAGATTTACTGCTAGTGTTAATGGTAATTTTGGTGAGACATGTTACATAGATGGTCCATTTTCTAAGGATATTGGTAGTGGAGAAATTGCTACCAATCTTACTAGTGAATTTAGTTTTGTGGTGAATAGATTCTTTTTCCCTGTTGGAAAAACTTCCTATAAACCTATTTGGGTTGCAGTTACAACGCCTCCTGGAGGACCTTTCACTAACAATCCAGGAACGAATTTAAAAGTAGAAGCATTTGAAACAAATACCGGAACTAACTCTTCCAATATTGCATTTTTAAGCCAAAACAGATGGGAAGTATCAAAAACTGCGGGAACATTTAGTGATTTTAACATTAAAGTAGCAGACCCAGAAGCAGGTGCGACTAGTATAATTGTACAAGCACCATCAGCAGCAGGTGTTTATGATAGTGATTTTGGTATTACTTCAATATTTGAAACAGGAACACCAAATACATTAACGTCTACTAGCAATCCTTTGCCTTTTTCAAATTTTAAAGGGTATTTTTCAACAGCAAGACAATCGCAATGTATAGCCGTAGCACCCGGAAATACAATAGCTTCTGAAACTAACATTTGTGGAGGTAAATCGGTTACCTTGAGTTTGCAAAACATTGTTATTGGGGAAGGTATAATTTACCAATGGCAAAGTTCTAGTAATGGTACAACTTTTACAGACATTGTAGGAGCAAACGCAACAACTACTCTAGTTTCTCCAATAGAAAACACTTATTATCGTTGTAATATAACTTGTACTTTTAGCGCAACAACAGTGGCTTCAACACCAATACAAATTACTTTAAACAATACGATTACATCCACTACACCAGCAACTATTTGTCAACCAACAAATGTGGCTACTTTATCAGCTACTTCGTCATCTGGTGATGTTAAATGGTATGAAGCACAAACAGGTGGCAGTGTTTTAGGTACAGGAAATTCATTCACTACTCCAGTAATTACTAGCACAACCACTTTTTATGCAGGTACAGAAACAACTACAAGTGGAACAGCTGGTCTAACATATACTCAAGATGGGTATGGTTCTGGTGGCAGTAATAGAGGATTGGCATTTAATTTATCTAATTCAATAATTTTAAATACTGTTAAAGTGTATCCACAACAAAGTCCAGACGGAAGTGGAGCAGCACCAATGACAATTAAAGTGTTTCAAAATGGGGTTCAAGTTCCAGGCACTACTGCGGTAATTTTCACCCCAAACACGGCTTCGGGCTATTCTCCAACCAATACACCTCAAACGGTTACCCTAAATTATCAATTGGCCGCTGGAAATAATTATTCGCTTGAAATTACAGACGGTATTTCGTTTGACAATGCTTTAGCATATGTAAGTCCATTCCCATCACCATTTCCAGTAACAAATGGTGCCGTATCAATAATTGGCGGAATTGATTTTGGGTTTGTTGATAATTTTAGTTACTATTACTTCTTCGGTTGGGATATAACCGAAGTTTGTTCCTCTGCAAGAGTTCCTGTAGTAGCCACTGTTCAAACAGAAGCAGAATGTGGATTAGGAAATCCTTCTATTTCTGATTCTTTATCAAGAGTAGTAGCTTATCCAAATCCATATAACGATACTTTTAAATTAGATATCCAAACCGATAACGCTGCTAATGTTGAGATCAAAGTGTATGATATGATAGGTAGACTTATTGAAAATAGAAACGTTGAATTTAATCAATTATCTACTGTAGAAATTGGAAATGGGTATCCAACGGGAGTTTACAATGTTTTAGTAAAACAAGAAGGACAATCCAAAACACTGCATGTTATTAAGAGATAAAAACTAAATAGTTACTCAAAACAAAATCGGCTACTTTTATGAGTAGCCGATTTTGTTTTATAAATAATTTCTAAAAATTCAAGTTAATTAGCTACTTCGCTAATAAATTTGATACGCATCAATCGTAGTTCTTCTATATCATAATCACCATCAAATTCCTTAAGAGCATTTTCTATATTATCTGTTTCGGAGTCCATGAAATAATCGTGAATTTCTTCTTGTTGCTCTTCATCTAGAATTTCATTAATCCAGTACTTGATATTTAATTTAGTACCCGAATAGACAATTTGCTCCATTTCCTTTAGCAAAGTATCCATATTCATTCCTTTGGCTTTTGCTATATCTTCTAATGATAATTTTCTATCTATATTTTGAATGATATACAATTTATTGGCTGAATTAGCTCCTGTTGATTTCACCACCAAGTCATCAGGACGAATGATGTCATTTTCTTCAACATAGCGTTCAATCAAAGCAACAAATGGC
Organism: Flavobacterium sp. RSB2_4_14; assembly: GCF_051547085.1. Classification (NCBI taxonomy): domain Bacteria; kingdom Pseudomonadati; phylum Bacteroidota; class Flavobacteriia; order Flavobacteriales; family Flavobacteriaceae; genus Flavobacterium; species Flavobacterium sp. RSB2_4_14. Next base: position 113,216 of record NZ_JBPTTL010000004.1, read on the forward strand.
GCACCATATTTTTTTGCCTTTCCTTCTCCTACTCCATGAACATTACTCAGTTCATCAATGCTGATAGGATATTTCAAAGCCATATCTTCTAAAGAAGGATCTTGAAAAACTACAAAAGGCGGGACACCTATTTTTTTGGCTTCTTTTTTACGCAAATCACGCAACATGCCCATCAAAACTTCATCGGCAGTACCACTAGATTTGGCCGCAGTCACAATAGCATCGTCTTCAGCTTCATTATATTCATGGTCTTCTGACATCATGAACGAAGTAGGATTTTTGATAAACGCATGTCCTTTATCAGAAACTTTCAAAATACCGTAGGTTTCTATATCTTTAGTAAGCATTCCATCAACTAAAACCTGACGAATAAGTGCCATCCAATAGCGTTCTTCTTGGTCACTACCTGTTCCAAAGAATTTTTGAGTATCTGTTTTATGTGCTTTAATGGTGGCGTTTACTCTTCCAATTAAAGTGAATACAATTTCCTTAGATTTATATAAATACTTGGTATCACGAACAACTTCTAATAATTTTTTAACATTGTCTTTGGCTTCAACTTTAACTTTTGGATTGCGAACATTGTCATCCATATCAGCACCTTCGCCGTTTTCACCATCAAACTCTTCACCAAAATAGTGTAATAAAAATTTACGACGAGACATTGAAGTTTCGGCATAAGCGACTACTTCTTGCAATAAAGCGAAACCAATTTCTTGTTCTGCAACGGGTTTCCCCGACATAAATTTTTCTAATTTTTCAACATCTTTATACGAGTAATAAGCCATGCAATGTCCTTCGCCTCCATCTCTTCCTGCACGTCCTGTTTCTTGATAATAACTTTCCAATGATTTTGGAATATCATGATGTATCACAAACCGAACATCGGGTTTATCAATTCCCATTCCAAAAGCAATTGTAGCTACTACTACATCAACATCTTCCATCAAAAACATATCTTGATGTTTAGCTCGTGTTTTCGCATCCAAACCAGCGTGATAAGGAACAGCACTTATGCCATTGACTTGCAATACTTCGGCAATTTCTTCTACTTTTTTACGACTCAAACAATAGATAATTCCCGATTTTCCTTTATGTTGTTTGATAAAACGAATAATATCAGACTCTATGTTTTTAGTCTTGGTGCGTACTTCATAAAACAAATTTGGTCGATTAAACGATGCTTTAAAAGTGGTGGCATCGACCATATCCAAATTCTTTAAGATATCTTCTTGCACTTTTGGCGTAGCGGTTGCTGTTAATCCTATGACAGGCACATCACCAAGTTGCTTTATAATGCTTCTAAGGTTTCTATATTCAGGTCTAAAATCATGTCCCCATTCCGAGATACAATGTGCTTCGTCAATAGCCACAAATGAAATGGGCACACTTTGAAGAAATTCAACATACTCTTCTTTAGTTAATGACTCAGGGGCAACATATAATAATTTTGTAATTCCAGAAGTGATATCTTTTTTAACCTGATTAATTTCAGTTTTGGTAAGCGACGAATTTAATACATGGGCAATGCCATTTTCAGAAGACAAACTTCTGATAGCATCAACTTGGTTTTTCATCAAAGCAATCAATGGAGATACGACAATGGCAGTTCCATCTTGTATTAAAGCAGGTAATTGATAGCACAAAGACTTTCCACCACCTGTTGGCATAATAACGAAAGTATTATTTTGATTAATAATACTTTTAATGACTTGTTCCTGCAATCCTTTAAATTGGCTAAAACCAAAATACTTTTTTAATTCCTTGTGGATGTCAATTTCGTTTAAATTCATTCTGTGTTAATGGTATTTTTACATAAATTTGCAAACATAAAGATACGACTTTCTTTTACACACACAAATTTATATTATTTCAATTTTGATAAGTAGAGAAAAAATTCTAGAAGCGGCAAAAAACACCATTTTATCCGAAAGTAAGGCGATTGCCAAATTGGTGGATTTTTTGGATGATAATTTTGTAAAAACGGTAGAAATCATCTACAACTCCAAAGGAAGATTAGTGATAACTGGAATTGGAAAAAGTGCCATTATTGCCCAAAAAATTGTAGCTACTTTAAATTCTACCGGAACACCTTCCCTATTTTTACACGCGTCAGAAGCCATTCATGGTGACTTGGGTATGGTACAATCTGGAGATGTTGTCATCTGTATTTCAAAAAGCGGCAACAGTCCCGAAATAAAAGTTTTAGTGCCACTTTTAAAAAGATTTGGAAACAAACTAGTAGCCATAACAGGAAATACAACTTCTTTCTTGGGTAAAGAAGCCGATTTTGTTTTGAATACCTATGTTGAAACAGAAGCATGTCCTAATAATTTGGCACCAACAAACAGTACAACGGCTCAACTAGTCATAGGCGATGCTATCGCGGTTTGTCTTATGGAAATGAAAAATTTCACCGCCGAAGATTTTGCCAAATACCATCCTGGTGGAGCATTGGGCAAAAAATTATTACTTCGTGTTCGTGACATGCTCGATACTACACACAAACCTCTTGTTGTGCCTGACGCTAATATTAAAACGGTTATTGTTGAAATATCAGAAAAACGATTAGGAGTTACAGCCGTTATTGATAACGACAAAGTTATTGGAATAATTACTGATGGTGACATAAGACGTATGCTAAACAAAACAGATACTATTTCTGGTTTGACAGCACAAGACATCATGACCAAAAATCCAAAGAGGATTAAATCAACCGATTTAGTAAGCGATGCACTGAATATTTTAGAGGATTTTTCAATAACACAACTTGTAGTGGTTGATGATGACGAATATAAAGGTATCATTCATTTACATGATATTCTAAAAGAAGGCATTATATAATGGCAAAAAAGGCACTTGCAGAAATGTCGTTTTTAGATCATCTTGAAGAATTAAGATGGCTATTGGTAAGAAGTACCATTGCAATTATTGTTATTGCGTGTTCTTGTTATTTCATAGACGATTATATTTTTGATACCATTATTTTTGGACCAAAAGATCCGAACTTTGTTACCTACCGTTTTTTTTGTGAATTAACTCGTTTTTTTGGAGTGGATGACGCTTATGCTTGTGCCACTGAATTTTCTTTTATAATCCAAAACACAGAAGTTGGCGGTCAATTTTCAATCTATCTCTGGATATTAATAACTGCGGGATTCATATTAGGTTTCCCTTATATACTCTGGGAAGTTTGGCGATTTATAAGTCCAGCACTGTATGAAAATGAACGCAAAAAAGCAGGTGTTTTTATAGTAGTTTCGTCTATACTGTTCTTTATCGGTGTACTTTTTGGCTACTTTATAATTGTGCCTTTGTCGATAAATTTCTTTGGTACTTTCAATGTAAGCAAGACAATCGTCAACCAATTTACCGTCGACTCATACATAAGCATGATAAAAACTGCTGTTATTGTTAGTGGATTAGTTTTTGAATTACCCATTATAATTTACTTTTTAACAAAACTAGGATTAGTTACCCCTGATTTTTTAAGAAAATACAGAAGAGCGGCTATCGTAATTATACTGATTATAGCGGCAATCGTTACTCCTCCAGACATTCCTAGTCAAGTGGTGGTTTCTATACCTATATTGATATTATATGAAGTTAGTATTTTAATCGCTGCAGTTGTAGTCAAAAAAGAAAAACAAAATGAGCAAATTAGTTGAAGAATTTAACGACTATCGTTCTAAAATGAACGAAAAATTATTGGCTGACAATAATAAAATTGTAAAACGAATTTTTAATTTAGATACCAATGCTTATGCTGAAGGTGCTTTGGATGTTAAAACCAAGGAACTTTTGGGTTTAGTAGCTTCAACCGTATTGCGCTGCGACGATTGCATTAAATACCATCTAGAAACCAGCTATAAAGAAGGCATTACCAAAGAAGAAATGATGGAAGCCATGGGAATTGCTACCTTAGTGGGCGGAACTATAGTTATTCCTCATTTAAGAAGAGCTTACGAATTTTGGGAAGCATTAGAAGAAACCAAATAATTGTTAAATGGTTGATTTGTTTATTTGATAATTTGTTTATTTGCATCAATAAAACTTAGTTACTCAGCAACTTAGTTACTTAGCCACTCAAAAATGAAATTAAGAGCAGAAAATTTAGTCAAAACCTACAAAGGCCGAAGTGTTGTAAAAGGAATATCGGTTGAAGTAAACCAAGGAGAAATCGTTGGATTATTAGGTCCAAATGGTGCTGGAAAAACAACTTCATTTTACATGATTGTAGGATTGGTAAAACCTAATTCAGGGAAAATTTTTCTGGATGATATGGATATCACCGATTTTCCAATGTACAAACGTGCTCAAAACGGAATTGGTTATTTGGCACAAGAAGCTTCTGTTTTCAGAAAATTAAGTATTGAAGATAATATTTTGAGTGTACTCCAATTAACCAAACTTTCCAAAGAAGAACAAGTGGCAAAAATGGAGAGTTTGATTGCTGAATTTAGTTTAGAACATATCCGAACTAATCGTGGTGATTTACTTTCGGGTGGGGAAAGACGACGTACTGAAATTGCAAGAGCTTTAGCTACTGACCCAAAATTTATTTTACTAGATGAACCTTTTGCCGGAGTTGATCCAGTAGCAGTGGAAGATATCCAACGTATTGTTGCCCAATTGAAAAACAAAAACATCGGAATTTTAATTACCGATCATAACGTACAAGAAACCTTAGCCATAACAGATAAAACCTACCTAATGTTTGAAGGAGGAATTCTAAAAGCAGGAATTCCAGAAGAATTAGCCGCAGACGAAATGGTACGAAAAGTATACCTCGGACAAAATTTTGAATTGCGTAAAAAGAAATTACACTTTTAGAAATACTGATTTAATAAAAAAAGCTTCCTAATCGGAAGCTTTTTTATGGAAACTATTTTGAAGATTAGTAGTAAGTATAACTAACTGACTCTTGTATAACATTTGATACATTTCGTGTAACTTCAGTTACCGGATAATCATCTGCATTATAGATCATGCTGACAGTATAAATTATTCCAGAAGAATTTGTAGATGATGATGTTTCATTATTCATATTTCCTTCTATATCTAAATCTAAAACTTGAAATACAGCATAATTACTTATATTTTTAAACGGATTATTTTTTGTATCATAATTAACAGTTTCCGTATTTGAGGTTCCAAATGATGTTCTCGTATATTGTGTCACATTTCCGTTTTGAACCGTACAAACTTCTGTAAAAATCAAAGTGGTTTGAGTTGTCAAATCTCCTTCATAAACTGTTCTAGTAAATGTATTTCCCGAGTAAGTAACTAAAGTTTTGGTAGCTGAATCAAAATCAGGATCATATTCCGTAAATTTAGTAACTTCATTTCCTGTATATTCAATAACAATATACGTATTATCTTCTGGATGATTTACTCTAGTCAACTTATCTCCAGTATAAACATATTGTTCAATCAAAACACCTGAATCTTTAACGTTTACTAATTTATTACCAGAATAGGTAAAAAGTAAATTAAAGTCATCGTCAGCGGGATTAACATTATCAATGATCATTGTTTTAACCAAAGGATCTGAAGAAGAACTACTCGGAGAATCATTAGAAGAACAACTGCCTAAAAACAGTGTGGAAAAGGCAAATAAACATAAGATTTTTTTCATTTGTATAATTTTAGATTTTTGTAAAACTAAGAATTAGATTGATAAAAAAATTATTTCTCAGTAATTTTTAATTGATTATCTAAAATCGATAATAAAACATAAACTAGAATAATCAACGGAACGGCCAATATCTGTAGAAAAAGTAACATCAAAACTGAAAGCGCTAAAAAGAAAAGTTGCAACTTGTATTTGGAAAAACTGAAGTTTTTAATCTTTAAAGAAAATAACGGAATTTCAGCATTCATGATGTAAGCGCTTAATATTGTTATTGTTACTAAAACCCATTTATTATATACAACTCCTGAAAAATTATCGTCATAAAAAGCACTATTGATAATTGGCAAACTACAAAAAAATAAAGCATTAGCTGGAGTTGGCAAACCAATAAAACTATCGGATTGTCGTGTGTCTATATTAAAATTAGCCAAGCGATAACAAGCGCCAAGTGTGATGATAAATCCTAAATAAGGCAAATAACTTTCAGTTCCAAAAACATCCTCACTTAGCATAAGTTTAAACATAACAAATCCAGGAACAACACCACTAGTAACCATGTCAGCTAATGAGTCCAGTTGAACTCCCAATGGTCCAGCTACACCAAACTTTCGGGCAAAGAAACCATCAAAAAAATCAAAGAAAATCCCAAGACAAACAAAATAAAAAGCCAAATCAAATTTAAAATCAGCGACAAAAACCAAAGCAACACAACCTGAAAACAAGTTAAGCATAGTAAATAAATTGGGAATCTGAGCTTTTAGCTTCATAATTTCTATTTTTTAGTAAAGATTTACAAATTTAACACAATAAGTTGAAGCCTTCCACGTTTCATATTAGAGATTTTTGTTTGATATTTGTAAAAAGAAAAATTGCCTTGAAAAAAAGAATTGCTATTGCGCTATTTTTTATTAGCTTAATATCTTATGCTCAATCCGTTAGGAAATATTCTAACGAATTCATGAATATTGGCGTTGATGCTGCAGCTTTGGGAATGTCCAATGCGGTAACAGCTTTTTCGGGCGATGTAAATTCAGGATATTGGAACCCGGCAGGTTTGTTAAAAATTGAAGATAGCGAAGCATCTTTCATGCACGCGAGTTATTTTGCCAATATTGCACAATACGATTATGCAGGGTATGCCAAAAAAATTGACGACCAAAGCGCATGGGGATTTTCATTAATACGATTTGGTGTTGATGATATTTTAAACACTACACAACTAATTGATAGCGAAGGTAATATTGATTACAACCGAATAAGTCTGTTCTCTACTGCCGATTATGGATTGACTTTTTCGTATGCCCGAAAAATGAAAGTTGAAGGTTTTCAATATGGTGTTAATGCAAAAGTAATCCGTAGAATAATTGGGGAATTTGCCAATTCTTGGGGTTTTGGTTTTGATTTTGGTTTACAATTTGACCGAAACGATTGGCATTATGGTTTAATGCTGAGAGATATTACTACAACCTATAATGTTTGGGCCATTGACGAAGATAAATACAACGAAATAAGAGATGCCATTACCGTTACACCTGGTCAAAATCAAGAATTACCAGAAAGTAGCGAGATAACGTTACCAAAAGCACAACTTGGAATTGCCAAAAAATTTGAGTTTCATTATGATTACACGCTATTAGCAGCAGTAAACTTGAACATGCAATTTGCAAGAACCAATGACGTGATTTCTAGTGACATTGTGAGTATTGACCCAGCATTGGGATTTGAATTTGGTTACACCGATTTGGTTTTTCTAAGAGCTGGTGTGGGTAATTTTCAAAATGTGATGCAACTTGACGGCACGCAACAAGTTAATTTTCAACCTAACATTGGGTTGGGTTTTAAATACAAGGGAATACAAATTGACTATGCTTTAACTGATTTAGGTGATCAAAGCGCCGCTTTATATTCCAACATCTTTTCTATCAAAGTGGATTTGAGTATTTTTAGATAAAAATTGGTATGTTAAAAAAAATCCTGTTACTCCTGCTCTTTTGTTCCTTAAATGCGTTTTCACAAAATCCAAAACTTTCTGAAAATACCCAAGTTAGTATTTTCACCTGCGGAAGAGGAGAAGAATTATACTCCACATTTGGTCATACTGCGCTAAGAATAAAGGATGATGAAAACCAATTGGATGTAGTTTTTAACTATGGCGCATTTGACTTTAGAACTGAAAATTTTTATACAAAATTTGTTAAAGGCGATTTACAATATTTCATGGTGGTCACTTCATACGAAGATTTTATCCTTGAATATCAAACGGATGGTAGAGAAGTAATAGAACAAACTTTAAATCTATCAGCAGCAAAAAAACAACAACTTTTTGAATCATTAAGTGCTGTTTTATATTCACCCGAAAGATATTATACCTACAAATTTATTGATAGAAACTGTACTACTATGGTAGCAGAAAAAATCAGTGCTTTAATAGGACAAAAAGAGCTTGAAAAAATAGATGACAAAAGCATTTCGTATCGTGAAGTATTGTATCCCTATTTTGAAAATTATTTTTGGTACAAGCTTGGTATCAATATCATTTTTGGAGCAAAAACTGATGCCAAAGCAGAAAAAGTGTTTCTTCCTGTTGAACTAATGCATAGTTTAGACAAAGCTACTATAGACGATATACCAGTAGTTGCCGAAAAGAAAACCATCATCAACAGCGATGAAAAAGAGGTTAAATTTGAATTTTTCAACAGCATCTACTTCATAATTATAGTGTTGCTAATGCTAATACTAATCAATAAAAGGGTTCTATTTTATGGCTATTTGTTCTTCAGCGGAATTTTAGGGATTTTCTTGTGCTTGGTAGGTTTGTATTCGGAACATCAAGAAGTACTCTGGAATTATAATGCACTGCTTTTTAACCCTTTATTTATGGCATTACCTTTTGTTAAGAAAACTTTTTTAAACAAGATTTGTAATCTTTCAATAGCAATTGTATTCATTTATGCCATTATTATGATAAACAAACCTCATTTGTTAATCATGTTGCCTTTTATGATAACCGCTATTTATATACTATTAAAAATTAGTGGTAAAAATCCATTGGGACTATTGACCTCTATAAAATAATATAGTACTCAATGTTTTAAACATAATATTAAAATCAAGAAAAAGACTTCGGTGCTTGATATAATATAAGTCATATTGAAGCTTAATTAAGCTATCATCTATAGTTTCTCCATAAGAATAGTTGACTTGTGCCCAACCTGTTAATCCAGGTTTAATAACATGTCGAGTTTCATAAAAAGGCATTACCGCTGCAATTTCATTCACAAAAACAGGACGTTCTGGTCTTGGTCCAATAACGGCCATATCACCTTTTAATATGTTGTAAAATTGAGGAAACTCATCAATTCTAGATTTTCGTAATATTTTACCAAAAGGAGTAACGCGAGAGTCATTAAGAGTGGCAAAAACAGCTCCTTCATTCTCTGCATTTTTAATCATGGTTCTAAATTTAACAATAGTAAAAACCTCGCCGTTCTTTCCTACTCTTTCTTGTGTATAAAATAGTTTTCCTCTGTTTCCAATGAGATTACCTATAGCTACTAATGGCAATAAAAAGGCACCAATTAACAATCCTAATAAGGAAATAATAATTTCCAAAAGCCGAACAAAAAGTATATAAAAATGATTTTGATTACTTCTACTAAATGGGAAATAGCGATAAAAATCACGGGATACATATTGAACAGGAATACGGTAAGTGATACTCTCATAAACCTGGGTATACTCTCTAATGATATAGCCATTCTCCAATAAATGTATTAACTGATTGTATAATGTTACACTTATGCCATCCGTTTTTTGGGAAGCAATAACTATCTCTGAAATAGAGTTTTCTTTGACAAATTTTTCTAAGTCATTAATACCAATATTCTCGACATTATTTAATTTGGTTTCATTCGAACTATCGGAATTAACAAATCCAAGTACTTTATAATGTGGGTCAGCACTTTCTAATCCATAGACAAGCTCCTTTACTTGATCATTATCACAAATTAATATGACTTTTTTTGAAAATCTATTGGAAGCAAAAAAACGAACATATACCATTCGCCAGGTAAATAAAGCAATAAAAATCGAGATAAAAAAGATGAGTATTTGAATACGATTGGTGGGTAAAATAGGGGTATAAACAGGTGTCAATAAATATACCAATACAGTAGTGGAAGTAGTCAGTATAATACTTTTAATAACTTGAAATTGACTACTTGCGACTTGCAAGTTATACATTTCAAAAATTGAACCTATAATGTTTAAATAGAGACCTAATACAATTGTCCAATAAAAATTGGTCGCAGAGATATTAAAATAATTAAATTTAAAAACTATTCCAACCAAGTACAAAGAAAGCAGTACAGAAACTACATCAAAAATTCGTAAAAGAATTTTTCGTTCTGAAACTTCAAAATGTATATCCTTGTATTTGTTCATCTTATGAAAAAAGTATTTTTAGATGTTGCAAGTTACTAAATAATACTAATTATCTAAGTAAATCTATCCACTGCTTTTTGACTACATCCCAATCAAAATTTTTAATTGACTTTTTAGCATTTTCTGTCAGTTTATTAGCTAAATTAGGTTCAATGAAAATTCTGTTAATTTGTAGTGTCATGGCTTCAACATTATCATCAGAAACTAACAAAGCATTAGTATCATGTTCTAACAAATAGGGAATTCCACCAACATTCGTTGATACCACTGGTAATCCTAGTGCCATAGCCTCAATAACACTAATGGGTGTGTTATCATAATGTGTGGTATTTATAAAAACATTATAATCGGCTGATAATTCAATCCATTTTTCTTTTGATAATTTACCCGTAAATTTAACTTCTACATTATTATTTTTTGCAAAACGAATTGCTTTTTCTAGGCTACTATCCTTTTTAGGTCCCACCATGCATAGCTCAGCATCAGGATACATCATTTTTAAATTAATAAATACTTTAATGGCCATTAATGGATTGTATATTACAGAAAAAGACCTAACCCAAAGCATTTTTGGAGATTTATATTGTTTGTCAAATGATGTATATATATTTAAGTCTATGGTATTTGGGATGTATAAAAGATTGCTGTATCCACTCTTTTTAAAAGCATCTAAGGAATAAAAAGAAGGAGCAATATTGACATAAGCGTTATTAAAAATTAACCTAGAGAAGTATTCTGTTCTAATAATTCTATTGGGCAAATCGCCGCCATGCAGTTTAGGAATATATTTTAACTTTAAAAATCGGCATAACTGAGAAATAATAAAGGCATACCAAAAATTAGTAGTGCTATAAGTATCAATCAAAACATAATCAACTTTTTTTGAGTAGCTTATAGTCTTGCTAATCATTTCCATCATTCTCAAAAATTTATTTTTTTTGGAAGAAGCATAGTATACAGTATAGCCCTCTCTTTCTAAAAACAGACCAAGTGTTTCTATCGAAGTGGAAGTGTAACCGTGCTCGGATAGTTTATTCCCTATGTATAGGAGTTTCTTCATCCATATAAACTTTTAATAGTGATAACGAATATACAAAAGCCGATGCCGCAATTCTCATAGCAGCATGATTTATAGTCATTAGCCAAAAAATTAAAAAACAAAAAATATAAATATTTTGTTTATTGTCTAAATATAAAAATATTGGTGTTATAAAAACAATTAACAAGGCAATGATACCCATAGTGCCATGTTCGGCCAATGTTCTTGAAATTTCATTGTGAGAAGTTACAATTTCACCAGTCTTTTCTTTTCTAATTTCTAATCCTTTAGCTACTCCTATTCCAAATACGGGACTATCCATAAAAGCATCTATTTCACTTTGGAAAATCTCTTCTCTCCCAGTAAATTGACTTTCCTTCACTCTTCCTTTTGCATCTTGATTTGCATATCTTTTATCTATTAAACCACCTGTCTGACTAGAAGTATATATCCATGTTAAAGCAAATGCAAAAAACATAAATACAAATAAAATATAAAGCCGTGATCTAGCATAACTACTTATATTTTTGTACAACATCAATAAAAACAAAGCCATCATAACAAATCCCGTCAAAATACCACCACGGGAGAAAGTTACCAATCCTCTGTATACAATATTAAATAAAATAATAAGATTAATAATAAAAAGTAATTTCGTTTTAGAAGCTAAAATCAATCTTGTAAAGAAAATAAACATCCCAATACCAAGTACTGTTGCTACCTGATTGGGACCAAAGCCACCTGATGTGGCTAAATTTGAACCTGTACCAACCAAAATAGTTTTTAATTCTGGTGTAAATAATATTAAATAGACTGTTGTAGAAATAATGGGCAATCCTAATGTGAGTAATAAATTGTTGAGTTGAGAAAATAATATTTTCCTGTTGTATGTATAAATAGAAGCAATACCCAAACACGCAGGACCAGAAATATTAAAAGCTAGTGAAGTTCGTAAATCAGACTCTAAATTTAAAGTTTCTGTAGCCACTATAACGCCTGGCAAAAGCAATATCAGATAAATCCAAAAAGGAATAGCATTTTTTGAAAATCCACTATAATACATGCCCAAAGCCAAAAAAATCATCACTCCATATTTTGAGAACTCATAAAGCAAATTTCCGCCTGTCATTCTCAAAAAAACCTCACTACCAACAATATAGGCGGCTACAAATAATACCTCATTATTTTTATTTTTTGATTTAATAACATAATACAATCCATAAAGTAATATGGAAAATCCATAAAATTTAGAAAAGGGTCGGAATAAATAAATTAATATTCCAATTGCTACATGCAATAAGACTAAAGTTATATATTTTTTCTCATTTTTGTCCATTATAACTTTTTAACCCAATTTAAATAGTTAATAATAACACCCTCTTCTGAATGATTTTCTAAAATAGTTTGATGTAAATAGTTACCAAAACTGTGTCTTAAAGTAGAATCATCAATTAATTGTAATAATCTTTCATAAAACGCTTCTACTTCATTCACCCCAACGATAAAACCATTGACACCATCTTGAATAATAAGTGGAATTTCTCCAACATTGGTAGAAACGACTGGTTTCTTTTGTAATCCATACTCAATTAAGGCAACTGGCAAACCTTCGGATTTTGAAGTCAATATAGCAATATCTACCTGATCTATGATATTGTTCACATCATTTTTTGAACCATAAACAAAAACAGTATCGACTAATTTTTTACTTTGTATCAATCCTTTAATTTTTGTAGAGTAATCATCTTCAAAATCTTTTCCTACTAAATGAAATGTCCAATCAGGTTTAGTTTCCTTAAGTTTTTCAGCAACTTCTAGCAATAAAAAATGATTTTTTTGATCCCTTAAATTAGCCAAACATAAAATGCGTTTACCTTTAACACCTTTTAAAGTGGTTTCAGATTGCACTTCGAAATTCTGACTCGTAAAGTTGGGAAGATAAATAACCTTTTGGCAATACAACTCTTTTTCTGCCCAATTTTTCAATTTGAAATTAACAACAATAATACCCTTGAAAAAATAAGACGCAATTTTGAGAATGAAAGATTTTTGAGCACCAATAAACTCACTTAAACCATTATGATCATGCCAAATTAGTTTAATTTTAGGATAGATTAGTTTAACTAGTAATGCCATAAAATAGGAACTACTATGTGGTTGTAGATAGTCAACCTTATGCTCTTTACAGTAGTTTCTTAATCTGAAAATAGCGCTGAAATCAATAATTTTCTTTCTGTACAAAAAAAGATAAGAAACCTCTTCATACAATTGACTTTTTAAATTTCCTTCCGCTCTGGTAGCAACCAAACCCGAGAATTCAATTTTCTTTGAAAGCGCATTGGCATAATTAACAGCCATTTTTTCAGCACCACCAATTTCCAAGGAATCTATAACTTGTACTATTCTCATGATTGTATAAGCTGTTTTATTTCTTCTTCAAAAACATCCAAAGTGTAGTGTCTTGACCAAGCAATAGCTTTGTTAACTTTATCTTTATACAAATTGTTAGTAGTAATATGCAATTGAATTTTAGCTACATCTTCTTGTAATGTAAGTTCCAAAAGTATTCCTCTATTGCCATGTTCTAGCATATTTGGAACACATGAAACTTTTGTGGCAATGGGTAAGCAACCCCAAAACATACCTTCTGCTATTACTTTTGGCCAACCTTCACTCAAAGAGGGTAAAACTACAAAATGATTTTCTAAATAAGCCTTTTTAATGACTTCTTGATTTTGATTGCCTTTCAAGAAAACTATGTTTTCAAGATTATGGTCTAAAATATAGTTTTCTAATAGTTCCTTTTCAATGCCTTCTCCATAAACATGTAAACAGACATCATGACCCTTTTTATAAAGTTGCTCTACTAATTGAATAGCATACAAAGGTTGCTTACCGTTAGAAAGTGTGCCAACAAAAACAAAGGATATCTTAGAATTTAAATCTCTCGGAATAACGTCAATTTTATCCTTTTCAAAATAACTCGCAGTAAAAAAGGGTTTGATATTATTAGAACTATGCTCCCACTCTCCATAAACTAAGACCTGCATGTTTCTGGTAAAAAAGGTATTACTCAAAATCCATTTTTGCAAACGATAACTCAAAGGTTGTTTCGATTGTAAATCCCAATTTCCAGCATATTTTGCTGTTTTTGGTTTTGAAGGAAAAAGCATTTGAACTAAACAACCCAATAAACCCATATTTCCGGGACAACGCAGATGGATATGATCTGAATTCTGCATCGCTTTGTAAATTTCAAAAGTGATTTTAGGCAATTTCAAAAGGGTTGAAAAAGTTGACTTTAATGTTAAAAAATTAAAGTTGGGCACATTTCTAAAATCAATAGCCTTATGGGAATAATCAATATCTATAGAAGTGTTATTTTTGAGATTTAAAGGGGCTACAAGTACAATTTTATCAACATACTTCGACCAAATATTCATTTCTCTCACATAAGGTGAATAGGCAAAATAGTTGCCGTCTTGATAACCGTGAGAAACATGTGTAATGATGCAAAATGTCATATTGTTATAGTAATCCATTTTTTAAAAAGAATAAAACAAACAATATAATTCCACTTAAAAAACTAAAATTATAAATTAAAAATCTAGCTTTTTCTGGAAATCTAGAAATGTAATGAATGGCATAATAAGTATATAAAATCATGATTGGAATTACCCATCTGAATTCAAATAATTTAACTGCAATAAACGAAAAAGCTATTATACTTATAAAATGAAATAGAATTATAATTTTATTTTTAATAACACCATTGGTGTCATTTCGATTAATATCACTTATGGTTTTTAATTTCTTAGTATTGACGAAAGACAAAAGCAATATGGGAAAAAGTAAGTACATAAATCTATAACTTGTGTACATAGCTTTAACAAACATTCTCATCATCTGTCTAAAATATAAACCAGGTTCTTTTAAAAGCAAGTCTATTTGATTTTTTGGAAAATCATAATTTGGATTTTGTTTTTTGAATTCAATTACTTCATTTGTAGATACCCATTGCGTATTTGGTATTTGGTTTGAATCCCAAAATTTTGCCATTAAATAATTTCTTTGAAACCAATTTACGCCAGTTTCTTTGGGAACTTCTTTAACGTCTAAAATAATATTTTGCTCTTGAATTATAGGGATAAAATTGATAAGAAATAAAAAAAACATTCCTGTTAATAAAATAATGAAATTCTCTTTACAAAAAATCGATTTAAATCCTAAAATCAAGAATATTGAACAATAAAATAAACCGATTAAAATGATAGCAGTTGGCCTAGTCGCAATTGAAAATGCAAATAAAATCCCAATAAGAATAGATAAAAAATTACTTAAATTTATTTTCTTAAAACTTATACTATCTAGAATAATTAAAAAAGGTGGCACTAAAAAAACAAAAGATAGAAAGTCTGAAGTTCCATGATACATTTGATTGGTAATAAAAATGGCACAAATGAATAAGGTGATTTTATATACTCTTTCAATAGAAGAATCGCTTTGTATCGCTTTAATTTTTTTGATGAAAAATAAAATTAATCCAATACAAACTATCAATGAAACAATTCGCGTTGAAATTATTGGTTTTCTCAAAAAATAATCCACACAAGAACTCAGAAAAATAAAGGGTTGTGACGGAGTGTAAAAAATATTTTTGACAGAAAATGAGGTAACAGTATATAAATTATATTGATAATACTCATCGGCATTGTTTCCTTTATTTAGGAAAAACAAGAAAAACCTACTCACAAAGTAGTATAAGTTAATCACTAAAAACCCAAAGAAAAGAAGAATACTCAGATTCTTTCCAAAAACGAAATCTAATCCCTTCTTTAATTTATTTATCATATTCATTGTCAGTTAGTTTAGTAATCACTTCATCAATTTGTAATTCATAATACATAGGTAAACGTAGTAAACAATCCGAATAATTATCTGTTTGTTGAAGTTCCGGTATAGAAATATTGTCTTTGTAAAATTGGCTGCGATGCAAACTGATATAGTGAAATACAGATAATATACCTTTCCTCTTTAATGCATTGATAATAGTACTTCTTTGTTCTATATTTTTACAAACAATATAAAACATATGGCCATTATTTGTAGCATATGATGGAATAATCGGTAGTTGAATTTCGTTTTTATGAGCCCAATTTTGGAGTTTTTGATAATAGGTTTCCCAATGCGATATTCTCACTTGTTGAATATCTTCTAAGTTTTCCAATTGTGCCCAAAGAAAAGCTGCAATGATTTCTGAAGGCAGAAAACTGGAACCAATATCAACCCAACCGTATTTATCAATTTCACCTCTAAAAAATGCAGAACGATTTGTCCCTTTTTCCCAGATAATTTCTGCTCTTTCAGCAAATTTTTTATCATTGATGGTCAACATTCCGCCTTCACCCGAAATAATGTTTTTAGTTTCATGAAAGGAAAAAGCACCCAAATGACCTATGGAACCCAATGGTCTTTTAATTCCATCTTGCCCAGTATAAAAACTATCAATTGCTTGAGCCGCATCTTCTATAACATACAGATTATATTGCTTTGCCAAACTCATGATTTTATCCATATCACAGGCAACTCCAGCATAATGTACTGGCACTATGGCTTTTGTTTTTGAAGTAATTAGAGATTCTAATTGGTCTTCATCTATTCCTGGATGATCCAATCTACTGTCTGCAAAAACAATTTTAGCACCACGCAATACAAAAGCATTTGCAGTTGACACAAAAGTATAGGAAGGCATTATAACTTCGTCTCCTTCTTTTATATCTATTAAAATAGCTGCCATTTCTAAGGCATCAGTACAAGAAGTGGTTAACAAACACTTATAAAATCCATATTTGTTTTCAAAATACTGCTGACATAGTTGTGTATAATGTCCATTTCCAGAAATCTTGCCTTTCTTTACAGCATCTTCTATATAAAACAACTCTTTTCCCGTTAGATAGGGTTTGTTAAATGGTATCATTAATTTTCCAATAATGTTTTATAAAGGTGTTTTCAAAAATAGAATATCCATGCTTATTATAAAAATTACTCGCTTTTTTATTTTTAAATTGCGTAGGTATCATTAAACTAGTTATTCCTTTTTGATATAAAATAGTTTCTAAATACATCAATAAATCACCTCCAATTCCTTTTCCGTGATATTGTTTAGAAACGGCAATTAATCCAACAGTAGCTTTGTCATCAGTAATTTTATAAGTTAATAAACCCGCAATTTCTTCGTTTCTTTTATAAAAAAGAACATCCTCAGCAAAAGTTTTTGAAATGGAATTATCAATCCAAAGACGATATAATTCTTCGAATTTTTTTGTTCCAAAATTTCTATCAAGTAAAAATCTACTGTGTATTCCGCTTTCAAAAGCTAATTGATATATATCTTGAATGTTATATTTTATTTTTGAATGTGAAAAAACGTGTTCATTGGTTTGAAAAACTTCACCCAGTTTTTTATTAAACTTGACTTTTTGTTCAGAAAATGAATTTGTAAAACCATCTATTTTTAAATCAAAATCATAATCTGAAACAATATACAGTAAATCATAATCAGCAAAATTTATACAGTCTTTAACATCAGTAAAATTTACTTCGCCTATTTTAAGATTAAAAAAATCTGAATCCCATTTTTTTTCTACTATCATACTATTTTGTCAATTATAAAAACAGGGCGATTTTTTGTTTGGTCGAAAATCTTTCCAATGTAAATTCCAGTAACGCCAATCGTTGTGATTATTATTCCAGATAAAAACCAGATTGATACAATTAAAGATGTAAATCCTAAAACTGCAATTTCGTGGTGTAAAGCTTGATATATGTAATAAATCCCTACACAAAACGAAAGCAACGATATTATCATTCCAAATTTTACAAACAATTTTAATGGCTTGTTTGAAAAGGAAATAATGCTATTAAATGCTAAACTAATTAGTTTAGAAAAACTATAACTAGATTTTCCTTCTTCGCGTAAAGCATGTTCAACAGTAATTGAAGTAGATTTATAGCCAACAAAGCTGACAAATAATGGAAAAAACTTAATGTAGTCTGAAATTTCTAAAATTGAATTAATCACTTTTCTATGATAAATTCCGAAATTGGCAATTTCATTGTCATATTTAGTTTCGGTAAAAAAACTATAAATTTTTGAGAAAATTTTTGAAGATAGTTTTTTCAAAAAAGTATCTGATCGATAAACTCTTCTGGCTAAAACGACCTCAAAACCTTCTTGAGCTTTTTGATATAATTTTATAATTTCCTTGGGTTGATCTTGCAAATCACAATCCATAACAACAATCCAATCTCCTTTTGCTTGACTTAATCCTGCCATTATTGCTGGATGTTGGCCAAAATTCTTGCTTAACTTAACTCCTTTAACTTTAGGATTTTTCGATGCTATCATCTCTATTACTTCCCAAGAATTATCTGGTCCACAATCTTCAACTAACAAAATTTCATAATCATCCGAAATTTTAGAAACGGTATTTTCAATCCTTTCTACTAGTTTTGGGATGATTTTTTCAGCTTTATAAACTGGCGATACAATCGATAATTTCATGACATATTTTTTTTAAAGCTTAATTTTAGGTTGATCAAAGGGTAAACTAAATAAACCAACAATTCTCCCAATAGTTTCGGTCAATGCCTCTTGTCGTTTACTTGTGGTAAATATATTGCTAAATCTTATTAGTATCAACAATAATGAAATCGCATTCCATTTAAATCTAGCCTCAAATGATGGATTTGGATATTTTACTCTCCAAACATACCATCCATTTCTGGTGACCATTTTACCATATTGATATTTATTTGGCCTACCGGATGGGTCATGAAAGTGTGATAATTTGGCTTTTGTGGTTATAACATTTTTGCCAAATCGTTGTGCTCTAATACTGAAATCGGCATCTTCATATAGTCCGTAGCCTTCAAAATAATGTGAAAACTTGATGCTGTCAAAAACAATTTTTCGAAAAGAAAAAGACATTCCTATTAATAAATCAACTTCATAAATTTGATCATTTAATGGAAACCCACAAGTTCTTCCATGTGAAAACTCAGGCATTCTTCCCGGAGCTAAATTAGATTGTAATCCTAAAATATTTCTTAATACATTTCTTGAGCCTTCTGGATAAACGTATCTTTCAAACTCATAAAATTTGTATTTATTATATTTTTTATCAGATTGTTTTTCAAACCATTGAATTTCATTTATAGCAACTCCAGCAACACCAACTATGTTAGTATCACTTTGAAATGCATTTATGATTTCTTCAAAATATGTTGGTTCTAAAATGGTGTCATCGTCAAGAAAACAAATCACCTCGGAATCACGCGATACTTTAGAAATTCCAAAATTTCGTTGCTTTGTCAATCCTCTATCTGCTGCTGAAACCTGAAAATAAGTTAAATTTTGAAATGAGTTTTGAGCTATGATTTGAGCTGTTTCTTCATTAGTTGAACCATCAATAATTAAAATTTCATTAGGATAAAGTGTCTGCGACTTCACAGAATTTAATAAATTCAATAAAGGATTTGGTCGCATATACGTGCAAACTATCAGCGTGAAATTCTTAGTATTCATTGTTTAATTTGTTGGCCCAATAGACGCTTTTGTTCCATTTAGATTTGAAAACTGCAATATAATTGAAAGGATTTTTCAAAAAATTACCATTTAAATTTTTCAAAAATAAAGTTACCTTATACAATAACAATTGCTCTTTTGTGTCATGTTTTAATCGATATAACATCACGGTTGGTGAAGGTTTCGGTTGGATTTGCTCATGGCTCCATTTTAAAACAGGTTTGGTTCTAAAACCACCTATTGGCGCTTTTAAATGAATGATTTCAGAAGTTGAAATGAATAGAATATCATATCCTTTATTCAGCAATTGCATTCCAAAATCACCATCTTCTCCAAAACCAAATTCATATGCCATATTGAACTTTAACCCTTTTAAACAAGACGTTTTTACAAAAGCATGTCCTCCACCAAAAATAGGAAATTGTTTTGGTTGCTGTTTAATTATACTTTGCGTTTTCAAATGGCAAGAAACCAGCAAAACTTCATTTCCTGTGGATTGAAAAGAATTCATCACATTCTCGATTAAATACTTATTAAAAACAATGTCATCATCTGCCAAAAAACAAAATTCACTTTCTATCAATGCTAATCCAATATTTCGAGCATTACAAACTCCTGCTTGTTGTGTGAAATGATGTTTTATGCGGAAAGGCCATTCATTATTTTCAACGTAATCTAATTCAGAACCACTATTTTCACTTGGATTCTGTTCAATAATTATAACATTGGTTGGTAAATAGGTTTGTGAAGCTAAATTTTGAAGTACATCCAACAAATACTCTTTTCTACCAATTGTTGGAATTAAAACATCAATAGTTCCTTTTTCAATTATTTTTTTGGTGGAATTAATTTCAATTTTATCTAATCCTTCTGGATTTATAGTTCTCTTTTTATAAAAAATAGAAACTAAAAACGGAAATAATGGTAATCGTTTTTCAAACAAAAACAAATTGAAAAACAATAGAAAAATCCAACGTGTTTTATAATGTTGTTTGTTGAATTTAAAAAGCTCAAAAAGGTTTGATTCTTCATAACTACTAATTTTATTTTGATGAATGAACAACTTAGGTTCAGAATAACATAATAATCCAAAAACTATGGCTCTTTTGGCAAATGAATTGAGAAAATAATCAAAATTACTTTCAATTTTTAAATCATTGCTACAAGCCTTTAACACTGAAGCATGAACTGCTCCAACATGACTACTCATTTGCCACGTTACATAACGAACTTCTTTATTTACCTTAACAAAAGGAGAATCTTCAATATAACCAAGTTCTCTATTAAAATAATTTGAAGTTGAAGGATTGAAAGAAAATAGAAATTTCTTGTGGTGAAATAAACCTTCGATTTCATTTGTGTTTAAATTTTCTTTATGACTTTCATGACACCAAACCAATAGCTCGTTTTGGAATTTATCAGCAAAATCAAGTAATACAGTCACAACATTTTGACCTATTTCATTAGGGAAATCAATAGTTTCTGAGGAAACTATACTGGTGATTTTTGATTGGTTGTGGTATAAAATTATCATATCAAACTAAACTAATTTTTATTTATTATATTTCTATAAAAATCAGTACTTTTCTTGGCAACAACTTCAATACTAAATTTTTGTACTACTTTATTTCTTGCTTCAATACCAAATTGATTTCGTAATGTTTCATTTTCAAGTAATTGAACTATCTTTTGAGCATAGTCTTCATGGTCTTTCGGATTTACTAAAAATCCATTAACAGTATCATCAATTACTTCGGTTGCCCACCCTATATTAGAAGCTACAATAGCTTTTTGCATGGCCATTGCTTCTATCCAAGAAACAGGCAAAGCTTCGGCAAATGTAGGGAAAACACAAACTGTAGAAGCACTAATAAATTCTTTAATTTTTTCATAAGAAACACTTCCTAAATAAGTTACATTTTCAATTGCTTCAGGGTCAAACAACGGCTGCATCATCTTCCAAGTGGAACCATTTTTAGTTATAATATCTGAAGCATCTCTCCCTATCATAATTAATTTTGCTTGTTTATTGTGTTTATATACTTCGTTAAAAATTAAGGGTAACTCAAGTGAGCCTTTTTTTCTGATTAATGTTCCAAAATAAAGTATCGTATTTTCCTTTACAGCAAGGGAATTATCATTAGAAAATTTATCGATATCAATACTATTTGGAATTATTTCAAAATTTCTTTTTAATGAGAATAATTGTTTTGTAACATCCGCAGTATATTGACTGACAGAAAGCAAAGCAGTGGCATTTTGTAAGGCTAGCTTTTCTTGAAACTTATTCAAAAACTTAACTGGTCTATTATCTAAATGACAAAAATAAGTATCAGATCCATTTAACCGAATAACCACTGGACATTTGGGTTTTATATTTGAAGTAATTCCTGTCCAGTCTGGAGCTTCAACAATATCAAGTTGATGATTTTCAATTAAATTATTAATTAGTTTTTCTATTTTTTTTTGGGTCAAAAGTCTTGAAAACCCTTTTAGTTTGATATTCTTAACTTTATAATAAGTGATTTCATTTTCAACGAAAATTTCATCCTCTTTTTGTCCATAAACCAATACTAAGACTTGATGTCCAGCTTGGGTTAATCCTTTGGATAGATTTAAAACACTTGTCCCGATTCCTCCAGACGAACCCATTTTTGGGTGTGGAAATTCGGGTGTTAGAAAAGCAATTTTCATCTTAATTTGTATATTCGTGAATGTAATAGGGAGACAAATCTTTATCTAAGATGATCATTTTTGAGGGAAGTACAGTTTTTCCATCAGCTATACTATCTGTTACTACAGTATTGGCTCCAATGGTAACATTATTACCTACAGAAATAGCACCAAAAATACATGCATTAGGACCAATGAAAACTCGATTACCAATAGTTGGAATACCTTTCTTTTCACCATAATTACCCACACCAATTGTGATTCCTTGAGAAATATTGCAATTTTCACCAATTATGACATCACCATGTATAACTATATTACCGAAATGACCAATATAAAAACCTTTCCCTATTTGTGTTCTATAGGAAATATCGAAACCATATTTTACTTTTAATTTACGAAGCCATAAGAAACAAAAATAGAATAATAACCTATTTTTTCTTCTATAATGTTGGGTCAATCTAAAAATAGTCATGAATTTTAATCCTGGAATAGGATGTGAAATAAAGACAAAGAAAAGCGTTCTAAAATTTATTTTAGAAAGGTTATATCTTTTATAATCCGCTAATAGTGTGTTTTTAATCATACTATTTATTTAGTATTATTTCAATGGCATCCCAAATTCTCTCAGATGCTTTTTCTGGAGGATGTTGATTAATGACTTCGAACCAAGTTTGGGCATTTTGAACAGTTGAATTGGAATTTGAATTCAATATACTTTCAAACTTGCTTTTCATTTCTTGGGGCGAATTTAACCAAATTACAGAGTCTTTAGAGGGCATTGACCTGAAATGAATAAAATTATATATTTTTTTTACAGACCAATTTGGAAACTCTTTATTGACAACATCATAATTTATAAATGCACAAGGTTTCTTAAAGGAAACAAAATCAAAAACCATAGAAGAACCTAAATTAATGACAAATTCTGAATGAAAAATAGTATTCATTTGAAGTATCAAGTCTTCCTTTGTTGGCAAAATAGCATTCCAAGAATCTCCAATATTTTTCCATATTGGATTTATACTGACAATGATATCTTTGAATTCTTCCAATACAGTATCATATCTATTTGAGAAATCAACAGGACAACGACGGAAAATAACACCAAGATTTTCACATTTTGAATTTAGTTTTTCAACTGCATTTGCGACATCAAATAAATATTGAGGATCATTGGGTGAAGTAGTAACATCGTCACCAGAAAAGCAAATATATTTTTTTGATAAATCTAAATTATATTCTTTGAAAAAAGTTTCCTTTGAAACTATAAACTGCTCATCAAAATGTGGTTCAAATTGCGGTGTTCCAGTTATGAAAATTTGATTTTCTTTTATATATGGATAATAATATTGAAGTTCATTCTTCATATGTACACTCCAAACAAAATAAAAATCGGTTTCAATAATCTTAGTTCCTTTTGGTAAATTATCCCAAGAAAAGATAAATGTTGCCGTTGGAATTCCTAAATCTTGAGCCGCAAGAATGGAGGAAACCGCTGAAGTAATTCTCTGATTGGTACAAAATACTACGGTTGGTTTTTCCTTTTGAAGTGTTGCCAAACTATCATAGTATAGTTTAGTTTTTCTTTCGTGCAACTTAATTTTATTTTTAATTCTATTAACTCCTTTTGGAGAATTGTTCCAAAATATTATCCAATGAACAATTCCTGTTTTCATAATTTCTTTTAGATTTTTTTTTGAAAAAGGAAATCGATACGAATCGTATATTTTATTTTTAGCTCTTTTAATATTCAAACTTAATTCAATTTGAATTTGAGCTTTTTTGTAAAAATCTGTAAACGGGTGAGTTTTAGGTTTGACAATCTTTATCTCTTTATAACCTAAAGTTTCCAAATTAAATGGTGTTGCATTCCAAAAAGTAATGTCAAATCCTTTTTCTAATCCGATTTTATGGAAATTTGTGAAAGCAAAATTCTTTAATCCGATGCCATCAGGAAGTAAAATAAATATTTTATTTTTTCTATGATTTGTCATTATTTTAATAATTGTGCCGCATTAATCCATTGCCAAATATGAAAACTACTTTGAGTATCGCCTTTATAAAACAAATCCAATTCGCTTTGCAATGATTTGGAATTAAACCAATGGTGATTTTTTAATGGTGTCACTTCGCCTATAACCCAATCTTTTAAAGCTGTAGAAAGCCATTCTCTTTGTGGCGTTTGCAAAGGTCTTTTCGGAGCCAAAACTACTTCCTTTTGAAGAAATTTTTCTGCTATTTTACGTAACATCCATTTTTGCACACCATCTTTTATTTTAAAATCCGTTGGGCGACTAAAAACATATTCCACCAATTCATAATCCAAAAAAGGCTCACGTAATTCTGTTCCATACAGCATAGAGACTCTATCGTTAAAACGCAAAGCACGTGGAATTTTAGTATAAAATAAATCCCGATATTGAAGGTTTAACAAATCGTCTCCAAAATGTTTTGGATAAATTGTTTTTTGAAAGTCTTTTGCAAAATCGGCATCAAGTATATTTATTCTAAAAGGTGATTTTGAAACTCCCTGTATAATATTTTGGTTATTGTTTAAATAATAATCATATCCTGCCCATGCCTCATCCGAACCTTGCCCGTCTAGTAAAACCTTCACTCCTTTTTGACTAGCAGCTTGAAATACTTTTGAATAAGCTAATGTTGGAATACCACCATAAGGTTCCGCTTGATGCAATGCCATTTTTAAAGAAAGCTCGGGAATTTCATTTGCTGAAAGTGGACAAATAGTTAAAGGATAGGGTCTGTTTTCCAACATCGCTTTTACCCATGTAATTTCGTCATATCGGGAGTCATTAGTTATAAAAGTAAAGGCTTCCACAGCAGATTTGTCAATTTCTTGTTGGTCAATCAAAGCCAAAAGCGTACTGGAATCCAATCCACCACTAAGGTTAAAACCAATAGGAACATCAGCTCGAAAACGCAAGTTGATAGCTTTTAGCAATAAATTGGTAATATATTCCTCTTCATTATTTTCAAAATGCTGAAACAAAGAATGGACTCTATTTTCAAAAGAATACCATTGCTTAAGTTGTAAATTATTTTTTTTTAAAGTCAAAAAATGTCCGCCAGGCAATTGCTCTATAGTTTGCCAAAAAGTTTCATTAGGCAAACCATAACTGCCTTCTGCAAAATAATTCAGCCAAACGTTATCATTAGCAATTTTAGGAATTCCGGCAGCAAAAAGCGTATTAATTTCGGAAGCAAAATAAAAAGTGGAATGGTCAAAAAAATAGTAGAATGGCTTCACGCCAAATCGATCACGAGCTGCAAAAAGAGTTTGTTCTTTCTTATTCCAAATGGCAAAAGAAAACATCCCATTACATTGATCCAAACATCGTTCTCCCCACTCTAAATAAGCATACAATAAAACTTCAGTATCCGATTGCGTGCAAAAATGATACTTATATTGTAGTGCTGCTTTTAATTCAATGTAATTATAAATTTCGCCATTGAAAACAAGAACGAAATTACCACATGCACTGGTAAAAGGCTGATTAGCATTACTAGACAAATCGATAATACTCAAACGGTTATGTCCTAAAGCCACTTTATTGTCATGAAAATAATAAGCGGTGAAATCAGGACCACGATGTTTTTGGGCTTCCAACATTCTGGAAATTGTTTCCTTGTTGGCATTTCGACCAATAATTCCAGCAATACCACACATCTTAAAAGTGAATTTGAGTGAGTATTTTTTCTGCCTTTTCCCAATCTTTAAGGGTATCAATATTTACATAATATTGGGGATTGCTTTCTATATAGGCGATGGATTTCCCATAAAAGCTGCCCTTTTTAATCACAGCTGTTTTAGAAATATAAATAGCACCATCACGATGAAAAGCTTTGGGTAATTCTTGTCTTCTGGGAATAATAGTTTCCTCGCCTGTGGCAATTTTCAATAGTCCATTCTCGTTTTCTTCAAAAGCCCAGTGTGGATTGTATTCATGTGGAATAGGCAAAACACTAACTAAACAATCCGCATTAGTAGTAATAAATTTTTCTATAGCTTTATCTATAAAACCTTTTTCTCGGAAAGGAGTGGTAGGTTGTAACAAGCAAACAGCATCAAAAAAAATATTTTGATTTTCAAAAAAAGCAATAGCATGTTGAACCACTTCAAGCGAAGTGGACGAATCTTGAGCCAATGCTGCAGGACGAATAAACGGTGGTTTACAGCCATAAATTTCGGCTGCAATGGCAATTTCATCATCATCTGTGGAGACAACGATTTCGGTAATATATTTTGAATTTTTGGCATCATCAATAGTATATTCTATCAAAGGTTTTTTACCAAGAAGTTTGATATTTTTTTTGGGAACACCTTTGGAACCTCCACGTGCTGGTATTAATCCTAATATTGAAATCATTTAAATTATTTGTATTGACCTTTATTATATTTGAAAGTTGCAATAAGTATTTGTGTTTTCATTTTAAGGTTAGTATACCAATTTGAAAAAGCTATTTTGATTGACCATGGAAAAGACTTGATTATATTTAAAAAATAATAACTCACGCTTATTGGTTTAATTCCATCTATTTGATATTTACCGATTATATCACATACCTCAGCATTATAACTCTTTTTTTTGTTGTAAAAAAAATAACAAGGAACATTAGAAATAATTACGAACCCTTTTTCGATGACATCTAACGACCATAGTTTTTCTTCATTTGAACGAATCGTTTCATTAAATAAAATAGCTGAAGCAACCGATTTCCTTATGGCAGAGCAATTGGCAATAATCAAATTTTGCCAATCTTTTTTATGGTTATAATTTTCTTTAGTTATTAACAGGTTGCTTTTTAATGATTGCTCTATTTGTTTGGTATTTGTAATTGGAGTACAACGAACAGCAGCTACATTTTTATCTGAAAAGTAACTCACCAATTTTTCGGGAAAATCATTAGATAAAAGTATATTGTGTGAACTCAATAATACAATAATTTCATATTGACAATGTTT
Organism: Flavobacterium sp. RSB2_4_14; assembly: GCF_051547085.1. Lineage (NCBI taxonomy): Bacteria > Pseudomonadati > Bacteroidota > Flavobacteriia > Flavobacteriales > Flavobacteriaceae > Flavobacterium > Flavobacterium sp. RSB2_4_14. Next base: position 140,580 of record NZ_JBPTTL010000004.1, read on the forward strand.
AACACCAAAATTGATTGCATAACCATATGTGAATTGTTTATCCAATTGAACTACTTTGCAACCATGCTTTTGAGCAATAGCAACAGAATTATCAGATGAATTGTCATCTACTATAACAATTTCATAAGGAACATTGAAGTTTTGCTTTTTTATACTTAGCAAAGCTCTTTCTAATGCCACTTCTTCGTTTTTATTTCTTATTAATATTGAAATCATATACTATTTAAATTAATAAGTTATAGTTTTATGAAACTGTAAAGGCAATTCTTTTAATAAGGTCGCAATTTGTTCGCCTGCAGTTCCACTACCATAAATATTGGAACTGCTTCTATTTTTAGAAATCAATAAAGACTCAACAGCGGCAACAATTTCATTTTCGTCATAGCCAACATCAACCACATTATTCCCTCTATCTCGGCGATTTTGGCGCGAACCAATATTAACAACAGGAACACCAAGATAAGCGCATTCTCGAATTCCAACACTGGAATTACCAATTAAACATTGAGAATTATGCAATAAATTTAAGAAATCACCTCCTTCCATGTTTTTAAAAAAATGGATGTTTTCCATGGTATATTTTTCACGGAAAGATCTAATTCCGGTTGAAGTTCCATCAGCACCAGCATCAACATTAGGCCAAAACCACAAGGTAGGTTTATTAATTTTTTGTATAGCTCGTAAAGTAGATTCAATATGTTTTCTAGAATCTTGATATTCATTGGTCACAGGATGTTGCATCACAACAATGTAACCATTACTCAAATCGGGTTGTGAACCTACACCGCCATATTTGTCATAGGGATTGAATGTCAATTTTGTATTCTTGACCACTGCTTGTGCAATATCTATAGAGGGACAACCGGTATTAAAAACCATAGCTGGATTTTCGCCCAGTTGAATGACCCTTTGTTTGGCATTTTCAGAAGCAACAAAATGATAATCTGCCAGTTTGGTTATAGCATGCCTAACCTTTTCGTCAATGTTTCCCGTTACTTCTCCACCTTGAATGTGTGCCAACGGAATATTCATATACGAAGCGGAAATAGCCGTAGCCATAGTTTCAAATCGATCGGCAACAGTAACGACAATATCAGGGCGAAGATTATCAAAAACGGTAGATAATTCTAAAATTCCAATTCCCGTTGTTTTAGCAGCAGCAGTAAGATTTTCGCCTTCCAATACATTAAAAACTTTAGCGGCAATTTCAAAACCATCTTTTTCAATATAATTCACGGCACTTCCATACCTATCCAATAAGGCAGAAGCAGCAACAATCAATTGCAGCTCTAATTTGGGATGCTTTTTTATAGCAGTTAAAACGGTTTTAACACGACTATAGGACGGCCTGGCTGTAATGACGACAGCTATTTTTCTGATACTACTCATGCTAAATCTTCTTCATTCAAAAAATCCCATTGGGACTTTTGGGTTTTCAATGTCCGTCCAATTACTTTTTCAAAATCGGTCGCGGAAATACCGTATCCTTTTGGCTTTTTACTTTCTAAATCATCAAAGGTAATAAGATGCCCTTGAGGTAAATCTTTATTGACAGCCAATGACTTTTCAAAGATAGCTTTTAACGCAGTAAAACTTTCGTTATTATTTTTATTGATTGGATTATTTTGTGCCAAATAAATAGCATGAACGGCTTCTACCAATTGTTTCGTTTCTTCCATGGTTAGCGAGGCAATAGCATCGGGTCCAAATAAGTCACGATGGAAAACAACATGAAATTCTAAGATTTCGGCGCCAAGAGCCACAGCTGCAATGCCAGTAGCTATTTTGGCTGAATGGTCTGAAAAACCGACAGGAACTTTGTATCTTCCTTTCAATTCTGACAGGACGTTTAAGCCATAATCTTCAGGTTTTGTAGGATACGATGTTGTGCATTGCAAGATAGAAAAAATAGCATTTTTGCTTTTCAAAAAAGTAACGGTTTTGTCCAATTCGGCAAAACTACTCATACCAGAAGAGAGGATAATAGGTTTTCCTGTTCTAACAATCTTTTCTAATAAAAGAAAGTTTGTCACTTCGCCTGAACCAACTTTGTAGGAATAAGCACCAACTTCTTCCAGCCAATCAACGGCCAAATTACTAAAGGGAGAACAAATAAAATCTAGATTTACTTCATTACAATGTTGCTTGATTTCCTTCCATTGTTCCAAAGTGAATTCCATCCGTTTCCAATAATCATAACGAGTAGCATCTTCTCTAGAAAATGGCACTCGAAACGGTTCGTGGACACTGCTTTCTGCAGCAGCGATATGCATTTGAAATTTAATAGCTTGAACGCCTGTTTTCGCCACAGCATCAATATAGGAATGAAGTATTCCTAGACTTCCATCATGGGCTTGAGCAATTTCGGCTATTAAATAAGGTTTCTGGTTCATTGAGATACATTGAAAAGGAAGTAAAAATAACAAAAATGAAAATTGAAAATGACATTTATTCAATTTAATTTGATAAAATTTCGTTTAGCGATTTTTCAAAGTTTTCTATACTAAAATAGTCCCCAAAGGGATAAACTGGCTCATTGGAATGCAATCTATCGATGATTAAATTTTCCAGTTTTATTTTTATTTCATGTTTGTCATTACTATTGGCAATAAACCGATCATCTGTAATAATATTTCTCAACTCACTTCGGGCTGGGGAAAGTGAAAGTATAGGTTTTTTTAATTCTGCCAAAAAAGGTGCTTTACCCACTAAAATATTGCAATACAATGGACCATTTTCTAAAATAATATTAATATCAGCAATTTGCTTTTGCTCATTACAGGAGTTAGAAAAATTTAAATAGTCTAAAAACATTATATTGGAAATACTTTCGTATTTAATGGCTAAAGTATGTTGTTCACTCCACTTTAATCGAAGTACAAATTCAGTATTTTCTTGAAATATAATATTGCTTTCTATTAATTCTTTGTAGGCATCTAATAGAATTTCAATATTTCTACCAAATTGAATAGCACCATGATACGAAATGGTAACTTTCTTATTCTTAGGAACAACATCCTTAGAATCGCTCAAATCAAAAACGTCATCAGCATATTGATGTGGTAGCGTGTGGAATTTTTTTCTTGTTCCGTAAAGAAACTCCAAATCATTGGACATATGACGCGCGGAACTCATACACTTTTTGGATTGTTCAACCACCTTAAACATTGCTCTTAATTTAAAAAGTTCCAGTTTAGATAATTTAACGATAGAACCTACATACCAAAATAATGGATAGGGATCATGAAAATTAACTATACCTCTTTTTAGTATGGGCAAATCTTTAATACTTAAAATAGTTTCATGAGCTAAACCTGCACTTCTAATGAAAATATGATCATAACTAATATATTCAATCTTACTGATGTGAGAACGATACACGTTGTTGATGTGATTTACAACCAAAGAAACTCCAGTTAATCTCCAGTAAAATCTATTGATTAGTTTAGTGAAAAATGGGATTTTTAAATTTAAAACATGAGTTTCAATAGAATTAACAGGTAATAAATGTAAGTGATCATCGATTTCATACTGTTGAAGATAAACAACATCAATAATAGAATTAGGATGAACTTCTCTCAATTTTGACAAAAAAGAACGTGAAACAATTCCTTCACTACTACCAGAAATCCTAAGGTCTTGAGCTATTACTAAAAATTTCATTCGCTGTATTTTAAAGATTTTCTTATCCTATGCAAAGATAACCTTGCTGGCAAAATAAAATAAAAAAATTGCCACTTGAAGTATTCAATCTTAGAAAGTTCAAGAATAGTTAAAATTTTTTCAAATAAGCCATACTCTCTATAATTAATTGATATGGCTATAAAATACCGCTTTAAGGAATAGGTCAACAACTGCTTTTCCTTTAAATTATTAATCACTAATAAAATGGCATTAACATAGGATTCTCTTCTAATCGGATCGTTCTTATAAAATTCTCCTGTATTAGAATTTTCGTGTTTTCTTCCGTAAAACAGGCATTTATCAATGGAAATACCTCTAAATCCTGAAGAAACAATTCTTGAATATAATTCCCATTCTTCAGCATACATTAATGTTTCAATGAATTTATTTTTTTCAAAACAAGCAGATTTCCACATCACTGCACAAGAATTAAATTGCAGTTCATTATTTATCATTTGTTCAATATCCGTCTTATCAATAAAAAAAGAAGTATAGTTTTTTGAATAATCAAATTGATAGTTAAAGTCTCCAAAAAACACATTCCTTATATACCTACAAAAAGAAATCGATGAATCACTAAGTTCTTGAACACATAATTCTAGATTTTGCGGATGCGGAATATCATCATCATCAAAAAAGATAATGTAATCACCTTTGGCTAAATCAAGTCCATTATTTCTACAACCGGGTAATCCTTTTTGGTAGTTATCATCTCTTTTTACAAATACAAATCTTTTATCTTCATCAATAATGGGCTTGATAACTTCTTTCGTATTATCGGTTCCGCCATCATCAATAATAATACATTCCCAATCTAAAAAAGTCTGATTTTGTATAGACACTAAGGTTTCAACTATAAAATGCGCCCTATTGTAGGTCGCCATTATTATGGATACTTTAGGATTATTATTGTTCTTCATTTTTGATAAATAAAACTATTTTACTCTAACTCTTATGAATTCTTTTATTGAACCAATGTTCATATTAATTGCAAAATGCCATAAGAGAAATAACCCTTTGTTGAAATCGAATGATTTCAGATTTTTCAGCTCCGATTGGTATTTTCGTAATATTTTTATGCGCTGTTGTTTGGTATAATATGTTGACTTTTTCGTAATCAAAAAAGTGTAAAATTCAATAAGCGATTGGCTTTTTAATGCTAGATTATCTTTTTTTCCAGTAATATTTAAATCAGACAATCGCACACAAACAACACTGTCATTTATTGAATAAATGGGTTTGTCTTCTGAAAAATCTAACCAAGCTCTGTCATCACTATTCCAAGCAAGTGGATAGTTATAAAAATGATGTCTTTCATAAGATGCTTTCAAAAAGACATACTCAGAAAGTGAACTTCTGGTCAATTTTTGAAACTTTCTATAATAGGCATCAGTAGCGTTTTCCCATACTGGATGGTAAGAAATAGCGGCTTTGTAATTTTGTTTTTGGACAATGGTTCGAGATGCAAATCTAACCAAGTTGCTTTTAGAGATAAATTGGGGCAAGTGTTTATAAAATTGCTCAACTACGTTAGGTGTTAAATAATCATCATCTCCCAATATCATTATCCATTGTTCATCTTTTGTTAATGAGATACATCGTTCCCACTGTTGAACTAGAGCGGTTCCTCCAATATTATTTTCAAATCGATGATAAACAAATTTAAAGTTGTCTTTATATTTTTCTAGTAAATCGATTGGATTTTCAGGGCTAGCATCATCGCCAATGTAAATCGTGAATCGTTGATCGGTTTGATCAGCCAAGGACTGTAGGGTTTCCTCAAAAAAAGTGAGTTTATAATACGGAATTACAATGGCTAACATTAGTCTTTTTTTGATTTATATAATCCAAATATAGTGAACCCTAAAAAGGTTTTACAAAATAAATCAATTACAAATTTTTCGCTTTTTAGCTTATTTTTATTTTCTTTCGTTATGCTTTCTATGGTTTCACTAAGCTGGATGGGTGAACCTAGGTGTTGAATAAAAAATGATGGATGCTTTTGACACATAAAGGATTGTAAATATTTTTTATGCTCGTCAGACATTTGATTTACCATAGATTTTTTGCTTGTTCTGTAATAAAATCCAACTTCATCCAAACAAAAGACGTTTCCACCATCTTTTAGAATAGCAACCCAAAATTCCCAATCTTCCCAACCATAAATCATATTTTCATCATAGCCATTAACGCATTCCCAATCTTGTTTTCTATAAATAGCAGAACAAAAAATCATGTTTCTTCTGGCCAAAAGGGAAGGTGAAAAATCAGGCAATTGCCACATTCCATTGACTTCTCCAAACTTCTTGGCTTTGCAATAAACAAGTTTTAAATCTGGTTGAACGTTAAATTTTTCTAAAGCCAATGCTATATAATTTGGAGCTATCATATCGTCTGCATCTAATGGCAATATAAATGTTCCAATAGCGTTTTGAATACCATAATTTCGAGCACTACTTAATCCTCCATTCTCTTTAAAGTAGTAGGTAAACCTATCGTCTTTTTTACACCATTCTTGTGCTCTAGCCTCTGTATCATCAGAACTTCCGTCATTGACAATAATGCATTCCCAATGAGTATGGGTTTGATTCAATATAGATTGCATACAATCAACAAGATACATAGCTTGATTATAACAAGGGACGATTATAGAAATCTTTGTATTTTGCATACTTTTTTTAATATATTTCTTTAATACTTCTCTTTAACTAAAGTAATTTCATTTATTTTTAAGTAGCTCTAATTATAAATTTTATTTTTATAAGAAAAATTTTAAATAGTGTATTGATTTTAGAAATTACTAAGATTTATTTCATTGTTGCTTTCATAATAAATCCAATTATTCTCTAATCAGATTTTTTATTTTATTTTGAAAAGTTTTCATTTTAAAGTTTTCATTAGCATGACGAAAAGCATTATCCGATAATTGATTGAGTAAATTTTTATCAAGTGACAGTTTTTTAATTAAATCTGAAAATTTATTAATTATCTCTTGTTCATCTTCATTAGGAACAATGTAACCTGTGATATTATTGCTGATATGTTCAGAAATACTGCCTACATCAGTCGATAAACAAACAACTCCATTTGCCATAGCTTCTTTTATTACTACAGGAAAACCTTCCCTGTAAGATGTAATTAGCAAAATATCTGCATTTTCATATATTTTTTTTAGGTCTTCTGGTTTTGTTATGTTTTTTTGATAATAATCATCAATATCTTTGACTTCTATCTCTTTGTGCCCGTATATTTTTATATTGGCAAATTCGTGCGTTTTTTTTGCGATTTCAACAACTATATTGACCCTTTTTTCTTTAGCTATCCTTCCACAGTAAATTATTTCTAATTTTTCTCTATCCCTCCTTTTCGATGTTTTAGCTTCAGGTAAATCTACGGCTATATTTATTATTTCTATTCGGTCAATAAACTCATCTGAAATACCATTTTCATTATATTGTTGAATAAAATCATTTTTAGTTTTAGTATTAATGACCATTCTTTTATCCAAATAATTGACTTTGCTCAAACTATATTGCTCTAAACCTTCGTCTGGAAAGGAAAATGAATGTATTAAATCAATTTTTTTAGTCGTTTTAGGCAAATGAACTAAAATATCATAAAAAAAAGTACTATTACTTCCAAAAATTGTTATACTTGAACTGTTTTTTAAATTCTTAAATATTTTATTTACTAATTTTCGATAAATAGGGAAATGCTTGAACTTGTAATAATGAAATACTTTTGAATTTTTTTCAAAATCATTTAAAAAATGATTATTGTGCGAAAAATTAGTGAATAATACTAAATTTTTTTTTTTACATAATGATTTTATTATATCTAAATGAACCTTCTCAGCTCCACCAGTATGATAAAATGGGAAAATAAAAATGTTTTTTTTAGATTTTGAACTCAAATAAAACATAATAACATGTTTTAATAGTGAAAAATATAAAATAAATGAACGAAACCTCTTTTTTACATAACTAAATATTTTAAACAGTAACCATTTTATTAACATAAAATTATTGGTTAAAAAAAAGTTTAAATAAATCATTTTAATCACTTTCAAAAAGTTCTTTCTAGAAAATTCCCTTAATAATATATTTTTTGAAATTCTATTAATTTCATTTTGACCAAGTGAAGAAAAGTTAAATTTGTATTCTCTTTTGTATAACAAATATTGAGCAATTAAATTCTTTTCAATATTTTCAATACCTAAAGACTTCATGACACCATTATTATGTACTCTGTAAACTGAAAAAACTTCATTGATAATTTTCCCTTTACTTCCATCACTTAAAATCAAACAATACAATAGCCAATCTCCAAAAACAATATTTTTTAATTTAGATAAATCTATTTTCTTATTCCTAAACAATACAGTACAAGTAATAAAATCATTATAAGAAATTAAATCTTCAATTTTGTAGAACTCTTTATTTAAACTACCACCAATAATTTCTTTAAGATCATTGTTTTCAGTAATTTGAGCTTTTCCTCCTACTAAACTATATTCTGAATTAGCTTCCAAAAAATCAACCTGCTTTTGTAATTTTAAAGTATCGGTCCAATAATCATCACCTTCGCAAAGGGCAATATATTTGCCTTTGCAATTATTAAGTATTTCTATTTGATTCTTTTGAGCACCAATATTTTCTTCATGAAGTAATAAATTAAACTTACCAGGAAATCTATTATGATATTGAATTAAAATTTCACGTGAAGCATCTGTTGAACAATCTTCTCCAACAACAATCTCAAAATCAAAATTAGACTTCTGCATTAAAATACTATCAATTGTATAGGTTAAATATTTTTCATGATTATAAACCATTACAAAAACACTTACAATTGGCAAAGGCGTTTTTTCTAATTCTAATTCCATTTTAATAGCATCAGAAGTAATTTTAAAATGAATACTTTGATAGAGCTTGATTGCTTTTATATGATTAGGATTTACGTGTAAAACTAATTTTTTAAGTTTTAAAACATTCTTTGCATATCTAATTATTTGTAATGATGCTAATCTTGCAATCCCTTTATTCCAATAGTCTGTATCTCCAATAAAAATATGATATTCTGCAATATCGTTTTTTATAATATCAGTTAACTGAATATTTCCGACATAGATATCATCAACTAAAATAGCAAATCGTTTAGAAGTTTCATCCTGAACTACTTTTTCAATCCAATGCTTTTCAATTTCAAATGTAATTTCTGATGAGGGCTTAGAACCAGTCAGCTCCCATATTTTGTAATTATTTCTCCATTTCCATGAAACCTCAGCATCAGCAATTTCTAATGGTCTTATTAAAACTTTATACATTTAAAATGGTATTTATAATTAATTCCATTTCTTTCTTTGAATATCGTTGATCTATTGGCAAATGAATTACTTCATTTGTTAGTGAATATTCTAATGAATTTATTCCACACCACTCTTTTACATTAGGCCAATAGGTTGCGGTGTAAACTTTATTTACTAAGAGTTTTTTTCTTAAACCTAAGTCCTCAGACCAAAAAGGATAAACCATCGGGACACTATTCTTAAACAAAGACAATTTCAATTTGTTTTTGCTTCCAAGAGATTTATGAAGTATATTGAAATTATCTATCCTTACCCTAGCAATTCTATCATAATCAATACTTTGTAAAATTGATTTAGTGAGCTTAGACATTAACTTTATTGGCTGATTTTCTAATAATTGATCGTTATTTATAAAATCTGAATAGCCAACCTCTGCTGAAATATCTTTTCTAATTAACAAATGTGACATTCTCTCAACCGAACAATCTGTATCAAAAACTGCATTCAATCTATCGTTACAATATAAATAAGCTCCATCAGAAACTCCAAAAAATTTTCTTGCAGAATATAATGTTGAAATACCCTCAATTGGTTTTGAAAAAAAAGCTTGTGCATTATCAATTATAAGATTTTTACATTTTTTCATTAATGTATCAATGTAATCATCTTTAAGCCCAAAATAATTTGTATACAAGAAATATTCATGATCACATAATTTTGAATAATCAAAAACTGGTTCAAAATTTACATCTATTGTATAGAACTCGTATTGTAATTGTAGTTTTTTTAATGGCTCTAATAAAACATCACAAGTATAATAAGGTAAATAAATCTTTTGAACTTTTTTTGCTCTAAGAATATATTCCAAAGCATTTCTTGCAGTATTTATTGCTATTCCATTTGAGTGATATTCTGAAATTAGATTAGTTTCTAACTCAAAATATCCTCCAATAGAATTAGTATTATCCTTATAGTAATTCATAATCATCTAACATGTTATTAATCTGTTCTACACTATTGAACATTAATACATCCAAAATTGATAGACCGGATTCAAATATATAATCATTTTGATTGTACTGTGATAAGCGAACATTTTGAAAATACAATGTAATTCCTGAAACATCATATTTATCTTTATTAAAAAATAATTGACCGCCAGGTGGGTTCCAATACTCATCTACATTCCCCAAAGCTTTACAAATGTTTAAGGCCCACTCATCGGGTGCTTTCACTTCATCAATTTCTAAATTCATTTCAGAAAAAATAAGGATGTCAGCTTTAATTCCCAAATACTCACATATGGTTTGCAAAATTGTTTGGTTTAGCACTACTACATTAGTGTAATCTTTACTAAAAATAGTTTTAACTAAACCAATAACTTTAAAAAAATTAGGAGCTTTCTTTTTTTTATAAATCTGTAATTGAGCAATTATTTTTTCTTTCCAATTTTGATTATTGTCTATCAATAAATCTTTGATTATAGAATCTCTATTTTTATTTAGTAATGGAACCTGTATGTACAACCAACTTTCATTTTGTTTTAAAATTCTATTTCTATCAATCCATCCATGTCTGATATACTGAACTGGATCAAAGAGTATAAATCTATCAGTATGTTTTATAAGACTAAAATAGCCAATATATGGAAAAAAATAAGGTTGCATTATAGCTAATTTCATAATGCTTTATTTATGATGACCACTATTTTGTTTAAATGTTCAATAGATAAATTCTCATACAAAGGCAAACACAAAACTCTTGAAGAAATGCTCTCCGACATTGGCATTAAAGTTCCAAAAACATAATTAATCGTATTCAAAGAGGGATAAAAATAACGTCGTGGAAAAATCTGTTGTTCGTTGAGTGCTTTTTGAACTCCCAATAATACTTCTTCGCTCTGTAAAATTAGGGGATAATAACTGTAGTTCCACATTGTATTTTCTCTTATCTTAATAGTTTTCAATTTAGAAAAATTAAGATTTGTGTTGTAATAATTAAAAACCTCTTCCCTACCTTTTAAGATAATATCCATGTACGGTAGTACTGTCAAACCCATAGCGGCTTGCAACTCCGAAATCTTACCATTAATACCCAAACCATAAAAATCCAACGGTCCGTTATGCCCAAAGTTGTGACTGTAAAAAAGTTGGTGTTGTAATGAAGCATCTCTACAAAACAAAGCTCCTCCTTCTCCAGTATGAAACAACTTAGTTGCATGAAAACTACAGGTACTCACATCGCCATAGTCAAATATAGATTGATTGTTATACGTCACCCCAAAAGCATGAGCAGCATCGTAGATTACTTTTAAATTGTGTTTCTTAGCAATCGCTTCAATCGCTTCCACGTTGCAAGGATTGCCAAAAACATGTGTCGCTAAAATAGCCGTTGTTTTATCTGAAATAGCAGCCTCAATTTTAGTTTCATCAATAGTTAAATATTCTGGATGAATATCTACAAAAATTGGGGTACAGTTCTCCCAAACTATGGCTGCTGTAGTGGCAACATAAGAAAATGGCGTGGTAATAATTTCACCACAATTCCCTAATAATTTTAAGGCTATTTGCAATGGAATGGTTCCATTATTGGTAATAATGATATTAGAAACTGACAGATGCTTTTTAAGCTTTTCTTCCAATTCTAGTACTAATGCACCTCGATTGGTCAACCATTGATTGTTCCATATGCGTTGCAGTTGAAACTGATAGTCTTCAATTGGAGGAAAAAAAGTTTTGGTAACTGTTATCATAATCTTGACCATCTAAATTGGGGACGAATATATCCTGGTTCTCTTCCCATATATACGCCTAAATCCCTTCCACCATCTACAACAGTAAATCTAAATATATCTTTTTCTACAAAAATGGCAGTTCTTCTATCTTCAACAATAAAAAGTGACAATGCATAGTTTCCTGATTGGAAAAAATAAGGAGGAATTTCAAAACACAATTTGTTATTACCGAGTTGTATGTTTGATTTAGAGTCTTTGTCATATATAGAAAACATTGCTTCTCCTAATTCATTATACAAATGATAGGTTATAGAATAACGACTTACTTCGGTTTTAAAATCGATGTCAGTTAACAGCGTGATGGTTTCATTCTCTAAAATTGGATCTTCTAATTTTCTATTCTTGTTTTTTACTAAAATAGAATTCAGTTTAAAAATAGAAGTGTCAAAAATTTTGTCAAAAGTGTATATGTTAGAAGTTACACTTCCACCATCTTTCAAATAATAACTTACGGCTTGTTCTGAAAGTCCACTATAAGTTAATAATCCATGTTCCAAAACTATACCTTTAGTACACAAACTCTTTACCGCAGCCATATTATGACTCACAAACAAAACAGTTCGACCATCACCCTTACTAACATCATTCATCTTGCCCAAACATTTCTTCTGAAAATCGGCATCGCCAACTGCTAAAACCTCATCAACTATTAAAATCTCAGATTCTAAGTGAGCAGCCACAGCAAAAGCCAAGCGCACATACATTCCAGAAGAATACCTTTTCACAGGGGTATCTACATAACGTTCCACACCTGAAAAAGCAATAATCTCATCCAACTTTCGGGTAATTTCATACCTGCGCATCCCTAAGATAGCACCATTCAAATAGATATTTTCTCTTCCTGTCATTTCAGGATGAAAACCAGTACCTACTTCCAATAAGGAGGCAATACGCCCTTTAGTATAAATTTTCCCTTTGGTAGGTTGGGTCACCTGACTTAGTATTTTTAACAGCGTGCTTTTACCAGCACCATTCCGACCAATAATCCCAACAGAGTCTCCTTGATTAATTTCAAAATTAATATCCTGCAACGACCACACATAATCGCTATCCCCTTTGGTGGAACGATCATTGGCTTCTCCTATTTTCAAAAATGGATCTTCCTTGCCTTGCACTTGGTACCACCAGCGCTTAAAATCATCGCGCAGGGTGCCTGTACCCACAAGTCCCAATCGGTATTGTTTAGATATATCCTCTGCTTTTATAACTACTCTACTCATATTTTTTTGGCAACTAAAAAATTTACCCTGAATAACTCCCAACCCAAAACCCGCAACTCGAAACCCGCAACTCCAACAACTCCCAACTAAACAGTATCAATAAACGTTTTTTGTGCTTTATTAAAAACCAACACGCCAAAGGCTAAAATCACGAATGAAAAAACAACCGGATAAAGCAAAACAAAAAATGAAAACGCACCAATGCCCAAAAAAGCATAACGCATATAATCAAACAAAGGTACTAAAGGATTTAATGCTACCAGCCATTGATAATTTTCGGGAACAGAAGAACTAGGATAAATTACAGGGGTTACATACATAAACAACTGTATGCCAAAAGAAATCAGCTGATTCAAATCTTTATATTTAGCAGTCATAGCCGTTAAAATTAATCCAATACCCATAGCAAATAATGCCATCAAAAAAATAATGAGTGGTAATATTAGTATGTATAAATTAGGATGAATTTGTCCATTCAAAACAAAATAGGTGACAAAACAAACAAACAATAGAAATTGAACCCCAAATTTCATCAAATTAGAAATAACAACGGTAAGAGGCATAATTAATCTAGGAAAATAAACTTTACCAAAAATACTAGCATTAGCATTAAAAACACCTGCAACAGATGTCAAACAATTGGAGAAATAACTCCATAAGGTGATACCTGCCATATAAAAAATAATTTTTGGAGCACCATCAGTAGACAATTGAGCAATGTTTCCAAAAATAATAGTAAAGGTTATGGTAGTCAACAAAGGTTGTATAAAAAACCACAAAGGACCTAAAATGGTTTGTTTGTAAACCGTTACAAAATCCCTCTTTACAAACAAAAACAACAAGTCTCTATAATGCCAAACTTCCTTAAGACGCAAGTCAAAAAGGGAAGTATGACCTTTGATAACCAAATCCCAATCGTCTGTTTGTGGATTATTATTTAATATTTCGTTTTTCACGTATTTAGTAAACTATAAAATTCATTAGTTATGAATGCTTTCTAATTCTTATTCCTTAGTGCGCTTTGTGATTAAATCTTGGCGTTCTTTGCGTGAACCAAACATACATACAGAACACAAAATCAAAACAAAGAACACTAACCACCAATTGCAAATATATAAATTCGAATAGCCCTTTGAAAAGAAACAGACCTATTTTATTTAGTAGATAACTAAATTAGTTATAAATCAATTTTTATTTGAGTATTTTTATACCCCTAAATGGACAACTTTGATACACTTCTTCAAACAGAAACCCCTTTTACGTGATTTGATTCCCAAAAATCATGTAGACATCCATTCCCATTTACTTCCTGGGATTGACGATGGAGCAACTACGATAGAAGATAGCATTTCACTAGTTTCTCAAATGAGTGCCTTGGGTTTCAAAAATATAATTACTACACCACATATAATAACAAATATCTGGGATAACAATGAAGAATCAATTAGGAAAAAACACCAAGAAACAGCAGAGGTAATTCATGAGAAATGTGATATTGACACTTTTAAAGTAGGATGTGAATACATGATAGATTCATATTTTCTAAAAAGATTAGAAACTGAAAAACTATTGACTATAAAAGACAATTATCTTTTAGTAGAAATGTCATATATAAGTCCTCCATTCCAATTGTATGAAATACTATTCGAAATTCAATTAGCAGGTTACAAGCCTATTTTAGCACATCCAGAAAGGTATTTGTTTTTTCACAACAATTTCAAAGAGTATAAAAAGTTGAAAACAACGGGCTGTCTCTTTCAATTAAATCTATTATCTACAGTAGAATACTATGGGAAAAACGTCAGCAACATAGCAGACAAACTACTTGCTAACAATTACTTTGACTTTGTTGGAAGTGATATTCACCATCAGAACCATATTGATGCTTTTAACAGAAAGCTAAAAATAAAACAATTAAATTCTTTAGAAAATGTAATGGCTAAAAACTTATTTTTTCTTTAAAAATCGGTCTTTCAAAGATTTTTTTTCTTTCTCAACTCCATAGCCGTAGCCATAGCCGTAGCCATAGCCGTAGCCATATGTTTTTCGCCAAACAGTATCATTCAAAAGTATAGACATATTAGGCAATTTTTTCTCTACATAAAAAGACTCCGCAATAGCAAGCATTCGTTTGTCTAAATAATTGGCTCTTACTACATATACAAAAGCATCGGCGTGTTTTGCAACTAACAAAGTATCAGTAACCAAGCTAACTGGAGCAGTATCTACAATGATATAATCAAATTGTTTTTTTAGAGTAGCAAACAGGGTGTCTATTTTAGGACTCATCAATAAATCAGCAGGATTAGGTGGAATAACACCAGAGGGCAACACAAACAAATTGTCTAGACTATTGGCTTTGACAATATAATCTTCAATATTCTCATTGGGTTTTACAATATAATTGGTAATTCCTTTGGGAGGTAAATCTAAATAATTATCAATTTTAGGATTTCTAATATCTAGCCCCACTAATAAAACTTTTCTACCCGATAAAGCAATAGTACTCGCTAAATTAACTGCAATAAAAGTCTTTCCCTCTTTCGGGACTGTTGAGGTTATGAAAATAGTCTTGGCGGTGTTTTCAGAAACACCACTGAGCAGGAATTCTAAATTAGTCCTAACTATTCTAATGGCTTCAGCAGAACTAGAGCGACTTGAAGCAGCTATTATTTCATCTTCAGATTCTGATTTTGGAATATCTCCAAGAAAAGGAACGGATATAGAATCTTCAATATCTTTTCTATTCTTTACTTTGGTATCAAATAAATCAGAAAGATATAATATTAAAAATGGGATTAATAAACCTAAAGAAAAACCAACTAATAAGATAATATTTCTATTGGGTGATATTGGAGAAGGTTGTGCTTTGGCAGCATCAATTAGTTTTGCATTGGGCGCAGTTACAGCTAAAGTAATCCCAATTTCTTCACGCTTTTGAAGTAAATAAAGATAAAGTGTTTCTTTAATGGCTTGTTGCCTTCCAATCACTTTTATTTCTCTAGACTGTCTAGGGATTTCAGCGATTTTACCATTAATAATATTATTTTGTCTTTGCAAATCATCACGTTGTATCTTTAGAGAAGCTATCAAGCGATTTAAGCTCTCTTTAATACTTCTTCTCATGTCATCAATTCTATTATTTAAATTCATGACAACCGAATTCTTTTGCGTAGCACCACCACTCAAAATCCTGCTTTTATCGATTATATAACCATTGTATTGATTGATTAATTCTGAAGTGTTATTGTTAGAAGTACCATTTAAAGCAGGTAAGATATTACTCGGAATGACATCGTTCTTAGGAGCCGTATTTAAATAATCTAACATGGAGCTAACAACTTTAATCTGTGTTTCAGTTTCTATTAACGATTTTTCAAAAGCTACTGAATTTTGAATATACAAATTGGCATCTTCCGCAACATCGGTTAACCTATTAGAGGCCATATAGTTTTCACCTTTTTTCTCGACTTCACCCAATTCTTGAGAAATGAAACGCAATCTTTCATCTATAAACTTTTGAGTATTTTTAGAAATGAAATTTTTATCATCAATAGCGTCTTGATTGTATATTTCAATAATCGTATTTAACAAATCCTCCGCTTTCTTGGCTACAGGGTCTTTAAGTGTTAATTCTACAACACTTGATTTATCGCTTAATGGATTAACTTTTAATCTGTTTTTATAACTTTGTACAACATTTTCTATATTAGAAATACTAACGGTGATAGTAAAATCTTTAACATTTCTATATGATTTCAAATTCTTGGTAACTACCATTTTACAATTTCCTAATCTTAGTAAAGCACCATATTTAAATTCACTAATAACATTTCCCTCAACAGTAGCCAATTCAAATGTAGTATCCGATTTTGAATTGATAATATAAGATTGATTTTTTTTGTAAAAAATATCATCTACTTCATAAAAAGAAACATCAATGGGATTATTATCATACAATTCAATACGCTTTACTCTTCCTTCTGTATAATACGAAACATTAAAGTTCAATTTTTTTATTGCAGTTTGAATAATGTTTCTTGATTTAATAATTTCAATCTCATTATCAACATTACTCTTTATACCTTTTGTCAATCCTAAATCTGAAAAAGCGGATAATTCAGACTCTAGAGACCCTTTTTTCTCATCTTTTACTAAAATAGTAGTACTGGCTTGGTATTGAGGTATAGCATAACGCAAATACATAAAAGCAATAGCTAAACAAAGAAAAAGAGAAATAACAAACCAAACCCAATGCTTTAAATATTTGTCAATTTGCTCTCTAAGATAGATGGTGTCGTCTTGTATTTTGTTTTTTATTGAGGGATGTTCTTGCATTTTATTTAATAAAGAGTAATAATACTGTAGTTAATAGTGTTAAAGCAGTAAGAGCCGTTGCTACATCAGGACCAATGACAGAGGAATTGACTTTGGTCTGATTAGGTTCAACAACAACAATATCGTTTTGTGTTAGATAATAAAAAGAAGAATTCATAAAATCAGCTTTGGTAACATCAATACGAGTGTATGTTTTAGTCCCATTTACTTCTCTTATCACAAGAATATTTCCGCGATTTCCGTATATGGTTAAATCACCCGCCATACTAATGGCCTCCAGCAATGTAATTCGTTCACCAGTAATTTTAAAACTACCAGGCCTAACCACTTCGCCTAAAACTGATATTTTATAATTTAGAATCCTTAAATTAATCTGAGGATTAGTGATGTATTCTTTAATCATACTGGTTAATTTGTTGATAGCTTCAGCTCTTGTGAGACCACCTAACTTTACTTTACCAACTACAGGAAAATCAATATTCCCTTCCGCATCAATTAGATAGGTTTTTATTCCATCTTGATTTTCATTAATTTGATAATTACCTTGAATTTGAGGCATATTAAAAGGTAAAGTTGCTTCTGGCTGGTCAGCGGAAACAATAATACTTAACAAATCGTCATTTTGTAAACGAGTTTCGTAATTTACTGTCGCATTAGAATTTCCTATAGTATCAATGTTTTGAAGATAAACAACATTTTTTTTGGAAGCACAAGAGGTAAAAAACAGTACTACAAGAAGAAAACCGATTTTAGTAAAAACTCTGAAACTCATATAATTTATTTAGAATAGCAAATGTAGAATATTTTTGGAGAAATAATAAGTTGAAAAAGAAATTTATAAAACAGACCCTTAATTATATAACCGTTCGAAATTATTATATTCAAAAACAATTTTTTAAAACGTGTGCTTAGTTAAATATAGTATTTTTTCTGTAAAACTTAAAAACTATCCCGAAACTTAAGAACTTAACAATTAACACTATCGATCAAGAGACTCAAAAACCGAATTCATACTTTTAAATTCAGGGACTATTTTTTTCATTTTTTCGACTACTTCTTCATTGGAATGGTGAAGTGCTGTTTCAATCAATTCAGAAACGGAGTCAACTAAATCATGATAATGCTCAAAACGATCCTGAGCAATCATAATCTTAGTATTATGTGTCGGCAATGTCTTAGAGGTGTCGTGCAACAACTCTTCATATAGTTTTTCACCAGGTCGCAGTCCAATAATTTTTATTTTAATTTCATTGTCGGGAGTAAAACCAGCCAATCGAATCATTTTCTTAGCCAAATCGATAATTTTAACAGGATCACCCATATCAAAAATAAAAATTTCTCCTCCTGCACCCATTGCACCCGCTTCTAACACTAGTTGACAAGCTTCTGGTATGGTCATAAAATACCGAATAATCTCAGGGTGAGTTATAGTTATAGGTCCTCCTTCTTGTATTTGCTTAGTAAACAAAGGAACTATAGAACCATTGGAACCTAAAACATTACCAAATCGTGTAGTGATATATTTGGTAGGCACACTCTTTTTGGTTTGTGCCAAATGGAAATTCAAGGATTGAACATATTTTTCAGCTATACGCTTACTAGCACCCATGATACTACTCGGATTAACAGCTTTATCCGTAGAAATCAATACAAACTTTTCAACTAAATATTTATGTGACAAATCAGCCAAATTCTTGGTTCCTATAACATTAGTGAAAATGGCTTGAGACGGATATTCTTCCATAATAGGAACATGCTTGTAAGCAGCAGCATGAAATACAAAATGAGGTTTGTAACGATTAAAAACGCTTTCAAGTGTATTGAAATCTTTAATATCAGCTAGAATGGTTTTAATTTTAACCTTACTACTACTCTCTTTTTCCGACTCTTCAGATTGACGGAGAACATCCAAAATCTCAAGTTGTAAACTATGTAAGGGTGACTCGGCTTGATCCAGTATAACAATTTTATAGGGATTAAAGGCAATAATTTGTCTTACAATTTCACTCCCAATAGAACCAGCGCCACCGGTAATTAAGATGGTTTTATTTTGTAATTGAGAAGATATGGATTTTGTATCCAATACTATTGGTTTTCTATGCAACAAATCTTCTATAGCAAAATGCTGTAAACGATTGGAAATTTCCTTTTTATCCTCCCAGTCGGTGATTAAAGGAACAGTAAAAACCTTGAAATTATACTCCAAACATTCCTCTACCAAAGTAATGGTTTCCTCTTTCGTTAAACTTTTTTCAGCGATAATCAATGCTTCCGCATTGACTGATCTCATGATAACATGAATATCCTTAGTTTTATTAATTATAGGTAAATCCAATATACTCTTAGAGGTCTTTACAGATTGAAATTTATCCACAAAAGCCACTACTAAAAATCGGGAAGGCTTCTCTGTTTTTAGCGCATTCGCTACAGAAATGGCATTGGAGTCAGCACCATAAATTACAGCTCTAACTAATTTTTTGGTATCGCTAACTTGCAAGTAGCGCTCAAAAATATTTTTTACTAAAATTCGAAATAAAAATAATTGGAGAAAAGAAATAACATAGGTGATAAACAATCCCGTAGATAGAAATAACTTTAAATTAAAGGCAATTAAAAAAGCATAATTAATCCCCATTAAAGTAACATAAGAGGCCGATGTGGCTATTAACAACTTCACGCCATCTATAAAAGTAGAGTGCCTAATGATTCCACTATAGGTTCTAAAAAAAATGAAGAATAAAGCGTTTATAAGTATGATAATACCCAGTTGAGCAGGTAAACTTAAAACATCATGTATAATTACATTTAAGCTACTAAGAATAATGTAAGTAACTAAACAAGCTGTACTAACAATGAAAACATCAATAGCAAAAATAATCCAACGTGGCAAATAGCCAATATTCTGGAACCTTTTGCTGAGCAAGAACCATTTCATACTCTTAAAAACAGACATACGCAGGCGATAATATTATAACGGGTAAATTTAAGCTAAAATAATATAAATCAATTAGTATTTTAAATTATTACGATAAACAACAACAAAATAAATACATAATAAAACAGAAATAGGATTTATTATATAAATAAAAACACCAAATAAGTATTTTTGAATATGTAAATTAACCCGTTGAAGTAATTTTTAAAAACTAATTACGACAATCGGGTTAAACTGAAATGAACTTACATGCCTTATATGGTAAAAAATAATACTTAACCAATCTGTGAAAATAAGTAAAATCTGCGTTCAACCTTAAATGAACTTATATGCCTTATATGGTGAAAACAATACTAATTAACTAACCTGTAACAATCAGAAAAATCTGTGTTCAACCATAAATGAACTTACATGCCTTATATGGTGAAAAACAATACAATTTAACCAATATGTGACAATCAGTGAAATCTGTGTTTAGCCATTTATAAATCGCTCAAGTGCATCTGCTATTCTAGTTTTTTCCAACGCAGTCATATTAGACCCCGAAGGCAAACACAATCCATTGTCAAAAAGATGTTCTGCTATCGTACCACCATAATAAGGATAGGATTCAAAAACAGGCTGTAAATGCATTGGTTTCCATAAGGGTCGAGATTCAATATTTTCATGCTCCAAAAACAATCTCAAATCTTCTCTAGTCTTTCCTCCCAAAGCATCGGGATGTATGATAATAGCAGTCAACCAATGGTTGGAGAAATAATCAGCAGTAGGTTCGCTAAAAACAGTGATTCCGTCTATTTTGGTAAAGAAGTCAACATAAAACTGATGCATGTCTCTTCTCAACCCAACATGAGCATCCAAAACTTCCATTTGCCCTCTTCCTATACCCGCACAAATATTACTCAACCGGTAATTATACCCTATTTCAGAATGCTGATAATGAGGAGCAGTATCTCTGGCTTGGGTAGCCAAAAAAACGGCTTTCTCTTTCACGGCTTGATCATGAGTTACTAAAGCGCCACCACCCGAAGTAGTGATTATTTTATTCCCATTGAAGGATAAAACGCTAATATCGCCAAATGTCCCGCACTTTTGTCCTTTATAGCTACTTCCAAGTGCCTCAGCACTATCTTCCAATAAAGGGATTTCATACCGATGAGCGACCGCTTTAATTTCATCCACCTTAAACGGCATTCCGTAGAGATGAACACCTATAATGGCTTTGGGTTTCTTTCCTTTTGAAATGCAATCCAAGATGGCCTCTTCAAGGGCCATAGGGCACATATTCCAAGTATCCAACTCACTATCAATAAAAATAGGTGTGGCACCAAGATAAAGTATCGGATTGGCTGAAGCTGAAAAAGTAAAACTTTGACAAATCACTTCGTCACCTTGCTGAACGCCTAATAACACTAACCCTAAATGTATTGCCGCTGTTCCAGAACTCAGGGCCGCTACAGATACATTGTTATTGAGATAGTTTTCTAAATCGTGTTCAAACCCAGTGACATTAGGTCCTAGAGGTGCTACCCAATTGGTATCAAAGGCCTCTTTAACATACTTTTGTTCGGTTCCACCCATGTGAGGGGAGGATAACCATATTTTTGATTGTGTCATTCTTAATTTTAAAAAATATAAACGTAAGTTTTATTAACCCGTTGTATTCGTTATTTTAATCACAAATGTAAATTATTACCGTTCAATTTACTAAATTATTTTCCTTTAGCGTTATCAATTGGTCTTTTTGCCAAAAAAATAGGTCTCTTGTTTAATATTTTCTGGAGTACTTGATGGTGTTGGCATTGGATTACTTATTCCTTTATTTTGGTTTATTTTTATTTTTACGTTCTCTTTTTTCTCTATTTCTTGTGCCACCTCAATTGATTGGATTACTTCTATTTCGTTTACCTTGTAATAGCTACAAAAATCACTTATTGTTATGGGTTGGTGCTTTTTTTTACTCAAATCGAATCTCATTTGTTGTAGCATCTTGAAACTCATCCGCTCTCCTTTTCCAAAGAAGTATTGAATATCTTTTGCTTTAATTACTCTTCTTGCTATACTCATTTTGAATTTCTTTCTGCCTTTATAAAGCTCTATACTGGCGATTTTATGGTTCAAAATTATAACAAGGAACACATATTTTTGTTTTTGAAATTGAAGAGTTTGCTCTCAGTTTTTGAAGAGTTTACTCTCTTGATTTATTACTCCTTGATTATTAACTTTTTAGCAATAGCATACGTTATAATTCTATCTTGATTTTTAGCTCCCAAGTAGGTTTTGGTATGAGTTTCTAATGTAATTTCAAAGTTTTGTTTGTTAAACCATTCTCTGAAAGGAGTGTCTTTTACCAGTATGCGATTGGGGTTTTCTATTTCAGCCATTATTCTGTATAAAAAACTAATAGTATTTGGTGTTTTGTAGTATTGCATTAAGAAGTTGAAGAGTTCGAAACTCTGTGCGTCTTTAAAAATGTGTTTGGGATACTCTGGCTCTGGATGTTGCAACAGTACTTCTTGCTTGATTTGTTTTGGTTTGCGTTCCTCTATTGTTGGGACTAGACTTAATGCATAATCATATAGAAATTGGTATTCAACAGGAATTGTTTTCCATTCCAACACTTTTGTTCTATACTCTAATTGTTCCAAGAACCATGTTTTTAATAGTTTTTGGAATTTCAATTTCTCAGCTGGAAACTCTAGTAACCTAATTGGGTTTTTATACCCTTCAAAATCAAAGGCAGATTCAATTGCTTCTCTATGTTTGTCTAATATATTTATAGTACGATTATTGACAAGATTATAGTTATAAATACTGTCTAAGTAATTAAATAATGATCCATGTTGTTTATCTAATTCAACTAAATTGATAAAACCCTTTTTTAGTTTGTTCGAAAAAAAGTCTTTTAAACTATTTTTACTCTTAGAGTGTAAAATAGTTTGTAGCCTATCTAATGTTAAATATCTAGCTTCGTTAGCTTTTAAAAAAGATAAGTATTTTTTTCCTTTACTATGTATGATGCTACCTTCAACCTCGTAATCAATAAAACTATACACTTCATTGATTTCTTCTATTACAAAACCACTCCAATCTATATGAACAATTTTAGTATCAATGAATAAATAACGAGCATTAGCTATAGCTCTTTGTATGCTATCAATGTACATTGAAAAATCATAAAACAGGGATTTATCGATGTACTTGACAAACAATTTATTTCTTAAAAATAAATTAAAGCATTCTTGTGTATTGTCTGTTTCTAAGTTTATTTGCTCTAATCTATCTTCAACGGTTTGTATTGCTATCTGATCAAGCCATTTTTGTTTTAACGCTTTATCTTCCTCAGTTAGTTTTGCCATTGGTGGTGAATTTAAGAGAGCAATATATTACAAAATATTGAGAAAACAAATGAATAGATTTCTTTATAAAGACGTAAGTAATTGGCAGTGTATCTGTTGTGCTTTTTTTGTATAGAAATGTAAAAGGGATAGATTTTAACCCTACTAGATGCAATAGTTTATAGGGATTAATAATAACTTACATGGTTGAATTCTTATTTCTTTGATTTTTTTGCTGGCTTTGGCGTTTGATAGTTATTGTAAATAAGTATCATACAATCTTGAATGGCATCATTGCCCCGTAAGTATCCCGTAAGTATCCCCTAGGATGGGTCTATTATTCTTAGACTATTGCTGGGATTGCTGTTGGTTTTTGTACTATTTTTTAACTATTCCACTGCATTTTTATGCACTTTTATGTCCAAATCTGTCCGTTGTTGCAATCACTACTATTTGCAGGTATTTTTATGTAAATACTTGTATATAAGAGTATTGGCTGCACCAAAAAAAATATGGCTTTGAAAACTCCGCTACATTTGGTCAATATTAATTTTAAATACTATAAGCAATGGCTAAAGTAGACGGAGTCGTAGAGATTCAAGGAACGGTAAAAGGAATGACCTTTTATCGCAGTAAAGACGGACAGCTTGTTCGTGCTAAGGGAGGTATCTCCAAAAAAAGAATGAAAACTGACCCCGCTTTTCAGCGTACTCGTGAAAATGGGGTTGAGTTTGGTCACAACGCGAAAATGAGTCAGTTGATTCGGAATTCGGCAGTTGGAATGTTACAGTTGGCTAAGGATTATAGGGTCAGCAGTCGCTTGTCACAAACTATGAGTATTATTAAAAACTTGGATTTAGTTTCTCCACGTGGGGAACGGAATGTAAGTATTGGTATTCAAAGTTTGGAAGGGAAAAAAGCCCTAAAGGGATTTGATTTTAACAATGGTTCACGGTTCAGAACGGTTTTTCGTGGAGAAGTATCTTTGGATACGGCAACTGGCATTGTGACATTGGTTAATTTTAATCCTAGCATCCATTTGTCGCTACCCGAAGGCGCTACTCATGTTAGCATCAGCGGTGCCATGAGTGTAGTTGATTTTGATGATTTATCGTATCAGACGCGGTATAGCAACAAGGAAAATTTTCCAATTGGCACTGGCGTGACCACCTTAACATTAACTCCAGAGGAAATTCCTGTTGGAGCGGGCAGTCAATTGTTTTTTATTTTGATTGAGTTCTTTCAAGAGATAAATGGAGAACAGTATCCTTTAAAGAACAATTCTTTTAATGTGTTGCATCTTTTGGATGTAGTTTAAATCTTTATTCTTAGTAAATCAACCCTGCTACTTTATTTGGCGGGGTTGTTTGCGTTTAAGATTAACTCTTCGTCAAGTAGTGTATAAAAAGAGGCGCTTGAGTAGTGCTTTATTACTACTGATTTTATACTTGTGAAAAAGAACTGGGATGTAAAAAACAAATTACTCCTTACACTTTCTCTTTAAAACTTACTAAAGACCAAAATTCTCATTCCCCACTAAATGGTTCAGTAGTAGCCACATTAGCAGCTGTAATCCCATCACTTTTAAAAACTTTAATAATTGTTTTGAATAGTATTTTAATGTCTAACCCTAAAGACATATGGTCTACATACCAAACATCGTATTCAAATTTTTTATCCCACGAAATGGCATTCCTACCATTTACTTGCGCCCAACCTGTAATACCAGGTTTTATTTCGTGACGGCGATTTTGAAATGCACTATACAAATGTAAATAATGAGTCAACAATGGCCTTGGTCCAATCAAACTCATATCACCTTTTACTACATTAATCAATTGAGGCAATTCATCTAATGATGTCTTACGAACAAATTTACCGACAGCTGTCAATCGCTGAGCATCAGGAAGTAGTTTTCCATCACCATCTTTTTTGTCATTCATGGTTTTGAACTTTACTATTTTAAAAATCTTTCCGTTTTTACCCGGTCGAGATTGGAAGAAAAAAGGCTTTCCATGGTTAGCCAAAAAAAGTAAAAGGGTTATTACTAATAGTATCGGGAAAAGAACGACTAGTCCCATTAGGGATAATAAAAAATCTACTATTGGTTTTACGATGGTTTTATACATGTTTTTAAATAACTACTTTACTATTTTAATTGGATGCAATTTACACAAAAAGATTGTCGAATTTTTGAAAGCTAAAAGAGTTATCATGCCCGGGAAATATCGTCATTCCTTTTTTTAAAACAGCTTTAATCTTTTCAATAGAAACTTGATAGTCTTTTCTATTGCTATGAGGAAATGTCAATGGAGCTTTAATTCCATTTAATATGGTGTCTCCTGTAAACAAAAAATCATCTGCTAAAATGCACATTCCACCCGGACTGTGGCCGGGCGTTTCTATAAATGTAAACCGTTGTCCCCCAATAATTTTAGTGTCATAATCATGGATGGTTGAAATGGTAGTTAATGCCACTTCAAATGTTGGAATATCCTCTAAATAATAGGAAAAATTTTGCCTACTACTTTTAATATTCTCTGCACATTTCAAAGTACAAAGCAGTTGAAAAGGATGTGATTTATATAAAGCATCCAATCCGCAACAATGATCGGCATGTTCGTGAGTAAGTAAAACATTTGTCACCATTTTGTTGTTTTCGGCTAACCATTTCATAAAATCGGTAGTGTCAAAATTGCCAACATCCACTAAAACTACTTCATTAGAGTCTAATTCTAAAACATAGGTATTGGAAAGACGATGCGGATTAACAAACTGATGTACTATCATAAAATAAAAAATTCAACAAAGAATGGATTGATTTGTTATTCAAAATTATAACTAATTTTACCTACATCATTTCTTGGAATAGTTGAAATATAGCGTACTTCAAAAGCTTGATGGTATAAACTCGTTTTGTGTATTACAAAAGAGGCAACCTCTTCTAGAATATCTTTATTAGTGACATAAATTTTCATTTTTTCATCATCACCAGTACAGACCGCCTCCACACCAAAATTTTGAACAATTAGATGCTCTAGCTCATCTAATCCTATTCGAACCCCATATAATTTTAAAAAACGACTAATTCTACCTACAATATAAAAAAATCCGTCTTTGTCTTTAACGGCAATATCTCCTGTTGGTAATACCCCATTTCGTTCATCTCCTTTTTGTAAATCATCTCCAATATTAGCATAACCCAAAGTAACATTAGGTCCACTATACACCATTTCACCCGCAACTTCAGAATCTAGAATTTCATTTCCATGATCGTCTATCAAAAATAGTTTTCCGTTCGGAATCGCTTTTCCAATGCTTCCAATTTTTGTTTTAGCCAACTCAGGTGGCAGGTAAGCCATTCGAGCTGTTCCTTCTGTTTGTCCATAGGTAGCAATAAATTTTTTACCTGTTCGTTCAGCATATTCAGCAAATTCGTTGAATACTGTAGGACTTAATTTTCCACCACCTTGTGATATGATTTTTAAATCGGGTAACTCCATTCTTGTAAAACGGAGTTTAGAGATAATCTCAAAACTATAAGGAACCCCAGTGAAAACAGTAGCTTTTTGTTCTTTTAAAAATTTCCAAAAAACAGCATCCGTCAAACTACCATTAAAAAGTAAAACGGTAGCACCAGCAGCAAGATAACTTGTTATTACTGAAAGTCCCATGGTATAATACATAGGCAATAGGGCTAAAGCTCTATCTGTTTCTTTTATTTCAAAAACTTGACCTACATTTTTAGCATTTTCTTCAATATTGGTATAACTATGACGCACTAATTTGGGACTCCCCGTTGAGCCTGATGTAGGCAATAAGAGCGACAATGAATCGTGTAAAACTGGAGATTGCAAATTCGTTTTTAAAAGTACATAGCCATAAGCTTTGAATACCACTTCATAATCAAAGGATGAAGTCATATGCTCTGGAACCCAAAGAAACTCGGGTTGATACACCACAATGAGATTTTCTCGTAATTGTTTTTCAGTAGCGCAATTCAACAATAAGGGAACTATTTTATTTTCTAGAGAGGCTATATATCCTGCAACAGCTCCAAAAGTATTTTCGGATAGAATAAAAATTAGGGTACGCTTATTTATTTTTTGGGCGAATACTTTTGAAAATTCAAATAAATCTTTATAAGTCAACAAGTTCCCATCAACATCTATAAAGGCACTAGTGTTTTTTTCTATAAATTCTGCTTTAAGAAGCATTAGCATTTAATTTAAAATGAAGTTGAACCATCAACTCCTATTATTTGACCCGTCACATAAGTGGAAAGATCGGAACCTAAAAACACACAAACATCGGCAATTTCATTAGGGGAAGCTAATCGACCTATCCCTATATTGGCCATTTTTTCTTTAAAACTCTTTTCAAAAACAGCGGTAAATCGATCTGTCCCCACCATTCCTGGTGCAATAGCATTGACGCGAATATTGTGTTCTATTAACTCCTTGGCAGCCGATTTTGTTAAAGCAATCACAGCACCTTTAGTAGCAGAATACCCCAATTGTCCTTTAACACCTTGAACCCCTACAATACTTGCCATATTGATAATAGAACCACTTTTTTGACGAGACATCATACGAGACGCTAGTTGAACTAATTGAATCATAGCCATAACATTGATTTCAAACATAGTTCTCAATTTGTCAAAATCAATCATGGGCAATAATTCATAAGTGACCATTCCTGCATTATTGACCAAAACATCAATTCTTCCGTAATCTGACTTAATTTTTAAGATTGCCTCCTTGCACGCCGATGCATTAGTAATATCAAAATATATAGGAATGACAGTAGTATTGTTTTTTTCAGAACAGGCAGCAGCCCACTCCTCTAGTGAAGATTCTTCTCGAGCATTGGCAAAAACAATAGCACCCTCTTCGGCATATCTTTCAACAATAGCTTTTCCGATGCCTCGACTGGTGCCTGTTACTAAACAAATTTTTCCTTCTAAAAGTCTGCTACTCATTCCCGAAGAATTAGAAATTTATACCATATTTTGCTACTATCTCCTTACCCACAGCATAGGATTTAAAATTTAAAATATCCTCTGGATCCAGCATGATATCAAAAGTATCTTCCATGGCGGTTACTAAACTTAATTGGGTTATAGAATCCCAATTATCAACCGATTCGGAACTAAAATCATCATTCAAAATAGTTTCACTAACATTAAAAACAGAAGCGAAAACTGCATTGTATTTTTCTATGGTACTCATTATTAGTTCTTATTGTATTAACAGTTTCTTTTAGACAAAAGTAGCTTCTTTTGGACTATAAAACAAACTAACCTGCTTAATAGGCTTCACTATAATAAGCATCGGTTTCAACTAATGGATTGATAACCGCAGTATCAAGTAGTAAATCACCACAAGCAAAAGACAACCCTGCTCCAAATCCGCAAATAAATATCTTTATAAAACCATGATTTCCATTTCCAAAATGATCTGACAATACAAGTGGAATGGAGTTACTGCTGTTATTACCAAAACGATCCAAGGATACAGGGATTTTTTCGATTGGGATTTTTAATTTTCTAGCTAATTGCTTTAGGATATAATTATTGGCTTGATGCAAAATAAAAAAATCATAATATTCTGGTGTGGTTTGCTGTGCTGCCATGAAATCCTTCATTAATAATGGTACATCGGTAATAGAAAACCCAAAAACGTCCATACCTTTCATGTGCGTATCATAATCAGAACGCAAAATTCCATCACTCCATGCTACTCTATCTTTTGGGGCATATCTATTTCTATACCCTCCCGAAGGGGTAACTATACTTTTGAAACGGGTACCATCTGTCCTGAAAGAAAGTCTTATTTCTGAATTGGTTTTGGCTTTTTCCACTAAAGTTGCTGAACCACTGTCCCCAAAAAGCATAATCATGGTTCTATCGTGAGGCGATAACGTTTTTACGGAAGTATCCCCAGTTATGAGTAAAGCAGCATTTGAAGTGGAACTTTTCAATAATGAAAGTAGGGTTTGCAATCCAAAAATAAATCCAGAACAAGCTAAGTTCAAGTCAAAACACAAGCAATTTTCAGAAAGCCCCAGACGCTTATGAAGTACGAAAGCGGTTGAAGGAACTCTATAATCTGGCTTTTGGGTCACAAAAATTAGTATTCCTATAGAGTCTTTACTTATAGTTGAGTTTTTAAAAACATCAACAGCTGCTTCATAACCCAAATCGGATGCTGTTTGATTTGGCTTTGCTCTTGAAACAGATTGTACTCCCGTCATTTCTTTAAACTTGAATACATTTTCTTCTCCAAATACATCGTTAAAGTTTTCTACAGGAACTTTTTCTGTAGGCACTGCTACTGATAAACCTGAAATTTTAATATCTTGAAATAATCCTGTTAACATCGTTTGTAGTGATTAAATTTCATGTGTTATAGTGCCCTCTGTAAAATAGTCATCGGTTTCAATTGAAGGGAGAACAGTATTTTTGTCTATAAAAAAATCGGCAAAACCCCAAGAATAGCCTTCTCCATATGCACAAGATAAAACTCTTTTACTACCTGTTTCTATTTTTGTTTGTGCAAGTAATAATGGAATTGAAGAACCAGATACATCTCCGAAACTATTAAAAATTGATGGTACTATATTCCGTTCCATTCCAAGAGTATTGGTTATTTTTTTATTCGTGTCATTATTTGACTGTTGAAAAGCGATTACATCATACTCAGAAACTTGACTTTTTGTTTCTTTCATAAAACCCAAAATTCCAGCTGGAATAGTCTCTGAAAAAAAAGTATGCATCCTATTCCAATCGTAGATCAACTTATTAAAATCAGTTGCAGAAGGCACACTTGAGAGTTCATAATTGGATCTATCCATTTTGGTTCTAAAAGCGCCACCTGGAATAATATAGGAATCATAACCGTTGCCTTGAGAAAATACTTGAGTACTAATGGAGGACATTCCGTCTTGCTTTTCCAAAAGTAGTGCCGTAGCAGCATCACCAAGATGTTTTGAAAACAAATCAGCTGGGTCGGTTTGTTTGCTATTGGTATCTCCAATAATTACCAATCCTTTTGAGGTATTTAAGCCATTTAACAATGAACATCCCAATTGCAGTCCTGCAATAAATCCAATAGCACCCAAATTCACATCATACGCCAAACAATCAATAGGAAGTTGTAAACGGTGTTGCAAAACAATAGCAGAAGCGGGGCTTCTATAATCAGGTGTTTTGGTCAAGAAAATTATAAAACCTATTTCATCTCTATTTGTATTTTTACTTTCGAGTAGTTGACTGGCAGCGGCAAAACCTAGGTCAGACGCGGTTTGCAAATCTACACTTTGACGTACTGGATGAAAACCAAACTTGTCACCATAGTCTTTTACTTTGTTTGCATCAAAAGCAGGCAACAATTGTTCAATAGAACATTTGTTATGTGGTACTGCCGAAGCCATTCCAGCAATTTTGACGTTATTAAAATGATAAAAAGACATATTTAAATTGATTATTTAAGCCGTTTGGTATAATGCATTTTTTTTATTTTTCAACCACATAGGAACATAGTTTTGATGTATAAACAAAGACGTTCCACTTTAGTGCAGAAATCTTAGCTATGTAAAACAAAGTTTCTATAAATTCTTTTCACACTTTGCTTTCTATGTATCTATGTGTTAAATTTTTTTTTATAAATCTAAATTCTATTAATTTCACCCAACGTGTTGGGTACTTATAATACCTATAATACTATTCGTTTGGCTGGATTTCCGAACACCGTTGTATTTTTCCGCACGCGATGCAACACCACACTACCAATACCAACAACCGATTCCTCCTCTACTACTATATTTTGTATAATTCTGACTCCGGCATTCACCGAAACCATGTCATGAACTCTGACATAACCTGCGAAAAACGAAAACGAATTTACTTGACAAAACCTTCCAATATGAACATCATGACCCATAATTACGGAACTTTGTAGAAAGGTAAAGTCTTCAACAGTCACATCACTAGCCAATACACAAAATGATTTTATCCCAACTCCTATTCCTAATTTTACACTTGGTGAAATGATGGCCGTAGGATGTATTAAATTGATAAATTTTCCTCCTTTGGATAGGATAATTTCAACCGTTTTTTTTCGATGGTATAAATTTCCTATGGCACAGAAAAAAACGTCACCATCAACAGGTTCATAATCAGTTACTGTATTGAGAACTGGAGGATAACCAAGGTCTTCGATATTGGATGGATTATCACTTAAAAATCCTTTAATTCTAAAATCCGATTGATTACCATAACAAGCCAAGGCTAAATCGTACATTTCTCGGGCAAAACCACTAGCACCAATAATAACTAAGTTTCTCATAAATCTATTTCAAGGTATAGCCACCATCTATTGTTACTAAACTTCCTGTCATCCATTTGGACACATCAGCCATCAAATATATGCTCAAACCGGCAACATCCTCTGGTTTACCAAAGCGTCCTAGAGGATAGTTTTTTAAATGTAATTGTAATTGTTCTTCCGAAACGACTCCTGAATCTAAAATACCTGTAGCTATCATTCCGGGTAAGATTGCGTTTACGCGAATTTGTTTTGGAGCCAATTCAAGCGCTAACGATTTAGCAAACGAATTCAAAGCTCCTTTGGCAGCACTATAAATAGAATTTCCAATTGTTATTTTTTGAGAAGCTACCGAAGATATAAAACAAATAGAGGCTTCTGTTTTTATCTTTTTACTTTTCAAAAGTTGTTGGATTAACATAACGGAACTGTGCAAGGTCAAGTGAAACATATACTCTAAATCCTCTTTTTTTATAAATGGAACAGGAACCGTTTTTACCATTCCTGCATTCAAAATAATACCATCTAAAACAGGTAGGTGGTGAACCAACTCTTTAAGTTCTTCCTCTGATGTTAAATCAGTTGAAAGATAATGATGATTCCCTTTTGGAAGTAATTGTAGGGTTTCGGCAAGGCGTTCTTTATTTCTGGCGGTCATGATTACAGTAGCCCCTTGTTGCGCACAAAGCACAGCAATAGCACGACCAATACCAGAAGATGCACCAGTTACTAAAATCGTTTTGCCGTGTAAACTAAAAAGTGAATTCATAGTATATTGCACTTGGTATAATAAAGAGTTATAAAAATTAACTTCCTACGTTTAAGAATTAGCTTTTTTTGACCCTTACTTTCACACAAAATAATGCCGAGCGTCGACAGTATCGAGAACTGTTTTTTATCCTATTCTTTTTTTGATTTCATTAAGCATATCACCCACGGTAATCAAATTCTTAAAATCCTGAGAGGCAATATGTACCCCAAAGGAATCATCAAGCATGGCTATCACAGAAAGATTAGCCATGGAATCCCAATTATCATACTCTCTGAAAGCATCCGCTAATAATACAGTACCCGGATTCAACTCTAGTATATCTTCTAATTGTTCAAAAAGTTCTTTTTCCATTTGTTTATATTTTTTCAATCAGTTATTGGCACGTTTCTCACTAAAATCAAAGGTAAACTATCTCAGGAACTTACCAAATACCTATGTAAATTTATTTATTGATTTTGATACAATTGATTCATGGCATCCCAAATTCTTTTGCTCTCAAAATGCTTTGCCCATTCTAATCCGTTCAAACCGAACTGTTTCCTTATGGCCTCGTCATTATAAAATAATTGCATGGCTTCTTGCAATGCTGCTGTCGATTTTGCTGGAAGTAACAATCCGTTAAAACCGTTGGACACCGCATCTTTACTTCCTGTAACATCGGTAGCAATAACAGGCAATCCCATAGCAGCTGCCTGAACCGATACATTGCCAAAACCTTCCCACCAAGCAGGCAAGCAAAATACATCCATTATGGATAAATAAAGTGGTACATTCAGCTGTGTTCCCACTACTAAAATCCCTGGATGATTATTCATTTTCTCAAAAAGTGTTGCATCCGATAGTTGACTGTGTTCTACAGGCCCAACAAGGAGTAATCGCAAGGAGTCATTGTTGGAATATAAGTTCAAAAAGGCATCATACAATTCTTTTATTCCTTTTCTATCAATCAATCTTCCTACAAAACCATAGACAAAAGTAGCATCAGTCAGTCCCAACTCCTTTTTTAAAATAGCTTTTTCAACTGCAGTTACCCTATTAGGATTGAACCGTTCTAAATCAATACCATTGCTGCTTCCT
This sequence comes from Flavobacterium sp. RSB2_4_14, assembly GCF_051547085.1. NCBI lineage: Bacteria > Pseudomonadati > Bacteroidota > Flavobacteriia > Flavobacteriales > Flavobacteriaceae > Flavobacterium > Flavobacterium sp. RSB2_4_14. The sequence continues at coordinate 174,373 of NZ_JBPTTL010000004.1, forward strand.
TTATATATAACTTGTGATTTTTCAGGAGAAAAAATAGCATTCTCAATACCAACCGTCCTCACCGAATTACTGATGCAAATGACTTGGTGTGCAAAACTTGCGGTTATTTTTTCCATAGAAACCAATATCGTTTTCTTTATTCCCTTTTCATGTTCGAAGCGAAAACCACGACACGTATAAATTCTGTTTTTTACCCCTACCATTTTAGCCGCTATCATACCCAACAAACTCACTTTGGGCGTACCAAAATTCACTACATCGGGCTTCACTTTTCGCAAATGCTTCAACACCTGAAACAGCGCTTTTAAATCTTTTATGGGTGAAATTTCACGTTCTAAAGCAACGGGCAAATGAATGCAACCTTCTTGCTGGCAATAAGCCGTTACTCGAGGATGATTGGGTGCCATCAAATAAGTTTCATAGCCCAATTCTTTGAAATAACGCAATTGCCCTGCTATCAAAATCACACTTCCTGGTGCCGTTATCCCTACTACAAGTTTTTTCATCAGTCAGTAAATTGGTCAGTGGTTATCGAAAAATGGTTACAGGTATTTTCAAATTGGGTATCATTTCCTCCGTCAAAGACATTTTGGGACACTAATTTTTCGTTCTGTGTTTGGCTCACCGTTAAAAAATCTTTGTTATAAAAAGAGTGGGTCACCGATTTTTTACCATTCAGTGTAGCCATTAATTTCAACCATACATCATCGGCATGGAAACAAAGGGAACGAATCAATTCGGTATCAAAAGCCGATTCCGATAAAGAATGTGGCGGATACAAAGTGCCTGCACCACCAGTGGGCAATAGTGTTTTTGTTGGTGTTAAAATATTTTTAGCATTGTGAATCCATTGGCGATAAGGCAACACTGTTCCGTTTTCAATTTTAATTTGATGCGCTCTATTGGTACAAATACAATCTGGATGTTGCTCATACAATTTTAGCAATCTTTCCATCACTTTTTCATCATAATACAAATCATCATCAAAAGTAACGATGCACGCTTCGGGGAATTCCTGCATGGCATAATAGTATTTTTTATGCGAACGCAAATCATCATCACAATAGCGAATAGTCAAACCCCTATCTTGAAGTTTGAGTAATTTTTCGGGTAATTTTTGATTCGGAAACTGTTCGCTAGCCAACCAAAGGATAATAGCATCTGGCTTCACAGTTTGTCGCAACAAGCTTTCCATACTAATCCAAACATCTTCAATTCTAGCGGGAAATGAGGTTACCGACACTATCACTGGCACTACTCTTTTTTGCTCGGTAATTCCCCATCCCGCAGTTTTTGCGGTTTTGAGATAATGACTTGGCAAATAAAAATCGAGCAATCGTTTCAAAATCATGGCATTGATTTTAGTAAAGGCTTTGCCAAAAATACCGAGATATTTAAACTGCGGCAGTGAAAAATAGAGTTGGTATAACAATTTCATAAATTATTTTTTTGGCTCAAACATAAAATCAAACACCTGTTTTCCAATAACCGAAACAGCTAAGGTGTCCTTTATTTCCTTTGCCTTGTTACCTAATTCATTTCGCAATGCTGAATCGTTCATCAAAAGAGATAGTGCATTTGACAGCGCTTCAATATCATTTTCGGCTACTACTATTCCGTTTTCATTTGATTCAATAAGAGCTTCGGTAGGGATACTATCAAAGCAAATACAAGGCAACCCGGCAGCCATTGCTTCACAAAGTGCATTGGGAAAACCTTCAAGTCTTGACGGCAATACAAAAATAGCGGATTCAGACAGTAACTGGTCAACATTTTGGACTTTTCCCAAAAAAACCACTTGGTCTATTATTTCCAAATCTATTGCCAACTGTTCCAACTCTTTTTGCATAGGTCCATCACCTGCCAAAATCAATTTCCAATCAGTGCTATCAGTAATTTTTGCAAAAGCTTTCACCAATCGGTCTTGCCCTTTTTCAATAGAAAGTCGGCCAACACATAGAATATTTTTTTGCTTTGAAATAGCAGTACTCACCGTTTCTTTGAGCGCATTGGGAATGATTTTGATGTGGAGTTGGTTCCGAAAATGCAACTTTTTATAATCGGCTGCTCTTTTTGTCTGGGCAATAAAACCAGCTGATTTTGGATACAACCATTTTTTTCCAAAACGGATTATCGGATTAAAAGGAAAATCAGGACTAGTTCGGTCTGAAATATAAACTGGAAATTTTGTTCCCAACAATGCCAGTAAGACCAACGGGTTAAAAGCATCTCCAAAAGACAATACCACATCAGGGTCTTGTTGTTTGATGGCTTTTCGAATAAAAAAAACCATACTGAAATAAAAAATAACTTTACCGATAATTCCTTTTGTTCTTTTGGTCTGTGGCTCAAAAAATTGGATTTCAGAATCTAAAATATAAAATTTTTCGCCACCTTGAGCCGAAATAAAACTAACAGTATTTCCTTCTGCCACAAAGTAATTGGCCAAAACGGTCAGGGCTCTTTCGATGCCGCCCATTTTTAAGGAAGGGGAAACAATGCAGATTTTTTTATTCATTTTTTTGCTGAACAATATCCAGTCTTGATTTTAATAATTTTGAAGGATTCCCTCCTACTACACTATATTCAGGAAAATCTTTGGTCAAGACTGTTCCAGCGGCAATGATTGTTCCTTTTTTTATGGTTCTACCAGCTAATATTATAGAATTGTTCCCAATCCAAACATCATCTTCAATAACCACTGGAGGATAAACCTTCATTCCTTGTTTGGTCATAGGGATATCGATTCTGTCAAAAGCATAATTGGAACCAAAAATAGTGACATTTTTTCCCATCATCACATGATCGCCTGTAATAATATTATTAGGCACTTTGGCATTAATTCCTATACCTGAATTAAACCCAATAACAATATGCTTGCCATTTCCAAAGTGGGCATTTGTTCCTATATTAACATTCTTGCCACAAGTCATAAAAATGTGTTTACAAACGCTATATCATAATTTTTCAAATAGTGGACCAAATAACAGAAAGGTTGAATTGGGTAATCTTTTCAAAATAAGATAATAAGGCTAAATTTCGTATCATTTTAAAAATGTTAACTGTAAAAGAAGATAAAATAAATTTATTTATCATTAGAAATCAACTCTCCCAATTCAACTGTTGTCATAAACTCTACATCAGGCCACAAGGTTACTATTTTTTCTATTAACTCTCTTAATAGTGGCAAATTTTTATCTCTATTCTTCTCATTAATATAGCCAACATAATTAAAACGATGAGTGCAAATTACGGCTGGTGTATTCCAAAAAAAAGCATTTGAAATACTCTTTAAACACTCATCAACTGAATTTGAGGTTTTTGATAATGTGGGCTCAAAATAGCAATTTCTTACTATATATTTTTGATTTTCATTACCATGCTCACCTGTAAAATGAAATTTTCTATTATATTTTTGACTATTTATGATAGGAACGTTCTGAAATCTACTTCCTTGAATATATTTAACCCCTAAATTTTTTAGGGTTTTTTGTGTTTCTGGATGCCATATATAATTAGGCGCAATGAATGATTTAGATTGAAAACCAAATACACTCGAAAATAAACCATACCCATCAGTCACTATTTTGTTAATTGAGCTTAATTCTGAAACTAAATCAAAATCCAATGCCGCAACTACTTTTTGGTTCTTTGGCATACTGTATTTTGGTTTTACTGCAAACGTTTCATAATCAAAGGCGTCTGTAAATAGTCTGTTTTTCAAATTCAAGTTATTCATCCAACGAGCAACATTTACATGTTCCCGACCATGATACTGAGGAAAAAAAACACCATTTCTAAAACCTTCTAACCATAAGTTAAAACAATTTTTGTGAGCAGGGTAATTTTCTAAAGTTTTAGTAAATAATTCGTAATGGTATTCTGTAAAATTAGATTCTCTAATTTTATTGAAGTCGGGATTGGCTAAAATACAATTGGCTGTAAATACAGGGTGATTGCCTTTAAAATCTTTATATGATAATAGCAATTCAAACAAATGAGTGATATCTGATTCATCGGCTAAAGAATCATTCATATACAATTGATCTTCTGGATTAATTAATCCAGACTTTACCATAGTGCTTAGGGCATCGCGAGATGGAATTCTTATACTTCCCCAATCATCCGATTCGAACACGACAATCTTTCTTTGTGTAGTCCATCCTTGAATGTTTAAAAAATTAGAACCTAATTTTGATTTGAATTTTTTAATCACAATAATTCATTCTTTAAATATATAGATTGCACACCAAAAAAACCATTTTTTTCAACCATCTTTTGCCTTTCTATTTTGTATTCAAATTTATAAATAATTAATTGAAAGTTGCTGGTTGAATTAAAAAATCAAAGATTAAGTTTTTTTTATTGAAGTAAACCTCTTAATAGAATTTCACATTTTATCATTTAGCTCTAAAAAACAAATTGGCACAAGTTTAATAAATGAAATTTTAAAGGGTAAAATCATCTTTCAAACAGCAAAATGAAATAAAGTGGAAACTATTTATCTTTTTTGTTTTGTTTGATTGCCAATTTTAGAATGTGTAACATGATTCAACGATAAATAGACCTAAAAACCTTAAACTATTTTTAATACATTTGGTCAAAATATTGTTTTGTGTCTTATTATCGTAAATGATTAATTCAAAAAGTCATAAATATATTTTTACTTTTAAAAAAAACCAATTAATAGTAGTCACCTTCAGCAAAAATTCTGATGTGATTTTTTCTAAAATACAACAACATATTTATGACCATTTTAAATCCTCTTTTTGCTGTTATTTTATTTACAATAGCATATTTAACGGCCTACATAATTAATTTGAGGTATAAATCAACAGAAAATATAATTTCTAGATACGAAAATATTGATGGACTAAGAGGTTTTCTAGCATTAGGAGTATTTATTCATCATTCAACCATATGGTTTCAATACATTCAAATTGATCATTGGAAATTACCAAAATCAAATTTGTACACCCATCTTGGACAAACAAGTGTGGCGTTCTTTTTTATGATTACAAGTTTTTTATTCGTTTCTAAACTAATAAACTCGGCAGAGAAAGGGTTTAACTGGCGTTCCTTTTTTATATCCAGAATTTACAGATTAACACCAATGTACTATGTTTCTATAATTATAATTATGGCTATTGTAATGACAATAACTAACTGGGAATTAAGAGTTGGACTCATTGAGTTTTTGCATTCAATATTTATGTGGAGCACCTACACAATCATAGAAAGAGGAAGCATCAATGGTTTTGATTTTACTAGTAAAATAAATGCTGGGGTGACTTGGTCTCTTCCTTATGAATGGTTATTTTATTTCAGTTTACCCATAATTTCTCTTTTTATCTTAAAAATAAAACCCACTATTTTTTATATTGGTATAAGCTTGTTTTTTGTTCTTGGTTTTTTCTATCTTCATGGTTTTGAATACAATCCTATTTTTTCATTTTTTGGTGGTATGGTTGCCCCCTTTATTATAAAATATTATCCTAAAATAAACACCCAAAACATCATTTTCAGTTTTATTATTTTACTATGTCTTATTTTAATTGGACAGTTTGAAAAAGCAAACATGATTTGTAAAATTTTAACTGCTATAATTTTCACATTAGTGGCCTTAGGAAATACTTTTTTCGGTATTCTAAAATATTCTACATTAAAATTTTTAGGTGAAATGTGCTACAGTACATACCTACTTCACGGAATTGTCCTTTTTGTTGTAATTTATTTTGGAATCGGAATTGAGGCAATAAAACATTTTAGTCCTATTCAATATTCGCTTGTTATATTTTTAATCACCCCAATCGTTGTTATCATCAGTTTTTGGGGTTATAAATTCGTAGAGAAACCCTATATGGAAAAATCAAAAAAAATAAATAATTATTTGAACAATAAATATAACCGCTAAAAATAGTTCTAATTATAATTTTAAGACACCGAATACAAGAAGCATTTTGAGTTAGCCTGTTACCATTCGCTTAATAACACTAGCTGGTGAAGAATACTCTCTGTAATATTTTCTCGAGGCCTCTTCAAGAGACATTCTGTATTCATTATCATTTAAAATTCTTTCAATAGCTATTCCTAATTCTTCAACAGTGGAAACAAAATGAATACTTTCTATTTTAGTAGGCAAATCATTTGACAAAGGAGTGGAGATAATAGCTTTTCCCATTGCTAAAAATTCCCCTAATTTCCATCCATGACAATTGTGTACTGAAGGTGTATTAAAAACAACGCATGACTTTTTTGACTTTTTCACATAGTCTGGCACACTATACCTTTTATGAAAAACAAACTTCTTATATTCATTATATTGAGGATTATCTGGATTTGAAAAAAAACCTCCTTCAAATAAAATAGTAGGATTAGAAAAACAAAATTCAATATACGCTTTTCTCCAAATATTAGTCGTTTTTATAGTATTGGCATATCGCCATAAACTTGAAATAAAAAAAACATAATTAGGTTTCACTTGAGTTGTTTGTATATACTCGTTAAGTCTAGGACGTTTGTATTGTAGCCAATACAAACCAAAATACCTTCTAAAGGTTACTGGAATTTTAAAATTTGATTTGTATAAATTTAATAGGCAATAAAAAAAAGTTTGGTATGGATTCCATATTTTTATACCAAAACCAGGAGGTATTGACACTAATTTAGAAGTAACTTTTTCATCAATAAAATCCTTATTAATATTGATTTTAGCATAATGATCACACCAATCATAAGCACTTTGTTTTATAGAAGTCTTATCTCGAAAATCAATTATCATTTTTTTACTATTAGTTCCTTCAATAATTACAAAAGGCATGTAATGATCGTTTGAATGGGTTTCGCCAAACCAATCAATCTCTCCAAAAAAAAATTTTGACGTCGAGAATGAAACATTCTTTTTTCCAAAAACCTCAATCAATCCATAAATATAATAGGATGAATAAAGAGCATTTACTCTTGAATCAATAATTACTTTTGCACTCATTTGTGTTATGTTTAATTCTATTTTTATTTTATTAATTATATTAGTATACCAACTGATATATTACATTCTCATAACTACTTCCAACATTTTATAAAAGTGTAGCTGCCATATAATCTCCGAGTTCATCACTAGACAGGAACTCAATATCAGGCCACTTTTGCAGCATACTTTTTAAAAGCAAGTCTAATAAATACAAGCTATTACGCCTATTCTCTTCGGATAATGATCCCATAAAATTAACCCTATGTGAATTTATGACTGCTGGTTTCCCCCAACGGAAAGCTATAGCCATTTCCTTCATACAACTGTTTACCCAATCAAAATCAGGGTTTCTGCTGGGTTCAAAAGTAGCATTTCTACGCCAATACAATTGTCCGAACTCATTTTTATCCCCCCAAAAGCGATCTTTTAAATGTAATCCACCTTTTCCATTTGGTTCTAATTGTTGTCCTAATTGATGATAACTCACCCCATTTTTAAATAAACATTCATCTAAATAATCTCCTCTTATAGCACTTGGAGCTATGAATGATTTTGATTTAAAACCAAAAGTTTGTTCAAAGAGTTGCAATCCATCCTCTAAAATAGGCAACAAACTCAATTTCTCTTCATCGGTTACATAATCAAAAGCGGCAGTGTAATCTTTCTGCCGTGTCGCCGATTTACGGTTCCCCAACCCTAAAATGGCTTGGTGCTCAAAACCTTGTTGTTCTTGAGTTTCACCCGACCTGATGGCATTCATCCACTCCCAAACTCCAATATGTTCCCTACCATGAAACTGCGGATAGAGCAATCTACCTGCAATCCCTTCTTTCCAAGTATCAAAAACGTTGGTATTACCATAATAACGGAGGTAAGTTTCTTCAATTTTTTCATAATGATACGAAGAAAAATTAGAGTCTCTAATAGCCTCAAAGTTTGGATTTGCCACTACCGCATTGGCGGTAATGGAAGGATAATTACCATTTTTATCGGTAAAAGAACGTAAAACGGCAAACAATTGCTCCAAATCTTCCTGACTTTCCAAACTGTCATACTTGGTGAAATAACTTTTACCAACAGGGATGCCTTGCGCTTCTAAAGCATCATATACTTTTTTGGAAGGCATTCGGATGGAACCCCAATCGTCAGACTCTATCACGACTATCTTTCGTTTGGTGCTCCAACCACGAAAATTAACATAATTCTTAGCTATGTAGGTTTTGAAATTCATTGATATAAATTAATTAGTTAGAAAATCCTGAATGGATACTGTAATATCTATGAAAAAAGCAGTAATTACATTGCCAAAAACAACCATAGTATTCACGGTATACAAATCACCCCGTAATCGCACCAATATATTAATAATTAGGATTGGAATATAAATATAATTTAAAAACCGTAATAAGGTATTCTCACGATTTTTTAGTGACAAATACAAAAGATAAACAAGGGTAAAAAAGATAAATAATAAATTAAACCTATTACTGATAACATCAACCACATTACCAGACAATAAAGAATGGAACAACATTATAGTGGCAAAAACATATAATTTTTCGGAAGTGGTATCAAAACTGATTTTAAAAAAACGAAGGCGGGTTAAAAATAAAGATAGCAATGTAAAAAAGTAGGAGGAGTAAAAATTAAAATAGACATACCAATTCCATACTTGCATCCCTTTCGCCCGATCTTCAACAAAACCCTCACCGGTATATCCTGAAAATTTAGATTCAGAGGCTTTTCCAAAAAAAGCTAAATTTTGTTCAATGAATACAGGAAATAAAGAGCCTAAAAGCACTGCTAAGAGGAGTAAAAGATACAATACTCTGGTTTTAACTTTAAATTTGAATAAATAAATTGCGAGTAAAAAAACAAAGGAGAAAGAAAGAGCAAAATGAATCAATACTGAAACAAAAGCAATCAACAAATATTTCCTTTGATTGGTCAGTACCAATTTTAATGCCCCATAAGCAAACACCATAAAGGCCAGTGGAAAACGAATGGCATTAACCCCAGCAGAAAGGTTATAGATTACACAACATCCTATAAAAAAGCTCATGAAATAGCGATTCCCTTTTGAGGTTACAAGATCCCATAAAGTCTCGATTAATTTTAAATAAACAAAAAAATAGACCAAAGCGGCTATCATGAAATAAAAACTAGGGTTACTGGTAAAGGAATGTGTTACAAATTTTAAAGTAGATGCGTAAAAATCAGGATTGTTAGCTTCTCCCTTAAATACGGCCACTACAGCATCCTTGTAGTCATCAAACGAATAACTAGTTGTGGAAGCAAAATCTTCCTGGTATCTTGACCCATCAGAGTTAGGAATGGGTATAAAAGTATACCCATAAAACATAAAAAACAACAGTATAAAAACGCGGTACTTTTTTATGGCAAAATGCTTAATAGCATAAAAAAAAGCAGCCAAAGGATAAACTATAAAAATAATAAAGAGCCAGAATTTATTGTTTTTTTGAGTTACGTTTTGCATAATTAAAATTCAATGGCATCCACTTGATTAACCGTAATAATATGATCGGATGGGTTGATTACCTTATATTTCTTGAGCCGTTCAATATTGTTATCGGTCGCAACGTCAAAGATATAATAAAATTTACAACTAGGATTGTTAATAAACATAGAGGTAGAACAAACAGAAAGAACAATTGAATTATCTAATTGACTGATGAACAATTCGGCAGGTATTTTTGAATTAATAATTTCAATATTATTAAGTTTCTTATATGCAATCAACTTAACTTGACTTGTAAGCGGATGATTTTTGATGTAAATGGTAACTTCTGGGTATTTATTTTGTAACTGTTGTAGTACTTTCACCTCAAACGAACCATCATCGTGCATGGGTTGATTCATAAAAAAAATAACTCTATTGCGCTCTTCAAGCAACGCATCTTCCCATTTGAAGACCTTTTTCAACACTTGAACAAAACTATCCGTAAACTCAGGTGTAATGGTCAATATTAGTATTCTTTTCCAATTAATGTATGCCTTTGGGAAAGTCAAAAAGAGTTGGTCAATGCCTTTTAAAAAACCATAATTCTTGCAATTCACAAAGGAGAAATAATCGGTAATTGGGTAACCATTCTTTCTAATCCAAAGGTTCTGTTTTATATTATTGAGTAATAAAGCAGGTGAAAAGGACATGGTATGTGCAATATATGGCTTCAAACCATCCTGATACAAATTAATTTTGGTTCCTTTTTTCTTAAAGTGATTGATGATAATAATCGTAATTGGATCTTGTTCTTGAAAGAAATTAAATTCTGAAAAATCTAAATTTAAAACGGTATCTAATTGTTGCTTTTCCTCATTACTCAACTTTCGTTTTAAATTTAAATCAAAGTCCAAAACTCTGAATTTACATAGCAAAGAATTTAAATCCAAATCCTGTTTTAAGCGCGAACTCTTAGTGGTTCTCTTCAAAATCAGTTCCACTTCATAGAGATTGGTATCGGCATACCGATACTGCATTGCATGAATAGACAATAACAAATGATATTCGGTATGAACAAAAAAACAAATTTTTTCTTTCATTACTTTTTCTGTCTTTTAATTAATTTACTAATCATTCCCGATAATATTTCCTTTTGTTTTGGTTCTAATGAAAATTTATAAATCAGTATTGGATATAACAGTAACGTGATTAAAAAGCTTCCTGTCAAAATGATATAACCATGCAAATTTAACAAACAGAATAAATATATAACGGATGCTACTAATAATGATGGCAAAAACACTCTGAAAATAGTATCAAAATAAAACTCCTTTATTGAAAACGAAACATGTTTCTTCAATAGCAAAAGTCTAATATTTAATGATACTAGTTCTAGCGACATTCCAACAATAATTATGGTATAACTCGGGAAACCTGATGTAAAGAAAAGATAACCGATTGGCAGGTTCAACAATAAAATAAAGCTCACCCAAACATTGTAGAGTTTGACTTTCCCGATGGAATCGAAAACAGTTTGAATTCCAGCCGAGAGCAACATAATTTGTCCGAAAATAATAATCAGTCGAATAAATACAATCGTGTCTTCTGGAAATTCATGCAACCATATTTTTAACACAAAAGGAATTTGAAAAAAAAGTGGAATAGCAATAATCGACACTGAAAAAGTAGCAAATTTCGACATGGTTCTCATCAGGAAAATCATCTTTTTCTGATCGCCACTTCCAGCGCTTTTAATAATTTGTGGACTTAACGAACCTATAATACCTTGTGATAGAATAGCCATCGCTGAATTTACCTGCATGGCAAGTCCATAGGCAGCATTACGAGCAAGTCCAAAGAAAATATTCATTAGGATTTGTACTCCTTCATTGCGGCTAGTTAAAGCTAACGAACCAAGTAGGCTCCAACTTAAAAAAGAAAATATTTCTTTGGAATAACCTTTATCATAATGACTGAAAGTTACCGACACCATTTTGTATTTTCTTTTAATAATCACTAAATAAATACTGAATGACAATAGCGAGATAACCATCAGTAAAAAGGCATATATAATCAGCTTATCTTTAGATACATATAATAAAAAAATAGCTATGCCAAGTTTCAAAATGGACTCCGTAATACCAACTAAAGCAATAGCAATAAAGTTTTCTTGGGACCGCAACATGCCCAAAAAAGGAATAGAAACTATGGTTAAGAAAGACACGAAAGCCACTATATATAGGACAATTTTAGCATCGCCAATTTTTTCATGCGGTATATTTAAAATCTGTTCTACAAAAAAATAACCAATACAGACTATTACTGTAAAAAGTAATAATCCGTATAAAAAATGGATGACTAATGAAGTGGAGTAAACTTTTTTGAGTTTCACAAAATTGCCTTCCCCAATAGCAAAAGCAGTATAACGTTGTGTAGCATTAGACAAAGACCAATTCAATACCGCTAACATTCCAACAAAACCGATGGTTAGTGTATAAAGACCATAATCTTCAATCCCTAAAGCTTTTAATATTAAAGGTGTGGTAATTAAAGACAAGGCAGCAGCAAAAAATCGTTGACTATAAATAACAATGGTATTTATTGCAGCTCTATTGGCAGCATTAGCTCTGTAGGCCTTTAGTTTTTTTTGAATCATAAATACCCGTTGGGTGTAATTATTTTTTTATTGCTAATTTATTGCATTTTGTCACACTGATTTCTATAAAAAAAATCTAAACTAAAGCGCTCTCCTTTTTCCAAATCTCTATTGGCGGTTTTGCCTAAAATTTCGTTATAATATTTTGGGTGCAATCCAAATCCTGGACGAATAGAACGAACGTTCTGTGGTGTAAAAACTTCGCCTGTTTTCACATCTTCTGTTACATATAATGAACGACAAAAATCTTTTCCTTTGATTTGTTTATCGGTTAAAGAATAATCTACAACACCCATAGCAGATTCGGCTTCTCGAACGGCTTTTACCATAGCCGTAAACTCGGCTTCGTTCATAGAAAAAGAAGCATCTGGTCCACCAATGGAACGATCTAATATAAAATGTTTTTCTATGATTTTGCCACCAAAACAAGTTGCCACAATTGCAGCAGTACTTCCCATAGTATGATCAGACAGTCCCGAAATTACACCGTAGCGTTCTGCAAAATCCTTTATCATTATTAAATTAGCTTCTTCAATTGGTGCTGGATAACTCGAGGTACATTTTAGTAAAGCAATGTCATTATTCCCCATTCTTCTGCATGCATCGAGCGCCAATTCGATATCGGCTTCTTCCGCAATTCCAGTAGAAATAATGATTGGCTTTCCTTTGGAAGCAACCAATTCGATTAACGGTATATCGGTAATTTCAAAAGAAGCAATCTTATAGGCGGGTGTATTTAACCTTTCTAATAATGCAACCGAAGTTGGGTCGAAAGGAGAAGAAAAACAAACTAACCCTTCCGCTTCGGCAGCTTTAAAAAGGGTTTCGTGCCATTCCCACGGAGTGTATGCTTCTTGGTATAATTTATGCAAATTTTTACCATCCCAAATGGTACCTTTGATTAGAAAATCATCTTTATTACTGTCGATAGTAATCGTGTCTGCGGTATAGGTTTGTAGTTTAATACAATCGGCACCAGCTCTTTTGGCTGCTTTTATGGTCTCGAGTGCTACTTCAATACTACCGTTATGATTAGCTGAAAGCTCGGCAATAATAAAAACTTTTGAATTTTTATCTAATTGGAAAGTACCTATTCTCATTTTCTTTAATTTGATTAATTTCTTCTTCGGAAAAATATCTAGGATTAAAACATCCCACTAATATCCTGTCTTCATTTCTACCTTCTACTTCATAAAAACCTTTCAACCTTCCCTCAACCAGCCAACCTGCTCTAGTATAGGCCTTAATTGAAGCAATATTTGATTCATACATTCCTCCGTATAGTTTACGAAGGTTAAATTTTTCGAAAGCAAGTTGATTTCCTAAGCTAATAGCATCAACAGACAAACCTTTTCCTAAATAATTTCTATCACCAATCAAAGCTACAAGATCTGATGTTTTATGAATAAAGTGAATCGGTCCGAGTTTAATTGTACCAATTAATATATTGGCATCATTAGTAAAAATTCCATACGTAAATAAATTCCCGTCTTTTTTACCTTCCTCAATTGAGGATAATAATTTTTCTTTAGTAATCTTATTTTTTGAACTGGTATAAAACTTCATTAACTCTTCATCATCAAACCAGGCCATTACAGTATCACTAATATCTGAGATATTAATTTCCCTTAAATAAAGTCTTTCTCCTTTAAATACTTCCATAACTATTTAATTTTACTATGTATTACTACGTCTAAAAATTTATTATCAAAAAAACAATGCTCTTTCAATCGTGCATCTTCAGTATAACTAGCATTCAAAAATGCAGTATACAAATGTGGTCTCAAATCAAATGCATAGGTATATATTTTATGCAACTCCAAGTCTTGAAAAGCAACTTGCTCAATCAATCCCAAATAAGCACTCCAAATTTCATGAAAACGTTCCTTTTCGAGAACGGTATTCATGATAAAAGAGATTTCAGCATTTTTATCAATCCAATTGATGTGAACCAAACCACCATAACCGATACAAACATCATTTTCAAGAAAAGAAAATAAAATCTGGGTAGGTTGGTCTTGGTCAAATAATTTAGAAACTACGTTGCTAAAATAATTGTCTTGGTCTTCAGCTGTCAAAAGCTTTTGCTGACGCAAATGATAAAGTTGTTCATTCCGCCATTTCATAATCGCCATGCGGTCTTCAAATCTTATAGGCTCAATAGAAAATGCACCCTTACTGTAAGACTGATTTTGCAAAACGGCATAACTTTTCATAACTAATTTTGTGGTGTTTTAGAATCTAACAAAGATAGTACTTTTTTAAACTCATACTGTTCTAAAATTGGTTTGACATGTGCCAATTCTTCTGCTAAAGTAGCATAATTTCCTTTCTGAAAATTGCTCGCATTTGTTTCAAATAGCCACGGATATAAATGGAAAGTTTGCGCTACTAATTTTATCCCTTTTTGATTCTCATCCAATACCGATTGTGCTAAAATAGAGGATAACAAGGCATAATCTGATGGATAATCAACGGTTAATCGCAATGTTTTCAACAAAGGATTTATTGCTGGAGTAAACACCCCAAGGCTATACTTACCACTGCTTCTCACAAAAAGAGTGACATGTTCTCTATCGGTTGCTGTTAAACTATAATTTTCTAGATCTAACAAAGTCGCCGTAGAAATCACCTCAAAATTCATCCCAGTAGGAAGCCCAGCAGTGCTTGTATAATCGTTTGCTTTACTAAAATGTTCGGTTATTGTATCATCCAAAATGGAAATATCAATAATTGGATTATCCGCAGTTAACCTAACAATACAATCATAATCTCCACTTTTGGCTATGGCTGTAAATCTACTCAACACATCGTCCTCTTCCCCTCTAAAGTAACCAACGTTATTTTGCTCACAAAAAGAGACTAAAACATCGTTTTCCGGGTTTACTGAAGTAGCAATAATAATTTCAGCAGTATGTTTTGACTTTTTTACTTCATCAATAATCCATGATAAAAGAGGTTTACCACTCCCCAGAGGTAATGGCAGGAGTATCTTTCCCGGTAATCGGGTAGATTGCATTCGTGCCTGAATGATAAAAGCAACTTTTTTATTTAGAAGTCCATCCGCCATCTACTACTATATTTTGACCGGTTATAAAATTAGAAGCATCAGAAGCCAAAAAAACAAAAGAACCTGCCAAATCTTCTGGTTTCCCAATGCGGTTCAAACTGGTTTTACTTTCTAATGCGGTTACAAATCCTGTGGTTTGCTGTACAGCATCAGAAGGAAATGGTCCAGGAGTAACTGTATTTACCTGCACTCCAAATTGTCCCAAATAGGACGCATAATATTTTGTCAATTGAATAACTCCAGCTTTTGCCGCACCATAATGTGGTGGATTTAAAAACTGTGGAAAATCATCGTAAATTTCAAATTGTGGCGCTACAACACCATACATGGAAGAGACATTTATTATTTTTCCTTGTTGGGCTTTTTTATAAAATGGAATAATGGCTTTGATACTCCTGAAAACACTGCTCAAAGTACCATCAATACAATAATTCCATTCTTCATCCGTCATCGTTTCGGGAGATTGCCCTTTACTGTAAAACGCATTGTTAATTAGTACATCTATTTTGCCTTCTCTATCAAAAACATGTTGAAAAGCACCTTTTAAATTTTCAGAAAGGGAAATATCACAAGCTACAAAATGCAATTGCGATTGGTCAACGTCCATAGAGTTAAAAGTAGCGGTAAACTTTGCTTCATCCCTACCTAAAACATATAATGTTGCCTGATGATAAAGCAGGCTTTCGGCAATAGCTTTTCCCAAATGACCATAACCGCCTGTGAGAAGGACTACCTTATTTTTTAAATCAAATGTATGTACCATAAACTAGTTTTTGGGCCAATGTAATGGCATTAGTAATTCATCAGAATAGAGAATATCCAAAGGTTCCAAATCTGTTGCATTGGCTAACGATTGGATGTTATTTTCGAGTTGTGCTGCTGTTTCTAAGCCCATAATAACAACATCTATAAAGGGTTGTTGCAACACATACTGCAGTAACATTCCTGCAAGAGTTTCATTATAATGTTCATGTAGATACTGCAATTTCGGTTTTACCTCATCAAAAAAGGAGGAAAGTTTTTCTGGTTTGGCAAAAAACAATCCTTGTAAAAAAGCAGAACGGGTGTGTATTTCACAACCGTTGGCTTTTAATTCGATAAGTATATCTTGAAAACGGGTATCAAAATAATTAAAAGGAACTTGAACTAAATCGGGAGTAAATCCTGCCGACTTCAGTGTAACATATTCTTCAGGAGAATTGAGTGAAAACCCAATTTTTTTTATTTTGTTTGTGGCTTTTAATTCTTGAAGCGTTTCCCATACTGTTGGATCTTGCAATAATTCAAGTGGTCTATGCGCCAAATAACCATACAGAGAATCAGTTTGAAGCAACCTAAGACTTTTGGTCAATTGTTCTTCAATACTTTCATTTTCATGTGGAGGCATAAACTTTGAAACCAATAAGAACCTATTGTCATGCAACATCCCAATAACAGATTCCGAAGTTCCATAAGCGGAAGCAGTATCTATAATTCGAATGCCATTAGCATAAGCAACATCAAAAATCTTGGCAACTTCATCAGGAGGTGTTTGTCCCGTGGTATTGGATATACCATAAGGTATACCAAACTGCACCGAACCAATCCCTATTTTACTGATGTTTTTCATAATAAGAAAAGATAGTGGCTATAACAAACTGCTGCTCTTCATCGGTTAAGATAGGATACATAGGCAAACTGATACAATGTTTGTAATAGGTTTCTGCCTTAGGCATATCGCCTTCATTCCAACCAAACTGGCGGTAATAAGGCATTAAATGGCAAGGAATATAATGAATTTGAGCAAAAATATTTTGAGTGCGCAAATAGTTGTAAAGGCCTAATCTATCTTCAACCTCAATAATATATAAATGATAAGCATGACCTTCCACTACACCAGATTGTCCTTTAATAAAGGATTTATTTTGAAAAGCTTCGCTATAGGTTTTGGCAATAGCACGTCTTCTAATAATACCTTCATCAGCTCTTTTTAGTTGGCTTAACCCTAAAGCCGCCTGAAAATCGGTTAGTCTATAATTAAATCCTAAATCCTGCATTTCCATATACCAACCTGGATATTGAGTATCACCTCCAGCAAATTCGATGGAATTAGTGTATAAATCTTCTGATTTTACAATACCATGAGTTCTAAGTTGGAGTAACTTCTTGTATAACTTTTCGTCATTAGTGGTCACCATTCCACCTTCACCTGATGCAATGTGCTTCACAGGATGAAAAGAAAAAATAGCCAAGTCAGCAAAATTTCCGTTACCACAATTTTGTGGTTGTCCTTTACTATCTACAAAAAAACCTCCAGGAGAATGACAAGAATCTTCTATTATCCACAAATTGTATTTATTAGCAAGAGCTTTGAATTTTTCTAAATCTACAGCACTTCCAGCAAAATCCACAGGAATAATCCCTTGATAAGTTCCCATTGGAGAAGCTTCAAGCAATTTGGCAACCGAATTATAATCTATTAGATACGTCTGAGGATCTATATCAGCAAAAACTACTTCACCGCCACAATAACGAACACAATTGGCCGAAGCAGCAAATGTGATGGGCGTAGTGATAACCTTTTGTCCTGGTTTTACATTTAAAGCAAGAGTACACAAATGAAGTGCTGCAGTACCATTAGCAACGGCAACGGCATATTTACTACCAATATAATGGGCAAAAGCTTCCTCAAAAGCAGCAATCATTGGACCTTGGGTTAGATAATCAGACTGTAAAGTGGCAACAACAGTAGCTAAATCTTCTGCTGTAATATTTTGCCTTCCGTAAGGTATTGCATTTCTCATAGCACAAAACTTGAATCTACATGCTCTTGAATCAATGCTCTCATCGTAGCAACAGTCTCCCATTCTGTATTTTCACCAGAATTATACGTAAAACCTGTTGGTACTTTCACAGCATCGAAAGTAGTAATGAAATCACTCAAAGACCAATTAGGCAGAGAAGGTAGTATAGTATAATATTTTCCTAAATCATAGGTATAAAACGAATCAGACGACGTAATCATCTCTTCATGCACTTTCTCTCCCGGACGAATACCAATAATATCCATTTTACATTCTGGGCCAATAGCTTCAGCAACATCTAAAATTTTATAGGAGGGGATTTTAGGAACAAAAAGTTCACCTCCCCAAGCGTGTTCCAAAGCATGCATAACCATATCAACACCGCCTTGAAGGGAAATATTAAAACGTGTCATTTCGGGATCAGTAATAGGCAATATACCTTCTTTCTTTTTCTTGATAAAAAAGGGAATAACCGATCCATTCGAACCCATCACATTGCCATAGCGCACTACAGAAAAACGTATAGGATTGTGACCTTTAATATTATTTGCAGCTATAAATAATTTATCAGAAGTAAGTTTAGTAGCTCCGTATAAATTAATAGGCGCACAAGCTTTATCTGTTGACAAAGCTACAACGCGTTCTACTGAAGTTTCAAGAGAAGCATGGATAACATTATCAGCACCGCCTATATTCGTTTTAACACATTCATCTGGATTGTATTCTGCAATGGGCACATGCTTCATAGCAGCGGCATGAATTACATAATCCACTCCTTTAAAGGCACGCATCAAACGTTCTCGGTCACGAACATCTCCAATAAAAAAACGAATTTTTGGATAAGTATGGAGAGGATAATCCTGAGCCATTTCAAATTGTTTTTGCTCATCTCGCGAGTAAATTATCAGTTTTTTAATCTCAGGATGATGATTAAGAATGTGAGACGTAAGTGCTTTCCCTAGCGAACCTGTTCCACCAGTAATCAACAAAGTTTTGTCTTTTAAAAACATTTTATGAAAGTATTATTGTAGGTATGTGATATTTTCTAAGATTAAAAGTACCAAACCTTATTAAAGGAAACAAATATAAATAAAATTGATCTTATGTAACGTAAACAAGCTGTAAATAAAAAAGCTTGTTTATTGCTGTTGGAGCAAGAACAATACTTACTAAATTTTATTGAACAGAAAATTTTAACAAATAACTTTTTCTTATCGGTAAAAAAGCCTAGTGTTATTTTGTGAAACTCTTGTGATCAGATACTTCGGGACGTGAACCTTATAAAAAATTCTTAAATCTGTGTTTAAAAAAAAACAAAAATGCTATTGAAAAGCCAACTTCTTAATGTATCTCAATCCCTTAATAGTTTAAAACCTTCGCGCCCTAGCGCCTTCGTAGCAAAAAAATTTGTGTGACTTCGTGATACCTCTGTGTACCTCTGTGTAACCTTCACAAAAAAAATCCCCGTCTCGTCATCAAACGAATCAGGGATTTTACTATTTATTCTTATTTCCATCAAAGTGGAAACATTACTTTTCAGTCTTAATAGGTAATACCGCGTACTTCAAACTTCGTAACTCGTACCTCCTATTTTGATTATCGTTTCACTACGCGAAGCGTTTTCACATCCTCACCTTGTGTCACCACAATGTTATACACCCCACTTGGGTAACGTTCCCCTAATGGTAAACT
>NZ_JBPTTL010000005.1:0-180409 GCF_051547085.1 Flavobacterium sp. RSB2_4_14
TTTTGCAGCTACAAGAAGTTGGCGATTTCGGAGACGAAAACTGTCTGCAACCACCGAACTTGATACGAAGTACAAAGCTTCATTTAACCACTGAACCGCCAATTTCTTGTAGGTGCTGTTATAGCCCGTTTTTTTATTCCTTTTCAAATTTCCAAGTCATATTTAGAAATTCATAAATAGCTACACATGAATATTCAAATGGCGTATTTGTGTTTTCCTTACTCATTGTTTTTATCTCTTTTCCGAATTTCGAAATCAAGAGTTCGTTTATTTGATTTCTTTTTTTTTCTGTCAATTTTGAAAATTGTTCATTATCACTTGCCTTTTTAGGTCTGTCCTTAACTGTTGTCATACAAATACCTATAGAAACATCTCGTAAAAAACCTGATATATACTTATTCTTTTCAACTAATGACTTACATTCTTGTTGTAATTCTTGCTGCTTAAAGTCTGATTTTACAAGCTTTCCTAAAAGCTGATAATTATTGTTCAATATGTCCGTTAGCATTTTTGTTAAATCAGTTGTGACTTCAGCAATTAACTTGTTGTCAGAGGTTTTATATTTGGAATATGCTGATAAGGATTTTTCGATTGCAAGCGAATAATTGTCAATGTATTTAAGAGCGGTGTCTTTCTGTTCTATATTCAGTAATTTGTTTTCAAATTCACGTACTGTCCTATCCATATCATAGAACTCTTTAATATGAGTTTGGATGAAATCTTGCTCATTTGATGCATTAGCGTTTCCGAAAAACAGAACTGATAAAATGAATGTCAAAAATGTCTTCATGTCTTGTTTATTAATTTGTGTTTAGTGCTATTTCAGCACGTTTCTTAATTCTTTTCTTGTCCCAAGCGATAACTTGAACACCTGTCGAATAGTGCTTTCTGTCTGGCATGTTGTTCAGTAATTTCTTAAACCTAGGATATTCAATCTCAATTTCTTCAATGTCAACTTTATATGTTGGCCATTCAATGTGGTGGATTTCATATTCATTAATTGAAGTTTTAGTGTCTTGAAATAAAGCATATCTTTCAGTTAACCACTTGTCAAGGTCAGTCTTTTCTTCAAGTTCTATTCCTGTTTTGTACTTAATAAAAAACCTATCATTAAAGTGTCCGTTCTCTGAGTGATATAAAGTTTTCTGCCTTTTGATTTTTGAATACCTGTATGGTAATTCTGAAAGTGTCTTGGCAATCTTACAAGAAATTTGAGTACCTCCTTCAATGCTTAAAAAGTAAACTCCTGCTTTATTGTCTTTCTTTACATAAGTTCGGATGTTAATCTCGTCAAAGTCGGAAATGGGTGAAAAAGAAGGCAAAATTCTCGGTCTAATTTTCTCCATTGTAAATGCAACTAATGAAACCCAAGGTTTTCCGTCAAAGAGGTCAATTTCTATATCTGTCGGAACTAAGGTTTGTAATTCTTGAAAGTCAACTTGCCAATGAAGAAATACAGCATTATTCCATTCTTGGTAATACTTCCATTTTTCTGCCGGCATTTTCCAAGGTCTATGTTCTGTAATGTTCAATATTTCTTGAGTGGTCATCTGTCTTTTTAAAATGGGCTATAACTATCTTATACTCGCATGTTTTGAACACATATACATCCAATTTGGCGAGATAGGCGCATGTTTTTTGTTTTTTTATTGCGCTTATTTTTTGGTCTAAAAAAGTAAGCCTAACAAAAATATATTTTTTTTCTTATAAATCAAATGGATTTTTAATCTTTTTCAATGAAGTACTACTCACATGCGTATAAATCATTGTTGTCTTTGGACTACTATGACCTAGCAAATCCTGTATAAACCTCAAATCAGTTCCACTCTCTAGCAAGTGCGTTGCAAAACTATGCCTCAGGGTGTGCAAACTAATATGTTTTACTATACCAGCTTTCTGGGCAGCTTCTTGCAAAACTACTTGCGCACTTCGGCTACTATACTGTCCACCATATTGACCTTCAAACAAATACTCCTTTGGTTTATAAACACTATAATACTCTCGCATCATCACCAATACCTTTTCAGACAATAGCGTATAACGATCTTTATTCCCTTTTGCATTTTTTATATGAATCAACATGCGGATACTATCAATATCTTGCGGTTTCATCGCTAGAGCTTCACTAATCCGTAAACCCGAAGAATAAATCAAAGCCAAGAGTGTTTTATGTTTTAAATTTTCAGTAACATCAATAATTTTAAATACCTCCTCCTTGCTCAAAACATTGGGCAAAACCTTCTCCCGTTTTGGTCTATGTATCTTGTCAACCTCAATCTTAGTATCTCTACACGTTTTAAAATAAAGTTTGATGGCGTTAACAATCTGATTTTGATAGGAGGAAGACAATCCGTTTTTTAAGATATACTCATTGTTATATATAATAACATCCTCGTTCGTTATTTCGGCTATAGCTTTACTATTATAAAAAACAAAAAACGATTTCAAAGCTTCGCTATAAGTAACAATAGTACTCTCACTATAGCGCCTAGAACGCAACCATTGTTTGAATTTTTCAATTTGAATAATTCCTTCATCACTAGGCAAAGTGTCAGCAACCAATGCTAATTTAAACCGAATTCTGTTCTCATCAATATCCGGCACATGCCAAACCCTTAGTTGCTGGCTCCATCTAGAACCCTCAATTTGTTTTATACGCGCAATCAAATCCGCATTTTTTTCAAAAAACACCCCAATCCGCTTTTCACCTCTGTGTTGTATAACCTTAGCTTCCCATTTCATATCCTAAAAAAAAATAAATATAAAAAAAAATACCCACTTCACAATGTATAAATCCGTTCTAATCTGTGCAATCCGTGGCAAAAATAAACCACAAACAAGAAACCCCAAACCACAAACAATAAACAATAAACCACAAACAATAAACAATAAACAATAAACCCCAAACAATAAACCACAAACAATAAACCCCCAAAAAAAAAAGCACCCACATCACTGCAGGCGCTTTCCCAATAAACCATGTTAAACAACCTTAAACAACTTTAAACAACCTTAAACAACTTTAAACAACCTTAAACAACCTTAAACAACTTTAAACAACCTTAAACAACTCACAATTCCCTAAGCCACCTTCCCAACAGCATCAACACGCTTCAACACAACATCAAAATCCAATCGCAAAGTAGGAGTAATAGCCAGTCTAACATTCACCGTCTCATAACCAGCCCTAGCAAAACTAACAACAAAAACACCCTGCGGCAAATTTTGAAACTGATAATAACCCCTACCAGTACTCGTAGTACTAAAACCCTTCAAATCAGCAATAGTAACCACCACCTTTTCAAGAGCAGCACCATTATCATCAGTTATAAAACCGCGCAACGCAATAACCCTGCCACCAGTAACAATCACCTTTCTACTATTAAAATAATCACTATAAAATTGCGGCTCGCTAAACTCAAGCATCTTAACCAAAGTATCCATTTTAAAAAGCAAAATAGTAATTTCAGCAAACGTCTTTTTAATCTGCTCAGTAATAAGCTTTTTATTCACAACACTAGCCCTAGGCAATGGCAAATACTCATTATACGCATCAATCGAAGCTTTTAACGCTCTCAAATTATCAGTAGTAACACCATAAGTGCCCAAAACCGACAACAACTTTTCAGCCCTATCAAAAATACTCATACACTCATCAGCAACATCGCTATCACGCATCTTTTCAAACTGATAACGCTTATAATCCATTTCATTCCAAAGCACCATGTCATCCTCTGCCAGCGCATAGGCCTTCACTCGCGCAGCCATGTTCAATCCCAGGTCAATCATAACCTCTCGATAATTAATCTTAGTAACCAAAAATCCCTTCCGATTCAACCGCTGTCCCTGCTTTAAATCCCTCAGAATAGTAACCTTTTCAGAAACCTCCGTGGCCAAAATAGTAAAATCTGGCATCTGCTCAGTAATCGATGCCGGTACAGTAACCAATAAATTGCATAACACAATTTCCATAGACAATTCGTCCTCTTGTTTTGAAGTCATAATAAAAATTTTTTTACATTAATAAAATACCCTCTAACGCTTTGATAGAGTTGGGTTTACAAATCTAAAAAACAATTTTTCAAAAAAACAAGTAAAATTTTAGCTACTAATACGATTTACGAAATATTTATTTTTTAATAAAAAAAATAATAAAATAATAAAAAATTAACAAAAAAATTAAAAATAATAAAATCAAGAATGTAGTTCGTCGATGTTCACTGAATCACTTTTTTTATAAAACTATTCCTAAAACAATTTTTTTCAAAAAATCAAAACCAAAAAATCGCCAAAAAAATCCAAAAAATCAAAATCAAATTAAAATTGAGTTGTCACCCTGAGCTTGTCGAAGGGCAAAAACTTATAAAAAAAACAAAAAAAAACATCTATTTTTAGCAAAATAAAGTAAGAAATATTCCCAAAAACACCCCAAAAAACACCTCAAAAATGCAACTTTTAAACAAAATCAAAAAAATAAAGTAAGAAATATTCCCAAATTAGCCCTCATTCCTATCATGAAAATCCAAAATTCCCACTTGGAAATGGCATCTCTCAACTTGGAAATGGCATCTTTCAGTTTGGAAATGACATCTTTCAGTTTGGAAATGGCATCTTTCAGTTTGGAAATGACATCTTTCAGTTTGGAAATGACATCTTTCAGTTTGGAAATGGCAAACGTCAAGTTGGAAATGGCAATCTCCAAGTTGGAAATGGCAAACGTTTCAAAATAAACACTAACCATTTCTTCAATAACACCATACTATCATCCCGTCAGTTCGAGTGATTTTATTTCGTCCCAACACTTTGGGAACGGAATAAAATTGTATCGAGAACCTACAAGAAAACAACCACTCACGTCACTTCGAGTGATTTTCAAAAGGATAAACGCTAGTTTTTCCTTTTAAAAATAATATCGAGAAGCAATAAGAAAAACAACCACTCACGTCACTTCGAGTGATTTTCAAAAGGATAAACGCTAGTTTTTCCTTTTAAAAATAATATCGAGAAGCAATAAGAAAACAACCACTCACGTCACTTCGTTTGATTTTCAAAAGGATAAACGCTAGTTTTTCCTTTTAAAAATAATATCGAGAAGCAATAAGAAAAACAACCACTCACGTCACTTCGAGTGATTTTTAAAAGGATAAACGCTAGTTTTTCCTTTTAAAAATAATATCGAGAAGCAATAAGAAAAACAACCACTCACGTCACTTCGAGTGATTTTTAAAAGGGAAAACGCTAGTTTTTCCTTTTAAAAATAATATCGAGAAGCTCAAAACAAAACTCCACTCCATCACCCCAAAAAAAATCCCATCTAATCTGTGCATCCGTGGCAAATAAAATCCCATCTAATCTGTGCAATCCGTGGCAAAAAAAAACTTCAAATCTGTGCATCCGTGGCAAAAAAAAACATTTAAAACAACCCGAAACCCAAAACCTTTAATTCAAGAATACGCAACAAAACCCCACTAAAATTAAATACTCCATAATTATTAACTAAAAAAAATAACAAATACATTTTTATATAATTGCTAATTAAGTATATTTATGCAAAATTTATATATATGGAAATTTTAGCCTGTCCCAAATGCCAAAATGATGCAATAGTAAAAAGCGGTGTCATCAAAGACAGACAGCGGTTTTTATGCAAAAAATGCAATTACTATTTCACCGTCAACAAACTCGGTAAAAAGATAGACAGTTACTATGTCACCAAGGCCTTGCAGCTCTATCTCGAAGGCTTAAGTTTTCGTGAAATAGAACGTATTATCGGGGTTTCCCATGTAACGGTAAGCAACTGGGTAAAGGAATTTAAAATCACAAAACCCAATCACACCGATTACCATCCTACCTACAAGATATACAACCATCCAGAGTTAGTAGAATTCCTAAAAAACAAAGAAACACTAAAAGGAGCAGGCATGATTATCACCGAACTAGGCGATAAATTCATGCTCATCAAATGGGAGCGTTTTAAAGATTAGCTATAGTAGTTTACATATATATATATCATAATTTTTTTCATTCACAATTTGTTAGAATTTGGTCGAACAAAAAGTAACCAAACCAACAAATTAAATTATGAAAAAAGTTGTATTACTAGTGTTTTCCGTTTTTCCATTTTTGGGTAGCGCACAAACAACACCTACACCGGCACCAGTTCCCGCAGAAAAAGAATGGGACGTAAGCATTTACGGTTTCATCAGAACCGATTACATCTGGGACACGCGTCGTTCCGCACAAGTCCGCGAATACAATCTAAATCTATACCCTCTAGACGTTATGCTCGATGCCAACGGAAATGACATCAACGATACCGGTGCATCAAATTTTCTTTCAGTAGTATCACGATTAGGAGTAAAAGCCAAAGGTCCTGATGTTTGGGGAGCAAAAACCTATGGAACTCTAGAAGGTGATTTCTTCGGAAACACAGAACAAACCATAGGACTTTTTAGATTACGCCATGCCTACGTAAATTTAGAATGGAAAAAAACAGCGCTAACATTGGGACAAACTTGGTATCCTACCTTTATCCCCGAAGTATTTCCTGGCGTAGCTAATTTCAGTACAGGAATTATGTTTAATCCTTTTGGTTGGGTATCACAAGTCAAAGTAAAACATAATTTTACCAAAGAATGGTCTTTTGCGTTCACTGCCTACAAAGAAAGAGAGTTCACCACAGCAACCGCCACAGGAGGAACCCAAAACTCAGCATCATTCAACTCACCATTACCTACTTTGAACGGTCACATCCAATTCAAAAACAAAAACTGGATTGGAGGTTTACAAGCTGAATACAAATCATTACAACCCTTAACCGTAAGCAATAACATCGCCACCTCCGAAAAAGTAAATACAACCAGCTTTATGGGATATATCAAGTACAACAACGATAAGTTTTTCGTAAAAGCTTATGGAATTACAGGTAAAAACTTGTACAACTTTGTAATGTTAGGTGGTTTCGCGGGTTACACTACAACCGGTCAACCCGAAACCTATGAAGGAATTAAAACAACTGCCATGTGGTTTGAAGTAGCTAGTAACGGTAAAAAAATAGCACCAGGGTTATTTTTCGGGTACACTAAAAATGGAGGAGTAGATAAAGACAATCCTACCACCTTATACGGAAGAGGTTTTGTGGGCACCAGAGGCGTTGATGACGTAATGAGAATAGCCGGAAGAGTAGACTTCAAACAGAACAAATTCAGAATAACCCCTGAATTAGAATACACAGGAGCCACGTGGGGCGATGTAAAACCTGATGCTACCTATGATGGAAATAACGAGAATGTGGCCAATTATAGAATCATGGTCTCTTGTGCCTACAGTTTTTAATAAACCAATTAAACTATAAAATATGACAAAAAAATCAACAAAAGGTATTTGGAAAGTAATTTCCGCTTCCTCAATGGGAACAATGATTGAATGGTACGACTTTTACATCTTCGGTAGTTTGGCCGTAGTATTGTCAACTAAATTTTTCCCTACAGACAATCCAACAGCAGCGTTCTTATCAACGCTAGCAACATTTGCAGCTGGTTTCGTAGTGCGTCCATTTGGAGCTTTATTCTTCGGACGATTGGGTGACCTAATCGGAAGAAAGTACACATTCATGGTGACTTTGATGTTAATGGGTGGAGCAACATTCGTAATAGGATGTATTCCTAGTTATGAAACCATAGGGTTTATGGCGCCAGTTTTAGTTTTAGTATTACGACTTTTACAAGGTTTAGCACTCGGAGGTGAATATGGTGGAGCAGCAACCTATGTGGCAGAGCACGCACCAAAAGGGCAAAAGGGATATTGGACCTCATGGATTCAAACTACAGCAACTGCCGGTTTGTTCATCTCCTTGATGGTAATTCTGATTACTAAAAATGTAATGTCCAAAGAAGCTTTTGACGAATGGGGTTGGAGAGTACCTTTTTGGGTATCCATCCTAATGGTTTTTGTTTCCTATATGATTCGTAAAAACATGGATGAGTCTCCGGTCTTTGCCAAAGCGAAAGCAGAAGGAAAAACAGCAACCAATCCTTTAAAAGAGAGTTTTGGTAATAAGTACAACTTAAAGTTTGTTTTGTTAGCGTTGTTTGGAGCCACTATGGGACAAGGAGTAGTGTGGTACACAGGACAATTCTATGCCATGAATTTCCTAAAAACAGTACAAAGCATTGACTCCTCACAAGTTGATATGCTTTTGGGAGTTGCTTTAATTTTAGGAACACCATTCTTCGTGGTCTTTGGTTGGTTGAGTGACAAATGGGGAAGAAAATCTATTATGATGACCGGAATGTTATTGGCAATATTTCTGTACCGACCAATTTATAGATCGATGTATGAAACCACCGATTTGACTTTGAAAACAGAAATTGCGGCTCAAACTAAAGTAGTACCATCAAGTAAAGAAGTCGATGCTACCAAGTTAGATTCAATTTACACTACAACCAAAGCCTTTACGGATGGTACAACAGTAGAGGAAATAAAAACCAAACATTTTGAAGCTGGAAAGCTAATGGTAGATGAAAAAGGCAAAGATAAAATTGAAACCAAAGTCACCAAAATGATTAACAACTCAGATAGATTGTGGTTGATTTTCATGGTCTTTATTCAGGTAATTTTTGTTACGATGGTTTATGGTCCAATAGCAGCATTCTTAGTAGAAATGTTCCCTGTTAAGATAAGATATACTTCCATGTCCTTGCCATATCACGTTGGAAATGGTATATTTGGGGGATTGCTTCCGGCTATTTCAACCTATTTTGTTACCAATGCCAAAGAAGCTGGCGATGTAGAGTTTTATCTGGAAGGATTATGGTATCCAATAGGCATTGCTGCCGTTTGTTTTGTCATAGGAATGATATATATAGATAGAAAAATTAATACACTTCACGACTAAAATTGTAAACTATGAACACATTAAAAAAATATTTAGGAATTGTATGGATTGCATTAGCAATTGTAGTTGCCTATCTTTCAATTGGTATTTTTGGATACAAATTGACCACAGGAAAACAGGATGATTTGGTTTTTGGAATAATAGTTTTCTTTATTCTTTTGCCGATGATTGTAACAGGTTTAACCATCTTTGGATGGTATGCCATAACAGATGAGTATGAAGATTAATGTTTATTAATTGGTTAGCCTAGAGCTCTTAATTCGTTAAGAGCTTTTGGTTTTATAATTTTAAATGTATATGAAACAAAGACACCAACAAAAATTAGTATTTATTTCAATGGTATTGCTACTTGGATTTAACATTCCAATACTGCTCTTGTTTGATAGTGCCAATAGTTTCTTGGGGTTTCCAGTCATTTACATTTATATTTTCTCGGCATGGTTATTTTCGGTTTTATTATCTTTTATCATCATAAAACGCTACCATGAATAGTATAGTTTTATTAGTCATACTAGCACTTTATTTGGGAATCCTTTTTGGTATTGCGCATTGGGCAGAGAAAAAAGGAAATTCAAAGTGGACTAATAATACTTATGTTTATTCGCTTTCCTTGGCAGTATATTGTACGGCTTGGACGTATTATGGTAGTATTGGAGTAGCAGCCAATTCAGGATTGAGTTACTTAGCCATTTATATTGGACCCATAATTATTGCTCCAGCCTGGATTATCATACTCAAGAAAATCATTCGCATTTCTAGAGTGAATAAAATATCCAGCATCGCCGATTTTATTTCTTTGCGTTATGGCAATAGTAGATTTTTGGGTGCGGTGGTAACCATTGTTTGTTTGTGTGGTATTTTGCCCTACATCGCTTTACAATTAAAATCCATTTCAGAAACGTTTCACTTAGTGACTAATACCCAATCTAGTTCCTATGTTTTTGATGACAGCACCACTTATGTCGCTTTTGCCTTGGCGATTTTCTCGTCTATTTATGGTACACGTTATGTAGATGCTTCCGAAAAAAGAAAAGGAATTGTTACCGCAGTTGCCTTGGAAAGTATTTTGAAGTTAGTGTTTTTTATCATCGTTGGGGTGTATGTTACCTTCTTTGTTTTTGATGGTTTTGACGATATTTACGCCAAAGCTTCCTTGCTGGAAAACTTTCAACAAAAGAATACCATCGGCGGATTACCACAAGCCATCAACTGGTTTTTCCTATGCTTTCTTTCCATGTTTGCTATTTTCTTATTACCACGACAATTTCAAGTATCGGTAATCGAAAACAATAGAGAAAACCATGTCAATACTGCTATTTGGTTGTTTCCATTGTACTTGTTGTTGTTCAACATTTTTGTATATCCAATAGCTTGGGGAGGCAATATTTTATTTGAAGGGCAAAGTGTTAATTCTGATACGTATTCGTTATTAATTCCGCAGTTTTTTGGAAATAAGACTTTAACCGTAATGGTATTTCTAGGTGGATTTTCGGCAGCCATCTCCATGATAGTGGTTTCGAGTATTGGACTTTCCACTATGGTGAGTAACAACTTGATTATTCCCTATGGATTGTTAGGAAGATTGAAACACAACGAGCAATCTACCATCAACAAAAAGATTGTCAACATCCGTAAGATTGGGATTTTCTCATTGATTATTATTGCCTATTTCATCTACCGTTATTTTGCGTTAGATTATAGTTTATTTTCTATTGGATTAATCGCTTTTGTAATCATTGCACAATTGGCACCTTCGTTTTTTGGTGCATTATTCTGGAGAAGAGGTTCACAAACTGGCGCTGTGACGGGATTGATAGTAGGTTTTTTAATTTGTCTTTACACCTTGTTAATTCCCTATGCATTTGGAATTACTTCAGCCGATACTACCTTTATATCGGATGGTTTGTTTGGTATCAAATTATTGAAACCGTTACAACTTTTCGGCTTGGATTATTTGCAACCTGTGCCGCATGCTTTGTTTTGGAGTTTACTTTTCAATTTGATGATTTACATTGCCGTTTCAGTGAGTTTCAAAGGCAATTATCGGGAACGAAACTATGCTGAAATGTTTTTGGATATCAACAGATACATCACCATGCACGAAAATGCCTTTGTATGGAAAGGAACCGCTTATAGATTGGATATTGAAAAAGTGCTGATTAAATTCTTGGGAGAAGATAGAACCAAGCGTGCCATGAATATTTTTAATCTAAAATATAATGTAGACAAAGACGAAAAACTTGCCGATGCTCGATTAATTAAATTTTCCGAAAACTTATTGACAGGTCATATCGGTACAGCTTCCGCCAAAATCTTAATTTCTAGTGTAGTCAAAGAAGAAAAAATTTCATTGCCAGAAGTTTTAAAAATTTTAGAAGAGTCAAAAGAGAATATCATCATCAATAAAAAGTTGACAGAAACTTCCAACGAGCTCAAAGAAATTTCAGCCAAATTGCATGATGCCAATGTATCTTTGATGAGAAAAGACAAACAAAAAGACGAATTTCTAGATACTGTAACTCACGAATTAAGAACACCAATTACCGCTATTCGGGCTTCGAGTGAAATATTGTATGACGATGATGAAATTCCAGAGGAATTAAGAAAACAGTTTTTACAAAACATTATTTCGGAGTCGGATAGATTGAACCGTTTGATTGATAAAATACTCGATTTAGAGAAATTTGAAACCGGAAAACAAAAAGTGCATTTGGCAACACATAGCATTATCGAAACCATTGAAAATGCGATTGAACCATTACAACAGTTGATCAACAACAAGAATATTCATGTGCATGTAGAAGGCAACAGTTATTTAAAAGTAGATTATGATGAAGACAGAATAGTACAAGTCATAACCAATTTGATTTCGAATGCCATTAAGTTTTGTCCTGATCACAACGGATTAATTACCGTAGCCGTTTATGACAAATTCGATTATGTGCAAGTAGAAGTAAGTGACAACGGAAAAGGAATTGCTCCTAACGATTTTGATACTATCTTTGATAAGTTTTATCAATCCACCAATCAGAATTTCAAAAAACCTATTGGTAGCGGATTAGGATTGGCCATTTGCAAACAGATTATTGAACACCACAAAGGAAAAATTTGGGCAACCAATAACGCCACTGGTGGTGCTTGTTTACATTTTACATTACCCAAAAAACAACAAGAATGAAGAAGATTTTAATTGTAGACGACGAACCCAATATTGTCATGACACTCGAGTACACTTTCAAGAAGAACAACTTCGAAGTGTTTATTGCTCGCGATGGTCAGGAAGCGCTCGATATTTTAAAAACGCAATTTCCCGATATTATCATTTTGGATATCATGATGCCATTGGTAGATGGTTTTGAAACGATGGAGCAAATAAAAAAGAATGAAAAACTGAAGCACTGCAAAGTCATTTTCCTCACGGCTAAAAATAAAGAAAGCGATATTGAAAAAGGATTAGCATTGGGTGCTGATGCCTATTTAACCAAACCCTTTTCTATTAAAAAAGTAGTCGAACAAGTAAACGAATTACTAGAAATTTAAGAAGCAACAAACTCCTTTACCGACCCATTTTTGTCCTTTCATTTCGAATAAGGATTCCATAACTACATTTATAACTCAACAAAACGAAACAAATGACTTATCAAGAATTATACAACCAAAGCATCCAAAATCCAGAAAAGTTTTGGACTGAACAAGCTAATGAAATTGATTGGTTTACAAAACCACAACAGAAATTATCAACAGATGAAACAGGTTATCCATTGTGGTATAAAGACGGTTCGCTCAATGCTTGTTATTTAGCATTAGACAAACACATCAATGACGGTTATGGCGACCAAATTGCTATCATTTACGACTCGCCAGTAACCCAAACGGTAAAGAAATACACCTACAACGAAGTCAAATCGGAAGTGGCACGATTGGCTGGTGGTTTGGTTTCTTTAGGATTGAAAAAAGGGCACACGGCCATTATTTATATGCCAATGATTCCACAAGCCACGTTTGCCATGTTAGCGTGTGCTCGAATTGGCGTAACACATTCGGTAGTTTTTGGAGGTTTCGCGCCACATGAATTAGCCATCCGAATTGACGATTGCAAACCGAGAGTAATCCTAACCGCTTCTTCAGGAATTGAAATTGACCGATTGATTGCTTACAAACCTCTGGTAGATGAAGCGATAGCATTGGCAGAACACAAACCAAAGAAAGTGGTGGTATTCAATAGAAAGCTAGGAGCTAGAATTCCATTCAAAAAATACGATGTCGATTATGACGCTTTAGTGTATGGTTCCGAAGAAGCCGATTGTGTTCCTGTGGAAACTACCCATCCGTTGTATGTTTTATACACTTCGGGAACGACAGGAAAACCCAAAGGCATTGTTCGAGATACTGGCGGATATGTAGTTGCTTTGAAGTTTTCGATGCAAAAGATTTATGGCGTTCAACCGGGAGAAGTATTTTGGGCTGCTTCTGATGTGGGTTGGGTTGTAGGTCATAGTTTTATCGTTTATGGGCCATTATTCAATAGAAATACTACTATCGTTTTTGAAGGCAAACCCATTAGAACTCCCGATGCTAGTACTTTTTGGAGAGTGATTGAAGAGCATAAAGTGAGCGTTATGTTTACGGCACCAACCGCTATTCGCGCCATCAAAAAAGAAGATCCAAACGGCGAATTTATCAAGCAATACGACTTATCCAATTTGCGAACACAGTTTTTAGCAGGTGAACGTTGCGATGTGGCTACTTTGGAATGGTATCGCGAACACGTTCCCATTCCAGCAATCGACCATTGGTGGCAAACAGAATCGGGTTGGCCAATGGTTTGTAACATGATGGGCGTAGAATATTTACCAATCAAACCGGGTTCTTCGGGCAAATCAGTTTCAGGCTATAACATTAAAATACTTGGCGAAAACGGACAAGAATTGGGACCAAATGAAGAAGGTTACGTGGTTATCAAATTACCCTTACCGCCGGGAACATTATTGGATATTTGGAATGATAATCATCGGTTTCAAGCGGGTTATTTGAATAAGTTTCCAGGTTATTACTTTTCAGGCGATGGTGGTTTTAAAGACGAAGACGATTATATTTTCATAACGGGAAGAGTAGATGATGTAATTAATGTGGCAGGACATCGTTTGTCCACAGCCGAAATGGAAGAAATTGTGGCTTCGCATAAATCGGTTGCTGAATGTGCCGTAATTGGGATTAATGATGAATTGAAAGGACAAATTCCATTAGCATTAGTAGTTACCAAACATGGGGAAGAAATAGAACATTTCCAATTACAATATGAAATTGTACAATTAGTGAGAGAACAAATTGGAGCCGTGGCTTCCTTAAGAGATGTTGTGATAGTAGAACGATTGCCCAAAACACGCTCAGGAAAAATATTGCGCAAACTATTACGCAGCATAGCCGATGGTGAGCAATTTCAAATACCTTCAACTATTGATGATGAAGCCATAATTGATGAGATCCGAGAAGTATTGACATTGGGGAAGATAGGTATTTTCAAGTAATAATTTTAAAAAAACCAAATATGTAAATACTTGGTTTTTTTTATCTACTTTTGTAGAGTGAATGTTCACTAACATATTTAATTATGATTGATACTACATCCAAAAGGCAACAAGAAATAATAGAATCTGCAGGGAAACTTTTGATGGGCAAAGGGATAAAGGGATTGACAACGAAGAATTTAGCACAAGAAATGAATTTTTCTGAAAGTGCTTTGTACCGACATTTCAATAACAAAGAAGATATAGTCATTTTATTATTGGATTATTTGGCAAACAATATGAAAGAGCGATTGGAAAAAATTGCTGTAAAAAATAGTACATCCGAAGAAAAATTGTTGCAACTATTTGAAAGCCAATTTCAATTCTTTAGTCAAAACCCTCATTTTGTGGTTGCTATTTTATCGGAAGGATTATTTGATGAATCTGAAAAGATAAACAACTCTATTCTAAAAATTATCAATTATAAAATGCAACTGATAGCAACTATAATAGAGACTGGAAAACAAAATAATGAATTTACAAATGAAATTTCAACACAAGATATTGTTCATATCATTATTGGAAGTTTCCGCATGATGATGTTAAAATGGAAGTTCTCCAAATTTGAAATCAATTTGAAATCTGAGGGAAATAAAATTATGAATACCACTATAAAACTAATGACAACATGAAAAAAACACTAGCCATAATCAGCATTCTATTTCTTTTTTCTTGTAGCGATGGGAAAGAAATCCAACCCATAAATCAAGATATTAAAGAATTGGTTTTTGCTTCTGGACAATTGGAATGGGATGATTCTTATAATTTAACGGCTCAAACAGATGGTGTCATTCAAAACGCAAATTTTGAAGTAGGAGATAGCATTTCCAAGGGAAAAGTTATTGCAACTATTGATAACGAGATTAATAAAATTAATGCTGAAACATCGCAAGAACAATTGGTGATTTCTAATCAAAATATCTCTTCAAGTGCTCCAGCCTTATTGCAATTAGAACAAAATATTCAGTTTGCTGAAAGTAAATATCTTCAAGATAAAAAACAAGCAGAACGATATGAACGATTAAATCAACAAAGTATTGGCTCGAAAGTGGAATATGAAAATGCACAGTTGAGTGCAAAAAATTCGTTATCAAATTTGAATTCTTTAAAAAGACAATATGCCCTCATTTTGCAACAAGCCAAACAGCAACAAATTGCAACGAAAGGATTATTGAAAAATAATCAGGTGATACAAGATTATAATTTAATAAAAGTTACAGAATCTGGAACCATCATCAAAAAACTCAAAACAAATGGTGATTATGTTCGGAAAGGCGAAATCATTGCAACAATTGCCAATCAAACAAAGGTTGAAGCGGTATTAAATGTCGATGAAAATAGTATTGGAAAAGTAAAATTGGGTCAAACGGTTTTTGTGAAATTAAATACCAATAAAGACATTATTTATAATGGTAAAATAACCGAAATACTAGCTGCATTTGATACACAAACACAGTCATTCATTTGCAAAGTAACATTTGATAAACTTGTAATAAACTCACTTTTTGGAACGCAATTAGAAGCGAATATCCTTGTTGGCGAGAAGAAAAATGCTTTATTAATTCCGAGAAGTTATTTGGGTTTTGGCAACAAAGTAAATGTAAAAGGCAAAGACGAATATGTAATTATAAAAACTGGAATTATATCAACTGAATATGTTGAAGTTTTGGAAGGAATTAATAAAAACGATATTCTTTTACCCTTAAAGTTGTAAAAATGAACATCAATTCGGTTATAGCAAAAACCTATATATTTTCTAACAAAAAACTCACAGCCGTTGCGGTTTTGGGTGTGCTGTTGGGTATGTCGGTTTATATTTTTATGAATAGTTTGTTGGTTGGTTTTGATAAAAGTTCCAATACATCAATTTTCAGAAATACTTCACATATTAGAGTGTATAAAGACGATCAAATTAGCAAAGTTTTGATAAAAGATGCTAATGAGAATTACATTATTGTCAACCCAAAAGTAGTTTCCAATAACAACACAATTATCAACCCACAAATGATAATTGAAACTATTTTAAAACAAAAAGAAGTAACCGTTGTAACTCCACAAGTTAATACGAGTGTTTTTTATAACAATGGAAAATCACAAATATCTGGGCTTTCAGTTGGAATAAAACCCGATGAAGCTAATTTGATGTATAACATAAAATCATTCATGGTTGAAGGTAACTTCGATTTATTAAAGTCAGATCCAAACGGAATTGTGATTGGTAGTGGTATTTCCGAAAAAATGAATTTAGAAATAAGTGATAATTTAAATCTAACTTCATCCAAAGGAGTAAACCGAACTTTTAAAGTAGTAGGCATTTTTAAAACCAATAATTCGATTACAGATAAAACTAAGTCATACATCAATCTGGCGGCATCACAACAATTATTGAAAGAAGGAAACTCGTATATAACCGACATCAATGTAAATGTTATCGACCCGGAAATAGCTGAAAAAGTTGCTGCAAAACTAACGCAATTAACAGGCTATAAGGCAGAAGGATGGAAAGAAGCAAATGCAACCATCATGGCAACCAACAAAATGCGAAAAATGATTATCACATTCGTTTCAATAACTATTTTACTAGTAGCAGGTTTCGGAATTTATAACATTTTAAACATGACAGTTTCTCAAAAAATAAATGATATTGCCATTTTAAAAGCGATGGGTTTTAAAGGAAAAGATGTAATCCGAATATTTGTGACACAAGCCATTTCTATTGGAATTATGGGTGTTGTTGGCGGTGTAATTATAGCTGCAATTTTAATTATGTTTCTCAAAAAAGTATATCTCGGTGGCGATATTGGCTATTTTCCAATTGATTATGAACCCCAAAAGTTTATTCAAGGCGTTCTAATAGGATTAGTAATTACTTTTTTTGCTGGATATATTCCGGCAAAGAAAGCAGCCAATGTTGATCCTGTAGAAATATTAAGAAAATAAAAATGAACATTCTAGAAACAAAAAATATTAACAAATTTTTTCATGACCCAACTGAATTTCAGGTGCTGAAAAACATTTCTTTCGATGTAAAAAAAGGTGAATTTCTTTCGATGGTTGGAAAATCGGGTAGTGGAAAATCAACACTTTTATACATTTTGTCTACCATGGATACCGATTACAATGGGAAATTATATATTGATAACCAACTCACAACAGGTTTGTCAACCGACCAATTGGCCGAACTTAGAAACGAAAAAATCGGATTTGTGTTTCAGTTTCATTATTTATTACCTGAATTTTCATGTTTGAGAAACGTTATGATTCCAGCTTTGAAATTAGGTAAATTATCAGAAAATGAAATCGAGCAAAAAGCGTATCAAAAACTTGAAATATTGGGATTACAAGACCAAGCTCTCAAACCTGCTAGTAAACTTTCCGGCGGACAACAACAACGTGTAGCCATTGCAAGAGCATTAATTAATGACCCAAAAATAATAATGGGCGATGAACCAACAGGAAATTTAGATAGTAAAAATACTAGTATTGTATTTGATATCTTTCAAGAACTCACCAAAAATTTTGGGCAAACTATCATTGCTGTAACTCACGATGATGATTTTGCGCACAAAAGTGACCGAATTATTGAAATGAAAGATGGAATTATTCTGTCGTAACTCCTTATTAATTATTTCATGTATATTTATTTAGCAAGAAATTTTAATGTGGCGTAAATAGAATAATTATATTTACCATAGTAAAATGATATTAAAATAGATTAACAATGAGTTATTACAAAATAAACAACCTAGAACATTATTTCAAAATGTATAACAAATCTGTCCGAGAACCACGCAAGTTTTGGGATAAGATTGCCGATGAAAATTTTACTTGGTATCAAAAATGGGAAAAAGTTTTTGAGATGAATTTTCAAGAAGCCAAGTTCAAATGGTTTCTCGATGCCAAAGTAAATATTACCAAAAACTGCATCGATAGGCATTTAGCCAGAAGAGGCGAAAAAACCGCCATCATCTTTGAACCTAATAATCCTGATGAATCCGCATTACACATTTCTTATAATGAATTGTATGCCAGAGTTTCAAAAATGGCAAATGTGCTAAGAGAGCAAGGTGTTGAAAAAGGCGATAGAGTGTGTATTTATTTACCCATGATACCCGAATTAGCAGTAGCCGTTTTGGCTTGTGCAAGAATTGGAGCCATCCATTCTGTGGTATTTGCAGGTTTTTCTGCATCAGCAGTGGCAGCTCGAATTAATGATTGCGAATGCAAATGGGTCATTACTTCTGATGGAAGTTTTAGAGGTAATAAATCCATCGACTTAAAAGGAATCATAGACGAAGCTTTAGAAAAAACACCTTGTGTAGAAAAAGTTTTTGTGGTAAAAAGAACCAACACAGCGGTAAACATGAAAGAAGGACGCGACCTTTGGTTGCAACCTTTATTAGACAAAGCCATCCCAAATAACGTTGCCGAAATCATGGATGCCGAAGATCCATTGTTTATTTTGTATACTTCGGGTTCTACTGGAAAACCAAAAGGAATGGTGCATACTACGGCAGGTTATATGGTGTACACCGCTTATACTTTCAAAAACGTTTTCAACTACGAAGAAAATGATATCTTCTGGTGCACTGCCGATATTGGTTGGATAACTGGACATTCCTATATTCTTTACGGTCCATTATTAAACGGCGCAACCACTGTGATATTTGAAGGCGTACCTTCTTATCCTAACCACAGTCGTTTTTGGGAAGTTATCGAAAAACATAAAATAACACAATTCTATACAGCGCCAACTGCTATTCGTGCTTTGGCCAAAGAAAGTTTAGACTACGTGCAAAAATATCCATTGAGTTCGCTACGAGTTATAGGCTCAGTGGGCGAACCTATCAACGAAGAAGCTTGGCACTGGTACAATGACCACGTTGGAGGAAAACGCTGTCCACTTGTGGATACTTGGTGGCAAACCGAAACAGGAGGCATTATGATTTCACCAGTTCCTTTTGTAACACCTACAAAACCAACGTATGCTTCGTTACCATTACCAGGAATACAGCCTGTTTTAATGGATGAATTGCGCAACGAGATAGAAGGCAATCAAGTAACGGGAAGTTTGTGTATCAAGTTTCCGTGGCCATCCATGGCAAGAACCATTTGGGGCGATCACCAACGCTATAAAGAAACCTATTTCACCGCTTTTCCGGGTAAATATTTCACAGGTGATGGCGCTTTGCGCGATGAAGTAGGGTATTACAGAATTACTGGTAGAGTTGATGATGTAATCATTGTTTCCGGACACAATCTTGGAACAGCACCAATTGAAGATGCCATCAACGAGCATCCAGCGGTTGCAGAAAGTGCGATTGTAGGTTTCCCACATGACATCAAAGGGAATGCATTGTATGGTTTTGTTATTTTGAAAGAAATAGGACAAACTCGTGATAAAGACAATTTGGCAAAAGAAATCAACCAATTAGTTTCCGACCAAATTGGTCCAATTGCTAAACTAGACAAAATCCAATTCGTTTCTGGTTTACCTAAAACCCGTTCTGGCAAAATCATGCGCAGAATTTTAAGAAAAATTGCCGAAGGCGATTACTCTAACTTTGGGGATATTTCCACACTATTAAATCCAGAGATAGTGGATGAGATAAAGAATGCAAAAGTCTAATAATATAAAAGTCTCGATTTATCGAGACTTTTTTTTTAAATAAAAAAGAATAATATAGTAGGGTATTTTATTGTTAACTGTTTTTAAAATAAATCAATGAATTGATTTTAACTATTTACTAATTAAAACATTACTATTATGCCAACTTTTTTTGAGATTATCGAAAAAGAGAAAAT
This sequence comes from Flavobacterium sp. RSB2_4_14, assembly GCF_051547085.1. Classification (NCBI taxonomy): domain Bacteria; kingdom Pseudomonadati; phylum Bacteroidota; class Flavobacteriia; order Flavobacteriales; family Flavobacteriaceae; genus Flavobacterium; species Flavobacterium sp. RSB2_4_14. The sequence goes on from NZ_JBPTTL010000005.1 coordinate 20,269, forward strand.
TCATTTTCTTCATTTTCCAACAGCTGAAGTACTTATAGATAAGAATGAAATTTATCAGCGATACATTGACTTAAATAGGGCACAATCTTTAGGAAATATAGATCGCACAAAAATTCGAATTTATTTTGAAGACAATCAATCTATGAAAATGGTTGAAACTACGGTATGGGCTGTCACTGACGAGAGTGTTATCTTGAAACAAGGCGCCAGAATACCAATACATCGAATATATAAATCTGCTTAATCTGATTACGCCAATTCCATCGAGTTGGCGATTTTTTTTATTTTCAACAATATGGAATTACTTTAACAGAATTATATAACAATACTTTCATTCCTTTTCCTAAATTTACTTTTTATGAAGGAAAACGAAGTTATAATTATTGGTGGAGGTTTGGCAGGCTTAACGGCAGCCATACATCTGCGTAAACTAGATATACCTGTTACACTCATCGAGAAAAACAGTTATCCTAAACATAAAGTCTGCGGCGAATACATCTCCAATGAAGTCTTGCCTTATCTTAATTGGTTAAACATTTCCATTTCAGCATTGCAACCCACAAAAATCAATAAGCTGCAATTTTCTACTATTTCAGGTAAAACAATCCATACTACATTGCCTTTAGGTGGTTTTGGAATCAGTCGCTACACTTTAGATAACTATTTATATATTAAAGCACTCAAAAACGGTGTTACAGTCCTTCAAGATGCCGTAACAAACATACATTTTGATAACAATACATTCGCCATCACTACTGCTGATGGAACTATTATAAAAGCAACATTAGTTATTGGTGCTTTTGGCAAACGTTCCAATATAGATATTCAATTAAACCGAGACTTTATTCACCATAAATCACCTTGGTTAGCCATCAAAGCACACTACGAAGGCAATTTTCCAAACGATGTGGTAGGTTTACATAATTTCAACGGAGGCTATTGTGGTGTTTCTAAAGTGGAAGATAACAAAATCAATATTTGTTATTTAGCCAGTTTCGAAAGTTTTAAAGTATATAAAAGCAGTAGCGAATATCAAGAAAATGTACTGGAACAAAATCCACATTTGAAGACTATCTTTCAAAACTCCAAACTATTGTTTGAAAAGCCACTTACCATTAGTCAGATTTCATTTGAACAAAAACAACCAGTCGAACAACATATTCTCATGATAGGTGATACCGCCGGATTAATTCATCCTCTCTGTGGTAACGGAATGGCAATGGCTATTCACAGTGCCAAGATAGTTTCCGAAGTTATAGCTGACTTCAGTAATGGAAAAATAAAAACAAGAGCAGCAATGGAAGAAACCTATACCAAGCAATGGAACAAAACCTTCAGCACTCGATTGAAAACCGGACGACTATTGGCAAACATTCTATTGCAACCAAAACTATCGGAGTTCTTATATCGTATAATCATCATAGCACCTTTTCTGTTGACAAGAATCATCAAGAAAACCCACGGAAAACCAATTATCATCAATAACTAAATGGCAATAAACACTAAATACCGTACCGACGAACCCGAAATCATGGATAACTTTAACATGAAAGGTGAAGAATTGCGCGATGCGTTGGATAAAATTGCAAAAATCAACCAACTTTTAGGCGGCAACCAATTAACTTTACAAGGCGTTCAAAGTTTACTGAAACCCATTCCAAAAGAAAAGGAAGTTACGATAGTAGATATTGGTTGTGGTAATGGTGATATGCTTAGAAAATTGGCAGAATTTGGAAAACAAAACGGTTATTGTTTTAAGTTAATAGGTATTGATGCTAACGCTTACACAATTAGTCACGCTGAAAAATTGTCAAAAGAATATACAAACATCAGTTACCGTTGTGAAGATATTTTTGAGGAAGGATTTCAATCGTTGCAATATGACATAGTGCTTTGCACCTTGACGTTGCATCATTTCAAAGACAAGGAAATACTCAGTTTGATGCAACTATTTTATCAAAATGCTAGCATTGGTATTGTAATAAATGATTTGCATAGAAGTGCAATATCCTATCGATTATTCCAAGTATTATGTTTTGTCTTTCGATTAAATGCTATGTCGAGAGAAGACGGATTAACATCGATATTAAGAGGTTTTAAAAGAGAAGAATTAGAACAATTTTCTGTAGCATTACAATTAGAAAACCATACCATCAAATGGAAATGGGCTTTTCGTTATCAATGGATAATTAGAAAAGGGTTTAATAGTTTAAAGGTTTAAGGTTTAAAGTTGTTTAAAGGTTTAAGATAATTTAATTTTTAAACCACATAGAAACATAGATTATATAAAAAATTAAAAGGCGTTTTACTTTACAAGAGAGTAGCATAGCTATGTGAACCCAATACTTGGGCTATTTAACTCTTTTTTTCTATGTATCTATGTGTTTTAATTTTTTATGTAATCAATTATTGATATTGACATTGAAAAAATATGAGCGTAAAAATAAAAACAGTAGCCAAGCAATTACCCAAGTACTCTAGAAACACAGAGGAAATTCTCCCGTTTCTAGACACGTGGCTTCATGGTCAAGACGAACGCTTTATCAGGAAAGTGAAAAAGATTTTTGAAGGTGCTATGGTCGATAAACGCTATTCCATTATGGATCCAATAGAAGTGTTTACCAATACTTCCTTTGAGTCACGTAATGATATTTATGTGCGGGAGATGATTGATTTGGGTGAAAAAGTTTTGGTGAAAGCCTTAGAAAAAGCAAAATGGAACCCAACCGATTTAGATTATATCATCACGGTGAGTTGCACCGGTATTATGATTCCGTCACTCGATGCCTATTTGATTAATAAAGTACAATTGCGCCAAGACATTGTTCGTTTACCCGTAACCGAAATGGGTTGCGCTGCGGGAATATCTGGAATTATTTATGCCAAAAACTTCCTAAAAGCAAATCCCGGAAAAAGAGCTGCGGTCATTGCGGTTGAAAGTCCAACGGCTACGTTTCAACTCAATGATTATTCGATGGCGAATATAGTCAGTGCGGCAATTTTTGGCGACGGTGCGGCGTGTGTATTGCTTTCTTCTTGTGAAGAAGACGAAGGTCCAGAAATTGTGGATGAAGCCATGTATCACTTTTATGATAACATTCACATGATGGGTTTTAAACTCACCAATATGGGATTGCAAATGGTTTTGGATATTGAAGTGCCCGAGACGATTGCCTCTCATTTTCCCGATATCATTCATCCTTTTTTGGAAATGAATAATTTGAGTATAAATGATATCGACCATTTAATCTTTCATCCCGGTGGCAAAAAGATTGTCCAAACGGTAGAGGATTTGTTTGGTGATTTAGGCAAGAATATAGATGATACTAAAGAAGTGCTTCGATTGTATGGTAATATGTCGAGTGCTACTGTGCTCTATGTTTTGGAACGTATCATGGATAATCAACCCGCAAAAGGCGAAAAAGGATTGATGCTTAGTTTCGGTCCTGGATTTTCGGCTCAGCGAATATTGTTGCAATTTTAAACACATCGGTTGGTGTTAGTTTTTTTGTTTTTAAACACATAGAAACATAGTTTTTATGAAAATTAATAAGACGTTTCACTTTAGTATAGTAAATTCATAGCTATGAGCAACCAAGAATTGGTCTATCTAAACCTTTTTTTCTATGTCTCTATGTGGTTTATTTTTTAATTTTATTTTGATTACTTTTAGAATTGATAAAAAAAATGAATAACGAAGAAATCATAGCACTATTACCTTACTCCAAACCCTTTTTGTTTGTAGATGAAATTAGCAGCATCACCGAAAATGGATTGGTTGGTAATTTTACATTTGATGAAAGTTTAGATTTTTATAAAGGACATTTCAAAGGTAATCCAGTAACGCCTGGCGTTATTTTAACAGAAACAATGGCGCAAATAGGAGTAGTGTGTTTGGGTATTTATTTATTAAACACTACATTTACTAAAGATGCTGTAATTGCTTTAACCTCAAGTGAAATAGAATTTTTAAAACCAGTTTTTCCAAACGAAACTGTAACGGTGATTTCACAAAAACTCTATTTCCGTTTTGGAAAACTGAAATGCAAAGTATTCATGATTAACGAATGTGGCGAGGATGTTTGTAGCGGAACCATAGCAGGAATAATAAAATAAGAATAACACGTTCACGTAATAAGATTTTAATTTTTTTTAAACACATAGATACATAGTTTCTTTGTAAATTTTGAAAGGCGTTTTACTAAATTTCAGAATAGCATAGGTTATGTGAACCCAAGAATTGGGCTATCTATCACTTTTTTACTATGACTCTATGTGTTTAAATTTTTTATATTAAATAAAAAATTTGTAGTAATTGCAAGTAATAGGTTAATTTAACATTGACATGAATAGAAGAGTGGTCATCACAGGTCTTGGTATTGTTGCTCCTAACGGAGTTGGCATTCCTGCGTTTACTCATGCGATACAAAATGGTATTTCGGGAATAAAACACGATGCCGAGTTGGAACGCTTACAATTTTCCTGTCAAATAGCCGGTAAACCCGAAATCTCAACCGAATTGTCATTACAATACTTCACCGAATTAGAACTGCGCAATTTTAATTCCTCAGGAATTCTTTATGGCGTAATTGCAGGAATGGAAGCATGGAATGATGCTGGTTTGTCAATAGCCATTCAAGACGAACCCGATTGGGATAGCGGAACTATTTTTGGAACAGGAACTTCGGGTATTGATAAATTTCGCGAAAGCATTTATAAAATTGACGACTTTCAAACTAGACGATTAGGAAGCACAGCTGTAGCGCAAACTATGAATAGTGGTGTGAGTGCTTATTTGGGTGGAAAACTAGGATTAGGCAATCAAGTCACCACCAATTCATCTGCTTGCACTACTGGAACCGAAAGTATTCTTATGGGATATGAACGCATTAAATTAGGACAAGCCAAACGCATGTTAGTTGGAAGTACTAGCGACTCTGGACCTTATATTTGGGGCGGATTTGATGCTATGAAAGTGTGTACGTTTAAACACAATGATTCACCCGAAAAAGGTTCACGACCCATGTCAGCATCTGCTTCTGGATTTGTGCTGAGTAGTGGTGCTGGCGCTTTGGTGTTGGAAGATTTAGAAAGTGCTTTGGCTCGTGGTGCCAAGATTTATGCTGAGGTTTTAGGTGGCAACATCAATTCAGGCGGTCAACGTGGTGGTGGCACTATGACTGCGCCCAATGCCAATGCAGTAAAAAGATGTATAACCGATGCTTTAGTAAATGCTAAAGTTTCTCCCAATGAAATTGATGCCATTAATGGACATTTGACAGCTACCTCCAAAGATGGTTTGGAATTAAATAACTGGAGTGAAGCATTACAACTTAAAGGAAAAGACTTTCCCTATATCAATTCCTTGAAATCGATGGTTGGTCATTGTCTTTCGGCTTCGGGAAGTATTGAAAGCGTTGCTTCAGTTTTGCAATTGCATCATGGTTTTATTTTTCCAAATATCAATTGCGAAGATTTGCATCCTGAGATAACCGCTATTATTGATGAAAGTCAAATTCCACAACAACTCATACAAAAAGAACTAATTATTGTAGCTAAAGCAAGTTTTGGTTTTGGTGACGTCAATGCCTGTGTACTATTTAAAAAATACAACTAAACTATGAATAAAGAACAAATTATTGACCAACTAAAAACAATCGTTAAACCCTTTGTTAAAAACGAAGAGGCTTTTAACAACCTCACCGAAGATACTGATTTCATCACCGATTTGCAGATTAACTCTGCCAATCTAGTTGATGTAGTTTTGGATGTAGAAGATGCTTTTGGTATTGTCATCGATAACGATTCGATGGAGAAAATGATAAGTGTTAGAGCGACTTTGGAAATCATCGAAACTAAATTAGCCGAAAAGTGATAGGAAACGACATAGTCGATTTGGCATTGGCACATCAAGAAAGCAATTGGCAGCGTAAAGGTTTTTTGGATAAACTCTTTACAGCCCATGAGCAACAACTTATACTGTCATTTAACAATACTGAATTGATGGTTTGGAACTTGTGGAGTAGGAAAGAGGCAGCTTATAAAATATACAACCGCATGAGTGGTCAACGTGTTTTTAATCCGATTCAATTTGAATGTGATGACGATAAAGTTCTTTTCGGTGACCTAGTTTATTATACTCAAACCCAAATCACATCTGATTATGTCTACACCATTGCACTTACTACAAAGAACGGTTTTAATGCTGTTCATCCTTTAGAAACTAAGTCAAACATTCAAAAGACGAATGGCATTCCCAATTGGTTGAATCCTGAAAGCAATATTTTATTTCCTGCGTCTATAACGCATCATGGACGGTTTTCTAGAGTAATAATTTTAGAATAATTATTTTTTTATATTTTGTTTAATAGTCATGTTCTTATCCTTTTTTGTTTATGAAAAGTCTTGAATAAAGTTAATAAATTGATATACTAATCGATGGTTTGGTTCATATAAATAATAGCTTAACTACTTAAAAATAAATTACTTATATGATAATTATCATGTTTTATAATTGAATATTAGTTTACTTTTAGTCCATACAATTTTGTATAATAACAATTTAAAATTAACATTATGTCACTAGTTGTTTCGAAAAAAAGAAATGGAAGAACACTGCCAACTATGACAGAAGATTTCTTCAACATGAACCCATTTTTTGGTTCATCGCTACTGGATTTTAATGGTGGTTTGTTCAACGAAAAAGAGTTTGCTCTTGTTCCTGACGCCAATATCATTGAAAATGAAAAAGAATATAAAATTGAATTGGCTGTACCTGGATTAGAACGTAAAGATTTCAAAGTTGAAATTGAAGATGATATGTTGTTGGTCAGTGCAGAAAAAGAAGAAGAAACCAAACATGAAGATAAAAACTATCGTACCAGAGAGTTCTCTTACAATTCTTTTTATCGTTCGTTTGTTTTACCTAAAAATTTAGTTATCGATAAAATCGATGCCAAATACCACAATGGCGTTCTCGACATTATGCTTCCTAAAAAAGAAGTTGCCGTTGAAAGACCGGTTAAAAAAATAAAAGTTGAGTAACAACTAAATAGATTGAGAAAATCCCAGTTAGCAATAGCTGGGATTTTTTTTGCCCTATTGTATTTTTTCTTTCTACTTTATTGCAGTTCTTTTTGCTGGTTTGTGTAGCTTAGTGTTGGCTGCAATTGCATTGTGGTTACTTTTTATATTTTTATTTTGGTAGGTTGTTTCGTTTGCAAGAGGCGTGAGGCGTTGATTTATAAGGAAAGTATCCACAAACTCTTTTGAAATTAATGCTCGAACAGTAGGGCATGTAACGCTAGACAGTTTGTAATGTTTGGCTGCCAGTTGCTAATGTAACGGGTGCCAGTTGCCAATGTTTGGGTGTCAGAATGCATTGTAACGGGTGCCAGTTGCCAATGTTTGGGTGTCAGATGCGAATGTTTGGGTGTCAGAATGCATTGTAACGGGTGCCAGTTGCCAATGTTTGGGTGTCAGATGCGAATGTTTGAGTGTCAGAATGCATTGTAACGGGTGCCAGATGCCAATGTTTGGGTGTCAGAATCGATTGTAACGGTTGCCAGATGCGAATGTTTGGGTGTCAGAATGCATTGTAACGGGTGTCAGTTGCTAATGTTTGGGTGTCAGAATCGATTGTAACGGGTGCCAGATGCCAATGTTTGGGTGTCAGAATCGATTGTAACGGGTGCCAGTTTGCAATGTTTGGGTGTCAGAATCGATTGTAACGGGTGCCAGATGCCAATGTTTGGGTGTCAGAATCGATTGTAATGGGTGTCAGTTTGCAATGTAACAGGTGGTATTTTTAGTATTTTACCGCAAATTTGCGAACGTTCCCTTGCTGCAATAGGTTTTGGGTTAAATTAAGCCTTTTCTTTCGGTTAAGCACTAACCACAAAGATAAGCAAAACTTTAAATTTAGCACTTACCCTGCAATCTTGCAAAACGCTTGTTGGCAGCTGGTTTTTATATCTTAATCATATCTCGTATTAGATATTCATATTTTTTTGTTTTGCAAAATTTCTCTTTATCTTGGTTCGTTAGTATAATTACTGAACCTGTAAATTTAAACTCTTTGTGTCCATCAAGACGAATTGGCCATTTGTCTCCAGAATCAGGACTACTACAAATTGCACCTTCTAAAATATCAATTAGCGATTGCTTATGAAGCACTGTTTCGTTGTCAAATATAATTATCTTATTTTTGAAGTTGTGAAAAACATTATACAATTCTTTCTTATCAAAATAAGCCCCATAGAAATATACATAATCAAAATCGTCGTCATAGTCGTGAATTTCTTCATCGTATTTCTTCCAATTTATTTTATTTATCGTTTCATTAAAAAAATTTCGTTTTCCATTGTCTTCAATATCAAATATTAGCAAATGATTTCTAATAATTTTATTTAAGAAATTGCTTGAAATCAAACCCTCTAATTTTTCATTAAATGTCCTATTTAAATTTAGCTCCATTGTAAAAAAATATTAATTCAACCGCTCTCATTTTTGTCAATTTATATCCAACTTTCTGTTCAACAATTTGTTGTAATTTATTTATTGAAGTGCTATTTGTTATAATATCACAGAATGACAAATATTCTAAATATGTACTATTATTTTCAACTCGATAGGAATGAGGCTCTTGCTTGAAAAGGTATCTATAAACTCTACTGTCCCAAATTGCAAACTTTTCTGGATTGATAAAATGCAAAAGTTTAGAACTTCCAACTAATGAATTATTAAAACAACTTTTCAAAATATCAAGTTCTGTTTTACTTGGTTGAATTCCTTGTTTTGCATTATTTAAAATTTGGGTCGCTTCTTCAATTTTGTCTGATCGAAAATCTAATATAGTTGGCATCCAACTGTAAGTAAAGGAAATACCTATTACTGTATGATGCTGTGTTAATTTATCAATGCTTTTAAAATACTGAATAAATTCTAAATATGCAGTCAAATATTTTTCCTCATCAGGAATTGTGATTTTTTGAGCATCTTGTAAAAGTCTTTCAAATTTGAATATTTCAGTTAATTTGTCAGTCATTTTCAATTAAAATTTATTTTCTCCAGAGAGTTTCAAATACCTAACTTTTCCTAAAGTTGGAATATTTACAATTAAATCCCCGTCCACAGCAGAAAAAGTTACCTTTCCATTTCCAATTTCAATTCTGTCTGAAAATTGTTTACAGTCATATATTTCTCCATTATATTGTGCTTTATCGCCATTTATAACTAAATCAATTTTAGAATTCATACTTGCACCAAAAACAGTCATATTCATTGCGTACGAATCATCATATTGATGATTTATTTCGTTGCAACTAATAAGTGTAAAAAAAAACAAAAGGTAAAAAAAATGTAAAAATTTATATTTTTTCATATCAAAATATTTTCTATATGTTTTATTATTAGTTATTTAGTTGTTTTTTCGATAAACTTGCTGCCAACTCCTTTATATGTATGACTGCGTCATACATATCAACCCATTTTAGGGTGTGTAAGTCTAACAACCGTCAGACTTTAGTGCAAATGTAAATATATAAAAAATTCCTATAAATACTCAAACCCGTTGTAATTCCACAATCCGTTCCTATGGAACTTTTTCATTGGCAAGTTGGAATGATGTTTTGTTTTTTGGGAAGAGAAAGGAACCGCATTTGCAGCCGTTGTGTATTGTAAATATTTTAATCCCGATGCGTCGGAATAATATTTTTATAAGTTTTACAACAGCTACACTTAATAGCGGTAGTAATCACTTAATCAAAAGGATCACTATAAACATGATTAATAATTCCCTCTGTGATAGTAACTTCATTTCCATCAATTATAGCGCGCCCAGAGAATGTTGCGCTAAAACAGGTGTTTTTGTTCACAGTTACTTTACTCTGTAATTCTCCTTGAACAAAATCACCTTCGGAGGAACTTCCGTTTTGAACTCGAAAATAATGGAACTCTTCCATAATATTGGTTCCCGTTTTTTTATAAGGAAGCTTTAACGTGATATCATAGGAGTCTTGTTGCGGACTAAAAACTCCCGAAAATATTTGCAATGTTAATGTATAACCTGAGTTGTCATTTTCAAGGTCAATTCCCCAACCAATAATTTGAAACTGCCTAAGTTCGCCATTAATTTTCATTGAAATAATCTCGCTTTCAGGACAAGTTTGAGTATCATTATCTTTAGAACATGAGCTAAAAATGGTTAGACTGAAAAAGAATAGTAATGAATAGAGGCTGTTTTTCATTTGTGTTTATATGTTTTATTTGTTCTGCAAATGTGTACTATCGGGTTGTTCAATATTTTTAAACAATCCTTACTTCAACTTCATCAATAAATAAGAGAACGTCAACGCATTTGATTTTGCACTTTGCTCGTTGGTAGAAGAACCAGCATGTCCGCCTTCGGTATTTTCATAGTAATAGGTTTTGTAACCCATATCATTCATCTTGGCTACCATTTTTCGAGCATGACCAGGATGCACTCTATCATCGCGAGTAGAAGTGGTGAAGAATACTTCGGGATACTTCATGCCTTCTTTTACGTTTTGATACGGAGAATATTTTTTGATGTATTCCCATTCTGCTGGAATATCGGGATTGCCATATTCACCCATCCAACTGGCACCAGCCAATAGTTTGTTATACCGTTGCATGTCCAATAACGGCACTTGGCACACTACTGCATTGTACAAATCGGGTCTTTGTGTAAAAGCAACGCCTACTAACAAACCACCATTACTGCCACCCATAACGCCCAAATGTTTTGGTGCCGTTACATTCTTAGCAATTAAATCTTCGGAAACGGCATATAAATCGTCAAATATATTTTGTCGTTTTTCTTTCAATCCAGCCTGATGCCATTTTGGTCCATACTCGCCACCACCACGAATATTAGCTAATACAAAAACGCCACCTTTTTCTAACCAAGATATGCCATAGGTTGCGATGTAAGTAGGATTTCTTGAAAGTTCAAAACCACCATAAGCGTTAATTAACGTTGGGTTTTTACTGTTGTATTTCATGTTTTTGGCATACACCATGAAGTAAGGAATTAAAGTGCCATCTTTTGATTTTACTTTAAACTGTTTGACTTCATATTTACTAGCATCAAAATAAGCAGGTAGCGATTTTAGACTGGTAACGCTGTTTTTACTAGCATCGGCTACATACAAAGTGGTTGGAGTTAAAAAGTTTTGAAAACTAAAAAAGTACAAATCAGAAAACTCATCAGTAGAGCCAAGGGAAATAGTGCCTAGTTCGGGTGCTTTTACCTTTTCGCTTTTCCAAGTTCCTTTTCCAAAAGTATAAACATACAATTGGTTGGTTACGTTAGTTAATACATTAATCAACAAGCTGTTTTTGGTAGTAGAAACTCCTGAAATACTGGAAAATTCGTCAGGTGTAATAATAACTTGAATTTCTTTATTCCCTTTTAGTAATTCGGTAAAATTGAGACTTAGTAGTGTTCCAACTTTGTATGTTTTAGCATTGACAGTCCAATCCGATTTCAATTGAACCATCAATTGATTTTTTAAAATACCACTTACGTCGCTATCCTCTGGAATACTTAATGTGATTATTTTGTTGTCCATCCAAATCATTTTTTGAGTAGAAAAGAACGAGGGAGAACGTGTTACAGAAATATAGCTTTTGTTTTCATCTCTTATCACAGTTCCATAAGAACGTACATCAGAAGATTGACCTTCATAAATCAGTTGAGCATCTTTTAACAAGGTACCACGTTTCCAAAGTTTCACTTGATTAGGATAGCCTGAGGTGGTCATGGTTCCTTCACCAAAATTAGTGCTCACAACTAGTGTGTTTTCATCTACATACCCAGCAGAACCTTTCGCCTCATCAATTGCAAATCCGTTTTCAATAAACTGTTTTTTATCAGCGTCAAATTCTTTAATAACTACAGCATCTCCACCACCTTTTGAAAGTTGAATTAAAAATCTAGTATAGTTAGGATATAAACCACTTGCTCCTTTAAAAACCCATTTGATATTGTCTTTTTTAGACATTTCGTCTATATCAATAAGTGTTTCCCAATCCTGCTTGCCACTGATATAATTATCCAAAAGACATCTTCTCCATATGCCTCTAACATGGTCTTTGTCTCTCCAAAAATTATAAACATACTTCCCTTGAATACTAGGAGTTGCTATTTTATCTGTCGAATTGAATATGGCTAAACTTTTATCATAAATAGATTGATAGTCTTTCTCTTTACTCAATTGTTCAAAAGTAATCTTGTTTTGAGCCTCTGCAAATTCCAAAGCCGCTTTGCCATCCACTTCTTCAAGCCACTGGTATTTGTCTTCTTGTGCTTTCATAGGACTAACCATCCCGATTAGTGCCATTAGTAGTAACGTGTATTTTGTCATGATGTGTTTATTGAGTTTTTGGTTGTTATGTTTTTGATCGTACCACCTTCGCGTCTGTTGCGAACTTCGGAACTTCTTATTTTCTGTTAAAGATAAAAATTCTTGCGAAACGTATACGTGAATTGACTACTATATTCGTAATTGTGTGAAACATTCGTTACTCTTAGTTTTCTAGACTTGACATAATTTTTTCCAAATTTCCTTTTCCTTTTTTAGACTTTCTGGTGTCGAGAACAACACATTATTTTCAATTATAATTTCAAGGCCATTAATTGTCATAATCTCAATTTCTCCAATGCTTCTAATGTTACAGCAAACTTCTTCTTCCCATACTTCTTCCCAAATTTTAGAAAGTATAAAATGAGCAACAATTCCCTGATTTTCACTGTCAAGGATTTTAACTAATTCAGGTGAAGCAATTTTTCCAATTTCAACAATTCTATTTGCTGTATTTCCTTTTAACCTTGGCGAAGTTGTTTTCGTTAAAACTATGTAAGCATCTTTGTTGTCAAGTTTTTGAATTAAAGAATCTACTTCCTTGTTTTGAGCATAACTTAAACTAAGGTTAAATACGAGAAAAGTTAGAACGATTTTTTTTAAAAGGTTTGTCATTTTTAAGGATGTTGTTTTAAACTTGCAGATAACTTCAGACTGTGAAAAAACTCTACAATCCTTCTTCAAATATACTAAAATACTTGTAAGAAAAACTAAAAATATAATAACATTCATAATTCCTAACACAACAAAAAAAACAACTAAAAACAATCACTGCCAAGTTCCGTAGGAACGAAACATATTGTAGCGCAGGGTTTCAACCCTGTGAAACTTGTAAACATTGGAACGAAACAAAGCATCGCCAATAATCAAACAATAAATCCCACCAAACAACCTCTCAATGTCACCAAACACCTTCTCAATGTCACCAAACAACCTCTCAATGTCACCAAACAATCTCTCAATGTCACCAAACAACCTCTCAATCCCACCAAACAACCTCTCAATGTTACCAAACAACTTCTCAATCACCCAAAAGCCCATAAGTATCTTCCAAAACATCATCTCAATCCCACCAAACAACTTCTCAATGCCACCAATCAATGGCTCAATGCTACCAAACAAACCTTCAATGCCACCAAACAAGCTCTCAATGCCACCAAACAACCCATCAATGCCACCAACCAACGAAAGTGCACTACTAAACAACCTCTCAATGCCACCAAACAAAGAATCTACACCACCAATAAACCAAACTACATCATCATTGCAAGCACAGCGTGTCAACTGCTACCCAATATAAAAAGCCCCGATAGTTTTTGATCATCAGGGCTTTTCAAACAAAATAACTTTATATAAAACAAATGCTTAACTCACCAATTCGCTTTGGTTTCTAAACACCAGCTGTCCGTCAAAAGCATCTAGTAAAATGATGCTATCGGTGGTAACTTTCCCAGCCAAAATCTCTTTGGAGAGTTGGTTCAACACTTCACGTTGGATTACTCGTTTCACAGGTCGCGCTCCATATTGTGGGTCGTACCCTTTTTGTGACAAGTATTCAATAGCTTCAGGTGTAGCATCCATGGTAATGTTTTGGTGTGCCAGCATTTTGGTAACGCTCTTCAACTGCAAACCTACAATCTGTTTGATGTTGGCACTAGTCAACGGCGTAAACATCACAATCTCATCAATACGGTTGATAAACTCCGGGCGAACGGTTTGTTTCAATAATCCTAAAACTTCCACTTTAGCGGCTTCGGTAACCGCTTCAATGTTGCCTTTGAGGTTATCAAATTTCTCTTGTATAATGGCACTTCCCATATTGGAAGTCATAATAATAATAGTATTCTTGAAATCAGCCACACGACCTTTGTTATCCGTCAATCTACCTTCATCCAACACTTGTAACAAGATGTTAAACGTATCAGGATGCGCTTTTTCAATCTCATCTAATAGAATAACAGAGTAGGGTTTGCGTCGAACCGCTTCAGTCAATTGTCCGCCTTCGTCATAACCTACATATCCTGGAGGTGCACCAACCAAACGGCTTACACTGTGTCGTTCTTGGTATTCACTCATGTCAATTCGGGTCATAGCGTTTTCATCGTCAAAAAGATATTCTGCCAAAGCTTTTGCCAATTCGGTTTTACCCACACCAGTAGTTCCTAAGAATAGGAATGAACCAATTGGTTTCTTCATATCCTGCAATCCGGCACGACTACGGCGAACAGCATCACTCACAGCCTCAATAGCTTCTTCTTGACCAACCACTCTGTGGTGCAATTCGTCTTCTAGTTTCAAGAGTTTTTCTCTTTCGCCTTGCAACATTTTCATCACGGGTATTCCAGTCCATTTGGCTACTACTTCGGCAATGTCTTCGCGAGTAACTTCTTCTTTGATTAAGGAAGTTCCCGCTTGGTTTTCTGCCAATTGAACTTGTAATGCATCCAAACGTTCCTGAGCGTCTTTAATTTTCCCATAGCGAATTTCGGCTACCTTGCCATAATCTCCATTTCTCTCAGCTTGTTCCGCTTCGGTTTTGAAATCTTCTATTTCTTGTTTCACCGCTTGGATGTTATCTACCACATCTTTCTCTGATTTCCATTTGGTAAAGATTTCGTTGCGCTCTTCTTTGAGGTTGGCCAAATCCATACCGAGACCTTTCAACTTCGTTTCGTCATTCTCCCGTTTAATAGCTTCGATTTCAATTTCTAATTGCATGATCTTTCTATCCAAAACATCCAATTCCTCAGGTTTCGAATTGATTTCCATACGCAATTTAGAAGCAGCTTCATCCATCAAGTCTATCGCTTTGTCCGGAAGAAAACGATTGGTGATATAACGTTGTGACAATTCTACTGCTGCAATAATTGCATCGTCTTTGATACGCACTTTGTGATGGGTTTCATATTTTTCTTTAATCCCACGAAGGATAGAGATGGCGCTTTCGGTATCTGGTTCATCGACCATTACTTTTTGGAAACGTCTTTCGAGTGCTTTGTCTTTCTCGAAATATTTTTGGTATTCGTCCAAAGTGGTTGCTCCAATAGCGCGCAATTCACCACGAGCCAAAGCTGGTTTTAGAATATTTGCCGCATCCATAGCACCTTCGCCACCACCAGCACCAACCAACGTGTGTATTTCATCAATAAACAAAACGATATCACCTTCGGCAGAAGTCACTTCTTTCACTACAGATTTTAGTCGTTCTTCAAATTCCCCTTTGTATTTGGCTCCAGCAATCAGAGCACCCATATCTAACGAATAGACCACTTTGTCTTTCAAATTCTCGGGTACATCGCCATCCACAATTCGATGCGCCAAACCTTCGGCAATCGCAGTTTTACCTACACCAGGTTCACCCACAAGCATTGGGTTATTCTTAGTACGACGTGTAAGAATTTGCAACACACGACGGATTTCTTCATCTCTTCCAATAACTGGGTCGAGTTTGCCTGTGCGTGCTAGTTCGTTTAAGTTTTTGGCATATTTATTCAAAGCATTATAGGTTTCCTCAGCCGATGCTGAAGTTACTCGTTCACCTTTTCTGATTTCGGCAATTGCTGCTTCTAGTCCAGCATAGGTTACGCCTTGGTCTTTTAATATTTGTGCTACTTTGCTTTTTGATTTGAAAATAGCAAGGATTAAATGTTCGATAGAAACAAATTCGTCGTTCATTTTCTTAGCAATAATTTCAGCTTCCGTCATGGCAGTGCCAGCATCACGAGAAAACATAATCTCGCCACCCGAAACTTTTGGAAAACTCTGAATAGTGCTATCCAACACTTTCTTGAAAAGGGCCACATTAACGTTAAGTTTTTTCAGAATAAAAGGCGTCACATTCTCATCGACTTCCAAGATGCCTTTGAAAATATGTTCGTTTTCGAGCTGTTGTTGCCCAAAACTTTGTGCAATTTGCTGTGCTTGTTGCAAAGCTTCTTGCGATTTGATGGTGAATTTATTAATATTCATAATTTGTATTTTTTGTAGTTTGTTGTTTCTGTCTTAAAGTTGATTACTTTTGCTAACGATGGGACAATTTATGTTCCAATATAAAATTACAGTCAAAATGTCTTGAAACCAATGGTTTAAATCCTATTTCAATGTCAAAATGACGCAAATCCAGACAAAATGAGTTTATTTAAAAATCTATTTGGTGATTCAAACGAAACCACCAACAGTTCGAAAGTAGCATGGAGACCATTAACGAACGTGGGACAGTTGAACGAAATCATCAACGAATCAACAGAAACACCTGTAGTGATTTTCAAACACAGTACGCGTTGCAGCGTGAGCCGCATGGCGCTGAGACAATTTGAAAACGAATTTGATTTGCAGTCTAAAGTTACGCCTTATTTCTTGGATTTATTAGAACATCGCGATGTTTCTAATGAAATAGCCGAGGTATTTCAAGTAATGCATCAATCACCACAGCTTATTCTAATTAAAAATGGTGTTGCAATTCACAATGCTTCGCACAGCGATATTGCAGCAGAAGATTTGGAACAATATGTATAAAAAAAAATCGTCTCGTTTCAAAACGAGACGATTTTTTTTATCGCCTAAATTTATTTCTGACGATGATATCTTTTAGTTTGGCTTTGATATCATTGCCTGTATCAAATATCATTTGTTCATTACTAGGAAATGGAACCGCTCTTCGGTCAAAATTAGGATAATACTCTTGCTCACAAGCTCTTCTGTCTCCTTTGTAGGTCGAATAAATATTGGTAAAAACAAACTCACTCGTTAGTGGAAAGGTTTCGATGAGTTGCTTGGTTCTGAAGTTGATGTAATCTACTTTAGCGGTAACTTGACAGGCTTTGATTTGTGAAAACTCATAAATGCTGATATGTACCGTTTTCATATTATCTACTTTGATAGGATTTCCTAAACTGTCTTTCACCACATTACCATTAGCATCTAATAGGTTTTTTACACCGTCTTTAATTTGTTTTTCTTTTTCAAATTGTTTTTCCTTGATTTGTTCGGGCGAAATGTTGATAGCACGAAAGTTAACCACAATGCCAAAATCATAATCAATATCTTTTATTCGATTGCTGTGATATACCGTCCATTTATCGTCCAATCCATAGGTGCTGAAGTCTAACAAGTCGTTTTCGAGACGAATAGGAATAACCATATTGGTTTCGTTTTTGGTATAAACAGAAACATAATCGGTGCCTTTGCTTCTCGCTTCGTTAATTAAAGTCACCACATCTTTATAACCTGGATTGAGGGATTCTAAGTACAGTAAATCATCATAAGCACGACGAATAACCATCTTGTCTTTGTTGATTAATAACGCTTTGGAGTTGTCGTAAAGGTATTTGGATAAAGCGTTTTTGCTACTCACCAATTGGTCTGAGTAATCCTCAAAAGGAAAAATAGCATCTCGACCTTCTTGTTGTAACTTCAACGGCAACAACGGACGAATTTGCTCTTGACGGTAATTGAGTTTTACGTAGGTGTTGTATATTTTTTCTAAGTTTTGAGGATTGGCATCTTTAAACCATATATTGATGTCGCGCAAGTCACGTTCTTTGGCTTTGGCAAAAGCTTCTTCGAGTATGTAAATATAGTCTTGTTTGCCTTTGGCGTTTTTATTGCCTTGTAATCCTTGCACTGCATTACTAATAGCGCTATCATAGTCACCCGAAGTTAACAATTGACGTGTTTGTTTCACACCACAGGAAGAAACAATAAGAAATAAAGCAAGTAGGGAAGTAATTCTTTTCATGGAATAGATTTTTAACAAATATAATAGAAAGAATTAGTTTTCTAAAAAGCTTTTAAATTCCTCATAAGTACCAATTTTAACCGAAACTTTTTCTTTACCTAATACACTCTCTATTTGTATTGGAATGGGTAATTTCAAATCCAATAAAGGTTCAACCGTATCCAAGAATTTTATAGGATGCGCTGTTTCCAGAAATACTCCAACACTGTTGGGTTGTTTTTCCATTTCCTTTTTCAAACCAAGATAACCCACAGCACCATGAGGTTCGGCGATGTATTGCGTTCTGGAATAAATGTCTTTCATAGCGGCTTCTGTTTCAGTGTCAGTGAAACTATAGGAAGAGAAATCTTTCTCAAATTCATTTAAATCATGATGATATAACTCTTGAATTCGGATAAAATTACTAGGATTACCTACGTCCATTGCGTTGGAAATTGTTGCAACAGATGGTTTTGGATCATAGTTTCCTTTTTCTAAAAAGCGAGGCACGGTATCATTAGCATTGGTTGAAGCCACAAAATGAGCGATAGGCAAGCCTAAACGTTTTGCCATAATACCAGCACAAATGTTTCCAAAGTTGCCACTAGGACAAGAAAGAATAATTGGTTTGTTTTGTTTCTTTAGTTGTTGGTAAGCAAAGAAGATATAAAACATTTGCGGAAGCCAACGGGCAATATTTATTGAATTGGCAGAGGTTAAGTTTTTGTGTCTTAAAGAATCGTCTAAGAAAGCTTTCTTAACCATATCTTGACAATCGTCAAAAACACCATCTACTTCTAAAGCTTTTATATTTTGTCCCAATGTAGTAAGCTGACGTTCTTGTATTTCGCTCACTTTACCTGAAGGATACAATATGATTACTTCAACGCCTTTTACCCCTAAAAATCCGCTAGCAACTGCGCCACCAGTATCACCAGAAGTAGCTACAAGAACGGTCACTTTCTTATCATCATTGCGGTTAAAATAGCCTAAACAACGTGACATAAATCGGGCACCAACATCTTTGAACGCCATTGTTGGTCCGTGAAATAATTCTAATGAATAGACATTGTTTTCCACTGGCACACACGGAAAGTCAAAACAAAGTGTTTCGGCTATGATGCGTTTCAATTCTGTTTCTGGAATTTCATCGCCTACAAATTGTTTGATGGCTTCAAAAGCTATTTCCCCGTGAGAAAAATTTTCAATATTTTGAAAGAAAGAATCGGGTAGTGGTGTGATGCTTTCTGGGAAATACAAACCTCTGTCGGGTGCTAAACCTAACACTACGGCTTCTTGGAAACTTACTTTTGGTGAATTGTTATTTAAACTAAAGTATTTCATTTTTAAACTACGATTTATGAATTACGAAGTACGATATACTTTTTACTTGGTATATCGTACTTCGTATTTCTTACATTATTTTCACTCCTTCATTATTCACTTTCGAAATATGCATATCAAAAGGAATTCCAGTATCTAAATAGTTACTACTCATGGCAAAAGCTACTTTCTCGGCAATTGCTTGTCCTTTGCATAAAGCAAAAATAGATGGTCCAGCTCCAGAAATTCCTGCACCTAAAGCACCAGCATCAAGTGCGCTATTTTTCACTTCATCAAAGTTAGGAATTAATTTTTTGCGCAAGGGTTCGATAATTACATCTTGCAAAGAACGACCGATGAGTTCATAGTCTTTGGAATACAAACCTGCTATTAAACCGCCTAGATTTCCCCATTGGGTAATGGCTTTTTTTAATGTAACATTTGGAGAAAGCACAGCGCGAGAGTCCGAAGTTTTTACTTCAATATGAGGATGCAAAACCACTGCGTAAATTTCGCTTGGACTTTCGATTTTAATGACATCCAAAGGATTGTAACCACGTACAAGAGTAAAACCACCCAAAATACAAGGCGCTACATTATCTGCGTGCTCGCTACCACTTGCTACGACTTCGCCTTTCATGGCAAAATAAACTAGCTGATGACGCGTAAAAGGTTTTCCTAAAAGTTCATTTATACCAAACACTGCACCCGCAGCACTTGCAGAAGAACTTCCTATTCCGCTTCCTGTTTTGATTTTTTTATGGATTTCGATTTCAAAACCATAATCAGGATTAGTAGCGTTAACTATTGCAAGAGCAGCTACTCCAGCAACGTTTTTATCGGTTTCCAATGGCAAATCGGCACCTGTTATTTTGGTTATTCTGATGCCTTTCTCTGCTACTTTTCGAATTATCATTTCGTCACCAATACCTTCGAGACATAAACCCATAACGTCAAATCCGCAATTGAGATTGGCGATGGTTGCAGGGCAGAATATTTTTATTTCAGTCATTTTACAATTTTAAAATTAAAAACTACTAACTTGATTTTGAGATTTTTTTTCAAAATTATCTGTCACTAGTTTTATTAATTCATCTAACGAAACATCTAAAAGTCCAGCAGAATATAATTTTGGCTTGCTTGAATTTTTTAAAACTACTTTTAAAGAAGGAACATTTATAAAGAATTTTATAACATTTCGCTCAACATATTCAATATCTTCCCAGTATATTTTTCCCTTAGAAAATATTGAAGTTCTATCCGTAAAACCGCTTTCATCTATTACAAAACCTGGTTTTTTTGTTAGTAAACATTTAAATAAAAATAAAACACCTAAAGTCATCAAACCAATTATTAAAAAACCCATAAATTTTTTAAAATTAGGATCTGATATACGAGGAAATCTATTTAGTAAACTTGTATCACCATACAAAAGCCAAAATCCTATTCCTATCAAAGCAAATCCATATACAATTCTAAAGAATATCTTTTTTGAGTTAAATCTAATTTCTATTTCTTCCATTTCGTAATAGAGTTTTACAAGATTACTACAAACTATAAACTAAAATCCACAAACTTATTTTATACATTTCCAATTCTAATTACATCAGCAAAAATACCCGATGCAGTAACAGCGGCACCAGCACCAGCACCTTTTATAAGTAAAGGTTGGTCAACATAACGATCGGTATAAAACTGTACAATATTGTCTTTTCCTTCTAGATTGTAAAACGGACTGTCCGATGGGATAAATTGCAAACCAACACTAGCTTTTCCGTTTTCAAAAGACGCAACAAATTTCAATCGGCTGTTTTTGGCTTTAGCTTCAGCTAATAAATTATCAAAGTGAGCAGCGTGTTTGATTAATGATTTGAAGAAATCATCATTATTGGTAGTTTCCATACATTCTTTTGGTAAGAATGAATTGTTGACAATGTCTTCCATTTCCATTTTGTAGCCACTTTCGCGAATTAGGATTAGTATCTTTCTGGCTACATCCACACCACTTAAATCTATCTTTGGATCAGGTTCTGTAAATCCTTGAACTCCTGCTTCTTTTACTACATCATGGAAGTTATACGTTTCGCTAAAATTATTAAAGATAAAGTTCAAACTTCCTGATAAGACAGCATTAATTCTATTCACTTTATCACCTGAAGCAATCAAATGCTTTAACGTATCGATGATAGGCAAACCTGCACCAACATTGGTTTCAAATAGGAAAGGAGCGTTGTATTTTCGGGATAAATTTTTAAGGTTTTTATAATTGTCATATTCCGACGAACAAGCGATTTTGTTACAAGTCACTACGGCAACATTTTCTTTGAGGAACTTATCATAGATATTGGCAATATCATAATTGGCAGTAATATCAACAAAAATGCTATTGCGTAAGTTTAATTCCTTTACACGAGTTATAAAAGTGGCTACATTGGCTGTTTCTCCTTGGTCAACAGAAGCTTTCCAATCTTTTAAATTAATTCCTTCTTCGTCAAAAACCATCTTACGAGAGTTGGATAACCCTATGACACGAAGGTTAATTTTAAGGTTTTCTTTTAGGAATTTCTTCTGTTGACTGATTTGATCAATGAATTTTTCGCCCACATTTCCAATACCCATTACAAATAGGTTTAATTGTTTGGTGTTGTCTTCAAAGAAACGTTCATGTAGCGTGTTTAGTGCTTTTTTTACATCTTTTTCATTAATAACAACAGATATATTTCTTTCGGAAGCACCTTGTGCAATGGCGCGAATATTCACATTGTTTTTCCCTAAAGTGCTAAACATTTTTCCGCTAATGCCTTGGTGATTTTTCATGCTTTCACCCACAAGGGCAACGATACATAAATCTTTCTCAACAATGCATTCATCGATTTTATTTTGAGCTATTTCTAATTCAAACGCTTTGTCTATGGCAGTTTTGGCTTTATCAGCATCGGCATTCAAAATACCAATACAAATGGAATGTTCCGATGACGCTTGAGTGATGAAAATAACGTTAATAGACTCGTTTGACAATACTTCAAATAATCGTTTGGAAGAACCAGCAACACCTATCATTCCTGAACCTTCAAGTGTAAGCAAAGCAATATTATCGATATGCGAGATACCTTTTATAGGATTGTTGGTCGCTGCTGGATGGTTAGAAATTAGTGTTCCATAAACTTCTGGTTCAAAAGTATTTTTGATGAAAATAGGAATACTGTCCTTCAATACTGGTTGGATTGTTGGCGGATATAATACTTTGGCACCAAAATGAGACAATTCCATTGCTTCCTGATAGGAAATGGTTTCGATAGGTTGGGCTTGTTTTACGATTTTTGGGTTGGCAGTAAACATACCGTTTACATCAGTCCAAATTTCTAACACTTCAGCTTTTACTGCTGCGGCAATAATGGCTGCTGTATAATCAGAACCACCTCGACCCAGCGTAGTTGTATTACCATCAACCGAAGAGGCAATAAATCCGGGGAAAAGTACCACTTGGAAATCGTTGTTTTTGAAGTAATCGGAAATCAAGGTATTGGTGATGTCAAAATCTACATTGGCTTTTCCGAAGTTGGAGTTGGTTTTAATAACTTCACGACTGTCTTTGAAAGAGGAATTGCTTACTTTTTGTTTTAGGGCAACGGCAATAATCTGAGAAGATAGTAATTCGCCAAAACCGGCCACAATATCAGCTGTACGGTTTGATAATTCACCTAAAAGATAACAACCATCTAACAACGTTTTTAAAAGATTTATTTCATGATTAATCGCGTCAATAATATCACTTTGTTCGCTCAATGGGATTAATTCATCAATAGCGTCTTTGTGTTTTTTTTCGATTTGACTAACGATATCTTTATAACTTTTATCTTTTACCGATGCCGTTTTTCCTGCTAAAATCAGCAAATCAGTTACGCCACTAAAGGCAGAAACGACAACAGCTAGTTTACTTTCTTTACTTTTATTATAAACTATATCGATTGTTTTTGAAATATTTTGGGCATTGGCTACAGAAGTTCCGCCAAATTTTAATACTATCATTATTTTATTTTTTTAGGGAAATATAAAGTCATTATTTTTTTTCTCTCGTCATGGAAAGAATCTGTAATTGGATTATATGATATGATTATACCCCAAAAGGGGTTGTAGTTGTTGTGGTAGCAACAGTAGTTGCAACTAAGGTTTTAGTTGTTGATGCTAAAGAGAATATGTCTTTTTTACGCCACATGATTTTCAAAAATACTACTTTTTGTGGATTAAAAAAGAGTTGCTGCTATTTTTATGAATATCGCAGTATTATTGGATTGAGTAAAAAAAAGTATATAATTTAACCTCTTTTAGGGTTTTTCATTATAGAATTCTCAATAAATAGTAGTAACAAAACTTGTGTATTAACTATTGTTTATGGAATTTTGACGACAATTTACAAACTACCAATGGAACATTCGCATTATATTACCACCGAAGTATTGAGTTTAGAGACTTTACAAGAAATTATTTCTCAAAATAAAACCCTTTTTCTTTCTGAAGAAGCAAAAATTAATATCGAAAAGTGCCGAGACTATTTAGATACTAAAATGGCATCGAACGATAAACCAATTTATGGAATAAACACGGGATTTGGTTCGTTATGTAATGTGAAAATATCCAATGAAAATTTATCACATCTACAAGAAAATTTAGTAAAATCACATGCTTGTGGTACTGGAGATGAAGTGCCTGCTGCGATTGTAAAATTAATGTTGTTGTTGAAAATACAATCGTTAAGTTATGGACATTCTGGTGTGCAATTACAAACGGTGGAACGTTTGCTTGATTTTTATAATAATGATATCCTTCCTGTAATTTATACTCAAGGTTCACTAGGCGCGAGTGGCGATTTGGCTCCGTTAGCTCATTTATCGTTGCCATTATTAGGCGAAGGCGAAGTGTATTTTGAAGGTAAAAAAGTTCAGTCTTCAGCAATTTTACAACACTTCAATTGGCAACCTATTGTCTTGCAGTCCAAAGAAGGTTTGGCATTATTGAACGGAACACAATTTATGAGCGCTTATGGATGTTATATCCTTTTAAAAGCTACAAAATATTCTTATTTAGCCGATTTGATTTCGGCTATTTCTTTAGAAGGTTTTGATGGACGAATAGAACCATTTAATGAATTAATTCATTACATACGACCACATAAAGGTCAGATTCTAACGGCAAAACGAATGAATGAACTATTAGAAGGAAGTCAAATCATTTCTCAAGAAAAACAACACGTTCAAGATCCATATTCTTTTCGTTGTATTCCACAAGTGCATGGCGCTTCGAAAGATGCGATAGAATATGCCAAGAAAGTTTTTAAAACCGAAATCAATTCGGTTACTGATAATCCTAATATTTTTGTTGGAGAAGATGAAATTATTTCTGGTGGTAATTTTCATGGTCAACCTTTAGCATTAGCTCTAGATTTCCTAGCGATAGCTTTATCAGAATTAGGAAGTATTTCAGAGAGAAGAACGTACCAATTGATTTCAGGACTGTGTGGTTTGCCAGCATTTTTAATTGACAATCCAGGATTGAATTCTGGGTTTATGATTCCGCAATATACGGCGGCAAGTATTGCTAGTCAGAACAAACAATTGGCCACTCCAGCAAGTGTTGACAGTATTGTATCGAGTAATGGACAAGAAGATCACGTTTCGATGGGAGCAAACGCAGCAACGAAGTGTTTGAAAGTCATGGAAAACTTGGAGCGAATACTGGCTATCGAATTGATGAATGCTTCACAAGCTATTGAATTTAGAAGACCATTACAATCGAGTGAATTTATAGAACTATTTTTGAAATCGTATAGAGAAGATGTGCCATTGGTACATGAAGATAGAATTCTGCATTATGATATAGAAAACTCTGTGGCGTTTTTGAATAGTTTTATGATTGAGTTGGAGGATTAATATTTGGCATGATATTAGTTTCTTTTTATTAAAACAAATGTCATGAAAATAGCTAAATATCTTTTACCAATATTTTCAGTTTTATTTTTTGGTAGTTGTAAACGAGCTGATGCGGTACCTTACTATGGAATAGATTTTTTATTTAAAGAAGCTCAACCTATAAATGATAATGAATTAAAACAATTACCAAACAAATTTATTGGAAATTATATAAATCAAGACTCAACATTTTTAATCATTGAAAAAAGGTTAATTTATTATAAATGGATAACTAAAAACAATATAAGCTTTTTAGAATTTGATGCTTTAAAAGATAGCATGAAAATTGTTAAGAATAGAATTTATCATAATAATATTTTTTTTGAATTCAGAAAGTTAAAAGACTCGGTTGAAATTACGAATACAGATTATGATACAATTTTTGCTATCTCTGACTCAAACAAAGCAAAAAGAATTAGAGGTACAATTATTTTAAATTCTAAAGTCTCTATTTATTGGAAAATAAAAGTTTTATCTCTTAACAATAACGATTTAAAATTAATGACACTTGTTTCAGATGAAGATTTGATAAGATTAGATTCTTTGGCAAAAAGAAAATCTCTAAAAATTGATTCTACAAAAAGTGTATTTAACTTATCAAAACCTGAATTTAAAAAAATGTTAACTTTAAAGAAATTGGGATATATTCAAGAATATAATAAGTTAGATTAACATACTCAATAATCCCAATATAGCAGGAATACTTTGTACAAAAAATATTCTTTTAGAAACTGTAATTGCGCCGTAAATCCCAGCAACTAAAACACAGAATAAAAAGAAGATAGCCACGTTTTTACTCCAAGAAATATCTGTTATAAATAAAGACCAAATTAATCCCGCAGCTAGAAATCCGTTATACAATCCTTGATTTGCAGCCATGACTTTAGTCTTTTCAAATTGGTCAGCAGGAATGGTTTTAAAAACTTTTCGTCCTCGAGTTGTCCATGCAAACATTTCGAGCCATAGAATATAGAGATGTAAAACAGCAACAAATCCAATAATAATTTGAGAAAGTAGTGTCATTATCTAATGGTTTATGTTGCCTAATGTTTTATGGATTTTTCGTTTGTGATGCGTTTGTCTCAAATTTTCATTTCCCGAAATCACACTAATATTACCATCAATTTCAAACATCGCTAACTTAACATCTTTATAATATTCCAAACCATGTTCGCGCATGGCTTCTTGTAGTTCTTCTGAAGTAATGCCTAATCTTGCCAAGGTTTTGAATTCTATTTTTCCGTCATGTACCAGTATTTCTGGTTTGTCTTGTACTAAATTTTTAATGAACTTAGAATTCAGCATTATCTTTTTAAAAATAAAATTAATGATAAATAGTGCTAAAGCTGCTACCATTCCGCCATAAAGCGATGAATTGCTTCCTACCATGGCGTTTTGAACGGAATTACTAATCAACAATATCAAAATAACATCGGCTGTGTTGAGCTGTGATAATTCTTTTTTGCCAAAAACGCGCAGCGCAATTACCATAAAAAGATAAACACTCACACTTCTAAAAACGATGTCGAGATAAGGATTCATTTATTTTGATTTTTTTAGCAAGACAACAATGAGTAAAAAAATAGCAAAAGCTTGTGATAAAAGCCCAATAATTAGCAATATACTAGCACCTGGCCAATGTTGTATTTTGAATAAAGCTCCAATAATTGTGAATATCATTGAAAATAAAAATAGCACTAACGGTAATTTATATTTATTATTCATATGTAGATAATATTTGTTTTTTAAAGGTCATATGTAATGCCATGAGGAAAATCTTCATCGGTGTTTAGATTGCTAAATCATGGACATTTCATAGCATTTAATTTATCTAGGTTTAAAGTTTTTCTCAATGGCTTTAATCATTTCCCCAGCAATATCTTTGTTAGTAGCACCTTCAATGCCTTCTAATCCTGGAGAAGAATTGACTTCTAATAACAAAGGTCCTTTTGCCGAGCGAATAATATCAACACCTGCTACTTTCAAGTCCATAGCTTTGGCGGCTTTTATAGCAATTCGTTTTTCATCAGCAGTTGGTTTGATAATAGATGCTGTTCCGCCCATGTGAATATTGGCTCTGAATTCTCCTGCAGCTGCTTCACGTTGAATAGCTGCAACTACTTTTCCATCAACAACGAAAAGGCGCAAATCTTTTCCATTGGCTTCTTTTATAAATTCTTGTACCAAAATATTAGCATTCAAACTTTTGAATGCATTAATAACTGATTCTGCTGCTTTTTTGGTTTCAGCTAAAACAACTCCTTTTCCTTGTGTTCCTTCTAATAGTTTTACAATTAGAGGTGAACCGCCAACCATTTTTATCAAATCATCCGTGTCCAATGGCGAATTGGCAAATCCTGTCGTAGGAATGTCAACACCATGATGCAATAGTAATTGTAAAGAAAATAGTTTGTCACGTGATTGAGTAATGGCTGCTGCAGAATTCAAACAATATACTTTCATAGCTTCAAATTGACGTGTTAACGCACAACCATAAAACGTAATACTTGGACGAATTCTCGGAATTATAGCATCAAAATTATCCAGAATTTTTCCACCACGATAATGAATTTCTGGTTTGTCAGCATCGAGTTTCATGTAACATTCTTTGATGTTCAAAAAATGCATTTCGTGTCCACGCATTTCTCCAGCTTCCATAATTCGTTTGTTACTGTATAACTCAGGATTACTGGCTAAAACTCCAATTCGCAATCCTGATTTATTTACAATAGCATCAATGTATAAACTCTTTAAACTTTCGGTTGTGGTTTGTCCTAATAGGTATTTTTGTTCCGGGTCAACTAAAATTCTGCCACTCATGGCTTCTCTTCCCAATAGCATTCTGAAACCCATTGAGTCACGATTGGTCAAAGTCATTTCAATTTCCCATGTATCTTGTCCAATATTTATTTTGGTTTGGATAACATAACGTTGTTCACGGAAACCGCTGGAGCTTTTGACAATGCGTTTGTCAATTAGTTTTGCTTCACAATGGATAACTGTTTTTAAATTATTCTGAATGGGATTAATGTCAAATTTCACCCAATTTTCATTTTCTTTAATGAAAGGTGCAATGTTGATAGCATGTAGTGCCGAAGTTTTAGCACCCGAATCTACGCGTGCTTTGATGGCAGGAATTCCAAGTTCGGGAAAGGAACACCATTCCTCTGAACCTAATATTATTTTGTTTTGTGGCATTATATACAATTAAAATAAAAAGCCACGAATTCACGAATAATTTAAACTAAATTTCATTCGAGGATTCGTGGCTTGTATAAATTAGACTAATTTACTTTGTCGGCTTTTCAGCTTTTTGAATTGTGACGGTTAACTCTTGAGCAACTTCATCTAAATCCATAAAAATTTCATCACCAGATGCTATTTTAGAAGTAATAATTTCTTCTGCTAATGCATCTTCTACATATTTTTGAATGGCTCTTTTTAATGGTCGAGCACCAAACTGTTTATCAAAACCTTTCTCTGCAATAAATGCTTTGGCTTTGTCTGATAAATTAAGTTTGTATCCAAGTTCTTCAACTCTTCCATAAAGTTTTTTCAATTCGATTTCGATAATCAAATCGATGTCGTGTTTTTCTAATGGATTGAAAACAATTACATCATCAATTCTGTTCAAGAATTCTGGCGCAAATGTTTTTTTCAAAGCATTTTCGACTACACTTTTTGAATGATCATCAGCTTGTGCCACTTTAGCAGCAGTTCCAAAACCAACACCTTGACCAAAATCTTTTAATTGACGTGCGCCAACATTGGAAGTCATGATGATAATTGTGTTTTTGAAATCAATTTTTCTTCCTAAACTATCGGTTAAATAACCATCATCTAGGACTTGAAGCATCATATTGAAAACATCGGGATGCGCTTTTTCAATTTCGTCTAAAAGCACTACGCAGTATGGTTTTCTTCTAACTTTTTCAGTTAATTGTCCACCTTCTTCATAACCAACATAACCTGGAGGTGCACCAATTAATCTGGAAATGGCAAATTTTTCCATGTATTCGCTCATGTCAATTCTGATTAAAGCATCTTCTGAGTCAAATAGTTCTTTAGCCAATACTTTAGCTAATTGTGTTTTTCCAACTCCAGTTTGTCCTAAGAAAATGAATGAACCAATTGGACGATTTGGATCTTTCAATCCAGCACGATTTCGTTGAATGGAACGCGATATTTTCATCACGGCTTCATTTTGACCTATGACTTTTCCATTAATTAACTCAGGTAAATGAGCCAATTTATTACTTTCTGTTTGTGCAATTCTGTTCACAGGAATTCCTGTCATCATAGAAACCACATCAGCAACATTATCTTCTGTTACTCTGATTCGATTGCTTTTAGAATCTTCTTCCCATTGTTCTTGTGCAATGGCTAAATCTTTTTCTATACGTTTTTCATCATCACGTAATTTGGCAGCTTCTTCGTATTTCTGTTTTTTAACAACAGAATTTTTCAATTCACGTACTTCTTCTAACTGACGTTCTAAATCTAAAATTTGTTTTGGTACATCAATATTAGTAATATGAACTCTAGAACCCGCTTCGTCCAAAGCATCAATAGCTTTGTCTGGAAGAAAACGTTCAGACATGTATCTGTTGGTCAATTTCACACATGCTTCAATTGCTTCGTCAGTGTAAATCACGTTATGATGATCTTCATATTTATTCTTGATATTATTCAAAATAGTGATAGTTTCTTCCACAGATGTTGGTTCCACAATTACTTTTTGGAAACGTCTTTCAAGCGCACCATCTTTTTCAATATACTGACGGTATTCGTCTAATGTTGTTGCACCAATACATTGTATTTCACCTCTTGCTAATGCAGGTTTGAACATATTGGAAGCATCAAGCGAACCTGTTGCGCCACCAGCACCAACGATAGTGTGAATTTCATCAATGAAAAGAATGATATCATCATTTTTTTCCAATTCGTTCATTACCGCTTTCATTCTTTCTTCAAATTGACCGCGGTATTTTGTGCCTGCAACAAGAGAAGCTAAATCGAGTGTTACCACTCTTTTATTAAATAGAATTCGTGACACTTTCTTTTGAATAATTCGCAATGCCAAACCTTCGGCAATGGCAGATTTTCCAACTCCAGGTTCACCAATCAATAATGGATTGTTTTTCTTTCTACGGCTTAAAATTTGAGAAACACGCTCTATTTCTTTTTCACGACCTACTACTGGATCGAGTTTTCCCTCTTCTGCCATCTCAGTCAAATCGCGACCAAAATTATCTAAAACAGGTGTTTTCGATTTTTTATTGGTTTTATTTGCCGGATTGTTAAAACTACCTTCTTTTAAACTGTCATCTTGACCTGAATCGTCATTATAGGATTCATTTCTAGGCAGATTATCTGTAAAATCTTCTTCGCTAGGTGTCATATTTAAATATTGTTCTTTAACTACATTATAGTCTATTTTTAGACGATGCAATAGTTTGGTTGTTGGATCATTTTCATTTCTTAAAATGCACAATAAAAGGTGTGCAGTACTAATTGAATTCGCTTGAAATACTTTTGCTTCCAAAAAAGTTGTTTTCAAAGCGCGCTCTGCTTGACGAGTCAAGTGTAAATTTTTCTTTTCGTTGCTAATTTCAACATTTGGATTGGCAGGACTTAAAATCTCTACTTTTTTTCTCAAATGGTCCAAATCTATAGATAGGTTATTCAAAATTGCAATCGCTTTACCATTTCCATCTCTCAGGATACCAAGCATAAGATGTTCTGTACCAATAAAATCGTGCCCTAAACGAAGTGCTTCTTCTTTACTGTATGTGATTACATCTTTTACTCTTGGCGAAAAATTATCATCCATATAATTAAATTATTGGTAATGTAAATTTAGTGATTATTAATGTTCCTAACAAAAATCATTCCGACTAAAAGTACTGTCAGCTAATTGACAAAAAAAATATCAATAATAAAAGCACCTGTACAAGTTATTTATTAACCAAAAAAAGTGCCTATTTTGTTAATAAATCATTCAAATTTGTAGCAAAAAATAGGTTCTATTTTTTCTAAATAGTCTATATTAGCACGTTTTGAATTTAAACTAATTTTTATAAATAATTTATACCACTATGTCTGACGGAGAAAAGTTAATTCCTATAAACATTGAAGATGAAATGAAATCAGCTTACATCGATTATTCGATGTCTGTTATTGTCTCAAGAGCACTACCTGACGTGCGTGATGGTCTAAAACCAGTGCACAGAAGAGTATTATATGGAATGTATGATTTAGGTGTTTTTTCTAATAGAGCTCATAAAAAATCCGCAAGAATTGTTGGAGAGGTTTTGGGTAAGTATCACCCGCATGGAGATACATCAGTATATGATGCCATGGTTCGTATGGCTCAAGAATGGAGTTTACGTTATTTGTTAATTGATGGTCAAGGTAATTTTGGTTCTGTTGATGGTGACAGTCCTGCAGCGATGCGTTACACTGAAGCCAGAATGAAAAAAATGTCTGAAGACATTATGGCAGATATTGACAAAGAAACCGTTGACTTCCAATTGAACTTTGATGATACTTTGTATGAGCCAAAAGTAATGCCTACAAGAGTTCCTAATTTATTAATAAATGGTGCATCTGGTATTGCGGTTGGTATGGCTACAAACATGGCACCACATAATTTAACAGAAGTTATAGATGGAACTTTGGCTTACATCGATAACAATGAAATTGAAATTGATGAATTAATCACACATATAAAAGCACCCGATTTTCCAACAGGAGGAATTATCTATGGTATGGAAGGTGTGCGAGAAGCATTCAAAACCGGAAGAGGTCGAATTGTTATTCGTGCCAAAGTAAGTTTTGAAGAGTCAAACGGAAAAGATGCCATCATTGTTTCTGAAATTCCATATCAAGTTAATAAGGCAGACATGATTAAGAAAACTGCCGATTTGATTAATGATAAAAAAATTGAAGGAATTTCTAATATTCGCGATGAATCGGATAGAAATGGAATGCGAATCGTTTATGAATTAAAACGTGATGCAGTTCCTAATGTAGTTTTGAATACACTTTATAAATTCACACAATTACAGTCTTCTTTTAGTGTAAATAATATCGCATTGGTCAATGGAAGACCACAAATGTTGAACGTTAAAGATTTGATTCATTATTTTGTTGAACACCGTCATGACGTTGTTATCAGAAGAACACAATTCGAATTGCGTAAAGCAGAAGAAAGAGCTCATATTCTAGAAGGTTTGATTATTGCTTCGGATAATATTGATGAAGTAATCGCTTTAATTCGTTCTTCAAAAGATGGTGACGAAGCACGAACAAAATTAATTGAACGATTTACTTTATCCGAAATTCAAGCCCGTGCTATTGTTGAAATGCGTTTACGTCAATTGACAGGTCTTGAACAAGATAAGTTGAGAGCGGAATATGAAGAAATCATGAAATTAATTCAACACTTGAAAGATTTATTAGCAAGTAAAGAATTGAGAATGCAATTGATTAAAGATGAATTAGTAGAAATCAGAGATAAATATGGTGATGCTCGTCGTTCGACTATAGAATATTCTGGAGGTGATGTAAGTATTGAGGATTTAATTGCTGATGAAAATGTGGTAATTACCATTTCGCATGCGGGTTATATCAAACGTACTAATTTATCAGAATACAAAACTCAAAATAGAGGTGGAGTTGGACAAAAAAGTGCAGGAACAAGAGATCAAGATTTCTTAGAGCATTTGTTTGTAGCAACTAATCATCAATATTTATTGTTTTTTACCCAAAAAGGAAAATGTTTCTGGATGCGGGTTTATGAAATTCCAGAAGGAAGTAAAACCAGTAAAGGTCGCGCTATTCAAAACTTAATCAATATTGAAAGTGATGATAAAGTAAAAGCATTCATTTGTACCCAAGATTTGAAAGACGAAGAATACATCAATAGTCATTATGTAATCATGGCAACCAAACAAGGTCAAGTGAAGAAAACGCCATTGGAACAATATTCTCGTCCGAGACAAAATGGAATTAATGCCATCACTATTAGAGAAGATGATGAGCTAATGGAAGCTAAATTAACCAACGGTGAAAGCCAAGTTTTAATTGCAGTAAAATCAGGAAAATTAGTTCGTTTTGAAGAAGAAAAAACGCGTCCAATGGGAAGAACAGCTTCTGGAGTTCGCGGAATTACTTTAGCAAATGATAAAGATGAAGTAATTGGTATGGTTTCTGTAAACAAGGATGATATAACAGATACACAGTTATTAGTTGTTACTGAAAAAGGTTATGGAAAACGAACTAAACTAGTAGATGAAGATGGAGAAGATGTTTACCGCATTACTAATAGAGGTGGAAAAGGGGTGAAAACTTTGAACATAACAGAAAAAACAGGCGCTTTAATTTCTATCAATGCTGTGACAGATGAAGATGATTTAATGATTATCAACAAATCAGGATTGACTATTAGAATGGAAGTTTCTGATTTGAGAGTTATGGGAAGAGCAACTCAAGGTGTTCGTTTGATTAATATCAAAGGCAACGACTCAATTGCTGCAGTAACTAAAGTAATGAAAGAAGATGAAGTTGAAGAAATAGAAGGAGAGATTATTGATGGCGACGACATCAACGATGAAAGCGAAACAGAAACTTCAGATGACAATACTGAACCACAAGAATAATTTAAAATAAAACCACATGAAAATAAAACACATCGTATTGACAGCATCAATACTAGTTTCTGTTTCAACTTTTGCTCAAAAAGAGGAGCTAAAAGCATTGAAGAAAATCTATGCTAAAAGTGAAATAAAAGGAAAAGATTTATTAGAATATAAGGATTTAGTTTCAAAAGTAGAACCATTAGCAGTTGAAGAAAGTGATAAAGTTTATGCTAATTTCTACAAAGTAATGATTCCGGTATTAGAGTCTTTAGCTGTAGATAAAACAATGAGTCCAGCTCAAGTACAGGCAGCATTACTCAAATTGGCAAATCCAAAAGCAATTTCGGATTTAGCTGTTGGTTTAAATGCAACTCTTGACTATGAGAAGAAGACAGGTAAAAAGATTTATACCGATGATATTAATGAAACTATTACTACCTTCAAGCCAGATCTTTTAAATGTAGCTATTGCTTTAGGAAATGCTAAAAAATATAAAGAAGCTGCCGATATTTTGTATTCCATTTATTTGTTGGATAAAAAAGATCAAGATAAATTGTACTATGCGGCTAGTTATGCAGTAACTGGATTAGATTATGATAAAGCACTTATTTATTATACTGAATTGAAAACTTTAAACTATACCGGTGAAGGAACAGTTTTTTGGGCAGTGAATAAGGTTACCAAAGTAGAAGAGTCTTTTCCAACCAAAAATGATAGAGATCTTTTTGTTAAATCGGGTACGCATGAAAAACCTAGAGATGAAAAATTAGAGTCTCGAAGAGGTGAAATCAACAAAAATATTGCTTTAATATTGATAGAAAAAGGAAGAGTTGAAGAAGCAAAAGCTGCAGTTGCCGATGCACGAAAAGCAAATCCTGAGGATACATCTCTTATTCTAACTGAAGCAGATTTGTATTTGAAATTGAATGACTTTGATACCTACACACGACTTGTAAATGAAGCCTTAGCTAAAGATCCTAATAATGTTGATTTGGTCTATAACTTAGGTGTTATTAGTGCTAATGCTAATAAACTTGATGAAGCTGAAAAACATTATAAAAGAGCTTTGGAAATAGATCCTAATTATTTCAACGCCAATTTGAATTTAGCCGAATTAAAATTGAGAGCAGATGAAAAATTTGTAACCGAGATGAACAAGTTAGGTACTTCTGAAAAAGATAACAAACGCTATGAAGCATTGAAACTAGAAAGAGAAAAGAATTTTAAATCTGTTTTGCCTTATTTAGAAAAAGCAGTAGAATTAAAACCAGACAATGAATCAGCTAAAAAAACATTATTAAGTGTTTATAATGCACTGGAAATGACAGATAAATACAAAGCATTGAAAGCAAAAATGTAAATCTGAATTTAGTAAATAAAAAAATATCCCGATTTTAATCGGGATATTTTTTTTGTTTTTATAAGTGAATTACTTCGCCATAAGCATCAGCAACGGCTTCCATAACCGCTTCACTCATTGTTGGGTGAGGATGGATTGACTTAAGAATTTCATGTCCTGTTGTTTCTAATTTTCGAGCAACAACAGCTTCGGCAATCATATCGGTAACTCCTGCACCAATCATGTGACAACCTAACCATTCACCATATTTTGCATCAAAAATTACTTTTACAAATCCATCTGGCGTTCCAGCGGCTTTTGCTTTTCCTGATGCTGTAAAAGGGAATTTTCCAATTTTCAATTCATATCCTTTTTCTTTGGCTTGTTTTTCGGTTAAACCAACCGAAGCAATTTCTGGAGTTGCATAGGTACAACCAGGAACATTTCCATAGTCAATAGGTTCAACGTGTAATCCTGCAATTTTCTCTACACAATTAATTCCTTCTGCTGAAGCAACGTGAGCCAAAGCTTGACCTGGTGTAACATCACCAATAGCGTAATATCCGGGAATATTTGTTTGTGAAAAATCGTTAACTAAGATTTTATCTTTATCAGTTTTGATACCTACTTCTTCTAAACCAATATTTTCAATATTTGTTTTAATTCCAACAGCTGAAAGTAAAATGTCGGCTTCAAGAATCTCTTCTCCTTTTGCCGTTTTTACAAATGCTTTCACACCTTTACCAGTTGTATCAATTCTTTCTACAGATGAAGAGGTCATGATTTTTACACCTGCTTTTTTCATAGAACGTTCCATCTGTTTTGAGATGTCTTCGTCTTCAACAGGAACAATATTTGGCATAAATTCTACAATAGTAACTTCTGTTCCCATGGCGTTATAAAAATGGGCAAATTCCACTCCAATCGCTCCAGAACCAACAATAATCATCGATTTTGGTTGCGAAGGTAAAGTCATTGCTTTGCGGTAACCAATAACTTTTACACCATCTTGAGGAAGATTTGGTAATTCACGAGAACGTGCACCAGTGGCAATAATGATGTTATCTGCTGAATATTCAGTTACTTTTCCATCAGCTGCAGTTACATCAACTTTCTTTCCCGGTTTTATTTTTCCAAATCCTTCAATAACATCGATTTTATTTTTTTTCATTAGGAATTGAACTCCTTTGCTCATACCGTCTGCAACCGAACGACTACGATTTACAACTGCTGAGAAATCTTTATCAAATTCCTTTACGGTTAATCCATAATCAGAAGCATGTTTTAGATAATCAAAAACTTGTGCCGATTTTAAAAGTGCTTTCGTTGGAATGCAACCCCAATTCAAACAAACGCCACCTAAACTTTCTTTCTCGATTACGGCAACTTTGAAACCTAATTGTGAGGCACGAATAGCAGTAACATAACCACCAGGACCACTTCCTAAAACTATAATGTCGTATTTCATTTTTTGAGTTTTTATTTATTTTTTGTAAAAAATGCAGTCGCTGTTGCTAGTGCCATTTTGTATAATTTTCTAAATTAATTGAGACTGCGAATTTAAGGATTTATTTTGAAAATTTAACTTTCAACAGCAAACTGCGAATCATATAAATTTTTATAATAACCTTTTTCTTTATTCACTAAATCTTGATGAGTTCCTTCTTCCACAATCTGACCTTTATCCATCACAATAATTTTATCGGCATTCATAATGGTCGCCAATCGATGGGCAATAATAATAGAGGTTCTTCCTTTTGTGATTTTCTCGGTTGCTTTTTGAATTAATTCTTCACTATAAGTATCAATAGAAGATGTGGCTTCGTCCAAAATCAAAATACTAGGATTGCTAACATAAGCTCTCAAAAAAGCAATCAATTGTCTTTGTCCAGAAGATAACATTACACCGCGTTCTTTAACATCATAATCATAACCACCAGGAAGAGTTTTGATAAATTTGTGTACACCAATTTTTTTAGCAGCTTCAATAACATCTTCACGAGAAATGGCAGTATTATTTAGCGTAATATTGTTGTGAATTGTATCGGCAAAAAGAAATACATCTTGCAAAACAATAGCGATTTGTTGGCGTAAACTTTCTAATTTAAAATCATTTATATTTTGATCATCCACGTAAATTGTCCCTGAATTTATTTCATAAAAACGGTTTAACAAATTGATTATTGTAGATTTTCCTGCTCCAGTAGCTCCAACAATGGCAATCGTTTCACCTTCTTTTACATCCAAATTAATCCCTTTGAGCACTTCTTCATTTTCAATATAACTAAAGCGAACATTCTCAAAACGGATATTCCCTTTGAAATGACTTGCTGTTTTTGTTCCATCAATTTGAACCTCTTTATCACTATCCAAAATATCAAAAACTCGATTGGCGGCTATCATTCCCATTTGCATTTCGTTGAATTTATCCGCTATTTGTCGTAAAGGATTGAACAACATTCCGATGAACATGGTATAGGAAAACAAATCGCCAAACGTGGTAAATTTATCACCATCTAAAATGTGAAAACCTCCATAAAGCACCACTGCACCTAGTGTTAACGACGAAATAATATCGGCAATTGGAAAAAAAATGGAGTTATAAAAAATGGTTTTTATCCAAGCTTTATTGTGTTTCTGATTGATTTCTTTGAACTTTTCAAATTCAATAGCTTCTCTGTTGAAAAGCTGAACAATTTTCATTCCCGTAACTCTTTCTTGAACAAACGTATTCATATTGGCTACTTGATTTCGAACTTCTTCAAAAGCTACCTGCATTTTTCGTTGAAAAATTCGAGTAATATAAACCAAAACTGGCATAGCGATTATAACAATCCAAGTCAGTCTCCAGTTCATGTAAAACATGAAAATCATGACCACAACCATTTTAAGCATGTCACTGATAATCATAAATAAACCTTGACTAAAAATACGCGCAATTTGTTCAATATCCGATACAGAACGAGTTACTAGTTGTCCAACAGGTGCATTATCAAAATATTTCATCCGAAAACTTAGCATGTGTTTAAAGAGTTTAACTCGAATGTCTTTGATGATGTCTTGTCCTAAAAGGTTGGCCCAAAAAACAAAAAAGAATGATGAAAATGTTTCTAAAAGTAACACAACTCCCATTATGGTTACATAAAATAGTAAACCATTTTCGTCTTTCGGTTTAATATATTCATCCACTGTTTGTTTTAATAAATAGGGACGAAGAGCTGCAAATACTGAAAGCGAAACGGCAAATAAAATCACACCATAATACCTATATTTATAGGGTTTGGTGTATTTTAAAATACGTTTGAATAAATGAGTATCAAATGCTTTGGCTTCCATGTATTAGTTGATGTATTCGTATTCAATTTGGGTTAAATATAAACCATGTGCAGGAACTGAAAATCCTGCTTGACTTCTGTCTTTACTTTCAATTATTTTTTCAAAATCGTCTAGTGTAATTTTATTTAAACCAATGTTAATCATTGTTCCAACTATAGCACGAACCATATTGCGCAAAAATCTATCAGCAGTAATAGTGAAAACAATTTTGTTGCCATTTTGTGTCCAATGAGCTTCAAAAATAACACAATTAAACGTTCTGACATCGGTATGGGTTTTGGAAAAGCATTCAAAATCGTGGTGTTTGAAAAGTATTTGACAAGCTTCGTTCATTTTATCTAAATCCAAAGGCAATTGATGCAACCAACTGCTATCGTTTTCGAAGGCATCTTTAAAAGTGTGAATATGATATTCATACGTTCGTTTTGTAGCATCAAAACGAGCATGAGCTTCATCAGCAACTTTTATAATATCATAAATGACAATGTCTTTGGGTAAAAAAGAATTGAGTTTACGAACTAATTGTTGGCTATCAATGGCAGTTTCAAAATCGAAATGCGCATACATTTGTTTGGCATGAACTCCTGTGTCGGTTCGACCAGCGCCAACAACATCTATTACTGATTTTAATACTATAGATAATGCTTTATTGAGCGTTTCTTGCACAGAATTGACCTCAGGCTGATATTGCCAACCGTGGTAGTTTGTTCCTTTATACGCTAATTTGATAAAATATCTCAATTGAAATTTTAATATTAGATTTTAAATATTAGATATGAGCAATTCTATATCAAATCTAATCAAGCGCAAATTTACAAAGATTTTAATTGATTAAATGGCTAAAGTTTTCCCAAATAATTAACTTTGTAAAAATGAAAAAAAACTTTGCGACTTAGCGCCTTTGTGGCTATTAAAATGAAAAAAATACTTCTCCTTTCTGACACGCACAGCCACATTGATGAAACTATTTTAAAATATGTCCATCAAGCTGACGAAGTTTGGCATGCTGGGGATATTGGTGATTTGAAAGTGACTGATACTTTGAAATCTTTAAAACCATTGCGCGGCGTTTACGGTAATATAGATGATGATAAAGCAAGAATGGAATTTCCACTACACAATAGATTTCTATGTGAAGATGTTGATGTTTGGATTACTCATATTGGTGGTTATCCTGGTAAATACAATCAAGCGATTAGACCAGAAATTCAAAACAATCCACCAAAACTTTTTATTTGTGGACATTCTCATATATTGAAAGTTCAGTTTGACAAGAAACTTAATCTTCTTCACATGAATCCTGGAGCATGTGGCATTTATGGTTTTCATCAAGTGCGAACTATGCTTCGCTTTGAAATTGATGGTGATAAAATACAGAATTTGGAGATTATTGAAATAGGGAAAAAATAAAAATCCCAAACTTTCGCTTGGGATTTTCGCAGCACTAAAAAAACTAAGTTTATAGGTTTATCGTAATCGATCCACAGATTTTACGAGATCTTCATCCTTTTTGATGGCTTTGTTGGCCAAAACCAAAAGTACGATAGAAAAAATAGGTAGGAACATCCCAACACCTTTCTCAGAAATAGCTGTTTCTCCAGATGCGTTTAGTGTTCGATACACAAATAATCCTAATAAAATTAAATTCAATATGATATTCAATCTGCCCATGACAAATTGTTGTTGTCTTTTTTTGTGTGAAATAATGCTTAGTAACGATAAGGTATTACTCAATCCGAAGAGTATAACATAAACAATATCCATCATGAAATAGAAAGCTTTACCGTTTGCATCTTTCCATAAAGGAAAAATAAAAGGTAGAACAGCAGAAATTAGTAAACAACCAATCAAATAATATGTCTGTACTCTATACATAATTCAATAAAAATGTTGGACAAAAATATAGTTTCTTTTTAAAAAATACTATTGCATGATAAAATATTATTCGTATTATTGCATAACAAATCCGTAAGTACTTCATTCTTCGGACTATTCTTTATCAAAAATTTCTACCCACATTTGTAGTATTTCCAAAAAAAAATTAAATCAAAACAATATTCATGTTTGATATTTCTGCCTTAAAAGAAATGAAGCTTGCTGAGCTTCAAGAAATTGCTAAACTAGCAAAAACAATAAAAGTTACTGGCGCCAAAAAAGATGTGCTGATTGCACAAATTTTAGAGCATCAAAATAAAACAACAGAACCTGAAAAACCTCAAGTGACTGCTGATAAAGTAGCTGAAAGTAAAACCAAAAGAGCGAGAATTCTTCCCGAAACTAAAAAGCCGATTGAAACTACTCAAAGCGATTTATTTGATAATTATGCTCAAGCACCAGAAAAAACGGAACAGAGTCCAATAATTCCAAATAAAAATCCAAAGTTTAAAAAACCTTTCGATAAAAATAAAAAAGGTCCTTCCGAAGAAACTGTTGCTGAACCAACAGAAAACAATGCAGAAACTGCCGAGAAAAATCCATCAGAAGTCGCTGTAAATCCTAACCAAAATACCGATACCAATCGCGAGCCAAGACCAAAACATCAAAATGGACCAGAGGCACAACAAAACCGACCACAATCCAATGGTAACGGAAATGAAAAAGCAAATAACAACAATCCTAATTTTAAAGGAAAAAAACCAAATAACTTCCGTGATTCCGATTATGAATTTGATGGAATTATAGAAAGTGAAGGTGTTCTAGAAATGATGCCCGATGGTTATGGTTTCTTGCGTTCTTCGGATTACAATTATTTAGCTTCGCCCGATGATATTTATCTTTCCACTTCTCAAATTAGATTATTTGGTTTAAAAACTGGCGATACAGTTAAAGGTGTTGTTCGTCCTCCAAAAGAAGGAGAGAAATTCTTTCCATTGGTTAGAGTTTTAAAAATTAATGGTCATGATCCACAAGTAGTGCGTGACAGAGTTTCGTTTGAGCACTTAACGCCAATTTTTCCTCAAGAAAAATTCAATATCGCCGATAAACAAGCTAGCGTTTCGACGCGAGTAATAGATTTGTTTTCACCAATAGGAAAAGGACAACGCGGAATGATAGTAGCTCAACCAAAAACAGGTAAGACAATGTTACTTAAAGACATTGCTAACGCCATTGCTGCCAATCATCCTGAAGTTTACTTGATTGTTTTGTTGATAGACGAACGACCAGAAGAAGTTACCGATATGCAACGAAGTGTTCGTGGTGAAGTTATCGCTTCAACATTTGATAGAGAACCTTCTGAGCATGTGAAAATTGCTAATATTGTTTTGGAAAAATCAAAACGTTTGGTAGAATGCGGTCACGATGTGGTTATTCTTTTAGATTCAATCACACGATTAGCAAGAGCTTATAATACGGTTCAACCTGCATCTGGAAAAGTACTTTCTGGAGGAGTTGATGCTAATGCATTACAAAAACCAAAACGTTTCTTTGGCGCGGCTCGAAATGTTGAAAATGGTGGTTCGCTCAGTATCATAGCAACTGCATTAACCGAAACCGGTTCAAAAATGGATGAAGTAATCTTTGAAGAATTCAAAGGAACAGGTAACATGGAATTACAATTAGACAGAAAAATTGCTAACCGTAGAATTTTCCCAGCTATCGATTTAACTTCTTCTAGTACACGACGAGATGATTTATTGTTAGACGAAAAAACACTTCAAAGAATGTGGATTTTACGAAAGTTCCTTGCCGACATGAATCCAGTTGAAGCTATGGATACTATTAATGATAAGATTAAGAAAACTAGAAATAACGATGAGTTCTTGATTTCAATGAACGATTAGAAAATCAAATCCTAACTGAAAAGTTGGGATTTTTTATTTATACAATGTCACTTTGTCATATTTATTTTTATTAAACTGACAATTTATTCTCTTTTGTTGCTTGGCACAAAAGTTGACTTATGCCACATAAGTTTTAAAAAATTAAACACAATTAACAAAAAATAAAATGGGAAAAATTATTGGTATCGACTTAGGTACAACCAATTCTTGTGTGGCAGTTATGGAAGGTGGAGAACCAGTTGTAATTGCTAACGCAGAAGGGAAAAGAACAACACCGTCTGTAATTGCATTTGTAGAAGGTGGCGAAATTAAAGTAGGTGATCCAGCTAAAAGACAAGCAGTGACTAACCCAACAAAAACCATAGCGTCTATTAAACGTTTTATGGGTAACAAGTATACAGAAAGCGCAAAAGAAGCATCAACTGTAGCTTACAAAGTAGTAAAAGGAGATAATGACACACCACGTGTTGATATTGATGGAAGACTTTACACTCCACAAGAATTGTCAGCAATGACACTTCAAAAAATGAAAAAAACAGCAGAAGATTATTTAGGTCACACAGTTACTGAAGCTGTTATTACAGTTCCTGCTTATTTTAACGATGCACAACGTCAAGCTACAAAAGAAGCTGGTGAAATTGCTGGTTTAAAAGTAATGCGTATCATCAATGAGCCAACAGCTGCGGCTTTAGCTTATGGATTAGATAAAAAAGGAATTGACCAAAAAATTGCTGTATACGATTTAGGTGGTGGTACTTTTGATATTTCTGTTCTTGAATTAGGAGATGGAGTTTTTGAAGTATTATCTACAAATGGAGATACTCACTTAGGTGGAGATGACTTTGACCAAGTAATTATCGATTGGATGGCAAATGAATTTAATACTGAAGAGGGTATTGATTTACGTAAAGATCCAATGGCGTTACAACGTCTAAAAGAAGCTGCTGAAAAAGCTAAAATTGAATTGTCATCTTCTACTCAAACAGAAATCAACTTGCCATATGTTACTGCAACCGCTACAGGTCCAAAACACTTAGTAAAAACGTTGACTAGAGCAAAATTTGAGCAACTTGCAGAATCTTTAGTAAAACGTTCTATGGAACCAGTAGCTAAAGCATTGAAAGATGCAGGTTTATCAACTTCAGATATTAATGAAGTAATCTTGGTTGGAGGTTCTACAAGAATTCCAGTTATTCAAGAGCAAGTGGAGAAATTCTTTGGCAAAAAACCATCAAAAGGAGTAAATCCTGATGAAGTAGTAGCTATTGGAGCTGCAATTCAAGGTGGAGTTTTATCTGGAGATGTAAAAGATGTACTGTTACTTGACGTAACACCTTTATCACTAGGAATTGAAACTATGGGTAATGTAATGACTAAATTAATTGAGTCTAACACTACTATTCCAACAAAAAAATCACAAGTATTTTCTACTGCTGCAGATAACCAACCAAGTGTTGAAATCCATGTTATTCAAGGAGAAAGAACTATGGCTGCTGACAATAAAACTATCGGTCGTTTCCACTTAGATGGAATTCCACCAGCGCCAAGAGGCGTTCCTCAAATCGAAGTAACTTTTGATATTGATGCCAATGGTATTATTAAAGTATCAGCAACCGATAAAGGTTCTGGAAAATCACATGATA
This sequence comes from Flavobacterium sp. RSB2_4_14, assembly GCF_051547085.1. Lineage (NCBI taxonomy): Bacteria > Pseudomonadati > Bacteroidota > Flavobacteriia > Flavobacteriales > Flavobacteriaceae > Flavobacterium > Flavobacterium sp. RSB2_4_14. The sequence continues at coordinate 64,402 of NZ_JBPTTL010000005.1, forward strand.
TTCGTATCGAAGCTTCTTCAGGTTTAACAGCAGAAGAAATTGAAAGAATGAAAAAAGATGCGGAAATGAATGCTGAAAGCGATAGAATTGCTAGAGAGAAAGCAGATAAATTGAACGAAGCTGACGGTATGATTTTCCAAACAGAAAGTCAACTTAAAGAATTGGGAGATAAATTATCTGATGATCACAAAGTGGGTATTGAAGCTGCTTTGACTGAATTGAGAATGGCGCACCAATCACAAGATTTAGAAGCTATTCAAAAAGGTCTTGATAATATCAATGCAGCATGGAAAGTGGCAACAGAAGCAATTTATGCTCAAGGTGATGCTGGTCAAGGTCAAGCTCAAGAAGCTCAACCACAAGCAGAATCAAATGGAGATAATACACAAGATGTAGAATTTGAAGAAGTTAAGTAAATATCTTTTTTTAAAATGATAGAAAACCGAGTAAGCAATTACTCGGTTTTTTTGTTTTTAGAATGAAACATTCTTTCTATTACAAATACATGTGGAAAAGTTATGGCTGCTAAAAATGAAAAAAATATCGAATCAAATATTTTATAATCTTTCAATATAAAGTACAATATGATAATGCCAACTATTGAAGTTATCCAATATATGAAGGCAGATTTAACATATGCTTTAAAATTCTCGACAGAAACTTCGCCAAACAAAAATTTGATTTGATCAAACAATGAAGGAATGCTGTGCCAGAAAATGAAATAAATAGCAAAAGCCCATATCAAACTTCCTACTTTAAATAGTATTGTAAAAACGACCAAATACAACAATTCAACTGCCAGGTTTTTTTGAAAAACTTTTGAAGTATAAAAACTATAGATAAAAAAAACTAATAAAAGGAGACCAATAATTTTTAACAGTAAAGTAATATTAATATAATATAAATTAATGCCTGTAATTCCAAGTAATATAGTCATTACTTCTTTTTCATGAAATTGAAATAATAATAGCAATATAAATAATCCATAGATAGTGTTGAACAAAGTTGTTGCAACTTTAGAACTATAAGTATTTTTATTTTCCCAATGCTGTTCTCCAAAATGATAACTACTTACAATAATAAATAGGAGCATAGCAAACCAAGGAATAAAACTAAATAGTATGACTGCTATTAAAACTATACTTATATAATTGAACAATAATTTCCAATAAGTTGTTTTTTCCGAACCATTTATTTTCTTGATTAGGAGTAAATCATTTGCACCATGTATAATTCCAAACGATAATATTAAAATAAAACCTACAATAATTTGAGCTTCATTTTTTAAGAATGAAGTAAGCCAAAGTCCTAAAAAGCTTAGCAGTATTGATAAATTAGTATTTTTTAACATATTATTTTAAATAATGTTTAAATATAATAAAAAAAAATTAAACAAAATATTTTTTTATTTGTTTAATCTTTTTTACTTTTGATTAAACAAATTTAAAACTTTATATTATGTCAAACACATTTCTTTTCACGGCATTGACATCTAAAATGCTGCCTACTGATTATGTAGGGTTCACATTCTTTGTTGGCTGTATGGCTATGATGGCTGCTTCAGCTTTTTTCTTTTTGTCATTAAATCAATTTGACAAAAAGTGGCGTACTTCTGTATTAGTTTCAGGATTGATAACTTTTGTTGCAGCAGTACACTATTATTACATGAGAGATTATTGGGCTGCTTTCCAAGAATCTCCAACATTTTTTAGATACGTAGATTGGATCATTACAGTTCCAATGATGTGTCTTGAGTTTTATTTAATATTAAAAGTAGCTGGTGCAAAACAAAGCTTATTATGGAAAATGATTTTCTATTCTGTAGTAATGTTAGTAACAGGTTACTTTGGAGAAGCTGTTTATACAGACCAAGCAGCTCTATGGGGTTTCATTTCAGGAGTTGCGTATTTTGCAATTGTGTATGAAATTTATTTTGGTGAGGCTGCAAAATTGGCAAAATCTGCTGGTGAGAATGTTTTAGCTGCACACAAAATTTTGTGTTGGTTTGTATTAGTTGGTTGGGCTATCTATCCATTAGGATACATGTTAGGTACCGAAGGTTGGTATACTAGCTTTGTAGGCAAAGGAAGTGTAGATGTTGCTTACAACATCGCTGACGCAATCAACAAAATTGGTTTCGGTTTAGTAATTTACACTTTAGCTGTAAAATCTCAGAAAGATTAAGTTTTGGTTTTGAATGGGAAAACCGTCATGTTTCATTACATGGCGGTTTTTTTTTGCTTTATATCATAGTAAGTTTTTATTTTAATAGCTATGATTTTTTGGCTAAAAAAGGGATAATCATTATCTTTACTATTATTCGTTTATCATACTAAAACTAACAGCATCTCTCAAAATGAGCAAAGCAATATACATCGCAACGACAGAAGAAAACAGCGGTAAGTCCATTATCACTTTAGGTTTAATGAATATTATTATCGGAAAAACGGCCAAAGTTGGTTATTTCAGACCGATAATTGAAGATTTTAATGAAGGAGAATTTGACAATCATATTGAAACAGTAATTTCTCATTTTGGATTAGACATTTCTTTTAATGATGCCTATGCCATTACCAAAAGTAAACTCATTAAGAAGAAAAATAAAGGCAAACTAGGTGAAGTAATTGATTTGATTATTGAAAAATTTAAAATTCTTGAAGATCGTTTTGATTTTGTATTAGTCGATGGAACTAGTTTTACTGGTGAAGGCACTGTAATTGAGTTGGATATGAATGTTTTGATTGCTAAAAACTTAGGTATACCAACAATAATTGTAGGTTCAGGAGTTGGAAAAACACTCGAAGAACTTTCAGATAGTGTTTATCTAGCGTATGATTCTTTTAAAGATAAAGACGTTGAAGTTTTAGCGGTAATTGCTAATAAAGTACAACCTGAAAATTTAGAATTAGTAGCTGCCGCACTCAAAAAAAGTTTACCAAAAGAGGTATTAGTTAATGTTATTCCTTTAATTTCTAGTTTGGACAATCCTACAATTCAAGAAATTGTAAATAAGTTGAATGCAAAAGTGTTGTTTGGAGAAGCCTATTTAAACAATCAAATTGATAGTTTTAGCGTTGGTGCTATGCAACTAAGTAATTATTTACTGCATTTAAAAGAAAATGGTTTGGTTATTACTCCTGGAGATAGAGCCGATATTATTCTGGGTGCTTTACAAGCCAACGAATCGATTAATTATCCAACTGTTTCAGGAATAGTTTTAACGGGAAACATCATGCCAGAAGAGAGTATTTTGAAATTAATTGAAGGACTTTCAACCGTTGTTCCTATAATTACTGTTGAGGAAGGAACGTATCAAATCGCCAATGAAATAGGAGGAATTAAGTCTAAAATTTATTCGAATAATATTCAAAAAATTGAGACTTCAAAGCAAACTTTTGAAAAGTATATTGATTTAGATAGTTTAGCACAGAAGTTTATCACTTTTGAACCTGATGGCATGACGCCAAAAATGTTCCAATATAATTTGGTAAAAAGAGCAAAAAAACATCGCAAACATATTGTTTTACCCGAAGGAAATGATGATAGAATAATTACTGCCGCTTCCCGATTATTATCCATGAACGTAGTTGATATTTCCATTATTGGTAATAAAAAACAAATTCAAAGCAAAGTGACCGAATTAGGTTTAGATTTCGATTTATCTAAAGTTGTCATCATTAATCCTATTGAATCCGACTACTTTGAGGATTATGTAAATACCTACTATGAATTGCGTAAAGAAAAGAAAGTAACCATGGAAATTGCTCGAGATTTAATGGCCGATGTTTCTTATTTTGGTACGATGATGGTCTACAAAGGTCATGCTGATGGAATGGTTTCTGGTGCATGTCATACGACTCAACATACCATTTTGCCTGCTTTACAATTTATAAAAACCAAACCGAATTCTTCTGTCGTTTCATCCGTTTTCTTTATGTGTTTGGAAGATAGAGTTTCTATTTTTGGCGATTGTGCTATCAATCCAAATCCAACTGCAGAGCAATTGGCAGAAATAGCTATTTCTTCAGCCGATACTAGTTTGGCTTTCGGAATAGAACCAAAAATTGCCATGCTTTCTTATTCATCTGGAACTTCAGGAAAAGGAGATGAAGTAGAAAAAGTTAGAACTGCTACAGAAATTGTTAGAAAAAAACGACCTGATTTAAAAATAGAAGGTCCAATTCAATATGATGCTGCTGTGGATATGAATGTGGGAAAAAGCAAAATGCCCGACTCAGAAGTTGCCGGTCAAGCAAGCGTTTTAATTTTTCCCGATTTAAATACTGGAAACAATACATACAAAGCTGTTCAGAGAGAAACTGGTGCATTAGCTATTGGTCCAATGTTACAAGGATTAAACAAACCGGTAAATGATTTAAGTAGAGGTTGCACTGTTGATGACATTATCAATACTGTAGTAATAACAGCCATTCAAGCACAAGGTTTATAAAGTTTTAAAATGAAAATAGTAATCATCAACTCCGGAAGTTCTTCTATTAAATACCAAATTATTGATATGCCTATCAATGAAGTGCTTTGTTCGGGTATGATTGATAGAATTGGTTTAGAAAATTCTAATTTGACTTATAAAACTAAAACTAATGATATTGCGGAAACTTTAGCTATTTCCAATCACAAAGTTGGACTTCAAAAAATTGTTAATTTACTCTTAGATGAAAAAGTTGGCGTTATAAAAAGCACCTCAGATATTGAAGCCATTGGTCATCGTGTTGTTCATGGTGGAAGTTCATTTTCAAATACTGTAATCATTAATGAGGAAGTAAAGAGTAAGATTAAAGAACTTTTTCAATTGGCACCTTTACATAATCCTGCTAATTATGAAGGAATTGTAGTTGCAGAAGAAATTTTTCCTACTGCTAAGCAAGTTGCGGTTTTTGATACGGCTTTTCATCAAACTATACCTGAAAAAGCATATAAATATGCCATACCCAACTCTCTTTTAACCGAAAAGAAAATTCGAGTTTATGGTTTTCATGGCACAAGTCATAAATATGTTGCCAAAAAAGCCATCGAATTTTTAGAAAAAAGTTCCAAAATCATTACCATTCATTTAGGAAACGGTTGTAGCATTACCGCAATAAAAGAAGGGAAAAGTGTTGATCACAGTCTTGGTTTTAGTCCAATGAATGGATTAATTATGGGAACTAGAAGCGGTGATGTGGATCAATCGGTGATTTTTTATATGGTAAACACGTTGGGTTATACGCTTGATGAAGTCAATACACTATTTCAAAAACAAAGTGGTATGCTAGGTCTTACCGGTTTTAGTGATATGCGAGAAATTGAAGAGCATGCCAAAAACGGAAACAGCGAATGTCAATTGGCTCTTGAAATGAATGCCTATCGAATAAAAAAATTCATTGGTTCTTATGTTGCCGTTTTAAATGGATTAGACGCCATAGTTTTTACTGCAGGAATTGGAGAGAATTCTGCGAATATGAGAAAGTTGGTTTGTGCTGATATGGAGTATTTCGGAATTGTTCTAGACGATGCCAAAAATGAACAAAAATCAAAAGAAATAATGGAAATCAATATTGCAGATGCAATAACTAAAATCTTGGTTGTTCCTACAAACGAAGAAATTGAAATTGCCAATCAAGTTTATGAGTTGTTAGCTTAGTTTGTTAGGAACAGTAATAACTTTAAAAAATTATTCTGTTACCTTAATTTCAAAAGTCTTATTCCAGTTTTTACCAGTTACAAAAATGGTATTTGTTTCTTTGTTATAGGCAATTCCGTTTAAAACTTCGGCTTCTTTATTGGTTACTTTAGCACGTAAAGCGGATAAGTCCAATACTGCTTCTACAGCTCCAGTTTTTGGATTGATAACAGCAATAGCGTCTTTTTGCCAAATGTTGCCATAAATTTTACCGTTAATCCATTCCAGTTCATTGACGCTTTTAATTTTGCTGTCATTGGTATAAACATTCACAAAATCTTCTAGTTTTTGCGTTTCTGGATTCATGGTCCAAATCTTTTCTGTGCCATCAGAATGGTAAATGTTTTTGCCATCATTGGTCATTCCCCAACCTTCCACTTTTTTATCATATGGAAAGGATTTTATTTTCTTTAAAGTGTTGGCATCATAAATAAACCCTTCACCATTTTGCCAAGTTAATTGGTAAATCTTATTATTGACAACTGTAATTCCTTCGCCAAAATATTGTTGGTCAAGTGCCACTTTTTTATAAGCTTTTCCCGTTTTGTAATCAATTTTAGCAAAATAGGATTTACCATTTTGTCCCGTACTTTCTATTAAAGTATCACGATAAAACTCAAAACCTTCTGTAAACGCATCAATATCATGAGGATAGGAATTAACTACAGTATACTTCATTAATTTTGGAACAATTCCCGAGGCAACTTCCACTCTTGTTTTAATCGAAATAGTATCACCTTCAAAATAAACAAGTGCCTTGATGTTTTGATATCCCAATTTCTTTCCAGCTAAATCAAGTGTAAATTTACTATTGCCTTTTACAGCACTTACTTTAGTGTCATTTGCAAAATATATAATACTATCTATAGTTTTGTTTTTTTGATTTAATAAAGTGATTTCAACCTTTTCGTTTGCCTGATACAACGGTTTCATACTGTTTTCATCGAAACTGAAAAATCCTTCTTTATCTTTTTGACTTACGCCACAACTTGCAAAGTTTAATGCTAATAAAATGGTTACTAATAGATTATAATTTCTCATGGGTTAGATTTAATTTTTCACTCACAAATATATTTATATTGCTCTTAAATTCTTGCAAAAAAATAAAAAGATTGTATATTTGCACCGGCAAGTCCTACACGACCAGCTCCTGCAAAATCCTCCAGGATGGGAACATAGCAAAGGTATGTGGTTGAGCGGTGCGATGTAGGTCGCTTGCCATTTTTTAATCCGAACTTGTTTCGGATTCTTTTTTTTAATCCCATTCCTTTCTATGAAATTAACTTGGCAAATAGTAAAGTTCCAACTCAAAGAAACCTTTGCCATTGCCTATGGAAATTATACCTTCAGAGAAGCGTTAATCATTACTCTGGAAAAAAATAATGAAAAAGGTTTCGGTGAATGTACTTCCATAGATTATTATCACATCAATTTGAATGATTTTCAAATTATTTTAGAGAAAATAAAAGCTAAAATTGAAAGTAAAAAAATAGTTTATCCCTCTGATTTTTATACTTTTTTACTCAGTTTGAATTTGCCGTCATTTTTGCGTTCTGCTCTCGATTGTGCTTATTGGGATTTGTTTGGAAAATTGGAAAAACAAAGTTTTTTAACAATCAATTCAATTAATTATAAAAAGCTTCCAGAATCTTCTATAACGATTAGCATTGATACAATTGAAAATCAAATTCAAAAAATAGAACAATCTACTTGGAATAAATTTAAAGTAAAATGCAACCATTTTGATGAAAATAATATTGTAAAACTAATACAATTAAATAAAGATATAGCACTAGATTCAAATGGAAGTTTCGATGCTGAACAATGCCTTTGGTTAGAAAATAATGAGTTAACCGCTAAGTTTACTTATTTGGAGCAACCAATGGAAATAGGTTTCAACAATTATTCCGTTTTACGTGCTAATAGATTTGCTAATTGGATGGCTGATGAAGATTGTCAAAATTTAGTTGATTTGAACAATTTAGTGCCACATTACAGCAGTATCAATATTAAGTTAGTTAAATGTGGTGGTTTGACACCAGCTATGGAAATGATTGCCTTTGCTCGAGAATTAGGATTTAAAATTATGATGGGTTGCATGACCGAATCCACTATAGGAATTTCGGCTGGTGCAGTTTTAGCTCCATTATGTGATTATGCCGATTTGGATGGTGCCAATTTAATTGCTAATGATATTGCATCGGGAAGCAAAATAGAGAATGGGAAAATTATTTTGAGTGAAAATTATGGATTAGGAATAAAATTAATCTAAATAAAACCTAAAGTTTTTTATCTTTATCAAAAGCAAAAAATATATAATAGCTAAATATTTGAAATATAAAATCTAAAATTTAATGAGTAAAGTAGTCTTAATTACAGGTGGTTCATCAGGAATTGGAAAAGCCATTGGTGAATTTTTATTTCACAAAGGGTTTACTGTTTATGGAACGAGTAGAAATCCCGATAAAATAACAAACTCTATTTTTCCTTTATTGGCATTAGATGTTCAAAATGTGGAGAGTATAAAACATACTGTTGAAAAAGTAATTTCTATTTCAAAACGATTAGATATTGTGATTAACAATGCAGGAGTTGGAATTACGGGACCAATTGAAGAAACGCCAACGGATGAAATGCGAAACAATTTTGAGACTAATTTCTTTGGTCCGATAGAAGTAATGAAAGCTGTTTTGCCTCAAATGAGAAAACAAAATTCAGGATTGATAATCAACATCACTTCCATTGCAGGTTATATGGGTTTACCTTATCGAGGTGTTTATTCAGCTTCGAAATCCGCATTAGAAATAGTTACCGAAGCCATTAGTATAGAGGTAAAACCATTTGGTGTTAATGTAGTTAACGTTGCTCCTGGTGAATTTGCAACTGATATTGCGGCTCATCGTTATCATGCTCCAATAGTGGAAGGTTCAGTTTATGAAACTCCTTATAAAAATACTTTAAACATGATGAATACACATTTGCATACAGGTGAAAATCCAACGGATTTAGCTATGGTTATTTTGCAAATCATTAATGATAAAAATCCAAAATTACATTATAAAGTAGGTGCTTTTATGCAAAAATTCTCCATCGTTCTCAAAAGAATTTTACCCGATAGAATTTATGAAAGCATGCTGATGAATCATTATAAATTGTAACTTTGCACTTTTAAAACACACAACATTATATACAAACACTATGAAATTTTTTATTGACACTGCCAATTTAAACGAAATCAGAGAAGCACAAGGACTTGGCGTTCTTGACGGAGTTACAACAAACCCTTCATTGATGGCAAAAGAAGGAATCACAGGAAAAAATAATATTTTAAAACACTACGTTGATATTTGTAATATTGTTGATGGCGATGTGAGCGCTGAAGTTATTGCTACTGATTATGACGGAATGATTAGAGAAGGTGAGGAGTTAGCTGATTTGCATGAGCAAATCGTAGTGAAACTTCCCATGACAAAAGAAGGTATTAAAGCTTGTAAATATTTCTCTGATAAAGGAGTAAAGACTAATGTGACGCTAGTATTTTCAGCTGGACAGGCTTTGTTAGCTGCCAAAGCTGGCGCTACTTATGTTTCCCCTTTCTTAGGAAGATTGGATGATATTTCAACAGATGGTTTGGCTTTGATCCAAGAAATCCGAGATATTTATGATAACTATGCTTTTGAAACTCAAATTTTAGCTGCTTCAATTCGCCACACTATGCACGTAGTAAATTGCGCAAAAATAGGTGCTGATGTTATGACTGGTCCATTATCATCAATTTTAGGATTGTTAAAACATCCTTTAACTGATATAGGATTGGCTCAATTTTTAGCGGATTACGCAAAAGGAAATCAATAGTATCATACTATTTTGTAAATATAAAAAAGTCGATTTTCAGAATGAAAATCGACTTTTTTAATGAAAGAAACTTCTAAAAGACTATTTTAAGTTGTCTTCAAAATTGACTTCAAATATATTGGTAAAGGCGTTTTTTATCTTTCCATTTTCATTTAAAACAATGGTGCGATGTATTTTATTTATTGCCCATTTCGCTTTTAAATCTTCGAAATTGGTACATCGCAATTCTGTTATGCCATCAAATTTATAGTTAGATAGTATTTTTTTCCATTCCTCTTGAGTGTCATTGATATTGATGGCAATAAATTGATAATTAGGATATTTCTTTTTAAAGTCTAATACTTTTTTATGCACTGCTTCAAAATGTGAATGGGCTTTACTTGTCCAAAGGAAGATAACCGTATTTTTTGAAATTACCTTATCTGATAAAATATCATTTCCTTCGGCATCGGCTAAATGTACTACTGGTAAATCATAATTTGGTTTCAATAATTGAATGGCATTACCAATTTTTAAAATTTCATTTTTATAACTTTTATCGGTAGAATATTTATAATAAGTATCTATAAATAAATTATTGTTTACAATATTTTGATCTTCTAAAAGGTATTGAAAAGCAATGGTGTTCAAAATTGTATTTTTAATCTTTTCACTTTTAATTAAAGTATCAGCTATATTCAACTTATTAATATTGGTTTTAAGAGCCAAATCTACCTCCGAAAAATGATTGTGATAATTGATAGCGCTCATGTTATTGAGCATGTGGGATAAATAATTTACAAAGGGAGAATAAGTAGAAAGTGTCGCGTTATTGCAGTCTACAGATTTTCGATAGTCATAAAAGTTTTTCGGTATTTTTTCATAAACATCTTCTCCAGTTCTCATTTTGTGCATCAAAGGATACAATTCTTTCTTGGAATAATAGGGTAAATCAACAGAGCTTTTGGCAAGGATATCAAATTCATCATTCCATTTGATTTCTTCTTTTTTTGTTTTGTAAAAATTTTGAGCTACTACATAAGAGGAATCTATTGTTTTTTGGAATTTATCAATCCCATATTCAAAAACAGGAAACATATTGTTCTTGTCTTTTTCGTTTCTTAAATACAATTCTATTAAAAAATTATTTTTTTCATCACCACGTCCACAAAAAACTAATGAGCCATCAAAATCTTTTGAATTTATGGTAACCATCAAACTATCATTTTTATCAAAATAGACATATTGATATTCTGGTTCATGTTTGAAAGTGTATAATCCTGGTGCTAACGAGTCGAACTGTATGAAGAAACGATTGTTTTTGTCCAATTTTAAAGTATCAATTACTTCATTGTCTTTACAGAAAAAAACATATTGACTATTGGGATTTACAATTTCTCCTCCAAAATAAGCAACGTAATCACTACCTTTAAAATCGCCTTTGCACGAAGAAAAAAGAAATAAAACGGGTATAATTAAAGTTAAGAATTTTATATTTCTGTGGTTATGCATTGAATAGAAATTGATAAACAAAAATATTCAGATGAAATGGATTATTCTGTTAACCATTAGTTAAATAAAGGGTTAAAAAACTGAACATTTTTTAACTAAACACTGAACACTATTCATTACTTTTGCACCAAAATTTATAAAATACATTTCATGCTTACAGTTTCTAATTTATCGGTACAATTTGGTAAAAGAATTTTATTCGACGAAGTAAATACAACCTTCACTCAAGGCAATTGTTATGGTGTAATTGGTGCAAATGGTGCTGGAAAATCAACTTTTTTGAAAATTCTTGCAGGCGACATTGACCCAACTTCAGGAAGAGTAATTTTAGAGCCAGGAAAACGTATGTCGGTTTTGAACCAAAATCATAACATGTTTGATGAACATACCGTTTTAGAAACAGTAATGATGGGAAACAAAGTATTGTTTGCCGTTAAATCTGAAATGGATGCCTTGTATGCTGATTACACCGATGAAAATGCAGATAGAATAGGAGAGCTACAAGTACAGTTTGAAGAAATGAACGGTTGGAATGCTGAGTCTGACGCTAGTGCTATGCTTTCAAATTTGGGTATTTCTGCTGATATGCATTACACTTTGATGAGCGAGATGGAAGGAAAAATGAAAGTTCGTGTGCTTTTGGCACAAGCCCTTTTTGGAAATCCTGATGTATTGGTAATGGATGAGCCAACGAATGACTTGGATTTTGAAACCATTACTTGGTTAGAGAATTTCTTGGCCAATTATGAAAATACGGTAATCGTAGTTTCTCACGATAGACACTTTTTAGATTCGGTATGTACTCATATCTCTGATATTGATTTTTCTAAAATCAATCATTACTCTGGTAATTATACTTTTTGGTATGAATCTAGCCAATTAGCAGCACGTCAAAAAGCACAACAAAACAAGAAAGCTGAAGAAAAGAAAGCAGAGTTAGAGGAATTCATCCGAAGATTTAGTGCGAATGTGGCCAAATCAAAACAAGCGACTTCTCGTAAAAAGATGATTGAAAAATTAAATCTAGACGAAATCAAACCGTCAAGTAGAAGATATCCAGCTATTATTTTTGATGTCGAAAGAGAAGCTGGTGATCAAATTCTTCATGTGCAAAACCTTGCTGCTTCTGTTGATGGCGAAGTATTGTTTAAAAATGTAGATTTGAATATGGCAAAAGGCGACAAAGTAGTTGTCTTTTCAAAGGATTCTCGTGCAACTACCGCTTTCTATGAAATTTTAAACGGAAATCAAACCGCTGATGCTGGTACTTACGATTGGGGAATTACAACCACACAATCCTATTTGCCAAATGACAATAGTTCTTTTTTTACTGATGGAAGTTTGAACTTAGTAGATTGGTTACGTCAATTTGTAAAAACAGAAGAAGAACGTGATGAAGTATATGTTCGTGGTTTCTTAGGAAAAATGATTTTCTCTGGAGAAGAAGCGTTGAAAAAATGTACCGTACTTTCTGGTGGAGAAAAAGTACGTTGTATGCTATCTCGAATGATGATGATACGTGCCAATGTGTTAATGTTAGACGAACCAACAAATCACTTAGATTTGGAATCTATTACAGCGTTTAATAATTCATTGAAAAACTTTAAAGGTTCGGTATTGTTCACCACTCATGACCACGAGTTTGCACAAACGGTTGCCAACAGAGTTTTAGAAATCACACCAAACGGAGTTATCGATAGATACATGACTTTTGATGAATATCTTGATGATGAAAAGATTCAGGAAATGAGAAAGAAAATGTATAATTAAATAGAAACGCCCAAATAAAGTTTGGACGTTTTTTTTGTTTTACATGTAATAATTAGTTTTTTCTAATAAATTCTATCGCCTTTTCGAGTACTTCATCTTTTCCATTTTTTATTCCTTCAATAGTTGGTTTAACTTCAATATCAGGAACAATTCCTATTCTTTGCGTTTCTCTTCCATCAGGATAATAAACTCCAATACCACTTATCATCGTAGAAATTCCACCAGGCAATCTTATTGAAGAAACATTTCCATCAGCTCCAGCGGTTGTTGAACCAATTACGGTGGCGTTTGGAGCTGTTCTATAAGCCATTGCATGATATTCGGCAGAACTTTGTGTTGTCTCATTGAGAAGAATAATTACTTTACCTTTAAAATAGTCTTTATTTTTATGGCCTGAAGAAGTTGTTTTTGTGTAAGTAAATATTCCAGGATGGGTAATGCTTCCTTTTGAAAATTTTACAAATGGTGTACTTTTCGGAAGTAGAAAATTACTCAACTGAAATAGAACAAATTCGCTAGGATAATTTCTGTCATCAATTATTAAAGCTTTTGCAGTTTGAATTTTTTTAAAAATTTCTGGTAACTCTTTTCTTTTGATACTGCCATTATTAATGTAGGCTATGTCTTTATCAATAAAATAAAAGCTAGTATCTATTCGTTCGTATTTTTTATAAATATTTACAATACTAGTAGGAAATAATTTTACTTTTTGAGTATATATTTGATTATTACGTTTGTAAGTAATATTTTGTATGCTATCGTTTGATCGAAGTAACTCTGGGCCAATATCTCTTAATTTAGTAGGATAGTTTGAAGCAGGATAAAACTTTATACGTTCTTTTACAATATCTGAAACTTCTTTGTCGTTAATTTTTATGATAACATCACCTATTTGTATGTTACTTTTTTTAGCGAGTTCATCATCATAAAAATCAGTTACTACAGCTTGTTCTTCTATGAAATTTGTTTCAAATGCTGGATAGTTTTTACCCCAATATGCATTCAAAACTTTATTATCTCCCCAAATATTTGCATGGGTATCATGTATTCTAGCAATCAATTCTAACATTGTCACTGTATATTCTGTTTTGTCTTTTGCAATCACTATTTTTGGGATGAATTCTTCTAATACATTTTTCCAATCTTCCTCAATTAACTCTCTGTTTGGAAAAAAATATTGTATCATATTCCAGTAGCGAAATAATGCTAAAAGTCTATAACCGGTGTCTGGAAATGATAATTTCGAATATGAACTTTCGTTTTCAAATTTAGGATTTCCTACATTAGGATAAAAATCAATGTAGTAATGTTTAGCGCTTCTGTCTGCATTTTTGATTTTTAAAAGTTGGTTTTGTAATTCAGTTGAAAATCCGCTTTGGGTTAACCAATCTATATCGGGCATTATTTTTATTTCATTTGGGTTTATTTTTTCTGTTTTTCCTTCTTTTACATCTCCAATTTTTTTTATCCAATTTAACAAAACAATATCTCTTTCAGTAGAAGTTTTTACCTCCAATATTTTGGGTGTTATCCTGAATAATTCAAAATCCCAATTATAATTTCCATTTGCAATACTAGGATGATGGTATTTCATAAATCCCCAAACTAAACCTAAAGTTTTAAGATTTTGAATTTGAAAATCATTTGGTGTGAAATTTTCTATTTTAGATGTTGAAACAAACTCTTTATCCAAATCGGCTGGATATTTATTTCTTTCATAAGGTTTTAAATCTTGAACTTTACTATTGTCAATAACTATTTCTAAATCATCAATCCAAACTTTTCCTTTTCCAATTAGTAAACCTCCAAATACTATTTGCTCTGTATTATCTGGTTCCATATTGAGTGTAATTTCAAATTTTTGCCAATCGTTGGTTCCTTTTATATTACGTTTGGCCATGTTGTCGAAAGCTATTGAGGGATCAATTCGCATCCATAAACTTGCAAAACCATCACTGACATTTTCGGTTTTTAGATAACCCTTCAGTTTTATTTTTTTTCCATAGTAATTATTCGGAAGTGAAAAACTCCAAGCTCTATAATCAACCAAATCACTAGTGTTTGTTATTGACAAAGAATATTTTCCTCCATGAACAATGGTTGAATCTACTTCAATTTTATATTTTTCGTTTCCAAAAGATGACCATCCAATGGGTTTTCCACTTTCAACATTTTCAATATCTAAATTTAGCAGATTGTTTTTTGTTTCATTTTGTCCAACTGCTGTTAACGTGATGCAATATAAAGTGAGGAAAAATAGAAGGTGTTTCATAAAATTAATTTAGTTGTTATGGAGTTTATTTTTAGAATTTCAAAATTGGGTATTTGACTTGTGAGTTGTTTATTATTTAACAATTAAATAGGATTTTTTTTAAGTTTGGTTAACATTTTTAAGGTAAAATATAAAGTGTAAATTATTATTGTTGCAACATACTCAATCCCGACTTTAAACTATAATTCAATAACTAATTTGACACACTCAATAAAAAATACTACTTTTACAATCCAAACAACACTACTATGAGTCAAAAAGTATTGCTCACTTCCAAAGAAGTCAATATCATACTCCATCGTTTGGCTTGTCAGTTAATCGAAAAACACCTCGATTTTTCTAATACTGTTTTAATAGGCATTCAACCACGAGGCATTTATTTGGCCAATCGTATCAAAGCTATATTGGAAAACGAATACCATATAAAAAATGTCAAACTTGGTTTTTTAGATATTACTTTTTTTCGAGATGATTTCCGTCGAGGCGAAAAACAATTAGATGCTAATAAAACCCAAATCGACTTTTTGGTAGAAGACAAAAAAGTAGTTTTTATTGACGATGTTCTTTTCACTGGAAGAAGTATTAATGCCGCACTGACTGCTATTCAATCTTTTGGAAGACCATCAGAAGTAGAACTTTTGGTATTAATAGATAGAAGATTTAGTCGACATTTACCTATTCAGCCCGATTATCGTGGACGACAAGTAGATGTAATTAATAATGAAAAAGTAATTGTATCTTGGAGTGAAAAGGATGGAGAAGATGCGGTTTACTTGATTTAAGAATGATGATTAACGATTTTTGATTTTAGAATAAAATCACAATAAACAACAAACCATAAACAACAAACTATAAACAATTTGGAACTGTCAGTTAACCATTTATTAGGAATAAAATATCTTAAAAAGGAAGATATTAACTTGATTTTCGAAACGGCAGATCATTTCAAAGAAGTCATCAATCGTCCGATAAAAAAAGTTCCTTCTTTACGCGACATAACTATTGCCAATATCTTTTTTGAAAATAGTACACGAACAAAACTTTCCTTTGAGTTGGCTCAAAAAAGACTTTCGGCAGATGTTATAAGTTTTTCAGCAGCTCAATCTTCTGTTAAAAAGGGCGAAACTTTAATAGACACAGTTAACAATATACTTTCCATGAAAGTGGATATGGTGGTGATGCGACATGCTAATCCTGGCGCAGCTTATTTCTTGTCACAAAATGTGAAAGCCAGTATCATAAACGCTGGTGACGGCGCACACGAACACCCAACACAAGGGTTACTTGATAGTTATTCTATAAAAGAAAAACTAGGAGAAGTAGGAGGAAAGAAAGTGGTAATTGTTGGTGATATTTTGCACTCAAGAGTAGCACTGTCAAATATTTATGCACTTCAAATGCAAGGTGCTGAAGTAAAAGTATGCGGACCTAAAACATTAATTCCAAAATATATTGAAAGTCTTGGTGTAACTGTTGAGCCCAACTTGCGCAAAGCACTTGAATGGTGTGATGTGGCTAATATGCTTCGTGTTCAAAACGAAAGAATGGATATCAACTATTTTCCTTCCACAAGAGAATATGCACAACAATATGGTGTAGACAAAGCATTGCTCAACTCTTTGAATAAAGAAATTGTAATTATGCATCCTGGTCCGATAAATCGTGGTGTGGAAATTACCTCAGATGTTGCTGACTCACAACAATCGGTTATACTTGATCAAGTAGAAAACGGTGTAGCTATTAGAATGGCTGTAATTTATCTTTTAGCCTCAAAAATCCAACAATAAAAAAGTCCCGATTAAATGTCGGGACTTTTTAGTTATTCTGTTTTTAGATTTCTAAGTTGTTTTAGCTTTTCTTTCCAAGTGGCTAATTCTTCTTTTTTCAATTCAATGTTTTTCATAACTTCTTTTACCATAGGATTGTCCGCTTTTGCTCTGGCGAAGAATTGAATGTTGTTTTCCAATTGGAAAATTTCACTTTGAGCTTCTTCAACTCTACGCATTATGAACACTTTTTCGTTGTCTAATTTTCTAGAATCAGTTCCAGCCAAATGGTCTAATTTGTTGGCGTAACGTGCCATTTCATTATCCTTTTTGCTCAAACTCAATTTTTCAAATAAAGCATCTAAAATTTTATTGAATTTACCTTCAATATGTCTTCTGGCGAAAGGCACTTTTCCAAAGCTTTTCCATGTTTCGATATGGGCTTTGATGGCATCTAAATCGGCTTTATGTTCACCAACTAGTTCAAAAGATTTTATAGATTCTAAATACTCTTTCTTCTTTTCAAAAGCTTCCACTTCTTCAGCATTAGCTTCATTCTTTTGCTCTTTTAGTTTCTCGAAATATTCATTACAAGCTGCTCTAAATTCTATCCAAAGTTTATCTGAAAATTTTCTTGGTACATGACCAATAGTTTTCCATTCTTCTTGAATTTGTTTCATTAATGGCGTTGTAGCACCAAAATCGGTACTGTCTTTTAGTTCAATAGCTTTTGCAACAAGCGCTTGTTTTTTGGTAAGATTATCGTTTTGGTCTTTCTTTATTTCCTTGTAGAAAGAATTTTTTAAAGAATTAAAATCCCTAACGGCATTTTTAAAAGCGGTCCAAGTTGCTTCATTTACTTCTGAAGGTACTTTTCCAGTTTTGAAAAATTCATTTCGTAAGGCTTCAACTTTTACAATTTGAGCCAACCAAGCTGAGTGAGAATTCACTTTTTCTTGAGCCAAAACTTCAATTTGAGCAATAAGTTCTTTCTTCTTTTCAAGATTAGTTGTTTCAACTTCACGAAGTTTTTCAAATAAAACTTCACGTTTGTCGTGCATTTGTTTGGTTAATTCACTAAATCTATTCCAAATTTCTTCTCGTTGTTCTCTTGAAACAGGTCCAATTTCTTCTTTCCAAATGCGGTGTAAATCTTGTAATTCACGGAACGCTTTATTGATATCTTCTTCTTTGGTTAATTCCTCAACACGTTCAATTATTTTGAGCTTTTGAACTAAATTATGTTTGAAATCCAAATCTCTAATCTCTCTATCAAGGTGAAGAATGTCATAGAAATTTTCTAGGTGAAAGTGATAATTATTCCAAACATGATTGTATTTATCTTTTGGAATTGGACCAGCTACTTTCCAACGATCTCTAATATCATTGAATTTTTTTAAAGTTACTGGAATACTTTCTTGACTGTGAATTAGATTTTTTAATTCTTCAACTATTGCCAATCTGTTTTCCAAATTGGTTTTTAAATCATTTTGAAGACTTTTAAAATGATTGTTTTTTTTGTCTCTATATTGTGTATATAACTGATCAAATTTTACTTTTAAAGGAGAATGATAATGAAAATCTTCAGTAGTTTCTGGATTTTCTGCATGAAACTCTTCTTTTTTCTCGTCAATAAAATGATGGTATTTTGATAAAAAAGATTTTTTTAGTTCTTCAACATGGTCTTTAACAGACATCACTTTTTCTGCAATAACTAAGTTACCTAGTTCATCAACAAGTTCTTCCATCGAAAGTGTTTCATAATCCAACATTGGAATATCATGACGTTCTTTTAAAGATTCGTCTTCACTTTCTTCAGCATTTACTTGCTCAATGGCATTAATTACAGACTGATTTTCCGTTTCCTCCAAATTTTCGTTAGCACTTGTTTCTAAAACTGGAGTATCATCAGCTATTTCTTCTGCTGTCAATTCAATAGTATTTTCTTCTAATGACGGATCTTCGGTTTCGACAATATCTTCAACAGTTTCCTCTACCAATTCTCTTTTTTCGGCAGCTAATTCAATCTCGTCTTCGGTAAGTTCTTCTGTTAAAATAGCAACAACTTTTTCTGATGGAGTTTCTATTTCTTCAACTGTTTCTGTTTCCTCTAATGAGGTTTCTACCTCTTGAACAGTTTCTTCTTCTGCTACAATTGCAGGATTTTCATCTTGAATTTCGACTACAGTTTCTTCATTTTCGGCTGATGTCAATTCTATAGACTCGTTAACTACGTTTCCATCTGCATCTTGCAGGTTATCATTCTTTTCTTCTAACATTTTGTAAATGTTTAAGGGTTACACATTTTGAGGGCGAAAGATAGTAAAGAAGCACTAAAATTCAAAGAGAATCAACGTTTTCTCTACATTTTTGAAGATAATAAAGAATCATTTTGGATTATAAACAAAAAACTCCGTTGACTTGCAACAGAGTTTTTTTGTAAAAATGAAGTTATTAAATTTAGTTTATCAACACTTTTTTTGTTGTTGTATAATTGTTTGATGATACTTTTAAAAAGTAAAAACCTTTTGGCAAGTTACTGATAGAGTAGGTGTTATTTTCAAAATTCGGCTTTTTTATTTGTTGTAAAACTTGACCATTGATGGTAATAATAGCTATTTCTTCAACTTCAATATCGGATTGAATATTTACTATATCATTGGATGGATTTGGGTAAACTGATATGCTGTTTTCATAATCATAAGTTGGGTTTTCTAGGAAAACGGTAGGCCATCTGTTTTGTGCAATTGGTCCACCCCAAATAACTGTCGCTAAATAAGGATTATCGATAAACGGATTTCTATTTCCTTGACCATTGGTGTTGAAAGCATTGACTAAGTAGGTATTTCTATTGTCTTCATATTGAGAAACTGGATCTTCTGCATTCCATTGCAGTAAAATATTGACCATATTTGAATCACTTGTGGCTGTAGTTCCAGCAGCAACAAAAGTTGGAAGACATTGGTCTCCATAATGCAAATACATATACATTATAATCCTAGCAACATCACCTTTCCATTCATCTCCTGGATACCAAAAAGCACCAACATCACCTGAATTTCCTGTTCCGGCTGCGTATAGTTTATTTCCTCTATTACTATTCCTTTGCACATCACAAGCTCTTAACATGTGTGCATCAGCACCTGGACCATCTTGTCCTAATGAAGGATTTCCTAGAGCTTGTGCAAATATGTGTTCTCTATTCCAATCTCCATTATTTCCGCTGTTTGCATCTTTATTTCTTGAACGATCATTTGTTGCATCAGCATCTGTTCCATTTTCCCAACCATATACCAAAAGGACATTGGCGCTATTCGCAGGATCTAAATCAGTTATTTTTAAAGCATTCCAAACTCCTGGCGTATAAGTCAAAAAATTGGTATGTGTATTTATGATTTTTGTTGCCAATGCATTCTTTAAATTGGTACCCGTTAATGTCCAGTTAAAGCCATTGTAATATGGACTAGCAGGTGCACCAGCTTGGGAGAAAACAATAGCTAGGTTTAAGAATAATAGAAATGTAAATATTTTTTTCATTTTATATTTTAATTGTTAATTTTTCGTTCTAATAATGCCATATAAAAGCCGTCAAAACCAGTGTCTTGGGCTAATATTTTTGTGTCTTTTATAAAAGTAAATGATTTTCCGGTTTCGGTATTCAAAAAACGTTTGATTTGTTCTTGATTTTCAGAAGGTAATACGGAACAAGTTGCATAGACTAATTTCCCTCCAGGCTTTACTATTTTAGAGTAATTTTCTAAAACTTCAGCTTGTACTTTTTTAATATTTTCGATGAATTCAGGTTGCAATTTCCATTTTGCATCAGGATTTCTTTTTAAAACGCCTAATCCACTACAAGGCGCATCAATAAGAACTCTGTCGGCTTTTTCGTGAAGTTTTTTGATAACCTTAGTCGTATCAATAATTCTGTATTCAATATTGAAAGCACCGTTTCTCTTGGCTCTTAGTTTTAATTGTTTTAATTTGCTTTCATACAAATCCATTGCAATTAATTGGCCTTTGTTTTGCATTAACGATGCCATGTGTAATGTTTTTCCACCAGCACCAGCACAAGTATCAACTACTCTCATTCCAGGTTGCACATCAAGAAAAGCAGCGACTAATTGTGAAGAAGCGTCTTGCACTTCAAAAAAACCTTCTTTGAAAGCATCAGTAAGAAACACATTGGCTCTTTCTTTGAGAACTAAAGCATCAGGTTGATCTTTTAAATACTCGGTTTCAATGTTTAAATCCATTAAAATGGCTCGAAGTTGTTCTTTGGTGGTTTTTAAAGTATTCACCCGAAGAATAACTTGCGCTTGTTTATTTTGAGCGGCTATTTCTTTTGTCCAAATTTCTTCACCCAATTCTTTAACACCTAATTCGTCCATCCAATCTGGAATAGACTCACGCATTTTTCTGATTTTGGATAATTCATCAAAGCGACCTTTTATTTTGCGTTCTGGAGTGCCTTCAAGTTGTCTCCAATCTGGAATAGGATAACCTCTTAATACGGCCCAAACAGCAAATAATCTCCATAAATGATCACGATTAAAAGGTTCTTTTACATCGGCAATTTCCATGTAAAGTCTTTTCCAACGAACAATTTCATAAATAGTTTCGGCAACAAATTTTCTATCGGAACTTCCCCAACGTTTGTCTTTTTTCAAAGCTCGAGCTACTACTTTATCGGCATATTCTCCTTCATTGAAAATAGCATTTAAAGAGTCGATGGTGGTGTAAACAAGGTTTCGATGTAATCGCATGGTGTAAAAAAAATAAGCGTGCAAAGATATTGCTTTTTTGTTATCCAAACTTAAATTTAACAAGCTAAAATAGAATACTGTTTTTATTATCTATATTTGGTATTCTAATAGTTCACTTAAAATGAAAACTTTACAAATTCCAATTGTCTTATTCTTATTTCTATTTGTAGCTCCTATTGGTTTTGCTCAACCTTTTCAAATAGGTCATACCACTGTAAATTTTATAGATACATCAAGAAACAATAGAGTTGTTGCTACCGAAATATATTATCCTTCAGATGTTGCAGGAGATAATGTTCCTATAACCACTGCAAGTATGGTTTCTTTTCCTGTTTTGAGTTTCGGACATGGTTTTGTGATGACATGGGATGCTTATCAAAACTATTGGAATTTTTTAGTGCCAAATGGCTATATCATGGTTTTTCCAAAAACAGAAGGGTCACTTTCACCCTCACATCTTGAATTTGGTAAAGATTTATCTTTTGTAATCGAGCAAATGACTGTATTAGGAAATAATTCTAATTCTATTTTTTTTAATAGAATAAGTACTATGAATGCGGTTATGGGACATAGTATGGGTGGTGGCGCTTCTTTTTTGGCAGCACAACTAAATTCAAATATTAAAACTATTATAAATTTTGCTCCTGCTGAAACAAATCCATCAGCTATTCAAGCAGCTGCAAGTGTTTCCATTCCTTCTTTAGTTTTCGCTGGAGTAAATGACTGTGTTACTCCTCCTAATACAAACCAAATCCCTATGTATAATGCATTGGCTAGTTCGTGTAAAACTTTAATCAGTATTATTGGCGGAAGTCACTGTCAAATGGCAAATAGTAACTTTTTCTGTGGCGTTGGAGAGTCGTCTTGCTCGCCACAACCCACGATTACAAGAGCTACGCAACACAATACTATTAATTCCTATTTGCTGCCATGGTTGGATTATCAATTGAAAGGAAATTGTAATCAAGGAAACGCTTTTGACACACTAATTACATCAGATAGTGCCATTACTTTTCAAAAAAATTGTTCCCAATGTTCTAGTTTGAATGTTGATGATGTAACTTTTTCTAATGAAATAAAAGTATATCCCAATCCGGTTAAAGATTATATCACCATTTCTGGTAAAGTAGGAGAGAAGTATCATATCACCATTTATGATATTTCGGGTAAAGTTGTGATTGACCAAAATTTTACTTGTGAAATTTTGATTGCAACCTCCAATTTAACAAATGGTATTTATTCCTATGTTATTCAGAATAATAATGGAACAGTTAATGGAAAGTTTATAAAATAGTTCTATCGCCTCTAATTCTATGCATCTCAATGTTTTCTGGTGCATGAAGTACTAACGGGAATTGCTCAATTTTAACTGAACTACTATCCAAACCAAATCCTTTTTCTTCGGACAAACTGAATTTTTTGATAAGGAAATAAGTATTCATAACCACTTTTTCAAAGAAAGTCAAATCACTATCATTTGATAAGAATTTTTCAGATAATACTACTTTGAAATCACCAATGATATTGTTTTTGTTTAATGATTCATAACGACTGGTAATATCTACTTCGCCATTTTTAACCATATCTTTCAATACTTCTTTGAACATCAAATTAATTTTTGTTGGCTCTCTAAATCCAAGATAGAAATCTATTCTGAACAAATCATCTTTCATGATTTCTGTAACTTTATATTCTTTTTTGTATGGTTCGTTAAGCACATTAACATGAATGAACCAATAAATATCAGCTCGTTTAGGTCTTTTTTGTAAAATAGAATACATTACTTTCTCTTCAATTTCATCTGAACGGTTGGAGTTAGTCATATAAACCAAATGAGTAGCATATTTTGGAATAGACAAATCGACACTCAACTCAGAAAGTACTTTTTTATAATCGTCAATTTTAACAATTTTAGTATAGTTTTTACTAATTTGTTTGGCTAAATACCAAGTTGCCATGATGCCTATTAATCCAGTTGCAATTATTAATGTTACAAAACCACCATGGAAAAATTTCACGATGTTAGCATATAAAAAACTAAATTCAATAGCTAAATATAATGTTATTAAAGGGACAATAAAATATAGTTTTACTCTTTTCAAAATCAAGTAAAAGTTGAGTAAAACGGTTGTCATTATCATACATAAAACAATGGCCAAACCATAGGCATGCTCCATGTTAGACGATTCTTTGAAATACAAAACAATACCAATACATCCCAATAAAAGTAACCAGTTAATAGAAGGAATATACAATTGTCCTTTAACTTCAGTAGGATATTTAATTTTTACTTTTGGCCAAAAATTTAAACGCATTGCTTCATTTATCAATGTAAAAGAGCCACTAATCAGAGCTTGAGAAGCAATCACAGCAGCCATTGTAGCAATTACAATTCCAATAGGAAGAAACCAATCAGCCATTATTAAATAGAAAGGATTTCCGGCTTTTCCACCAAGTTCTGCTAAAGTTTTTCCTTCATGATTAATCAAATAAGCACCTTGACCAAAATAGTTTAATAAAAGCATCGCTTTTACAAATATCCAACTCACTCTTATATTTTTTCTACCACAATGTCCCATGTCTGAATACAAAGCTTCTGCTCCAGTTGTACAAAGGAATACAGCACCAAGAACAAAAAAACCTTCTGGATGAATTTGCAATAATTCATAAGCATAATAAGGATTGATAGCGTGAAAAACACTAAAATCCGACATAATTTGTATGGTGCCAAGCGCACCTAGCATGGTAAACCAAACTAACATCATTGGGGCAAAAAATCTACCAACTAGTTTGGAGCCAAATTGTTGTATGGTAAATAATGCTATCAAAATTCCAATTACAATGGGTATCGTATTTATTTCAGGATTAAAATTTCGGAGTCCTTCAACAGCTGAAGATACTGAAATAGGAGGTGTTATTATCCCATCAGCAAGCAGAGCACTTCCACCAATTATAGCGGGAACAATTAACCATTTTATTTTGGTTCTTTTGACTAGAGCAAATAAGGCAAAAATTCCTCCTTCACCGTGATTATCTGCGCTTAGTGTAATGATTACGTATTTGAGCGTAGTTTGTAATGTTAGCGTCCAAAAGATACATGAAATTCCACCTAAAACAATATCTCGTGAAATGGCGTGAATTCCAAGGATAGCTTTCATAACATATAGTGGAGAAGTTCCAATATCACCGTAAATAATCCCTAATGTAACAAGTAATCCGCCAGTGGTAAGTTTGCTGTGAAGCTGATGATTGTGAGCGCTCATGAATAGAAGTTAAAAAGGATACAAATGTACTGTTTTTTTAAAATGATTATTTTTTTAGAACATTATTTTTTTGCTTTACTACAAAAAAAAAGCACCACAATTTGTGGCGCTTCCTATGGTTTTTTTCTTTTTATTTATACTATCCTCTTTTGTTTCCTCTGGCATTACCTTCTGTTCTATCGGTTTTCATTCTTTGGTTCGAATATTCTCCTGAGCTAGAATTTCTTGAAGGCGTATTCCTGTAATTATTATCTCTTGGAGTTTCTGTATTTCTTGTTCTTTCTGATCTTGAATTTGAATTAGCTCTTGACGGATTTCCTTCATATGCAACTATTCTTGGATTATTGTTTCGAATAGTGTTACTAGTAGTTTCATTTTGTTGATTTACACTTCTCGGATTAGAATTTCCTCTAACATTATTATTGGCATTGTAATTTCTTGGTGTTCCAATACTTTGTGTATCAGTTCTTGGATTTGAATTTCCTCTAACATTATTATTGGCATTGAAATTTCTAGGTGTTTCAATACTTTGTGTTTCAGTTCTCGGATTAGAATTTCCTCTAACATTATTATTGGCATTGTAATTTCTTGGTGTTCCTATACTTTGTGTTTCAGTCCTTGGATTTGAATTTCCTCTTATTGAAATAGTATTGTTGGCATAATTTCGAGTATTCGTATAAGCTGTTTGATTTCTTCTACTATTATCTAATTCGTATCGGTTTTCATAGTTTTGATTACGGTGATTAAAGGAGCGATTTGGATATCTATTTTCATAAGCATTTCCTCTTCTTCCTCTGTATGAATTATAGGCAACTTCACATCTTCTGTAGTTCACATAATTATAGTGGTGGTAATTATTGATGCAATATCCAATATTAGTTTGGTATCTGAAAATTGGAAATGGTGACCAATAGTAAAAATAACTTGGATAAAATCCCCAATACCAAGACGAACAGTAAGGAGTATAATTTCCTACCCAAAATGAATTATAAATAACAGGTGTGTAGGCATAAACAGGTTCGTAAATATAATTATTACCATACATATAAACGTCTCCAACAACTTGCACTTGAACCCTGTTAAATCGATCTCTTTCTACTTCAACTGTGGCTACATCTTGAAATTGGTCTCTTCCTAGAACAGATTGTATCACAATTAAATGGGCGTTTCCTTCAATACTTTCAATTACACGTAAATAATCAACTTGATTATCTCGATTTAAATCCAAATTAGAAATTTGAAGTTTTGGGTCGTTTAATCTTCTTTCAAAATCCCCTAAATCTCTCGAGTCTCCAAAAATGGATGCAACAGCTCTCAAATCTAAGTTATCACTTATATCAGAATTTTGGGCACTTACCGTAGTTCGGTCTTGAGCAAATCCAGTGGTAATGCTTACTACAGCTAGTAGTAATAACATTGATTTTTTTGTTTTCATACTAAATATATTTAGGGTTAAAATTCTTTTCAACAGAATATCCAATTATTGTGCCACGGATTTTCAAGACTAACATTTCCCTAGTTAAATTTTGTATATTGTACTACTTTTTAACAAAAACAATGAAATATATATATTTATTATTTGCCCTTTTTGCACTTTTCAAAAGTTATAACTTGGTGTCTCAAACCAGTAATATTACTTTTCAATCTATAAAAATTGATACTATTTTAAACGATAAAATTAGTATTAGAGCGCTATTGATTGATAAAGATAAATTGTGGTATGCTAGTAAAAACAGTCGTTTTGGGTATTATAATTTTAGTACTGGAGAAAAATTTCAAAAGCAAATTCAAAATGATAGTTTGAAGTTAGAGTTCAGAAGTATTGCTCAAAATTCTAAATTTATTTTTATAACAAATATTGGAAATCCAGCGTTTATTTTTCAAATTGATAAATCTGATTTGAGTTTGAAAAAAGTGTATACCGAAAATCATGAAAAAGTATTTTATGATAGCATGAATTTTTGGAATGACCAAGAGGGAATTGTTATAGGTGATCCAATAGAAAATTGTATTAGTATTTTGATTACCCGCGATGGTGGCACAACTTGGAATAAAATCTCGTGTGATAAATTGCCCAAAGTTATGGAAGGTGAAGCGGCTTTTGCTGCCAGTAATACCAATATTGTGATAAAGAAGGATAAAACTTGGGTAGTTTCTGGTGGTAAAAAATCAAGGGTTTTTTATTCTCCTGACAATGGAAAGACGTGGGAAGTTTTCGAAACACCTATTGTTCAAGGTAAAACGATGACAGGAATTTTTACTGCCGATTTTTATGATAAGAAAATTGGAGTTATTGCTGGTGGAAATTATGAAGTTCAAGAACAGAATTTTCAAAACAAAGCAATGACAATCGACGGAGGAAAAACGTGGAAATTAATTGGAGAAAAAACAGGATTTGGTTATGCTTCTTGTATTCAGTTTGTGCCAAATTCTGATGGGAAACAATTAGTTTCTGTTGGAACTTCCGGGTTGTATTATTCCTCAGACTCTGGAAAATCGTGGAAACAATTCTCAACAGATAAAACATTATACACGATACGATTTATAAATAAAACAACAGCTTTTGCGGCTGGAAAGGACAAAATTATAAGAATTGAATTCAAATAAAAAAAGAGCCATTGGCTCTTTTTTATTATGGTCTAGGACGTTTATCCCGATATTGTTGCAAAAGTTTTCGATTAAAATCTTCTTCGGCTTTTTTAAGTTTCAAAATTTTTACAGGAGGAATTGCACCTTTTAAACTACTTATTAATTTCTTTTTGGCTTGATACAATTCATCTTCGGTACTTTCCATTTGAGTAAGTAATGTTGAAGCTTCTTTTTCGGTTAATTTATCGAGTGATGCATCATCCATTCTATCTATATAACCTTTCATTTTTTGTTTTCTAATGTCTTGTTGTTTATCCTCAAAAGCATTGTAAATAGGCCAAAACTTTGTAGCTTCCTCAGAAGTTAACGATAACTCGCTGGTTATAAAAGCTATTTTCAACGATTTTATTTGGTCTCTGTTTTCTTTTGACATCTTACCGTTTTGTGAAAACGCATTGGCTGATAGTATCATTAGCATTACTAGCATTATTTTTTTGTGTATCATATTTTTAGTTTATTAAGTATTGTTCAAGTTCGGGATTGTTTAATAAAATTTCTTCCAAATCTTCTTCTTTAAGTTTTAAGTCTATTTTCATTTTTTCTAAATCTTCTGTTTCCAGTAAATTTACTATTTCGTCTTCAGTAATTGAGGAGTGATAGGTGAGATAGTCTTCTAATATTTCTGAATTTATTTCGCTAGTACTTGCCTGGTATTTAATGTATAAAGGAATTGACAACATCAAAATTAAAACAGCAGCTGCCACAAAATACCAAGTTTTTCTAGTTTTATAGATAGAAATGACCTTAGTTTCGTCTTTAGGTAGTTGGGTTAAAATACGTTCAGAAAACGAATCAAAATATCCATCAGGAGTATTAAATCCTGAGTTTATTTTAGGTTCTTTATCTAATTTGAATTCTTTCATGTTCGTTTGACTTTAATAATTTTATATGGTTTAATTGTTTTTCATAAAATCTTCAATTTTTTTTACAGCATGATGATAGGATGCTTTCAAAGCACCAACTGACGTACCCAAAATTTCAGACATATCTTCATATTTTATCTCTTCAAAATATTTCATTTTAAATACGAGTTGTTGTTTTTCGGGTAAAAGGACTATAGCTTTTTGCAATTTGATTTGAATTTCATTGCCATCAAAATAAGTGTCAGCTTTTAAATTGTCTACAATTTTACTTTGCAGTGCTTCACTAGTTGTTCCATTTCGTTTTGCTTTTTGATTGATAAAAGTAATGGCTTCATTTGTGGCAATGCGATACATCCATGAAAATAATTTGCTTTCTCCTTTAAAATTTTTCAAATACTGAAAAACTTTGACAAAGGTATTTTGTAAAACATCATCAGCATCGTCATGATTTAGAACAATATTTCGAATATGATTGTATAATGGTCTTTGATAATCACGCAAGAGTTTTTGAAACGCTTGGTTTTGCGTTTTTGGATTTAATAATTCCTCAATGAATTCTTTTTCTTCTTGCAAAGCGAAAATTTATCAATTGGAATAAAGATACTGCAAAAGGTTTAATTTGATGAAAAATTATGGGTTTTCAACAGGAGTTGGAACAGGTTCCGATGGTGTAACAACGATTGCAGTTGGAATAACAGCGGGTTTTGCCACTTCAGTTTTTGGAAAAACAGGAATATAAATTTCAGTTATCCACTTGGAAGGTTGTTTTACTTCATCAATTGTTTTGACATATACTTCTATATATTTCCCCGCAAAGTTTTGAGATAAACCTTTGTCAGCAATATACTTTTTAGCTTTTGTCCAAGCTTCAGCAGTATGAGAGTAATCGCCAACCAAAGTTGTTTTTAAACAGGTAAAAGGAATGATTTCGGCAGTGGTGACATCGCTTACAGAGGATATGAAAACTTGTTCTTCAGTAGGAATACAAACTGATAAAGTGACAAAATCTTTTGTAATATCGTAAACATCATACGATACAAAAGGTCTTCCAGCCATTTTTAGGTTATTTTTTTTGAAAAAATACACCATTCTTGGAATAATTATTTTTATGTTCTTTGACACACTTTTTATTCTGCAAGAAATTGTCTGTTTGATGCAAAATCCTGAACCTCGCTGCACTATTCCGTTGACTTTGATGGAATAGGTCTTCATTTCATATTCCAATGTTTTATCAAGTTTCAGTAAACTTTTTTCCATTTCATCTGATAAAACCCCAGAAATACCACCTCTAAAAAACATCTTGATTTTAGTCAAAACGTCCATTTTTCCTTTGCCGTGAATGGTTACTTTTGTTCCTCCAACAGTATCTTTAAAGGTCCAAAAAATATCAGATTTTGTGCTGTTAAAGTTCGCTTTTTGATAAATGCTATCATTTTCTTTAACAAAATAAGTTTTAATATCTCCGTTACCAAAATCGCTTTCCCAAGAACAATATGCACCCGAACCCATTGTTTTTGAAAGATAATTGAATTTAATATTCTCTTCTTTTTTCATCCAAGAACCAAAAGTTTCCCAATTTTTATAATCGTTTACATAATCAAAAACGGTACTTCTTTGCGTTTTTATAATACTACTTTTAGCCACTTCAAAATCTCCTTTTTGTGTGGTTACATATACAGTAATTCCAATTAAAGCTAAAAGAACTAGAAGAAATAAATATTTTAAAATTCTCATGAAGTGATTTTTTGGTTTTACAAAGTTAGGTAATCTGTAATACCATTATTGTATTAGTGCTTTAAAAATATTTTTATTACAAAAAGCAGCGCAATAAAAATGATAAAACCAATTAGAATCTTATAACTTCCTTTATACATTTTTTGATGCAATGCTTTATCTTTTCCATAGGCAAAATACATAGCAATAACAAAAGCAATAAAAAAAAGTGCGGCAAAAATCCATTGACCAGTTGTGAACATATTTTTCAAATTTTCAACAAATTTAGACATTTGTAATGTAAAGTTGTATTTTGCATCATCAATTAATTTTTTATAATATGCAAAAACAACTCAACGCTGTAAAAGAATTTCACACCTCATTTGGATTGGGTGTTAGTTATGAAATGAAAGGACATTTGGGCGACCAAAAAAACATACTTCGCTTTAATTTAATGAAAGAAGAAAACGAAGAATATCTTGAAGCTGTTCAGAATGATGATTTAGTCGAAATAGCCGATGCACTCGGTGATATGCTCTATATATTGTGTGGAACAATACTCGAGCATGGCTTACAACACAAAATTGAAGAAGTGTTTGACGAAATTCAACGCAGTAACATGAGTAAACTAGGTGAAGATGGAAAACCTATTTATAGAGAAGATGGCAAAGTTATGAAAGGGCCAAATTATTTTAAACCAAGTTTTGAGGAGATTTTGAAATAATAAAAAAGCGATTTTCATTGAAAATCGCTTTTTTAAGTCTGATATGTATTATCCAAAATTATATTTTCACTGTCCAACCAAAGGTGTCTTCAGCTAGTTTGTATTGAATTTTGGTCATTTTGTCTTTCAACTGCAATGCTATAGAGTTCTCCAGTTTTGGTAATTCATAATAGTGTTCTTGGTATTGAAACCCTACTATTGGACTAACAACAGCTGCAGTTCCAGAACCAAAAATTTCTTTTAGACTTCCATCTTTTGCAGCAGCCACGATTTCTTCTACTAAAACAGAACGTTCTTCAATTTTAATTCCATCACGTTTAGCCAATTGAATTAAACTCTTTCTGGTTACACCATCAAGAATTCTCTCGCTAACAGGCGCAGTAATTATAGTGTCATTAATTCTAAAAAAAACATTCATTGTTCCAGCTTCTTCTAATTTGGTGTGCGTAGCATCATCTGTCCAAATGATTTGTTGAAAGCCTTTTTCCTGAGCCAATTTTTGTGGGTAGAATTGTGCAGAATAATTACCTGCCGCTTTTGCAGCACCAATACCACCATTAGCAGCACGACTGTAATGTTCTGCAATGATAACTTTTACTTCTCCCGAATAATAAGAACGTGCAGGAGAAAGTATAATCATAAATCGATATTGTGTTGACGGTTGAGCAATTACACCCGAACCAATAGCAATCATAAAAGGTCTTAAATATAAGGTGTTTCCCAAACCTTTTTTTACCCAATCTCTTTCTAAATCTACGATGGCTTTTAATCCACCAATAAAAACGTCCTCGGGAACTTCGGGCATTGCCATTCTAACTGCTGATTTATTAAAACGATGAAAATTTTCATCAGGTCTAAACAACCAAACAGCATCATTTTTATCTTTATATGCTTTCATTCCTTCAAATATGGCTTGACCATAATGAAATACTTTAGCAGATGGATCAATTAAGAATGGTTCATAAGGTTTGATAACAGGTTTTTCCCATTGACCGTTTCTAAAATCACAAACCAACATATGGTCTGTAAATGTGTTACCAAAAGAAAGGTTTTCAAAATCAACTTCGTTTATTTTTGAAGTACTAGCTCTAACTATATCGATTTCGTTAGGTGTTTTTAACATCATTTATTTGAATATTAAATAAAGAAAAAAATCATATATAATTAGATTTCAATTAGTTATGAGATTGTTCTAAAGATTATTATTTCGTTGCTTTTTTTTTGTAAAACTAATAAAAAAATATTTGTTTTTACAAGCTAAAAACAGAATGAATGTTTTTTTTTAAATTCTCTTTTCAGAAGTATTTATTATCTTAATTTTTCATTAATTATTGAAATTAATTGTCAATGTAGCATTTGAAATAGCTAATCTTTATACATTTGTAAATCATTAAAAATATATAAAATGAAAAAATTAAATCTATTGCTTATTGCTTTTGTATTACTGTCTAATTTGAATGTAATTGCCCAATCTAAATCTGCAGCAAAATCCTTTGACAGTAAAGATTACGCTTTGTTTGGTGAAAAATTTAAAGTGAGTAAAATCTTGACTAAAGATGAAATGCTCAAAAAGTATAAAAACATTAAAAAAGGCGATACTATTACGGTTCAATTTCAATCAAACATCAAATCGGTTTGTAAAAAGAAGGGTTGTTGGATGAAAATGGAATTGGCTGGTGATGACGACTCGTTTGTGAAATTTAAAGACTATGGTTTCTTTGTTCCCTTAAATGCGGATAATAGTTTGGCTATCGTAAACGGGAAAGCTTTTGTTGATGTTGTTTCTGTTGATGAGTTAAAGCATTATGCAAAAGATGGTGGAAAATCTTCGGCAGAAATTGCCAAAATAACCAAACCTGAGGTAACTTATTCTTTCATAGCTTCGGGCGTTTACATTAAAAAATAATATAAAATTAGTATGAAGAGAATTATCTCAGTTGTTTTGTTTTTCAGTTTGTTTTGCATTGCTAGTCTCTCAACGTTAGTTTCTTGTCAAAAAAAGGAGGAAAAGAAAGAAGAAAAGAAAGTAGTTGAAAAGTGTGATACTATAAAAGGAAAAAAGCTAGAAATGTATCAAATGTCAGAAATGGCAGCTCTGATGGAACAAATGTATGTTGACAATCAGCGTTTAAAAGAACGAATCAAAAAGGGCGAAACTATTGGCGAATTTCCTCAGCATTTCCTAAAAATTCACAAAGCCGTGATGACTGATGAGTCTGATAACGATGCTTTTTTTAAAGAACAAGCAGCTAATTTTATAAACGCTCAAGAATTAATATATAAAGACCCAAAAAATGCCAAAGAACATTTTAATAACGGCGTTGATGCCTGTGTAAAATGTCACCAACAAAAATGTGGTGGACCAATCCCTAGAATTAAAAAGTTATATATAAAATAGACTTTGAAAAGAGAAATTATAATGACCAATGATGGTTCAACAACCATTCATTTGCCAGAATGGAATGAAAGTTATCATTCAAAACATGGCGCAATTCAAGAGGCATATCATGTATTCATAAAAAATGGGTTTTCACTTTTCGAAGGACACGAGCTTTTGCGAACTGGCGAAGCAAAACCCATTTCTATTTTAGAAATTGGATTTGGCACGGGTTTGAATGCTTTTATAACTTATGTAGAAGCATTGAAAAGCAATCAGGGTATCAATTATGTTGGAGTAGAAGCCTATCCAGTTTCATTTGATGAAGCATCGCAAATGAATTATATTAATCAGATTGCGGATGACCAAAGTGCTATTTTTGAAATGATGCACAACACTGTTTGGAATGTAAGAAATCAAATTACCCCTCATTTTTCCTTAACCAAACGGCAACAATTCTTCCAAGATATTAAGGACACAAATGTATTTGATTTGATTTATTTTGATGCTTTTGGATTTAGAGTGCAACCCGAATTGTGGTCAGACCTTATCTTTCAAAAAATGTATGAAGCCTTAAAACCAAATGGTATTTTGGTTACTTATGCGTGTCGCACTTCCATTAAAAACGCAATGTTGCTAGCAGGTTTTTCTGTAGAAAAATTACCTGGTGCTCCAGGCAAAAGAGAAATGTTACGCGCTACTAAAGGACTTTCAAAAATTTAACATTTTCGTTGATAATTTTTAACTTTTAATTTCATTTTACTATTTATTATATTTCTATTTTTGATAAAGCAATAGACGTTCTTATCTAATTTCTTAATTAATTATTTTTACTTTTTTATGTCTAAAACAATGCTAGATCACACCAAATCAGTGTTGAAGAAAGTAAGTTTTGATGCAAATTTATTTTGCAAAGAACTTGAAAAGGCCTACAAGGTTTTGTTACCTTATGAACTTGAAGAACTAACAAAGTGGCTGATGAGTTTTATTATTGAAAAGCCCGAACTGAAACACTGTGTCAATCGAATTAACAGTTAATAAAACTAAAGGAACTTAAATGGTTCCTTTTTTATTGTTTCAAAATAAATTAGTAAGATTATACTTTTTAAATTTAACTAAAAATGTATTTCATCGATAAAAAAAGGGTTTAAACGTCTTTTTTTAATAAAAAATGTTGTAGTAATTATTTTTTTATTTTACTTTTACTAAACGTTCTTACAATAAGATAACCCCAAATCTTAAAAAATTATGCCTAGAATGATTTACGATTACACCAAATCGGTACTCGAAAGAGTTAGTTTTGATCCGGTTCTTTTTGCTAAGGAATTAAAAAAAGCAATAAGAAATTTATTGCCTTATGAAATTGAACAACTAAAAAAGTGGCTTCAATTTTTTACTTCAGAACATCCGGAACTCAAGCAATGTTTGACTGTTGTTAGTTAAGATGAAAAATAAGGAGTTTGTGCAAAAGCTCCTTATTTTTTTTGTAGTGGACTTATGATTTGAACATTTTGAAAAGTAATAGCTCCTTTAACAACTCCAGCTATCGTTGACCTTAAAGCATCAATAATATGAATTTTCAATTCATTTTTTGGAAAAATTAAACTTACTTCTCTTGCTGGTTTTGGCTCTACAAAATGTTTCAATTTCAGTTTGTCTTTCTCATTCAAATTTAAAGTATGTAAATAGGGTAAAAGTGTCGTTCCCAAACCTTCATCTGCCAATTTAATGAGTGTTTCAAAACTGCCACTTTCTATTTGGAAATGATTTTTTTCTTCTGAATTTAAATTTTTACACAAATTTAAAATGCCATCTCTAAAACAATGTCCGTCCTGAAGCAATAAAATTTCGTTTATATTTAAATCGGAGACTTCAATTTCTTTTTTGTGAAATGATTGATGATTGGATGGGATGTAAGCCACAAATGGTTCAAAATATAAAACTACTTCCTTAATTTTTTCATCTTCCAAAGGCGTAACTGCGATGGCTGCATCTAAGTGTCCATTTTTTAATCTAGTGATAATTTCAGCAGTGTTTAACTCTTCAATTATTAGTTTAACTTTTGGATATTTTTTAATAAAATTATTCAAAAACATTGGTAGAAGTGTTGGCATCACGGTAGGAATAATGGCTAAACGAAATTCTCCACCAATAAATCCTTTTTGTTGGTCAACAATATCTTGAATTCTATCAGCTTCATTAACAATATTCTTGGATTGGTTTACAATTTTCTGACCAATTTCTGTAAGTTGAATGGGTTTTTTTGATCTGTCAAATATCTGAATTTCAAGTTCTTCTTCAATTTTTTGTATTTGCATACTCAAAGTGGGTTGAGTAACAAAGCATTTTTCGGCTGCTAGGGTAAAGTTTTTGTGTTCGGCTACTGCAAGAACATATTTAAGTTGGGTAATAGTCATGATTATAATATTTTCTGATGCAAATATAAAAACTATAAGATTATCTTATTGTTAAAATTTATAATCAAAAAAAACTATTTTTACAAAATGAAATTTGTTTCAAGCATAATACTATTTTTATTTCTAGCTTTTTTATTGACTCCAACAATTGTTACGTTGATAGATAATAAAACTGATACGTCTTTATTTTATAGTTTCTGTGAAGAAGAAATACACAAAGATTTAAAACTATTAAAAGGAACTTTGCCTAAGCATACTATTTCTTTTTTATCAAAAAAAGTAAAATTAAAGAAAACTAAAATTTTCTCTCAAACTGAGTCTAAAAACGATAATTTTTTAGAAGAAATATTTTCACCTCCACCACAATTTATTTGATTTAATTAAGACGTTTTCGGTATTCACAATTTTGTGAATATATATTAATTAATTATTTTGGATATGACAAAGAAAATAAATCTTTTAGGTAACATAAAATCTGACTTTGCTGCAGGTTTAGTAGTTTTTTTAGTAGCATTACCTCTATGTTTAGGCATTGCTCTTGCATCGGGTGCACCATTGTTTTCTGGTATTATTTCGGGAGTTATTGGAGGAATTGTTGTAGGTTATTTGAGTACTTCACAATTAAGTGTTTCTGGTCCAGCTGCAGGTTTAACGGCTATTGTTTTGGTGGCTATAACCGACTTGGGTTCATTTAATGCTTTTCTATTGGCTGTTTTGTTAGCTGGGATTTTTCAATTAATCTTAGGTTTTATTAAAGCAGGAACCATTTCAAATTTTTTTCCAAGTAATGTGATTGAAGGAATGTTAGCCGGAATTGGCGTGATAATTATTCTAAAACAAATTCCTCACGCTGTTGGTTTTGATTCTGACTTTCAAGGTGATGAAGCGTTCTCACAAGTTGATGGAAAAAATACCTTTTCAGAATTGTTCTCAATTCTTGATCATGTTCAATTGGGTTCAATAATCATAACCTTAATTTCTTTGGCTATTTTAATCTCATGGACTAAAATTGAATTTCTAAAAAAATTAAAAGTTGTTCCTGGTGCTTTAGTTGCTGTAATTGTTGGGATTTTACTCAACGAGTATTTTATAAGTTCTGGAAGTAGTTTTGCCATTTCAAGTGAACACTTGGTTAATTTGCCAATCCCAACTTCTATTGACGAATTTAAAAACATTATTGTCACACCTGATTTTGCTGCTATTACTAATAGCAAGGTATGGTTTGTAGGTTTTACAATTGCCATTGTAGCTTCTATTGAAACCCTTTTGTGTATTGAAGCTGCTGATAAAATGGACGCTCAAAAAAGGTTTTCAGATACCAATGTTGAGTTAAAAGCACAAGGTGTTGGTAATATTTTGAGTGCATTACTTGGTGGTTTACCAATGACTTCTGTTGTAGTAAGAACTTCGGCTAATAATTCGGCTGGAGCAAAATCAAAAATGTCGGCTATAATTCATGGAGTTTTATTATTGGTGAGTGTATTAGCCATTCCAATGCTTTTGAACAAAATTCCTTATGCAACATTAGCAGCCATACTTTTAATGGTAGGATACAAATTAGCAAGTCCAAAAACAGTTAAACATTTTTGGGAAAAAGATAAAGTTTATCAATTTATTCCATTTATTTTTACTTTTTTCGCGGTTGTTTTGACTGATTTGCTCAAAGGTGTAGCTTTGGGAATGATTATTAATGTAATTTTCATTTTAATAGGTAATACAAAGCGTGCTTATCATTTCAGAAATGAAGAATATCATGATGGCGATATCATTCATATTGATTTAGCACAGGAGGTTTCGTTTTTAAATAAATCAGCAATTAAGTCAACGTTACTTTCAATTCCAGAAAACTCGAGAGTAGTTATAGATGCTTCTGATACAGTATATATTGCTCATGATGTTTTGGATTTAATCAAAGATTTTAAGAATTTTAAAGCCAAAGATGAAAACATTAAAGTAAAATTGATTGGGTTTAAAGAAGCCTATGAATTAGAAAATAGTGGTGGTTATTATAACAATGTCACTATTGAAAGTCGTTACAATGTTATGAAACGTAAGATGGAATTAATCCAAAATAAAGAAATAATTTTTAAAGATGAAGAACTATGAGTGTAGAGTTTTATAAAAGAATTCTTGAGAATAATAAAAAATGGGTTGAGAATCAACTTGCCTTAGATAGTGATTATTTCAAAGATTTAGCCAAAGGCCAACAACCACCATTACTTTGGATAGGATGCTCAGACAGTCGTGTGCCTGCAAATGAAATTATTGGGGCAAAACCCGGAGAAGTTTTTGTACACAGAAACATTGCCAACATGGTTATTCATAGCGATATGAATATGTTAAGTGTATTGGATTATGCGGTTAATGTTTTAAAAGTAAAGCACATCATTGTTTGCGGTCATTATGGTTGTGGTGGTGTGAAAGCTGCAATGGGTAATGATTCAATAGGTATTATTGACAACTGGATACGTCATATAAAAGATGTGTATCGCTTGCACGAAGATTATCTAAATTCCTTTGAAAACGAAGATGATAGATTCAATAAGTTTGTCGAAATTAATGTGCAAGAACAAGTTTTTGACTTAGCTAAAACATCTATTGTTCAAGGTGCATGGAGAAACGGACAAGATTTGACACTACACGGATGGACATACGGATTAAACTCTGGTTACGTAACCGATTTAGATGTAAATATGAGTTCAAATGGCGAACTTGATGAAGTGTATCGCTTAAAGTTTTCTAACTAATTTTTTTAACAATAAAGTATAATTGAGAGATAAATAGGCATTCCAAAAGTAATATTAAACGGGAAAGTGATAGCCAATGCCATAGGTAAAAACAATCCCGGATTTGCTTTAGGTGCTACAATTTTCATTGCTGCTGGAACTGCAATATACGATGCACTTGCTGCAAGTATGGCAAAAATAAATCTATTCCCAATTTCATTGGTTACAAACTGACTAAGAATTGCCACTAAACTACCATTTACCAGAGGAATTATAATAGCAAACAATAACGGAAACCAACCACTTTTAAAGAAAACGTTTAATTTTTTACCACTCACTATACCCATATCCAGTAGGAATATAGCAAGAAATCCTTTAAAAATATCTGTCGTAAAAGGTTTAATCCCCATAGCTTGTTGATCACTTGCTAAATAACCAATAACCAAACTACCTAGAATAAGTAACACACTTCCATTAGTTAGTGAATGCTTTACTACGGTCTTCATTTTGGTTTTTATAACCTCATTTTTATTAAACATTTTCATTAGGATTACACCAATAATAATAGCTGGTGCTTCCATCAATGCCATGATGGCAACCATGTGTCCGCTGAAAGTATATTTTTGAATTTCTAAAAATGAAATAGCCGTAACAAAAGTAACGGCACTTACAGATCCATAAGCAGCGGCAATAGCACCCGAATTTTCTATGCTAAATTTTCTTTTCAGAATAAAAAAACAGTAAATAGGAATAACCAGCGCAATGAATACTCCAAAAATTGCAGAATAAATTATCTCTAGGTCAAAATGACTGTGAGCCAACTCTTGTCCACCTTTAAACCCTATGGAGAATAATAGATATAGCGAAATAAATTTTGAGGAGTTCGGCGGAATTTCTAAATCGCTTTTCAATCTTGTGGCAATTATCCCCAACAAAAAGAAAAGAAGCGCAGGATTGGTTAAATTATCTAAAAGTAAATCTAAATTCATATATTAATTTTTAGTAGCTCGCTCCAAGCGATCATTAATAGATTTTCCTAAATCAATATCAGGAAATCGTTCGGCAACAATTAAGTCTAATCCCAATTTATCTAATCGATGCATCGCGGCATACAGATTTAGAGCTGCTTCTTTATAGTTTCCGTTTTCAGACAAAATTTCTTGATGAATAAGATCATGATTTTCTGTCCTTTGATTAAACAATAGAACTCCTATTTTTTTATCAGGATGTTTTTGTATAAACGCATTTACATCAGTTTCTAAAAAGGTTTTGGTTTTTGGAGCATAGTGACGTTCCAACATTCCAGGTGCATCAGGAGCAACTTCCTTTTTATTTTTAATAGATAATCTTCCAACTATTTTTTCTATTTCTTCCACTGTTATTGAACCCAAACGATACAGTACAGGTTCATCAAACTCAAACCCAACAATAGTAGATTCTATTCCGTTTTGACATATTCCACCATCCAAAACCATGGGTATTGTATCTTTGAAATAATCGATTACATGTTTTGCCTCTGTTGGACTGATGGTTCCAAAAGGATTAGCACTTGGCGCTGCCAAAGGAAAATCTAATATATCGAGAAGTGCCAAAGTTACGGGATGATTTGGTACGCGAACGGCCACAGTATCTTTTTCTGCCGTGATAATATTGGGAACAATTTCCTTTTTTGGCAAAATTAAAGTTAAGGAACCAGGCCAAAAATGCTGTGCGAGTTGCAACGCTTTGGGTGGAATATTGTTTACCAAATGCTCTAGAAAGTCAATTGATTTAATATGAACAATTAGAGGATTGAATAATGGTCTGCCTTTTATTTCAAATATTTTCCTGACGGCATCTTCATCAAAAGCATTAGCTGCTAATCCGTAAACAGTTTCTGTTGGAATGGCAACAACATTTCCTTCTTCTAGTAATGCCGCTGCTTTTTCGATTTCTACTTTCATTTTTTATGGGTTACAATAATCACAATACATCGGATCTTCTGTTTTCTTGTCATTGGGAAACATTTTTTCCTGTTCAAAGTTACATTTTT
The DNA here is from genome assembly GCF_051547085.1 of Flavobacterium sp. RSB2_4_14. Classification (NCBI taxonomy): domain Bacteria; kingdom Pseudomonadati; phylum Bacteroidota; class Flavobacteriia; order Flavobacteriales; family Flavobacteriaceae; genus Flavobacterium; species Flavobacterium sp. RSB2_4_14. The sequence continues at coordinate 104,766 of NZ_JBPTTL010000005.1, forward strand.
GACATTGATAAATATGCGATTTTGTTGATTTTGTTGGTGAACCACACCATTCACAAGGCAATCCTGATTTGATGTTTACCACACCAAAACCTGGTGTATGGCATTCAGGGCAAAGTGATTTTATTTTTGCTACTAGTTTTTGAGTAGCTTTTTCAATAACCTTCATACGTGTTGGATTAAACATCGCTCGCATGTCAGTTTCTGCAACAACTTGGGAATTAATGGCCGAAAGCGTATGAAAACTCTCTTCCAATAATTCCCAGGATTGAATTCCTTTTACAATGGTAGGAACTTCTTCCGTAGTGATTTTTAAAATCACACCATGTTCAGGAAACCCAACTGTCTTTACTAAATCAACCAAATTTTGAAAACAATTTACAGTTGTTGCATTAAAATTAGTGTCGAGACTTATCTCTCGTACAATTATTTCTAAGTTATTTTTTTTATCAATAAAAATTAAAAATTCATCATCAGCATGTGCCATAAAAATGGAAGGATGTGGACCAAAAGAGCCTTCGCTTGCTATGCCTAAATCACATTGGTATTCCTCCATTGCCAGCAGACATTTTTGTCTAACTGTGGTTAAAGCATCTGCTTTTCTCTCAATTTCTCCAGTAAAAGTCCCCAACGTATCGGTGTCAAAATCAGTTGGGACAAAGCACTCTACACCAAGATGTTCCTCTAATAAAGGCGCTATGACACTTTCTTTTTGATGCTTTGTGGCAATGATTAACTTTCTCCCTTCAAAAATTTCCAAATCCTTCAGCTTAAATAAACTCTACTGTAATGTCACCGTTAATTTTCAACCTCATTCCTTTTTTTTCACTTTCTTCTATAAGCTTCATGATATCTTCACGTGCTGTTGATAATGCTGAAACTCTTCGTTTTGATGTTTCACAAGTTTCATTGTTTTTAACAAATTCACTAAAAGAATTTAGATTATGAAAATTCACTTTACTATTGATTACAGTCATTAAAACGGTCTTGGCATCCTGAGATGAAAAATCACCCTCAATTAACTTAAATTGATATTTATCCATATATTAATTAGATTGTAATTGTGCATAAAACAGCAATTGGATCTTCTTTACTAACAAGGTAGGTTCTAGCTTGTGCCAATTCGCCTTGGAGAAATTTAATTTTCTTTTCTCTCATTTTTATATCTTCTTCGTTATGAGAACTCATAATCTTGTCTTCATGAAATTTTATTCTCATTTCAAACATTTGAGTTATCATATTCAATGTTTCTAATTTGCTAAATTCACCAGTTACTAATTGTACAGTCATAGTTTTTGTTTTTTTATTGTCCTTGTCCTAGTGAGAAAGCCATTTTACCATCAAACTGATATAAGTTTTCGGTTTTGATAGTATCAATATCATTTTGAATACATTGTTGCAAAAGAATTATTATTTCTTCTTTTGATACGGTTTTACCTTCCTCAGTTTTGAAACGGCATCTCCAGTGGTCTGTACAAAAGGTTTGTGAAAACCCTTCTGGCCACACTTTGATACCTCTGTTAGTAATCATGCTTAATTTCACGTTTTGAGTGCCAATTTTTGACATCTTTTCAGCTAATTCATTAGCATCTGTTCCGTTCCAATGAACAAAAATATCATGTCCAATAAGCTCTTTCTTGGCTTGTGGTCTCTTTTTGTATTTTGGAAGATTTAAAGCTTGGCCATTCTCATAATTCACTGCTGCTAATGTTTTTGGTTTTTGACCTAAATTGGCAATAACGGCTTGAGCAAATTCTTTAGTTCCTACTTTTTGAGTGCTAACACCTTCTTTGAAAATATCATACGTGTGAATTCCATCTTCAAGAGTTTTTAACCAAGCATTGTGTACTTTCGTAGCAATTACATTTTGACCTAAATGATTTAACATCATCACAGCGCCTTGTAATAGTCCCGAAGGATTTGCCATGTTTTGTCCAGCTCTTCTTGGTGCCGAACCATGAATGGCTTCAAACATCGAACATTCTTCTCCAATATTTGCTGAACCAGCTAATCCAACAGAACCTGCAATTTGTGCAGCAATATCAGAAAGTACATCACCATATAAATTTAAGGTTACAATAACATCAAATGCTTCTGGCGTGTCGCTCATTTTAGCAGCACCTATGTCAATAATCCAGTGTTCGTTTTCAATTTCTGGGTATTCTGTTGCAATTTCATCAAACACTTGGTGGAACAATCCATCCGTTTGCTTCATGATATTGTCTTTGGTAAAACAAGTTACTTTCTTTCTACCATATTGTTTTGCAAATTCAAAAGCATAACGAACAATCTTTTCACAACCTGGACGGCTGATGATTTTTAAACATTGAACTACTTCATCCGTTTGTTGGTGCTCAATTCCTGCATATAAATCTTCTTCATTTTCTCTGATGATAACAATATCCATTTTTGGATGTTTCGTTTCCACAAAAGGGTGTAAACTCATACATGGTCTAACATTAGAATACAATCCAAGAAATTTTCTGGTTGTTACATTCAAACTTTTATAACCACCACCTTGTGGAGTAGTAATAGGTGCTTTCAAAAAAACTTTGTTCTTGATAATGGTATCCCAGCTTTCTTTAGCTATACCAGAAGTGTTTCCAGAAAGATATACTTTTTCACCCACTTCTATTTCATCATACTCAAGTTGTGCTCCTGCAGCTTTGATGATTTCTAATGTAGCGTCCATAATTTCTGGACCAATTCCGTCTCCTTTTGCGATAGTTATTCTATGCATATTTTTATTTGGTTAATTTATTTCTGCAAAACTATAATGCTTTTTTTATATATTTTTATTTATATTTGTTATGATATACATTAAATATATTTATGCATTATACCTTACATCAATTACAGATATTCCTGAAAATTGCGGAGACCAAGAGTATCACAAAAGCCGCCGAAGAATTGAATTTAACGCAACCTGCCGTTTCTATTCAATTAAAAAAACTACAAGATCAGTTTGATATTCCTTTGACAGAAGTGATAGGAAGACAATTGTATGTAACTCACTTTGGTGCCGAAATTGCCATCACGGCTCAAAAAGTATTAGACGAAGTGGCGACCATAAACTACAAATCCAAAACCTTTCAAGGGATTTTATCGGGAAAACTGACTTTATCTGTGGTGTCAACAGGTAAGTATGTAATGCCTTATTTCCTCTCCGATTTTTTAAATCAAAATAAAGGAATAGACCTTGTGATGGATGTGACCAACAAGTCAAGAGTAGTCAAGAGTTTGGAAAACAACGAAATTGATTTTGCTTTAGTGTCTATTCTGCCCGATGATATTCAATTGCAATCGGAGAATTTGCTAGAAAACAAACTCTATTTTATAGGAAACCATAACGCTTCTTCAGGAGTTCAAAACAACAATATTGATATGTTTCAGGACTTTCCGTTAATCTTTAGAGAAGAAGGTTCGGCTACTAGATTAGTTATGGAAAACTACCTGCATCGCAATGGATTACAGTCCATAAAGAAAATGCAACTTACCTCAAATGAAGCAGTCAAGCAAGCCGTTATTGCCGGAATTGGCTATTCAATAATGCCTATCATAGGATTGAAGAACGAACTGGAAAATGGTAATCTAAAAATCATACCCATGAAAGGATTTCCTATTCAGTCCAATTGGCATTTGGTATGGTTAAAAAACAAATCGATGAGTCCAGTTGCCGAAGCGTATTTAAAATATATCCGGCAAGAAAAAAGCAATTTGAGAAACACTTATTTTTCTTGGATTGATAATTATACAATATGAGATCTTAATCTCAAATTACACATTACAAATAGATTTGAAAATTAAAAACGCAATTAGAAAGAAAATGTCAGTCTGAGCCTGTCGAAGACAATAACAAAATGCATATTTATCTTTTATCAATCCTCTATATTTTCATTAAAAGAGGAGGGAAGCAACGTTGGAATAAACTTAATCAACAAAGGCAACAATAAACTTCCGCCAGGCAACAAAAAAATAGTGAGAGACGGAATGCTTTTACACACATCCAACAACTGCCGTTTGATTTTCTTTTTCTCTTCCTTGTCCAAGTCTTTGTGGGTTGACTTAGCCAGTAATTGCATTAACTCTTTGCTTTGAGATATTTCCTTGAGCAATCTTTTTTTGTTTCGGTTTATTAAAACAACTACGCTATCCGAAGTTTGATCATAGAAGTGTTTCACCGGATTGGAATAATTAAAATAGGGGATTTCCTTTTTGTGATTAGCAATAAAACTATTGATAAAAGTAATACTGCTCAGTACCAAGCTATCGTCAATACTCAGACTTTCGCCTAGTTTATACAAAAAGTAGCGTTCCTCGTTTTCCACCTTTTCATCGCTCCACAAACTGATGCCAGCCAAATCAATCATATACAACTTCTCCAAATCGTTTTGAAGGTAACTCAGTTCTAAATCGTCTATGGTTTTGATGGCAGTGGTAGAAAACTTTGTGTAGCGCACTGAGGCATCAAAAAGTTTCAATAACAACACATCGTGTGGCGATATATTGGTCTTTGTTTTTAGCGAAAGCGAAACAATACTCATTACGATTCCTTCAATCTTATTGAAATATTTATCGGAGATGCTTCCTTTTTCGAGGTATTGTTTGAAGGCCAAAACATCTATAAAGAGTAGGGCATTGGTTATTGCATGCGAAAAGTTTTTGGTAATCAAATCCTCGTTAGTCTGAACCCTATCGTGCAGTATCTTCTCTAGTTTGTGAGAAGGCGTAGTGCTGGGTAACATTTTCTGCAAGGGATTAAATCCTTTGGTGATTAAGGAATTATAAAATCCAACAGCTTCGGTAATGAATAGTTCAGATTCATCTGTTTGCTTTTCCCAACGAAACATCTGATAGAGTGTGTTGAGCAATCCTATCTTTGATATTTCTTGTGGCAGTCGGCTGTTAGTATCAATAGGATGTGTACTATCAAAACTGATAGTGTGTCCGAAGATAAAACCCGTAGCTCGCGTTTGAGTATAAAAAGCCAATTCACTCTCGGGAAAAGGGTGAGGCAATAGTCTTTGCTCTGCAAAGAATTTGTCTATCCAGCCGTGAGCCGATGGGTTAATCATGAAAAATAACTATTTAATAATAGCCGAACACGCTACTCTTGCGCCAGCATTTCCTGTAGGTTGGGTAACAAAATCATCTGGTTTATCGTGAACGATTAATCCTTTGTTGATGATGTCTTTTGTTTCATCGCCACATCCTATGCACCATTGGTCTGTTTTGAAAATAATGGTTCCATTGCCATCAACATCGGCGGTGAAGTTACCTATATCGCCTTTGTGGTATTCGGCATCGCCCCATTTTCCATGTTTTTTGAACGTTGGGTTCCAGTGTCCACCAGCCGATGCTGCATCGGCAGCAGAACAATCTGCTTTTTCATGAATGTGAATGGCGTGTGTGCCTGGTTTCAGTCCAGCTAGTTTGGCTACTAGTGTTACTTCGTTACCTTTTTGTGTGAACGTTGCTGTTCCTGTTACACCACTATTGCTTTTGGTTTCAAAAACAAGTTTTAGTGTGTTGCCTGTGTCAGCAGAAGAGGAACTTTTACATCCTAAAATGATTAATCCAAAAAGAACAAATGTTGCAATTACTTTTTTCATGGTGTGTTGTTTTTATAGAGGTATAAAGATACTAAAATATAAACTTTTTGGTGTAATTGATTTTCTTTTATTTTAAACACATAGATTCATAGTTTTTATAGAAGATATGAAGGCGTTTTACTTTATGATAGCAAATCATAGTTGTGTAAATCAAGAATTATAATTACTTTGTTTTTTCCCCTACAAAGTATTGGCTTTGCAATTTGAACAACACGTTGAACGTTGTCAATGTGCCATAAATTCTAGTGATGTATTGCTGTAGTTCTACTTTTTCTATTTCTTCGATGTTGCTAGCGTTTATCTTTTGTTCCATTACGCGAAGACGGTCACGGAGCATGACTATTTTGTGGAAGAATACATCTATCGGGATGTCTTTTCCTTGCACTCCTGCTTGTCCTGGTTCTAGTTTTAGGTTGCCGCCTTTCCACTTGTCCGCAATGGCTACTGGTTCGCCTAGGCCGTTCCATTTCTTGAGGATGGAGAGAAGGGATTGTTCTACTTCGTAAAAACTTACCGTATCTAGTTCGTTATCTGATGCTTCGATGACTTCAAATTCACTATCAATGTCGATGGTTTCTAGTCCGCTGTCGATGAAGGTTACCCAATATTCTGTGGAGGATACATTGGTTATTACGCCTTTGCCATATTGTGGATGGTTTATTCTTGAGCTTATTCCGAGTAGTTTCATGGTGTGTATTTTTTAAATTTTATAATTAAGTATGTTTAGTATTAGTAAAAGGCAGAGTGTCATTATTGCTAAAAAAAAGACCCAACTTAGTATGGATAAAGCTATTACTTTCCCTTTTGGCAGTCTGTTGAAAAACTGGGTGTGTCCCCATATTGATAAACAAATTTCAATCAGGGAGTTATATTGCAGGAAGATTGGGAGCAATGCGGTGTCTTTTAGCCAATAATCAATAGGGAAAACGGCTATACTGAGCAGTAAACGTTGTGATGCTAGATAGGCAGCAAGGACTATGTGTTCGTAGTAATTGTAACCTTGTTTTCTGAAAATAATATATGTTGTAAAGGCACGAATTGGAACTGTAAAAAGGATTATCCAAGCATAATGTGTCGTGACCCAATGGTTTAATTCTTCTATGGTTAGTAATCCATTGCTGATATCGGTACTAGTATCAAGATTTAGTAACTTGATTTGGTATTTATAAGCCAAAAAACCACTGATGGAAGCTAAAATCAGTAATAACGAAATGGGTTTAAAATGTTTTACGCGTTTTCCTTCTATGTATTCTCTGATGAAATGACCTGGTCGGGTGTATAATTCTTTGGCGGCGTGTACTATGCCTTTGTCATAATGGAATAAACCGTGCTGTATATCATGCCAAACAAAATGATGGTTGAGCTTGTGTGTATCTGCGGTTTGTCCACACTCAGGACAGTAATTGCCGGTGAAGGATGTGTTGCAGTTTTTACAAGTTGTATTCATTTTACTGGTGGTTATAACTTGGGACTAAAATAGTGAATTGGTTGGAATAAAAAAATGGTTGTTTTAATTGTTATGGACTCCCGCCTGCGCGGGAATGACAAATAGAATTAATAAATGGATTCCTCTCGTCTCAAAAAACGAGACTGGAATGACAAAGGGTAGTTTTAATTTGTGGTTGATGGAACGCTGATAAAACGGATTTATTTGCGCGGATTTAACGGATATTGAAATTGGATTCCCGCATATGCGGGAATGACAAGTGGTGGTAGAGAAAATAATATGGTCTCAGATATAGTTACTATGGCTCCAGATTGAGTTACTATGGCGCGCGGATGAGTTACTATGGTGCGCGGTCAAGTTACTATGGTTCGCGAAGGAGTTACTATGGTGCGCGGACAAGTTACTATGGTTCGCGAATGAGTTACTATGGCGCGCGGAGGAGTTACTATGGTGCGCGGAGGGTTTACTTTGTGATATTTGTAGGAATGTGTTAAAAATGAATGTAGTTGGTCGGGAATGAAAAGTAATTTTTTACTTATAGTATTGATTTTTTGAGAATTTCGTAAAAATGTTATTATTTTTAAAAATAGTTTGTAAAGTATTGTTGTTTAATGGTTTAAAATTATTTATTTTGTATAAACCACAAATCTTAATTATAAACTTAAATTTTTATACTATGAATTATTATCAAGAGCGAAAGCTAAGTATGTTTTGGTCGATGGAGCAGTTTCTTGTAGGAACATCTCCTGAAATTTTGGATGAAATTCCAAATTTTACTGTTTTGTTTAAGCAATTCCAAGATAAGGTTGCGGTATTGAATGTGCTGTCGGGCAGTCAGGCATTGCAACGGCAGGGGAATATTGAAGAGAAAGGTGCTGTAAAGGAAGATTTATGTGTTTTGGCAGCTGATATTGCTGGGAAGATTATGGCGTATGCTATTAATTCGAATAATTATCAGTTGCGGAGAGAGGTGAATTATCCGAAGAGTTTATTAATGAGAAATGCTGATACGCGCTGTGTTACTAATTGTACTATTATATTGGAGAAGGGCAATGCGTTTTTGGGTGATTTGGCAACGTATGGTATTACTGAGGTGGTGCTTACTGATTTTAGGGAGATGATTTATTTGTATGACTCGACTATACCAAAGCCGAAGGCAGGTGTTGTAGCTAAAAAGGCGGCTACTGATGCGCTGCGTGTTGAGTTTAGAGAAGCGACTATCTTATTGGATAAGATGCAATTGTTGACTAAGGTTGTTGAGTTTTCGCAGTTTCCTTTTTTTGTTGATTTTAAAAACACTAAGCGGTTGACGAAGCCTTCTTATAGAACTCTTTCTGCTATTGGTGATGTGGTGGATGCAGAAGGGAATGGATTGGCACTGGTTACTATGGAGTGTAAGGAGCTTGGCTTTTTACGCAAGGTTTCTGAGAATGGTGGTTTTAGGTTGCGCAATATGCCTGATGGTGTTTATCCTTTTGTTTTTAGCAGACCGGCATATGTATCGAAGGTTGTTGAGATGGTGTTTTATAGTGGTGTGCGGTATGAGGTTAGGGTTGTGATGGAGAGGGTGGTTTAGTGACACAGTTTATAATGAAAAAGCAGCGAGAGCTGCTTTTTTTTTGTTTTTTTGCCACAGATTACACGGATTACACGGATTTTTTTATTGCACAGATATATTGTTTTTATATCCCAGGGTTAAAACCCTGGGCTACACCATGTATCGTTCCTATGGAACTGGGACATTGATGGGGTTTTTATGGTGCTTTGAAGTTTAGAGGTTTTGTGGTGTGGTTTTCATTTTATTACCACGCGAATGGATTGACTACGTCGAATTTCATTTCGCGAGGTAGCTGGGGGTTTGAGGTTAGGGTTGTGATGGAGAGGGTGGTTTAGTGACACAGTTTATAATGAAAAAGCAGCGAGAGCTGCTTTTTTTTTGTTTTTTTGCCACAGATTACACGGATTACACGGATTTTTTTGTTGCACAGATATATTGTTTTTATATCCCAGGGTTAAAACCCTGGGCTACAATATGAATCGTTCCTACGGAACTGGGACATTGATGGGGTTTTTATGGTGGTTTGAAGTTGGGAGGTTTTGTGGTGTGGGTTTCATTTTATTACCACGCAAAAGGATTGACTACGTCGAATTTCATTTCGCGAGGTAGCGGAGGGGCACGAGCAAGATGCTCGCGCTTGCTGGGGAATGTAAACGTGAATTTACTACAAAATTTGCAATCTTGCCAAACCGCTGTTGGCAGATAGCCTTTCTGTTTTTATCAACTTTTAATTATTTTTATAGTTTGAGTATTATAGGCAGTATGAATTTTTAAAATAAATGTTGCTTTCTGTAAATCTGAAATATTTAAAATAAAATTATTTCTATTTACTATTTCTGTTATTATTAGTCTACCTGTAACATCATATAATTCTATTCTATCTATTTGATATTTATTGTTTTCAATATTAATTATATTCTTAGTTGGATTTGGATAAATTTTAAGTTGACTATTATAAAAATCTTCAACGGATAAAGATGTTGGGCAACTTATAGGAGTGGGAGTCCATAAATCTATTGAAACTCCATTTCCTAATTGACCAAAGTAATTTTCTCCAAAAACCCAAAGTGAGCCGTCATTTTTTTTAACAAAAGAATGTGTATAACCAACACTAATAGAATTCCAATCTACATTATTGTTGATGGGTGTAAAATTATTTCCTCCGCCTCCTAATTGACCATTTGAATTATTTCCCCATGAATATAATTTACCATTATTGTCAATAGCCAATGTATGTGAATGTCCAGAAATTACTTCAGCCCAATTTGATGAAGTACCAATTTGTGTTGGAATTGCTAAAGTGTTAGTACTCCCATTTCCCAGTTGACTAAAATAATTATAACCCCAAGCCCATAATGTTCCATCAGTTTTAATTGCAAAAGAACATAATTCTCCTGCTTCGGCTTTAGCCCAATTGGTTGCGGTACCAATTTGAACAGGGAAATTTTTGGGAGTTGTAGTGCCATCACCAAGTTGAGCAAAATCGTTAGCGCCCCATGCCCATAAAGTACCATCAGATTTAATAGCTAGTGAATGCCTATCCCCACCTGATATTTGAGTCCAAATTGTTGATGTGCCTATTTGAGTTGGCATAACTTTATTTATGTTTGTACCGTCACCAAGTTCACCATTTTGATTATTTCCCCATGTCCAAAGTGTTCCATTTGATTTTATAGCTAAAGAATGATATATAGCTGCTTCAAATTTCACCCAATCATTTGATGTGCCAATTTGTAATGGAATATTACCATAGTTTATTACACCCCCGAATGGGTCAGTACCCCAACCCCAAAGAGTTCCATTTGACTTTTGTATAAGTGTATACCAATATGAAGTTGAAATATTTGTCCAATTTGCGTCGTTGCCAATTTGTAAAGGAATATTAGATGTTGTTGGAAGTCTAGCATCGCTTTGACCCCAACCCCAAAGAGTTCCATCATTTTTTATTCCAAAAGAGTTCCAATGACCGCCCTGCACTTTATTCCAACATTGGGAGTATAAAGTAAGACTTGAAAGAAATAGAAAAATGACTATTATCAATTTCATTTTAAAGTTACAATTAAGTTTCATAATTTTTTGTTATTATTTTAAGATTTTAATTTTAAGGTTTCTGCCAACTAGCTTATAGGTCTGATAAACGTCAGACCTATTTATTATTTCAAATATATAAAAAATAGTACAAAGTAGGAGGAAAGATTGTGTGGAGATGCTTCTCTCGTCCTAAAAGACGAGACAGCATGACAAAGTGTGGGTTAAAAAAAAGAGCAACGAAAGTTGCTCTTTTTATTGTTTTGGGTTTTTGTGTTTATGGTAAGTAAATCCTGCTATCGGATAGGAAAACTTCTTCAATCCTCTTTGTTCACTAATTACATTGCAGGGATTTTGCTCTTGCTTTTTGGCACAAAATAGATTAGAAGAATACAATATAACTGCAATGTGTTAAAAATATTTCTATAGAAATGATAACTAAACCATTCGTCTCTAAGGCTTGACCAGTTGCTTGGTAGGGTTGTAGGTGTCCATGTTAGAAATAAATCGTTTAAAGGTCGGTTGCCTTGCAAGGCGACAAAAGTGTTGCCTAATAGGAGCAGGATTGCCGCTACAATAAGAAAGCCTTTTGTTTTGCTCTTTTCCATAAAATAAAGAATGGCAAGTAAGCTGTATAATGAAAGCATAATCGTAAATATTATGGGTCCTATGCTTCTCATTAGTAAATCTACTGGGCGGTGCATTTCAATAAAAGTTGTTCCTGAAATTTTGTAACCAATGGGGAAAATAATCATATCAAAAACACCAAATGCACCCATTAATGCAGGCAAGGTTAGTATAAAAAGCAGTGCATTTTTTAACACATTTAAAAATGGGTGTAGCGGTTTTATACTAGTATTCTTTTTTGCAGGTACATAGTAGGTTGTCAGAAAAAAAACCAACCCTACGATACCCGATAGTCCATAAAAACCAATGTATTTTATCCAATCATCTTTTAGGCTTATCCAATTGGAAGGGATAGTTTCGGGTGTCCAATTGGCCATTTGGGCAGCAATGGGATAAGCATATTGTGTGACAATAAATACCCCAACACAATTTGCCAACAATGATAGCACAGCCAACAATCCTTTTATTTTCTGTTTGTCTCTAAAAAATAAAGCTATTTGAACAATGAGAAAAACGGCTGGAATGAGGTCTAAAATAATAAGCCCTTTTAGGTGTACATAATGTTCTGTAGTATTGAACCAATCTAAAAATGATGTAACAGATGTTGACCCTTTGAATATATCTTGGCCATTATATCCAATCGATACTGATAACCCTACTAAAATAGTAGTAATGAAAAGAAAAGCTTTTTTGAACATAATATTAATTTTTAAAATTGAAAGTTACTTGAATTCTTGATGCTAACTTTTCTATGCTTACAAGCATTGACGGGAACTATCACTGACTATCACAAATATAACTAATATTTTATTTCAACAGCGTAATTTGTTGATATTTAATGTTTTCACTATGTAGCCTAACGCCTTTACTTGTTACACAACTTAATAAATATGCAATAAAATAATGTGGAATTGGGCCCTTTGGTTAACTGTGCTCCGTTCGGTTTCGCCTTGGGTCATTTCCGATTGCCTTGGAACACTCAGAGTGATGGGAATGATAAACTTTGGAAAAGGATAATAAAAAAGAGCAATGTGAGTTGCTCTTTTTTATTTGTTTTTTGGCATGAACTAAATACGCTCACCAGAGATAAAAATTGTCAATTACTTTATTTTACAACAATAAGTTTTTTTGTCTCTCTAAAATTATCTGACTGTACTTGCACAGCATAAATACCCTCTGCAAAATGGGATGTATTGACTTCTATCTTTTGAGTATCATTTACCTTTGTTGCATAAACAATTTTTCCTGTAATGTCTGCAATAGCAATAGCAACTTCATTGTTAATACTTCCAAAAGCAATAGTAAGTTGATTGGATGTTGGGTTTGGAAAAAGCGTCATTGATGGTGCAATAGTAGTATCAATGATACCTAAACTTCCACCCGTATCTCCTGCAAGTATTGATTGATTAGGCACGGAATTGTATGCGTAATCCCTGATGGTGAAGCTATTGCCGGCTAAGCCAACGGATGTACGAACCCATCCATAATACCTGTTTCCATCTATTAAAAATCTAATTGCAAAATAACGGTCAGTGGTATTTGACCATTCGCCAAATGGAATTGGATTTGCGCCCCATGGACGAGTGTTTGTAATAGGAACCTGTCTTAAAATTGCCTTTATATTATTAGTCCAGGATCCGCCAGTCCCGCTTGCATCAGGACCTATAGATACATTACTGTTTATGGCTTTGGCTAGCAGGATAGGACAACACATAAGTGACTCACTACCTGCGGGAGTACTTAACCACACGGCACGACTCGAACTCGTTACATTTGCGGTAAGGGTGACATCTGTTATTCCATCGTTGTTGATGTCTAGCGCATGAGCCGAAGAACCAATAGGAGTTTGAATAATTGTCACATCCGGACTTAATTCGTTGTAAACAATCTGAGCATTGGCATCCATGAAGGTAAATAGCATCATGATGAATGTAGCGTAAAACATTTTTTGTAATTGTTTTTTCATGATTTTAATTTTTATAACGTTAAACTTAAGTAGGTTCCTGCTTAAATTGTTAGTTTAAAGTTATAAAACTAAAATTTAGTACTGCCATCCTTGGGGTTTCTGGCAACTTTAAGCACTGATAAACAAATATAAATAAAATTTTAATTCAGCAGCGTAATTTGTTGATTTTTAATTGTTTTATGTTATAGAATGTGCTATAGGCTGGCAGGTTTTATTTCGTCCGTTTTGCTTCTATCTTATTTCCATTCTGTAATAAAAACAAATTTGAAATTTCTCCTTTTTCGTTCTTTTCAAACTGAATTTGTGCATCTACTACTTTTAGGAAAAATAACATTTCACTTTCTGCAAATATCGGGAACGCATTTTGTCCTGTCAATTGTATAAATAGTTGGTCTTTATCTAATGAAATTTTGATTTCAAATTCTTTTTCAACTTCATAAGTCCCAACAAATTTTTGAAGTTGTTCTGTTGTCATACTAATTTCATTTCTGATTTTTTGTATAGGTAATGGTTTATTATAGAGTATACTTCTAATTGATTTTACAGGAATTGAAACGTTGTCGTGATTTTGAAGTATTATTATCGTTTTATCATTTGTAATATGTCTTTCAATAAAAGTCACATAACCTGGCCAACCACCGCTATGGCTTGCAATTTTTCCAAAATCAGCATTGTCGTCCATTCCCCAACCAAAACTATATTTCGTTTTAGATCCGTCTTTCAAAGTTGCTACTTCAAAAACTGCATTCATTCCCTCTTGTGTGAGTAATTTATTGGTGTATAATGCTCTATCCCAAATTAATAAATCATTTAAAGTTGAATTAACTGTTCCGTCTCCAACAATACCATCAAGCCAAATAACCATTTTAGTTTCTTTCAACTCGTCTGGTAAAATATACTTTTTCAAACTATCTGAGTAAACATAACCATAAGCATAATTGTCAATTTTCTTTGGCAAAAATCTACGAGTGTACACAAAGGTATTTTTCATTTTCAATGGCTTGAAAATAGTTTTGTTCAGATAGTCAGCGTAGGTCATACCCGATGCTTTCTCAATTATTGATGCCAATAGTGCGTAGCCCGTGTTGCTATATTCATATTTTGTATTTGGTTCAAATAATATTTTTGGTTGATTGTTACTGAATATATCAATTATGTCTTTGTTAGTGGCAATTTTAGATTTGTCAAATATACTATCCATAAGTTCCATATAGTCTGGTAGACCTCCAGTATGATTTAATAAGTTTCTTATAGTTATACCTTTGTAAAATGAAAGTTCAGGTAAGTATTTTTTAATGTCATCGTCCAAATTCAACTTTCCTTTTTCTTTCAGTATCATTATTGCCATGGCTGTGAACTGCTTTGAACAAGATGCCAATTCAAAAATCGAATTTTCGTTTAATTTTTCTTTTGTTGTTTCGTTTGCAAGTCCAAAACTATGGCTATAAATAACTTTCCCTTTTTCTGCAATTAGAAAATTTCCATTGATTTTCTCTTTTGAATAAAGAGCATTGAGTAAGCTGTCAATTTTTTGAATTCTGTCTTGTCCAAATGCAAGATGTCCAATTAAAAGAAGTACGATTGTGGTTGTTAATTTCATTTTTTATTTCTTGTTAATTAATGTATGTGAGATGTCTCGCAAAATTGCCGCTAACTCGATTATATTGCCAAACCCATTTTAGCGGTTCGGGCATTTTATTTTTCTAATTTTGTGGTGTCAATACCTTTTATAAGTAACCACAAACAAAGACTTAGTTCTCCTAAAAGAATTGGAATTGCAAGGTAAATGAACAGCGGATTCGCAAATCCTTTTGAAAGAAACATTGTAAAATTACTTATCAAATAGCATAGTCCTGCTACTGCATACCCTATTCCAATAATTTTTGGTATAGCATTGGTTTTAAAAATTACATATCCAATTAAAATACAATAAAACCCAAAGAATACTAAACCAACTCCATACCCTTGTGCTTGAATATTTAAGGACAGAAGAGAAAGTGTTGCTAGTTGGTTTGGTTGAAAAGTAGTTAAGTAAGTGTCATTGCCTAATAGTAACAAAGGTGTAATTTGATTTAATAGATTGACTGCAATAATTGCCGTTTGAATAATAACAAAGGCTAAAGCAATTTGTAGTATAATCTTATTTGACTTTTTGAAAAAATGATAAAGTATCAATATGGTGGGTATGCCCACTACAAAATTGAAAAGGTCAGCCACAAACCCCCAACGAAAAAGCATTTCATTGGCTTGAATATTGTGGGCAGTTGCCAATGCATCGTTGGGCACTCTTAATGCTTGTCTAACGAAAACTTCCGAAAACAAACCTGTCGCAATTACGAGCAAGTAGCAAAACCCTGCAATTCGAGCTAAATTTTTATCTGAAATCATTTTTTTGAAGGTAGTATATAGTGATTATAAAAGTATTTCCATATTTAATTATATAAACAAGACGCACGGGCTTGTCATTTGTTACTATTTGTTTGAATTAATGAAACCCATGAGGTGTTTTTATATTGCCTTAAAGTAGGGAGATTTTGTGGAGTGGGTTTTTTAAAATGTTTTGCGGGCACGGATTACACATCTGCGAAATCTGGCATTTTATCATTGGGCAAAACGTTATTTGTTTGATTTTACCCAAAGATTATATTCATTAATCAAATCTATGATTTGTTTTTCTTTTGCAATTGGTTTTGAGGAAAATAAAGTATCAAGTTT
Source organism: Flavobacterium sp. RSB2_4_14 (assembly GCF_051547085.1). NCBI lineage: Bacteria > Pseudomonadati > Bacteroidota > Flavobacteriia > Flavobacteriales > Flavobacteriaceae > Flavobacterium > Flavobacterium sp. RSB2_4_14. The sequence continues at coordinate 120,716 of NZ_JBPTTL010000005.1, forward strand.
GATATCGATGTCCTTGTTTCCATAAAGATATAGTTTTAATATTTCATACACTTCTTTATTTAATGTTAAACCCTGACTAAAATCAAATAAATTAATATCGGATTCCTTATTGATTGGTTCTAATTTTGAATCATAAATTGATATATAATAATTTTTATCATCATTGTGACTTGCTGGTGTATAATTGGGTGTACCTGGAGTTCCAGATCCAGTATAGGTTTGCTTTAAATCTTCGCAAAACAATTTTACTTTACCTATGGTTAATCTTTGAATGAATTTATACTTTATACGATTATCATATTCTTCTATGTATAGATTTTCCATTCTTTTATAATCATATCTATCTGAATCCTTAAGTTCTTTTTTTTCGATTTGATTAGTAATACGTTCATAATATTTTTTTTTGTTAGCTATGTAATAACTAATTATTTCTTCAATATTATATTTTTTCTTTTGGTTAGCTTTTTTTGTTTTTACATTATAATCTGTCAATTCAATCTTGTCTACATAAATGGTATCATAAGATTTTGTTACAATAAAATCAGAACTTTGAGAATAATTTTTTAAATACATAAATAATGTAATTAGTATCAAATATTTTAGCTTCATGTTTTTATATTGTTTGCCAACGTGTATATAGATCTGATAAAATCAGACTTTGTTATAATTTCAAATATATAAAAAAGATTACAAAGTAGGAAGAAAGATTGTTCTCATCTAAAAAAGACGTGACAGCATGACAAAGATTGGGGTTAACAAAAAAGAGCAATGAAGTTATCTAGGAACTAAAAAAAAAATCAATCCACAGAGTAGGGTAAATGACAAATAAATTGTTTTATTACCAAATAACCCAAAAGGTGTAATTCTTTTTTATTATTTTCACCCATCGGATTAAAGAATATAAATTAATAACCAAATTGTTTAAAAATGAAAAAAATCAAAGGACTTATCGGAATTTTAATGCTAGTAATTGTCATGGTATCTTGTTCTAGCGACAACACTTCTTCGGAAGGAACATTACGTATAAAAGCAAAAGCTACTTATACAAATGCTGCCAACAAAAATGCAAGTGACATTGTTATCACAAGTTTTAAAGTAAATATTAGAAAAATTGAGTTTGAAGTAACCGAAGGAATGAATAACGGTAGCGATGACGATGCAAACGGTGACTCTGATGGCGATAATAATGATGGAATGTACAACGGTGATGACGAAACAGAATTGAATGGTCCTTGGGAATTGGATTTATTAAATCAAACTGCTCCAGTTACAACGGTTACGGTTCCAAACGGAACGTATGAAGAAGTAGAATTTAAATTAAGCCCAAGCTTAGTGACTACTTCACCAATTTATACTAAAACTTTTGAAATTAGAGGAACAATAAACGGAACACCTTTTGTGTTTTGGCATAACTTTGACGAAGATTTTTCTATAGATTATGAAAATGCCGCTCAAAACTTAGTAATTGCAAATGGTACTTACGATTTAGTATTTAACTTTGATTTAAATCAAGTGTTGAGCCAAGTAGATTTGAGCAGCGCGGTTGACGGTGATGGTGATGGAGTAATCGAAATTGGTCCAGATGATACCGACGGAAACAATGCACTTGCGACACAATTAAACGACCATATAGAAGACGGTTGCGATATGGAAAATGAAAACGAGGATGATTAATAATTAGGGTTAACTTGTTTATATTATTAATAAAAAATTTAACCACATAGAATCATAGAAAAAAGATTGGGATAGCCCGATTATCGGGTTCATATAGCTATGGTATTCTTAAATTTAGTGAAACGACTTAAACGATTTACAAAATCTATGTTCCTATGTGGTTTAAGAAAATAGGAAAATGAAAACGAGCAAGATTAATAAATAGAGTTAGTAAGTAAAGAAGCCACTAGAAATAGTGGCTTTTTTTGTTATCAAACCCTGATAGAGTTCAAAACTCTGTCAGGGTTATTTTTTTCGAAACAAACGGAATGCTTAACATTTTTTATTCTGCTTCAGTTACAACATGTAAATTCAAGCAAAATAAGTTTAGGCGCTTATTATTTCGTAACTTTATATAAGATTTATGCTGTTTGCAACAAGGTTTAAAAAGGGAAATCATGAAAAAGTATGCAACCCTACTAATAATAATAGCCAGTGCACTTTGGATGAGTAGTTTTGCTCAAAGTAAGGACACAGTAATACCTCATGCCACTTTTGATACCAAAGCATTAGAGGCCTACAGAAACGCACACAAAAATCTGGAACCCGTGATTATTTCATTTCATGTGGAAGAAAAAATAAACATGAAATTTGGTGGTCGCACTACTACCTATAATGTTCCCAATCTAAATTTAATCAACACCAATGATTTAGGTCCGAATAACACCCGGTTCATTATTCCAAAATTAGCCAATCCCAAAGAAACACCAGTAACACTGATTAATGATAAACCATCAAATTATGCCAAAGCCAATAAAAGTAATGGTATAAAATCAGACTCGCTGCTTACTTTGGACCGCAAACCATCAAAAATGTTTGTTGATATCAATATCTTAAACACCTACGAAAGAACGCTCGAAAAAGGATTTATATCAATAGAAATGCTCAAAAGAGTAGGTGATAGAGCTTATTTTGAAGGCAACCTCGTTGAAGCGGCCAATTGGTATAGTCAGTTATTTGAACTCACCACCGATTTAGAACCTGCCTATTATTATCGATACGCTATGTCCTTAGTTTCAGTTTCCGATCTTAAAAAAGCTAGACAAATGATGAAGCTATACGAGGAAAAATCAGTTCGTAAATGAGTTGTGTAACTCGAGGGATGTAATTGACAAAATAGCAATTACATAAAAATTTAACCACATAGAGACATAGATTTTATAATTTATGAAAGTCGTTTCACTAAATTACAGAATAGAATAGCTGTATGAACCTAAGACCCGAGCAAAAGCAAACGGGCAAAGTAATTGAGCTATCACTATCTTTTATCTATTTTTCTATGTGGTTAAAAAAAGTATAAAAATGGAATTACTCAATGGATTATTTAGAACTTAAATCGGGTCTGAAGCTCAACATTTCTCCCCATGACTTTTCAGTAGGACTTGTCTCCTCCATCCATTCTTGATAGGCACCTTCACCATATATGGCATCATAGCGTTCTTTCATTGGTTTCAGGAATCCTGTTTCTCTTTCTTTCCAGCCGGTTTTGTAACGAGTAACAATACTAAGCTGAGGTGCACCAGAAGAACTAGCCTGATATACTACCACATTTTGACCGGATGCTTCCCAAACTTTTTTAAGTTTTTTTAATCTTGATTCTACTTTATCAAACTCACCTTGTTTTGGGTAAATATGATTTACAGCAATTTTATCGGTAAAATCAGTAAGCTTTGCAGCACTCAAATCTTCTCTATATACTGAAAAACTAGAACTTTGTCTGCCTTCAGTTAGCGCTTCTACGCTCTTCACCCAATCCGCCATATGAACATCTCCTAAATTATTTCGGGAATCAATTTCAGCCCAGCTATTTGGTCCTTCAACAATGTGATACCCACCAGCATCAGGTCCTGATAAAATTTCAAACACACGCCACTTCCATTCACCAGTATGGTATTTTTGAGCATGAGCAGCAATCGCTTTTTCTAATTCTAACGTTTTTCCATTTTTGGCAAAGACTCTAGAAGCAGTAATCACATTTTTGGTTTGGCTCAATCCAATTATTGGAACTAATGCCAAGAGTAAAAGAATTTTTTTCATGGTTAATCTTGTATTTAATTTTGCCTACTCTATAAGGTTTTCGGCTTCTCCGTTTGTTGTGGATGTAAAAATTAATTTTGTTTTCTTTTCGAATGCAGCAATTTTTTAAAAGAAAAACATACAAGATTTGAGGGGTAATAATTTTATTTATTCGGTTAAGAAAAACGAAGTTATAAAAAAAATAAATACGAATGTTAAAAAATGTTATTAATCATTATCTTACGGTTGGTTTAAACGAGCAAATTCTTTTGGTAGAACACCTACTTGTTTTTTAAAAGAATTGTAAAAAGCAGATTTAGAATGAAATCCTGATTTTTGAGCAATTGCATCAATGGTTATGTTTTTAAAAGAAGAAGAGGTAAGCATGATTTTTGCCTCTTCAATTCGGTATGAATTGATATAGTCATTAAAATTCATATTCGCTTTTTCATTAACAATTTGAGAAAGTTCTTGCTTAGTAATCGAAAGGTCTTTGGCTACTTGTTGCAAAGATAGTTTGGTTTCTAAATAGGGCTTTGTTTCTAATTTCATGTAGGCTTCTAACTTTTCAAGAACTTCGTTTTTAAAACTATCATCAAGGTTGGAGTTTGCATATTTTTCAATTTCCGTTTGTTCTACATAATAGTATCCATATAAAAGTCGAGGAGAAAAGAATAATCCTAAAATAATCAAATAAAGAAATATTGTTACCATAGTAACAGCAAAACAATAAGGGTCTTTAAACAGTGATAAGCCAGTTAAATGGTCAATAAATAGCCCTGTTAAAAGAAAAAATTGACATAAAAAATAAAAATTAAGCCAATAATAAAGTTCTTTGTTTTTACGTTGTGGTTGCTTGGTAAAAAGATTGTATTTTTTTGCTAAATATAATTGTGCAATAAAATATACAATGCCACTAACGGTTTTTATAAAATATTGAATTGGAATTACCATACTACCATTTGACTTAAAAGTGTCATAATAAAGAAGTTTATAGTGTGTACTTTCCATATAAAATGGAAAAAACCAAATAGCATTAAGTATAAATGGAAGTAAGTGAAGTAAATGAATTTTTTGAAATTTAAATTTAGCATTTAAACAGGATGCCGCATAGAAATAGGTTGCAGGTCCAAATAGGAGATGAATAGGACTGTCAACACGAAGTAAGTGTATATAGTTTTGAATTTTCCCAGAGTAATTAAGCGCACCAAGAATAATCATTAAGGATGTTACTAATATGACAGCCGCCATGCTAATCTTAACAGTCTTTTTGCCTGAAAAAGAAAAAAGCACTGAAGTAGCTAGAATAATACCCAAGGCACCACCAAAATAAGCAAATAATTCTAAAAAGCTAAAATTCATAAATTTGGATTTACCACTATAAAAGTAATCGCTTTTTTGATTTCAACAAATTTTTTTGTACTGAATCATAATTTTATACTTATTTATTGTAAAACGCTAATGCTTTTAAAAATTGATTTTCAATTGCTTATGTTGTTACTTTTTCCTTTTTAGAGTTTTTAAGGTATTTAGATTAATAAGGTCAATCAAAACCTTAACTATTTATATATCTTTGAATGAGTATCAAAAAGTGTCCTTGGTATTTTATAACTTAAAATCAAATAATGTTAATTATGTATGCAAAATTTAAAAGTTTACTCCTTGCAGTAATTGTAATGCTATCATTTAGTAGCCATGCACAAACGCCAGCTTCCAAAGCAGATATCAAATTGGATGTTCGTGATTCTAAACCAGATTGGGCGCCATACATTCGTAAAAAAGCACCAGAAGGTTCGCCAAACATTTTATTTATCCTTTATGATGATACCGGCTTAGCGGCTTGGTCTCCCTATGGAGGAAGAATCAACATGCCTACGATGGATAAACTAGCTGCCGATGGTTTGACCTATACACAATGGCAAACGGTAGCACTTTGTTCACCAACACGTTCTTGTATTAATACTGGTCGTAACCACAACCTAAACGGAATGGGAGTAATAACAGAAGGTGCTAACGGATATCCAGGTTTTAGTTGTCAGTTACCAGCACAAGCGGCTACTATGGCGTCTATATTAAATGATAATGGATGGAGTACTTTTTGGTTAGGAAAAAATCATAATGTTCCTGAGACTGATTTATCAGCAGGAGCTAACAAAAGCCAATGGCCGTTACAACAAGGATACGATCGTTTTTATGGTTTTATCGGTGGCGAAACCAATCAATTCTATCCAGACTTAACAGAAGATAATCACGCCATCGAAGCACCTTATGGACCAGAAAAAGGATACCATTTGTCTAAAGATTTGGCAGACCAAGCTATCAAGATGATTGGTGACCAAAAATCGGCTAACCCTTCTAAACCTTGGTTTATGTGGTTTTGTCCAGGAGCTAACCATGCACCACATCAAGCACCAGCCGATTACATCGCTAAATATAAAGGTAAATTTGATGATGGTTATGATGCGTATCGCAAATGGGTATTGCCTCGAATGATTGAAAAAGGAATTCTACCAAAAGGTACTACACTAACAGAATGGAACCCAATGCCAAAAGACATGGCGAATCCAGCCGATGCAGTGCGTCCTTGGAATACATTGAATGCCGACGAAAAGAAATTATTCTCTCGCTTGTGTGAAGTATATGCTGCATTCTCTGAATATACTGATGTTCAAATTGGTCGAATAATAGACTATCTAAAAAAGACAGGTCAGTATGAAAATACGGTTATTATGTATGCTTCCGATAACGGAGCTTCTGGAGAAGGTACACCAAACGGTTCGGTAAATGAGAATAATCTTTTTAACGGTTTCCCTGATGATTTAGCCGAAAATATGAAACTAATTGATGAATTAGGTGGACCAAATACTTATGAACACTACCCGACTGGGTGGGCAGCAGCTTTATCAACTCCTTTCAAAATGTTTAAACGCTACTCTAACTATGCAGGAGGAACGGATTGTCCCTTGACCATCACATGGCCAAAAGGAATTAAAGCTAGAGGAGAAGTTCGTAACCAATACCATCATGCCGTTGATATTGTGCCTACTATTCTAGAAATATGTGGACTTGAAATGCCAAAAGTATACAAAGGAGTAGAGCAATATCCATTATCTGGAGTTTCTATGAAATATACGTTTGATGCTAAACCTAATGATCCTACCCAAAAACACGTACAGTATTTTTCTATGCTTGGGACACGTGCTATTTGGCAAGACGGTTGGAAAGCGGTGGCTGTTCATGCACCATTAACGGATAAAGGTAAATTTGACCAAGATAAATGGGAATTGTATCATGTGGATGTAGATCGTGCTGAATCTAAAGACCTTGCTAAACAATACCCAGAGAAAGTAGAAGCAATGAAGGCATTATGGTTGGAAGAAGCAAAGAAAAACAATGCATTGCCTTTGGATGACCGTACTACCCTTCAAATAATTACCACAGAACGTCCAACTGAAGAAACTGTAACAGACAGCTATACTTATTATCCTCATACTAGTGCAGTGCCAGAAGCAGTCGCTGTAAATATAAGAGGGAAATCATACAAGATAGTTGCAAATGTAGAAATTACAGCCGATGCAAAAGGAGTAATCTTTGCTCATGGTTCTCGCTTTGGAGGACATAGTTTGTTCATCAAAGACCATAAATTGTACTATGTGTATAACTTCTTAGGGATTAAGCCAGAACAACAATTGGTTTCAACAGAAACATTAAAACCTGGAAAATACACTTTTGGTATGGAGTTTATTAAAGAAAAATCAGGAGAACACTTTGAATCAATGGGTACTGCTAAATTGTATATAAACGATAAGATGGTTGCTCAAATGCCAATGCGTACACAGGCAGGTAAATTCACTCTTGTGGGTGATGGCCTTTGTGTAGGTTTTGATAGTGGTGACCCAGTGAGTAATCAATATTCTTCACCAGGCGAATTTGAAGGAGGAGAAATTAGTTTTGTAACCGTAAATACTGGAAAAGAGCAATATCTCGATTTAGAAAGAGAAGCCGCTAGAGCGATGCGTAAAGAGTAACAAGTATTACAATAAAAAGTAACGCTTAGTTAAATATAAATACAAACGGTCATCATTGAGGTGACCGTTTTTAAATAAAAATAATGAAAAAACTAAATATTAAAACAAAATCATTTCTATTGATGTCTGCATTTTTACTTGCATTAGGCACAGTAAACGCACAAGACAAACCCGCACAATCAGCCGAAGAGTTAGCTAAAAAGTTAGCAAACCCAATTGCCTCATTGATTAGTGTTCCATTTCAAAATAATACTGATGTGGGAATTGGAGCTTTTAATGGTTCTAGAAACACCTTGAATTTTCAACCGGTAATCCCTATTTCCATTTCTGAAAAGTGGAATATGATTTCACGTGTAGTGCTACCAATAATATCACAGCAAGATATCACTGCGGCAGGTGCTAAAGAAACAGGATTAAGCGATGCTGTGGTAAGTGCTTTTTTCTCTCCTGCAGAAGCCAAAAATGGTTTGACTTGGGGTGTTGGACCGGCAATATTAGTTCCAACTGCTACCGATAATCTATTGGGAACAGAAAAACTAGGAGTTGGACCTACTGCAGTAATTTTGAAGCAAACTAAAGGTTGGACCTATGGCGCATTGGTTAATCAAATATGGTCAGTTGCCGGAAATAATGAACGTGCCGATGTCAACCAGATGTATGCACAACCTTTTTTGATTTACAATTGGAAAAGTGGCGCAGGAGTAGGAAGCGTTTTTGAAATTACTCAAAACTGGGAAGCTAATTCAACATCAGTTTTCTTTATGCCAACAGTGAGTGGAGTTACTAAATTAGGTAAACAAATGGTACAACTGGTAATTGGTCCTCGTATTCCAGTATCGGTTCCAGAAAACGGAAGACCTGATTTTGGGATTAGAGCGTTGGTGAATTTCGTTTTTCCTAAATAATATCAAATAGCAACTAAAATAAACTAACGGTCATCATTCAAAATAAGAACAATGACCGTTTTGTATTATTTATAATAACCATTTACTAATCTATAAAGTAATACAGCGGAGCGTTTAGCTTCAATAGGTAAATAATTAAGGTTGGCTGCTTCTTTTATAGTATGACCATCAGCGCCGGGAAGTCCAATCCCATCCAATGCCATTTCCACATGAGTACTTGCAAATGAAATATCGGCTGCGCCAGCTTTGCGAGGATGTGTAGCCGTTTGTGTCCCAAAACCGAGGTCAACACTCACTTGATTAAAATAACTCAATAGTTTTTTATTGCCTTCGGTTAAAGACATTGGTGGATATCCACCATCGCCAAAATCAATAGTAGCAGTTGTGCCAGGATAGTTCTTTGCCACTATATCTGACATTATTTGATGCGCTTTTTCTAATTGTGCTGCCGATACTGCTCTTAAATCCCCTTTTACATACACATCTTGTGAAACAATGTTGTCTTTACCAAAAGCAGTTCCAGTATTTGTCGCTGCATCATAGGTTATTTTATTACCACCTAAAATTACTCCCGGATTGATAGTCAAATTTTCTTCTTTACTTAATTGAGTATAAAATTCATTGAGAATTCGAGATGCATTATAAATAGCACCAACGCCAACATTGTCTGTAAAGATTTGAGACGAATGTGCAGCATTTCCTTTGACTGTTAACGTCCAGTTGGCAGCACCACGTCTTGAGGTTAAAGCAGTTGTGGCAAGTCCATCGCCATCTTCATAACAAATAGCAATATCGGCTCTTTTGGCCGCTTCTATAATTTCCAATTTAGAAAGAGCAAGTGGCTCGCCACTAGATTCTTCATCGCCTGTCATTATAATTTCAACTTGCATATCTTTCAGAGCACCTGTATCATGCAACGCTTGTAGCGCTAATATCATGATAACATCGCCACCTTTCATATCGGCTACACCTGGACCATGAATAATTGAGTCATTCAACATCTTATAGGATTGAAATGGACTGTCTTTTTCGAATACAGTATCTAGATGTCCAATGAGTAACAATTTAGGTCCTTTTGTTCCTTTATGAACCGCTACTAAGTGACCAGCACGATTAAAACTATCACCCGAAGCCCAGCGTGTTTCAAACCCAATGGTTTTTAACTGTTCCATAAAAATATTACCCACTTTTCGCACACCTTCAAAATTCATAGTACCGCTATTGATGTTCACTACTTTTTTTAAAAGTTCAATAGCTGCAGGTGTTCGTTTATCAATAGCAGTGAGTATTTTCTTTTCATTTTTGGATTGTGCCAAAAGGGAACTAGCTATGATAAAAAACAATAGTGTGATTTTTATTTTCATGATAAAAACAAATTAGTATTTCGTTTGTTTATAAAGTTTTTGCCCAATCTTCCATATAAATTTCTAGTACACTCAAAGGCATACTTCCCGCTTGGAGTAGTGCATCGTGAAAAGCCATTAAACTAAATTTGTCTCCTAGTTTGTTTTTGTATTTATCGCGTAATTCTTTTATTTTAAGTTCTCCTGTTTTATAGGATAATGCTTGTCCTGGCATGGCCATGTAGCGTTCTATTTCAGCAGTAGCATTTCGTTCCGCTATGGACTCATTATCCATCATGTATTTTATGGCTTCTTCTCTGGTCATTTTTCCGGTGTGTAACGAAGTGTCCACTACAAGTCTGATGGCTCTGTGAATTTCCATACCATAAGCACCCATTTTTTGATAAGGATCAGTATAGCAACCCAATTCTTCACCTAATGACTCAACATACAAAGCCCATCCTTCGGAAAAGGCAGAGTAGGAGGCAAAGCGTCTAAATTTTGGATTTTTGATATTTTCACGTTGAAGGGATAATTGATAATGATGACCAGGAATCGCCTCGTGAAGGAAAGTAGCTTCAAGAGCAAAGTTCGTCACATTAATTTTGGTTGGATCCAATATGGGTATATAATAAATCCCCGGACGTTTTCCGTCAGCTGAACTAGCATTGTACTGTGGTGAAGCTGTTGCAGCCCGAAAAGCTTCCACTTCTCTGATTTCAAAAGCTGTTTTGGGAGCTACACTAAAATATTTATTCAATTGGGGTTGAATTTTGGTGAGCACTGCATTGTTGGCATCAATTACTTCTTTCACCGTTTTAAACGGCATGAATTTCTTGTCGGTTTGCATGTAGGCAAAAAGTTCTTTTAATGTTCCTTTAAAACCCATTTTGTTTTTCAAGGCTTCCATCTCAGCGGTAATGCGTTGTACTTCGTTCAGTCCAGTTTGGAGAATAGCTTCTGGTTCTTGTCGAGAATTGGTGAAATAGTTGATGTAAAAACGATACAGTTCATCACCATTGGGCAGTGCGTTAATACCACTGGTAGCACGCGCGGATTTCATGTAATCACCAGCAAAAAATGTCGCTAGCTTTTGATAGGAAGGAATAATTTTAGTGGTAATAACTTGGCTATAGGCTTTGGTTAATCGGTCTTTATCCTCACTCGAAAAATCAGAAGGAAAATCTTTTATGGGTCCATAAAAAATATTTTTTGATGGATCAGTTTCTGCTAAACTTTCCATTTGTGGCACCATCTTTATTACCAAAGCTTTAGGCAAAACCTTTCCGTTTTTTATCCCTTTTCTAAAGTTTGCAATAGTGGTATCTGTCCAAATGCTAAATACCTCGAGGCGTTCGAGCCAATTGTCGTAATCTTTTACAGTTTTAAAGGGTTGATTTCCTTTACCATTTCCTAATTGTCCCATGGTGAGTGGTAATGAATAGAATTGTGCAAAAGGCATTTGTTCTCTCTTGAATTTCTCCGCTTCTAATTCTCTATTGAGCATATCCCTAAAAATAAAATAGGATATTCTGTCTTCGGCACTAAGGGATTGTGGTTTAAAATTGTTTAATTCTCGTTGGTATTTGGTATAAAAATCATGTGTTTTTTTAATAAATTCCTGCGTGCCATCATTATAAAGAATATTGTTATAACGGTTATCACCAGCAGCTGTAGCTTCAAGCGGATAAAGTTGTAATCGTTCCTCGTAATAGTTGTCAAAAAGTTTGTGGAGTGATTTATCTTGAGTTTGGGTTTGTGCAAAAACGGCTTCAGGAAAGCAATATAACATGACAATAATTATATAAAGTACTTTTTGAATCTTGTAGTTCATTGAAATATGGTTTTGTTTGATTAATAGAATGTTGAAAATAAAAACTTTTTTCTACCTGCTAATGTACAAAAAAAAGCCACCTGAAAATTCAGATGGCTTCTTCACAATTAACTTAACTTTAAACTAAAAACAATAACTATTTTCTGCCACTAACTTAGCAGTAATAGTTTCTCTTAAACCAACGATGTTAGGCATGTTAGTGTATTTGGTAAAACGGCGTAATCCCATTAGCATCATGCGTTGTTCATCACCTTCGGCAAATGAAATAATACTTTCTTTTCCTTTTTGATTTATAATGTCTACTGCTTTGTATAAGTATAACTTAGCCATGGCAATTTGTTCTTTTACTTTATCTTCTCCTTGTGCTTTCGCCATTTTTTCGGTACGCAATAAAGTACTTTCTGCCATGTAGATTTCGATTAACATATCGGCAGCAGCCATCAATAATTGTTGGTGTGCGTCTAAGTCCATTCCGTATTTTTGAACTGCTCCACCAGCAACCATAAGGAATGCTTTTTTCAATTTGCCAATTAATTCTTTTTCTTCAGCAAATAATTCAGAATAGTCAGGAGTATCAAATGATGGAATTCCCATTAATTCTTCTTGTACTTTTGAAGCTGGACCCAATAAATCAACATGGCCTTTCATGGCTTTTTTGATTAACATTCCAACAGACAGCATTCGGTTAATTTCATTGGTTCCTTCATAGATACGAGCTATACGAGCATCTCTCCACGCGCTTTCCATTGGAGTATCTTCAGAGAATCCCATTCCTCCATAAATTTGAATTCCTTCATCGGCACAGTTTTGAACATCTTCAGAAACCGCCACTTTTAGAATAGAACATTCAATAGCAAATTCTTCAACACCTTTTAATTCGGCTTCTTGATGTGATGTTCCTTCTGCTTCACGAAGTTTGATACGGTTTTCAATGTCTTTTGCAGCACGATAGGTAGCGCTTTCTCCAGCATAAGCCGAGGTTGCCATTTCTGCTAATTTATATCGAATAGCGCCAAACTGAGCAATAGGTGTATTGAATTGAACTCTTTCATTGGCATAATTTACTGCATTAGATGTCACTCTACGTTGCGCATCAAGACAAGCAGCAGCCAATTTAATTCTTCCAACATTTAACGCATTCATGGCAATTTTAAAACCTTCTCCACGACCTGCCAACATATTTTCGACTGGCACTTTAGTATCTGCAAAGAAAACTTGTCGAGTAGAAGAAGCACGAATACCTAGTTTGTGTTCTTCTTCATTCATAGTGATTCCGTTGCTCGGATCATTTTCTACAATGAAACCAGTGATGTTTTTATCATCTTCAATACGCGCAAATACTATAAATAACGAACAAAAACCTGCATTGGAAATCCACATTTTTTGTCCTGTGATTTTATAATGTGTTCCATCTTCAGATAAAACGGCTTTAGTTTTTCCTGAATTAGCATCACTTCCCGCGCCAGGTTCAGTCAAACAATAGGCACCAAACCATTCGCCTGAAGCTAATTTTGGTACATATTTTTGTTTTTGTGCTTCGGTTCCATATAGTGTGATAGGCATTGTTCCAATTCCAGTATGTGCTCCAAATGCAGTAGAAAATGAACCTGTAGCTCCTGAAATATAATCACATACTAAACATGTATCTACAAATCCCATTCCCATTCCGCCATAAGCTTCGGGAACAGCAACGCTTAGAAAGCCCATTTCGCCGGCTTTGCGCATCATTTCTTCGGTGAAAGCATAATCTTTAGCTTCAAAACGATTTTTGTTTGGCCAAATTTCTTTATCAACGAATTCTTTAACAGAATCACGCATCATGATTTGCTCTTCCGAGAAATCTTCGGGTGTGAATACATCTTCACATTTTGTTTCTTTAACTAGGAATTGTCCTCCTCTTGTAATTTCCATTGTTTAATATTTTTTTGTTGTAATAGTTATGTTTTTTTTTTTGGAATACAGATTTAAGAAATGATAGAAATTTTAATAATTTTTTAGATTTCTTAAATCTGTGTTCCTAATATTTATTCGTTATAATAGTTCATAAACTCCTGCCGCACCTTGTCCTGTTCCTACACACATAGAAACAATTCCATATTTATCACCTCGGCGTTTCATTTCGTCAAATAATTGCACGGATAATTTGGCTCCTGTACAGCCAAGAGGATGTCCTAGTGCAATCGCTCCGCCATTTACATTGATAATATCTGGATTGATGCCTAACTCTCTTGTAACAGCTAACGCTTGCGACGCAAAAGCTTCATTTAATTCTACTAGATTAATATCATTTAGCGTTAATCCTGCTTGTTGTAATGCTTTTGGAATAGCTTTTACTGGACCAATTCCCATAATTCTTGGCTCGACACCTGCTGCTGCATAACTTACCATGCGAGCAATAGGAGTGAGGTTTAATTCTTTCACCATTTCTTCGCTCATTACTAAAACAAAAGCGGCACCATCACTCATTTGTGATGAATTACCAGCAGTTACACTTCCGCCAGCGGCAAAAACTGGTTTTAATCCAGCTAAGGCTGCTGTAGAAGTTCCTGCTCTTGGTCCTTCGTCTTTGGTTACAGTGTATGATTTGGTTTCTTTTTTACCATTTTCATTGATAAAAGTCTGTTCAACAGTTATTGGAACAATTTGGTTGTCAAATTTACCATCAGCTTGAGCTTGCAAAGCTTTTCGGTGTGAATGGAAGGCAAATTCATCTTGGTCTTCACGAGACACGTTGAATTGTTTTGCCACCGCTTCAGCAGTTAAACCCATTCCCCAATAGTAGTCTTCGTTTCCTTCCTTTGCTACAGCATAATCAGGAGTTGGTTTGTAACCACCCATTGGAATGAACGACATGCTTTCGGCACCACCAGCAATAATGCAATCGGCCATTCCGCTTTGTATTTTAGCTGTTGCCATGGCAATAGTTTCTAGTCCAGAAGCACAATATCTATTGACTGTAACACCAGGAACATCGGTTACTTTTAATCCCATTAAGGAAATTAATCTGGCTACATTTAGTCCTTGCTCGGCTTCGGGCATGGCGTTTCCTACCATCACGTCATCAATTCTTGTTTTGTCAAAATCAGGTAATTGAGCCATCATAAACTCAATAGTTTCAGCAGCTAATTCATCAGGTCTTTTAAATCTGAATACTCCTTTTGGAGCTTTTCCTACCGCGGTTCTGTATGCTTTTACTATATATGCTGTTTTCATATTATAAAGTATTAAGATTGGAGTATTAAGTATTAAGACTTACCAATCGTTTTATTTATGGGTTTAATGTTTTTTGAAATGAGAAATTCATATTTGAAACTTCTACTAATTGATTGATTATAGGTTGAATTGTTTCTTCTTTTATCAGTTTTAATCTTTTTGCAAGTATTAATTGAGTTATTAATTCAAACGTTGAGCCATTTGCAATTCCTAGAAATTGAATAAATTCTTTGTTGTGATTTCTTCCAGAACCTTCGGCAATATTTGAAGGTATTGAAACAGCACATTTTTTTATTTGATGTATTAAATTAAACTTTTCATCATTTGGTAAGAGCAAGGATACTTCATAAACTTCAACAGCTATATCCATTGCCTTTTGCCATATTTTTAATTTTTCAAAGTTGTGCATAATTTATATTTTCTTAGTCTTAATACTTAATACTTCAGTCTTAATACTAATTTCTCAACGGTTTTCCTTTAGTAAGCATGAACTGAATTCTCTCCAATGTTTTTCTCTCTGTACACAAACTTAAAAATGCTTCACGTTCAATATCTAATAAGTATTGTTCGCTTACTAATGTTGGTTCAGATAAATCGCCACCAGCCATTACATATGCTAGTTTGTTAGCAATTTTTTGATCATGTTCTGAAATGTATTTTCCAGCCACCATTTGGTCAGTTCCAACTAAGAACATACCTAAAGCTTGTTTTCCCAATACTTTTACATCAGTTCTGCGGATAGGTTGTGTATAGCCTTGCTCTGCCATTTGCAATGCAACTTGTTTGGCTACAGCAATTTGTCTGTCTTTGTTTACAACTACGATGTCTTTGCCTTTTTGCAAAACACCTGTATCAAAGGCTTCATAAGCAGAAGTGGAAACTTTTGCCATAGCTACTGCTAAGAAATATTCTTGGAGAACATTTAGTTCCACATCGTTTTTATGAAATAAGTCTGATGCTCTTAAAGCCATTTCTTTAGAACCACCACCGCCAGGAATTACCCCAACACCAAATTCTACCAAGCCAATATAACTTTCGGCAGCAGCAACCACTCTATCAGCATGTAGTGTCATTTCGCAACCACCTCCAAGCGTCATTCCATGAGGAGCAACTATGACTGGAGTAGAAGAGTAGCGACAACGCATCATAGTATCTTGGAAATATTTGATAGCCATATTCAATTCGTCATATTCTTGTTCCACAGCCATCATGAATATCATTCCGATATTTGCTCCAACTGAGAAATTTGCCCCTTGGTTACCAATTACTAATCCGTTGTATTGTGTTTCGGCTAAGTCAATAGCTTTGTTAATTCCTACTAGAACGTCACCACCAATGGTATTCATTTTAGACTGAAATTCAAGGTTTAAGATACCGTCACCTAAATCATGAATTACAGCACCACTATTACTCCAAACTTTTTTGCTCTCGCGAATATTATTTAGAATAATGAAACTGTCTTGTCCTGGAACTTTAGTTTGAGATTTTGTTGGGATATTATAATAATAAGTTGCCCCATCTTTTACTGTGTAGAAACTAGAACTACCAGATGCCAGCATTTCAGTAACCCAAGTTGCAGGTTGATACCCTTCAGTTTGCATTAAAGCAATTCCTTTTTCTACACCAATGGCATCCCAAATTTCGAAAGGTCCGTTTTCCCAACCGAAACCGGCTTTCATGGCGTCATCAATTTTGTAGAAGTCGTCAGTGATTTCAGGAACACGATTAGAACAATAGGCGAACATGGCCGAGAAGTTCTTTCTGTAAAAATCACCCGCTTTGTCTATTCCTTTAACCAACACTTTGAAACGGTCGATAGGTTTATCAATTGTTTTGGTTAATTCTAAAGTAGCAAATGAAGCTTTTTTAGCAGGACGATATTCTAATGTATTAAGATCTAAAGAGAGAATATCTTTATCTACTTTTTTGTAAAAACCTTGTCCAGTTTTGCTACCTAGCCATTTGTTTTCCATCATTTTATTGATGAAATCGGGAAGTTTGAATAGTTCGTGTGCTTCGTCATTTGGACAACCTTCATATAATCCATTTGCCACATGAACCAAAGTATCTAATCCAACCACATCAACAGTTCTGAACGTAGCCGATTTTGGTCGACCAATAACTGGTCCAGTTAATTTATCGACTTCTTCAATGGTTAATCCCATTTCTTTTACTAAGTGGAATAAACTTTGAATGCCAAAAATCCCAATTCGGTTTCCAATGAACGCTGGAGTATCTTTGGCTATGACCGAAGTTTTGCCTAAATATTTGGAACCATACTCAAAAAGGAAGTCTAAAACCTCAGTCGATGTTTTTGGACCAGGAATGATTTCAAATAATTTTAAATAACGCGCAGGATTGAAGAAATGAGTTCCACAAAAATGTGCTTGGAAATCCTCACTTCGTCCTTCACTCATAAACTTTATAGGAATTCCAGATGTATTAGAAGTAACTAAAGTTCCTAGCTTACGGAATTTATCGATTTGTTCAAAAACCAATTTTTTGGTATCCAAACGTTCCACAACCACTTCTATAATCCAATCGTAATTGGCAATTTTTGCCATGTCATCCGTTGTGTTTCCAGTAGTAATTCGGGAAGCAAACTTTTGACTATAAATAGGTGATGGGTTTGATTTTAAGGCATTCGCCAAATGGTCATTCACCATTTGGTTGCGAACCACTTTATTGTCTAAAGTCAGTCCTTTTTTTTCTTCGGCTTCCGTGAGTGCATTGGGAACGATGTCCAAAAGCAATACTTCCACACCAATGTTAGCAAAATGACAAGCAATTCCCGAACCCATGATTCCGGATCCTACTACTGCCACTTTTTTAATAATTCGTTTCATAACTTAAAGTTTATGAGTTTGTTTGTTTATATAGTTATTTGAATTAAATATTATTTAAAATATTTTCTTCTCTGCGATTAATTCGTTTATAGTTTCGGCTACTTCCATGAAATTTAGAAGTTTTTCATCGGATATATTTTTTCGGATAGACTCATTAAATTTTAAAACGGTTTCTTTGGATTGTGCTCTCATTTCTTTACCAAAATCAGTTAAATAAATCAAAACACCTCTTCCATCGTCTGGATTTTTTTTTCTGAGGATGAGTCCTTTTTCTTCTAAAGTTTTTAATGTTCTGGTTAAGCTTGTTGCTTCCATTCCCATTCGAGCACTAATAGCTGTTGATGGCGTTCCATCTTCTTTGTCAATGCTTAATAGGGCAAAACCTATTGCCATTGAACCATCAAATTTAGAAGCTTCTTCATTATACATTCTGGCAACGGCTTGCCATGTAGCGCGGAGTATATAATCAATAGTTTTGTCCTTCATACCTAAATAGAGCTAAAACGTTTTCGTTTCGATTTCAAAGATATAAAAAAATATTATGCGCGCATACTATATTTTATTTTTTTATGAAATTTAACAATGAGAATGAAATTTAGAATTCCTAAACCATTTATTTATATAACTCTCAACTAGAATACTGTAACACTTCAAACTATTGAAGACGTTACCTTTACATAGAAGCATTACTGCTACATATTAAATTAATTATTATGAAAACGAATACGAAAGTCTTGATGACAATATTGATTTTTTCTTCACTTTTAATGCAAGCTCAGATTGTAGAAGAAAAGCTTGAAGTTGAAGACACCCTAAATATTGAAGTACCCGATTTGTCCCGATTTGATTATTATCCTAATCTACAAGCGTATTATGATAGAAAGACTACACTATTTATATTTAAGGAAAATGGAATTTGGGTTTCTGATTCTGCTATACCTTTACATTACAGAGGTTATTCTGTTCGCAATGGGTTTCATGTTCTTATTGAGAATTATTCTGGTGATGAACCTTATACTTTATTAGCTACTCACAAACTAAAATATCCAGCAGATTATTCTACTAAAAGACAAAGGGTAATTGTTGTTGTAACAGCTAACTAACCGCATAAATTAAATAATTAAAGAGGAAGGGCTAAAATCAAAACATTTGATTCTAGCCCTTCCTTTTTATCTTTTATGAATATGTTTCTATAATTCTGAAACCTATTCTTTTGATTTAAATTTGTTTACTACAGTAGTTATAACTTTCCCTAACAATCTGTTTATAGGTCGTTGGAAAATACCATAGACTGGATTTTTTGCTAAGTAATAAGAGGTTAAATTCACCATTCCTTTTAATACTACATTTTTAATTTCGGGAACGGTATCAATTTCTATTAAAGAAGATTTAATAATTGAAAATGGATTTAACAGTTGTAGTGACTCGTGAAATTGAATTTTTAGCTGTTGCGATTGTGTTCGTTGTTGAATTTCCAACGAAACAATGCGTTCCAATAAAAACTGTTCTTGATTTATAGTTTTCATAGTTACAGTGGTTTTAACATACTTTTTATAACAAGATTACTGACTTGTGTTTTAATCCAGGGTTTTCTAAAAATAAATAGAATTAAACCCAATACAACATAAGCTAAGGCAACTATGAAGTAGCCATAATAGTTTTTCTCTAAAATATCGCCCAACCAAAGCGCAGCGCCAATTGATAGAAAAAAGGAAACCAAGGCAATAACAAGTACAAGTATTAATCTAACAGATAGGGTAGAAGTGAGTACAGCTATTTCATATATTGCTTTATGTTTATAAAGTTCTAATGAGGTTTTACCGAACTGTTCTACTTTTTCAAATAGATTTTCTAATGTTGTTGCCTTTGTTTCCATAAATTTTTTTGTATGCGAATTATTTTATTTCATTTGGTGATCACCAACCAATTCTTTGGCTTGTTCAACAACATCTTCATACTTTGTTGTAGCTGTGTTGTACAAATCCTCAAATTTGTTCTTTAAGTCTTTGGAATAATCATTCCCTTTTTTCAAAATTCTTTTTCTTGTTTTAGTTCCTTTTGCTGGTGCAAATAAAACTCCAGCTAGTGCTCCAATAGCAACTCCGCCTAAAACGCCTAATAATACTTTGCCTGAATTCATAATTTCTTTTTTTTAAATTGTTTTTTTATAATCGTCTTCCTTGAATTATTCTTAATATAACAGCTATGACAGCAATAACTAATAAGATATGGATAATGCCACCAGCACTATAGGCAAAAAAGCCCACAGCCCAAAGTATGATTAAAACGATTGCGATGGTGTAAAGTAAATTGCTCATGATAATTATTTATTTAATTTATAAAATTGGAATTTGATAGTTTTATTGAAAATGATATTCTCAATTGGTAGATTAAAGTGATTTAATCAGTTTTTGTAATTCTTCTTTTGATTTACCAAGTTTGATTTCTAGTTTCCCTAGCATTTCATCTTTTTTACCTTCTAGGTAAGTCAAATCATTATCAGTAAGTGTTGAAAATTTTTGTTTCAATTTTCCTTTTTGTACGTCCCAGTTTCCTTTTAATTCTGTTGAGTTCATAACTTTAATTTTTAGTGTTACAGTATTATAACAACACAAAGGTTGTTTAATTACTAGCAAATTGTATTACATAATTTTATCGAAAAGTTTCAAATTTCTTTCTCTTGACGTAATAATTACTTATCGTTTTTTTTAATTTCATTAGTCAATTTTTCATCCTCTTCTATTTTTTCAATTTCATTTTCAATTTCATTTTCTATAACTTCTTCTGTAAAATATTCATCAGTAAGTACACGTATTTCCTTCTCAGTTTTCATATTGGTGTTCATTACTTCATTGTTGGCTTGATCATGAGAAGAAATTAATTCATTAATTTTTAAATGAAC
This sequence comes from Flavobacterium sp. RSB2_4_14, assembly GCF_051547085.1. Classification (NCBI taxonomy): domain Bacteria; kingdom Pseudomonadati; phylum Bacteroidota; class Flavobacteriia; order Flavobacteriales; family Flavobacteriaceae; genus Flavobacterium; species Flavobacterium sp. RSB2_4_14. The sequence continues at coordinate 141,516 of NZ_JBPTTL010000005.1, forward strand.
TAAGGCAGAATAGCGATTGAATGATTTTTGAATAACAAATAAGCTTAAAAATGTTACACCAAAAATGATATCACCAATGTTCTGATGCGCATCATCTGATGTAAATAAATTCGTAGCCCACCAATATATTACCATGATGAATGCCAAAATAAACGTGATAGAGTTTCCTAAAATTTTAGTGCCAATTGAAGTTATTTTTTCAAAAAAAAGTTCTACTTTCAAATACATCAAATTCATAAAGTATCGGCGTATAAAAAGTTATTTACAAATGCTAATTGCTTATTAATATTTAACTTATCGGTGTTTTTAATAACAATTTCTATATTCAAAAATCGATTGTCTTTAGTTAAAATAGTATGCAATTCTAGTTTGGCAGTCGTGGGTCCAAATAATAGTATTTGATTATAATCAGAACAATTATTACATATTTCTTCATAGAATTTATGTTGCAAATCTTGTTCTTTGTTGTGCAAATGACTTTCTCCTTTTTGTAAAATCTTCTTTTTATCAAAATGATTAAAATCTGAGGTAATGGTTTTAACTTCTCTTGCAGTTCCTGAATGTTCTATAAAGTTTGCCGAGAAATGATCCATATATATGGCTATTGTTTTCATAGGTTTGTTTTTTTGAGTTTATGAATTAATGTTTCATTATTTGATGCATATTTTTGAAGTAAGTTTTCTAGCGAATTAAAATATTCTTCTAGAACTCTAGCATTGATCTTCGGGTTTTCAACCACTGGAATTGTAACGGGCATTTCGTTTAGAAAAATCTGTAATTCTGGATAATCATTTCTAATTTTCAGTGTCAGCAGTAGTATTTTTTTATTGATTTTTTTGTTTGTTTCCATTGAATTGTGATTTTAAAAAAAGCACCAAACTGGTGCTTTTTCATCGAACTAAAACCTAACTAACACTTATTTTAAATATTTTAATAAAACACTTTAAAAAAACTTGTTCGTACAAGAATCAATAAAAGTGATGTTTTACAGTAATAGGATTAATAAAAGAATGATAATAATGATTGCTCCAATAGAAAGATAAACACCATTACCAGAAGCTTTTAAACTTTTTTTGATGACACGAACTTCTTTTCTTAGTTCTTTTTTTTCAGATGAACTTAGAGACGATTTGTCCATTTCTTTAATCTCTTCTAATCGGTTCAGCATGATTTTAACTTCTGCCGGAACTTCTTTAGTGTTATTTTTTGAACCAGGATCAGTTGTAGCTGCTGTGGCACTGTTTGAAAAGGCACTTAGTGATAAAAGGAATACCAATAAGTATAATTGTAGTTTTTTCATAATTTGGTTATTTAAAATTAATTTTTTTGATAGTGTAAAATTCAGAATTATAGCTCTTTAAACTATTACACATTTCTTGTTTATTGTTACAGAATTCATAGATTGTGAAATAACAAAAAGGGATAACATTTGACTGTCATCCCTTTTTATGTTCTGCTTTTAGGATTATTTTTTTGAAATAATATCTATAACTACTGTACGGTTATAAAAACGTTCCTCTGGATATTTGTTTTCAAAAGGAGCTAAATTTTCATCTTCGCCATAACCATGAATTTCAAAAGATACATTTTTTGTTCCTGCTTGAGCGGTACTTTTTTCAAGAATACCTTTCACATCATTAGCTCTAGCTAAAGACAAACTTTGGTTGTAATCAAGTTCACCTATAATATCTGTATGACCAGTAATAATTACAGTGTCGCCATTCATTATTTTTGGAGTTACAATATCGGTTAAGTATTTTTGATAAATAGCAATTGATTTTGACTCGTTGAATTCGTACAACACACTAAAGCGGATGCTTTCTTGAACTACTGGAGCAATGTATGGTACTACGTGAACGGTAGTTTCTTTGGTAACGGTTTTTCCACTTAGGGTTGTTCCAGTTAATGTAACAGCATAATCACCTTCGGGTTGATTTCCTAAAATAGTTTTTACAGGAATGCTTACTTTAGTATCACTGTATGGACCATAATTTTGAGTTTTCCCTCTAGAATCTTTTAATTTCAATGTCCATGAAGTAAAGACTTCTTTTGAACCTGCCACATCAAAAACTACACTATCACTATTGGCTTTTTGTTCCATTGTGATTATTTCTATTGGTTTTAAAGGTGCATCAGGACCACTTTGGAACTCTATTAATAAAGCAGGAGAATCACTTTCTATAGATACTCTACGATCTCCTTCTCTCAATAATTCTAATTCACGCGTTTTTCCTGGTTGTTCCGATGGAACTTCTGGTTTTACTCTTCCTTCAACTGCTATTCGGTTACTATTTATGCTAAAAACAGAAACCAAATAGTTTTTGATTGATTGAGCCATAGCGCGACCATCATCTGGTCCTTTATCTGAAGAACCAACTAATCTAATAGTTGAAGAAGGGTTTTTACCCATTCTGTCACCTAGAATATTTAAAATGTTATAATACACAATCATTTGACGTTCTGAACGTCCAGACATATTTGCTGGAGTGTTGAGTGCTACTTGATCCTCTTTAAAATCTGCTACCTGGTTTTTTTTCAACAAAACGTAACGTTTTGATATTTCTGATGAACCTGCATCAAAAAATACATAATTTCGGATTGGAAAAACCTCTCTAACTTTTCTTGCTGTGGCTACATTTGTTGGCGCGGTTACAGAAAACTGGACTTCACCATCCACAGGTGTTGCTACACGATGACCTTGACCAAATTTTATAACAGCACCAGCTCTAAGTGTTGATACATTCCAAGTTTCGGTTGAACGTGGATTTTGTCCAAAATAAGGTTGGTATGCTACAAAAGGAGATACTACCCATTGTGTTTTTGCAGTTTCAGAATTTATTGGAATATCGTATCCCATTCCAATTTGCATTGAAATAATGGTGTTATTAACGTTATTAAAATCACCTTTTATTTCAGGATTTTCTGGTTGTAAAGGGAAATTTGGATTTTTTCCTAATTGATAATCGAATGATTTATCCTGAATAAATGCTATTCTTGGTCCACCATATAAATAAAAATTATTTTTAAATGGAGCAAAACGGATACTTGGCTCAATAGTAATGTAGCTTAGTTTAGTACTCAAATCAGCTGGACAATCACATGGAGTAATGACTTCATTAAATTTACCAGTTCTACTGTCATAACCTGCTTGTAGCATAAAACTAAATTTTGAGTCAGCAGGATGATATTCTATATTTGGTGCTAAGTATAAACCCGCTCCAAAACCATTATGAAAAGCCGTTGGCGATGTGAAGTCAGCATTCAATTGTTGTGTTGAACCTCTATAGAAATTGAAATTCGAACCCACTGCCGCACCAAACCACCATGTTGGTTTTGTGTACTGCGGTTCTTGAGCTTGCAATGTTGATAAACTGCTTAGGCAAATCAATGCCATAACTAAAATGTTTTTGATACTATAGAATTTCATTCTATGATATTCATTCTGTATTATAGATGTATTTTTCATTTGTGTTTATTTTGTAAATCCCTTCCTCGGAAGGGATTTTATTTTAACTAGATTAGATTAAAGTATTCTTAATTAGGTACGTTTATGGTTGTGTTAACCATAGTTACAGAAGCAATAAGTGAAATGGCTCTTCCATTTAATATTGTTTGAACTGCATTTCCAGGAGTTGAAAACGTAACACCAGAGTAGGCAATTATTGTTCCTACCATAACACCACCACCAGCAGCATTAATGGTAGCAGCACTACCTACTTGCCAAAAGACATTTTTAGCCAATGCACCATTTGTTAGAATAACACTTTTAGCTCCAGTTGGACCTGCAATACCTACAGTTAAACCTGCAGCTGTTTGGAAAACCCATACTGCATTTGGATCGCCTTGAGCATCAAGGGTTAAATTTCCATTAGATATATTAAATGTACCACTAGCTGATTTGTAAACTCCTGGAGCTAAAGTTAAACCGCCAAGTTCACCTGCACCTGGATCAGTTCCACCAGGCATTGCCGCTGGAGAAATACTAATGTAAGCAGCATTCGCATCCACTAATGCTTGAGTAGCAATAGCAAAAGAAGTAGCTGTTCCAGGTAATGGTGGTGCAGTATATATTCCGCCAGTAACATTACCTACATTAAGAGGTGTTTCGGTATAAATAGCTGTAGCATCATGAAAACCAGTCACAGCAGTTGAAACAGCTGTTGTTCCTAAACCTCCATTATTAATAATCGTATTCAAACCTTGATTTGTAACTCCTGCAGTTCCACCAAAAGCTCCAAACATGTCCATACCTCCTAAAACAGGACTATTGTTATTGTTTATAGTGGTAAATCTCCACACATAATCATCAGCTAAAGGAATTCCAGCTAGATTTTTTGCAAAAGTTGTAATTGTGGCTGTGTAAATAGTATTGGCTAACAATGGATTATTTGGCACAAACGATGCAGTATTTCCTAAATAAGAAATAGTACCTAAAATGTTAGTAGTTCCTTGTCTTAGTTTGAAACTTAAATCAGTTATTGTTAATGGATTCATAGCCATATCAAAAGTTGCCGTAATTACTTTGTTAAGCAAAACACCAGTTTCATTTGGATTTGGACTTGTTGCAATTACTCTTGGTGCAGCAATAGCTCCAGTTGTAAAAGTCCAAGTATAATTTGCTGCAAGAGGTGTATTGGCAGTATTGGTTGCACCTGTTGTAATAGTTGCAGTGTACACTAAGTTTGCGCTAAGATTTACATTTGGGGTAAAAAAGGCGTCATTTCCAGAATAGGTTACTACACCAACTATAGGTGTTGTTCCTTGTTTCACTAAAAATGTAGTTTGACTTAAACTAGTCGGATTCATCGGCATATTGAATGTAGCTCTAATCACTTTATTCAATACAACTCCCGTTTCATTAGGTGATGGACTTGTCGAAATTACTCTAGGTTGTAATGTCGCTCCAGTAGTAAATGACCAATTATAATTTTGTTGCAAAGCATTTCCATTTGGATCTTGTGCTTCTGTAGAAATTGTACCAACATAAGTAGTATTAGTTGATAAAGGTGCGTTTGGTGTAAAAGTGTAGGTTGCTCCCGAATGGGTAATTACACCGCCAATAGCTGTTGTTCCAACAATAGTAAACGAGTCTTGATTAATAGAATCAGGGTTCATTTCTTCATTAAAAGTAACCGTAATTACTTGATTAACGGGTACGTTTGTGTCGTTATTATCTGGGTTAGTAGACTCGACAATAGGACAAACACCGACAGTTTCTACAAAATCATCTTTTGCACAACCTGCAATTAACATAACAAAGGCCATTGCCATTGTTATCATTATTTTTTTTAGTTTCATTTTTTTTTGGGTTTAAAAGTGAATTAATTTTCACACAGCAAAGGTTGTTCTATAGTTAACCCTAAGACTTATACCATTTGTTTATAATGTTACATAATTCACATAAACCAATAACGTTTATACTGTAAGTATTTGATTTTTATATTTTTATGATTTTATTCGTAGCCTTGTCTCAATATCTTGGAATTCTAGATTGCTTTATTAAATTTTACTCTTATGTTTAAGATTCGAAATAAAATGGGTCAATTCCGTTGTAAAATCATCTAGTGATAAAGCTGATTCTTTGATGTAATTCAAAGTTTGTGCTATTTCATCTGGAGAGTTTGATGTGTCTTCTAGTAGTTTTGTTAATCCTAGAATATTAGCAACTGGTATTCTTATTTTATGTGATGTTATAAACATCATTTCTTCTAGTCCTTTAATATATTCTGTATGATATTCTTCTGCTTTTTTTAGTTCATTATTTATTAAAATCAACTCATTAGCTCTTTTTTCTTTTTCCTGGTTTTGCGCTAGGAGTTCTTTGTTAGCTAAATTAAGTTCAGCAGTTTGTATTTCTCTCTGTATGTTTTTGGAAGCCAATTTATTATTAGTGATAACAAGTTCTTTTGCTCTTTTTTCTTTTTCTATGTTTTGAAAAGCAAGTTCTCTAAAGATTAAAATTAATTCCGCTGCTCTAGTATCTTTATCTTCATTTTGTAGCGCAAGTTTTTTATTTGCTAAAATTAATTCAGCAGTAATATTTTTATTTTCAATAAATTGTAAAGCAATACTATTATTAGCGAGACTTAGTTTCTCATTAATTAAATAGTTGTTTGGAAACATTATATTTTTTACTATAGCTGACACTTTTCTGTTTTTTTTAATTTTTATTTTACAATAGAATCATTTTTCTTGTTTGCTGTTTTTTCTAGTTCTTTTTGCTTTTTTAATGCTGCTTTTTCCTTTTTGTTAAAATATCCTTTGAGTAAAAAGTTCTTTTTAGCGGCTTCTTCAATTTCATTTAATCCTTTTGAAGCATTCTGGATATTGATGATAGAAGAGTCTACGGATTTTCCAAGTTTTTCATTGTCAACTAGCTTGGATATCACATTGTTTTTATTATTCATTTTTTTTGAAAAATTCGAGAATTCATTTGAACTTGTTTCTAAGTTTACCATCGTATTGTCGAGCTTATTGGCAAAGGATTTATCAGTCAATAATTTTGAGAGCAAACCATCATTATTGTTCATTTTATAACTGAATTCTGCTAATTGTTGGGAGATTATTTTGGCATTATCAATGCTCACTTTTACACTTTTCATCATATCTTCCATTTCTACAGCTTTACTTGAAAGGATATAAGTATTGTCTTCCACCACTTTAGTCGATTTGGAACCAGGTGAAATGGTCAGTACTTTATCTCCCATTAACCCATCGGAGCCAATACTAACCATAGCATCGGTTTTAATATATTTTTGTACATCATCTTGAATAACAAAATTTACTTTTACTAGCGAGTCAGATACAAATTCGATACTCTTGACAGTACCAATATTGATTCCCGAAAGTCTCACGTTGTTACCTACTTTTAAGCCACTTACATTTTTAAAATTGGCATTCAACTGAAAAGTAGCACCAAATAAATTTTGGGTTTTACCTATGAAATATATGGTAATTGCAAAGAATACAATCCCTATGATTACAAACATTCCCAATTTCCAGATGTGATTTGAATTTTTTGTCATTATTTCTATTTTGTTTTTAAATGAAAAAGGAGTGTACCCATTCATCAGTACTTTTTTCTAATTCTTCATAGGTTCCAACAGCATTTATAACGCCGTCTTTTAAAATCATAATTCTATTTCCTGTAATCTTAGCACAAGCTAGATCATGAGTAATAATTATTGAAGTTGTTTTTTGTTTTTTTTGTGTAGATACAATCAATTCACTTATTTCCCTTGCTGTAATGGTGTCCAATCCAGAAGTAGGTTCGTCATACAAAATTATTTCGGGGTTAATTATTATGGTTCGCGCTAAGGCAATTCTTTTTTGCATTCCTCCCGATAATTCTGATGGCATCTTATCGATTGCTTCTTTTAAACCTACGCTATCTAATGCTTCAAGAATTTTATTTTCTATTTCCTCTTTAGATAAGTTTTTAGTGTGATGTTTTAGGGTAAAGGTTAGGTTTTGTCTCACCGACATTGAATCATAAAGTGCTCCATTTTGAAACATAAATCCGATACGCACTCTAATTTTGTTGAGTTCAACATTGGATAACTTGGTTATATCTGTTCCAAAAACTTCTATTTTTCCCTTATCGGCTTCTACTAAACCAACCAAGCATTTTATAGTTACTGATTTCCCAGAACCAGAACGCCCAAGAATTACTAAATCTTCTCCTTTATTTACATCCAGAGAAATACCTTTTAGCACTGCTTTTCCTCCAAAAGATTTATAAAGATTTTTGATTGATATGATAGCTTCTCTTTTCATCATTTCTAGAAAAATAAATCGGTTAATTGCACCGCTAGCATGTCTATTATAAAAATAGAAAGCGATGCAGAAACTACAGCAGAATTGGCAGCAATTCCAACGCTTGCTGTTCCGTTTGATGCATTAAATCCTTTGTAACACCCAATTAATCCTATGAAAAATCCAAAGAAAAATGTTTTTACAACCGCTGGTAATACATCTAAAAATTCGAGATGTTCAAATACATCCGAAAAATAACGGTACATACTGATGTTTCCGTGAACATTATAACCAACATACCCACCATAAATACCCACAAAATCGGCATAAATAACTAAAACAGGAACCATCAAAGTGGTAGCTAAAATTCGAGTGACTACTAAATATTTGTAAGGGTTTATAGCTGATACTTCCATGGCATCAATTTGCTCAGTAACTTTCATTGAACCTAATTCGGCTCCAATTCCTGAAGCAATTTTTCCGGCACAAATTAATGCCGTAATAACGGGTGCTATTTCTCGAATTAAGGATAAAGAAACCATACTTGGTAACCAAGACTCGGCACCAAACTTTATCATGGTTGGTCGTGATTGTATGGTTAAAACCAATCCCATTATAAAACCAGTTATCGTAACTAATGGTAATGATTTAAAGCCAATAGCGTAACATTGTCTGAGGAATTCGTTGATTTGAAAAGGTGGTTTGAATACTTCTTTAAAAAAACGTCCTGTGAATAAAGTAATGTATCCTGTATTCGTGAATAGTTGTTTTATGCTGGGTTCCATCAGTTTGGTTTTTTTTGTAGAAATTTGAAATAGATACTATTTTGTAAAAAATAAAGCTATTTGTTAGAACCAAAAACATTCAATTTTGGTGAGGTTCTTCTTCTCTTGACTAAATAACTTTATTTATTTCATTTTCATAAAATGATACTTTCGCTTACCATATTCAGTTCTATTGAGTAGCATTTTCAACTATGTAAAATTGAGTAAATTGAACTGTTAAACTGTTATATAATTGTATTGATATGTTATAAAATTAATATGGTTTCAGTTGTATTAAGGTTCATTTTGTATTGAAAATTTGTTAACTAAATGGCATCATCATCGCCAAATTCGTTCAGCTTCTTCTTTATTTTTTGCTCTGGATGAGTTGATTTCGTTTTTGATGCCTCTTTATTTTTCTTGGCATCACTTTTTTTAGTTGCAATAACATGAATTTTTTTAATTGCCATAGTTTTTAGAATTTAATTGAAATTGATTAAAACTTATTTGATTTAAAAAAAAATGGCAACCATCCCTGATTGCCATTTCCAACTTGAATTAATAATAATTATAATTATTCTTTTGCTTCTGTAGCTTCTCTATTTTTAGCTCCCATTCTATTCATTTTAAACATAGGAGAAAATTTAAATTTGATAGAAGAAATTTTCATATTATCATCATTTGATAATCCTTCTTTTTCAACGGTATTTTTTCTGCTGTCCAATGCTTCATACATCAATTTTATTTCATCATAATCTTCTCTTGAAAAGTCACCTTTATTATCTTTATATGATTGGAAAAAGTTTTCATAAACATTAAGTATGTTATCTTTGTTTACCCAAGCAAAACTCATATCATCTCCAATTTTTCCTGCACCAAATAAACGATCTCTCAACAATTGTGATGGAGAAGGAGTAACTACTGGTTTAGGTTCCATGTTCTTTTTAAATTGATCATAATACGTTGTGGTAGTAGTAATTCTAACTTGTGATGTAGATTTTGTTTCTTCATCAAGATTAGCCAATGCTTCTGACGCTTCAGCATTTCTTTTTTCAAAGTCTTCTGAAATTTTATCCCAGTTTGCTTTCATATCTTCATCCGAAACAGTTTTTAAGGAATCAACATACCTTTCTAATTCGCTAATTCTTTGTTCAGCTAAATCATTTTCTTTTTTGTTACAAGAAGTAAATCCCAAAAGAACTAATGAAAATAACCCAATTTTTAATACATTTTTGTTCATAATAGTACGTTTAATAATATTTAATTAAGTTTAAATATTTACTGTAAAACTAGTTATAACGCCATGGTTGCGTGTTACATAATTAGCGTTTTTAATTATACAATTATTGTAGTCGTTAAGATTTTCAATGTTTGTTTAAAAAAGAAAAGCTGCCAATAAATTGACAGCTCTTCAACCAAAAAAACTAAATTATATTTTTCTAGTAATTAATTTTCAACTCTACACGTCTGTTTTTAGCACGACCTAAAGATGTTTTGTTATCAGCTACTGGTTTACTTTCTCCAAATCCAGTGGCGGTAATTCTGCTTTCGGAAATTCCTTTTCCAATCATATAACTTCTAACTGAGTTTGTACGTTTTTGTGATAATACCATGTTAAAATCATCTGAACCATTACTATCGGTGTGACCATCTATAAATAAATTGGCACCTTCATATTTGTTCAAAATAGTGGTTAATTCATCCAATAAAACAAGTGAAGCTACTTTTAATTTATCACTGTTGTTTTCAAAGAAAAGTTTGCTAGCGATATACGTTATTCTAACTGCATCTTGTTTAGCAATTTCTGGACAACCTTTGTTAACAATAGTTCCTTTTACAGTAGGACAACGGTCATCAATATCAGCTACACCATCGCCATCAGTATCAGGACAACCTTTTAAACTAACTGGACCAAAGTTATCTGGACAACGATCTTCTTCATTATTCACACCATCTTTATCATTATCAAGTGCACAACCTGATGCGTCAACTTTTGTGCCTGCTTTAGTGCTAGGACATTTATCATCTAAATCGGCAACACCATCATTATCACTATCAGGACAACCTTTTAGTGCTACTGTTCCTGCTACATCTGGACATCTGTCGTTTACATCAGCTACACCATCATTATCTTTGTCTGGACAACCATTCATCATGACTGAACCTGCAACATCTGGACAAGCATCTAAATAATCGGCTACGCCATCATTGTCTTTATCTACTGGACAACCATTTTTGTCAACAGAAACTCCTGCTGGCGTATCTGGACATTTGTCTTTACTATCCGAAACACCATCATTATCAGCATCTTTCTTTTTCCCAAAACTATAAGATAATCCAGCTGTGTGCATTAAATAATCATCTTTTTTACCTGATACAACACCATCTCTGCTATCATTGTTAGTATACATAAATGTTTCTTGTAAGTTAAGTGTCAATTCAGGTGTCAAACGAATGTTTATACCACCACCAACAGTTGGAAATGCGGTGTCAATTTTTTCTTTATGAAAGTTTAATTGTCTGTCAAATAAAATAGCACCAATACCACCAAAAACATAAGGTCTTATGGCATATTTTTGATTTATTAAATTCCATCTTAAGTTTAAACCAACAGCACTAAAGTCACTTTTGAAACCTGTTGTACCACTGTCATAACCTAGTGTTCCTCTTGAATAGGTTGCATTCACATCAAGAAAATCCCATAAATACCTCGAAACCGATACACCAACAAAACCATATGAAGCTTTATCTGTTTGATACCAATCTCTGCCTAAATCTCCGTTGTACTGGATAATACCACCATTAAGTCCGACATTCCATTTCTTGTCTTCTGTTTGTGCTTTAGCACTAAATGTAAATGCAGTACAGATACATAGTAATAGTAATTTTTTCATCTTGTTTATATTTATTAATATTGGTACAAAGGTCAGTGGCAACTTGAATGTTTAAGTTACATAACTATTGTAATTGTTTGTATTATTATTTGTTATGAAATTTGGTAAATACAAAAAGGCAAGGTTTTACCCTTGCCTTTGTCATTACTACCCCTAATAATGACCAACCAAACAAACAAATTTTTATATTATTTTACTTTATAAAACAGTAGTATTGTTCTATATTTATTTTACAAAGATGTTGCTTTATAAACGCTAATCTATTACAGAATTTTATTCAAAAGTTGTAATATATTTGGTTTAACAAAATGAAATTTGAAGAAGCAAAAGCGCCTTAAATTTAGTATTCAGATTTGAATAGGAGAGAAGCGAAATGCTAATGAGGATAAGAGCGAAAGTATTGGAAATCTAACTTACATTCTATCCATATACCAATCCAGTTCTTTTCTCATGGTTTTGTAAACAAAAATTAGAGCAATTATTTTTTTCAATCGAACGAATGCCGTTTCACTTTTAACGACATAATCAAAAGCTTCGTGATGCATACATTTTACAGCAATTTCAATTTTGTCCTGAGAAGAGAGCATGATAACTGGAATTTTGCTATCTATTTTTTTTATTTCATCTAAAGTTTGAATTCCATTCATAGCATTTTTTACAATACCATCAAGATGATAATCAAGTACAATAATATCGGGATTTTTTGACAAACTTTTGAGACATAATTCACCTGTGGCAAATGTTTCAATATCAAAATCACCATTTTGCATGAACTCAATTTCTAATAATTTTAAAAAAACAGCATCATCATCAACAAGAAACAGTTTAATCTTTTTTTCACTTTTCATTAGTACTTTTTTTAGCAATTTATTGCTTTATATTTTTTAATTCATTTTCTAATTCAAAACAGGAATGTTTGCAAACTTTTTCAAGCTTAGTGACCAATTCTTCAAGTTCTGTTGCTTGGTCTAGCTTATCGGCATAATCTTGAATTTTTTTGGCTAAATCTGTATATTCTGGATCTATACCCATAATAGTAAATGAAGGTATCATTTTGTGAACAGTAGCTTTAAGCATATGCCAATCTTTGTCTCTGTAACTTTGTTTCATCGACATAATTAAAGGAGGCGTTTGTTTTAAATAGGCTTCTACCATTTCAGACATAAGCTTTGTATTTGATTTAGTCAGCAATTTTAAATAACTAATATCTACATATTTTGTATGCTCACCGTCAGCTATTTCGTTTGAATCATCCGTTATGAATTCATCTGTTTTCTTTAATAAACCTACTAATTTACTGTATAAATACTTTTCGTCAACAGGTTTTGAAACATAATCATTCATGCCTACTTCTTTGCATTTTGCCACATCAACGGTTGTTACATCAGCGGTTAAGGCAATGATAGGAATATCTAATTTCATGGTTTGTCGAATGTATTCTGTGGCTTCAAAACCGTTCATTTCGGGCATTTGTAAATCCATCAAAATAATATCGTAACTGTTTTTTTTGAGTTTTTCAATGGCAATTTTTCCGTTTGCAGCTATTTCACACTCAAAACCAAAATCATCGAGAAGCGTTCGCATCAATAGTTGATTGAGTTCCATGTCTTCAACTACGAGTATTTTGGTATCTTTTATTTTGGTGTCTAATTCAATAATTTCTGTTTCCAAAGCTGCTGGTTGATTGGTTTTATTAAAATGGAGAGTAAAACTAAATTTCGACCCTTTGCCTAAAACACTTTCAACTTCGATTTTGCCATTTTGTGCTTCAACCAACTGTTTTACAATGGCAAGTCCCAAACCTGTTCCTCCAAATATTCTGGATGTACCACTTGTTGCCTGCTGAAAATTTTCAAATATTTTGTCTGTTTTACTCTCTTTAATGCCAATTCCAGTATCGGCAATTTGAAATGTAATGGCAACTTCCTCAGCCGTTTCTGAGGTTAATTGAACACTTGCGGTTATGTTTCCTTTTTGAGTAAATTTAACTGCGTTACTCACTAAATTCAGTATAATTTGATGCAACCGCACTGGATCGCCAACTAATACTTCGGGAATGTTGGAATCATAATGAGTAATCAATTTTAAATTTTTCTCTTGTATTTTCGTTTCAAATAAATGCAACATCGCATTGATTGACTGTTTTAGTTTGAAAGGTGTTTTTTCAAAAGTCATTTTTCCAGCGTCAACTTTGGCTAAATCAAGTATGTCATTGATTAGAACAATTAAGGCATCGCCACTCAATTTTATAGCCGTTAAATATTCTTTTTGTTTAGCGGTTAAATCCGTTTTGAGTACCACTTTGGTAAAACCAATGATGGCATTCATCGGTGTTCTAATTTCGTGACTCATATTGGACAGAAACTGTTGTTTTGATTTCACGGCTTCTTCTGCTTTTAAAGTAGCAGTTTCAGCTGTAACTTTGGCATCTTCAGCAATGGAAGTGGCGAGTTCTGCAAAAATTCTGGCCTCAATTAGCTCTTTCTCGGCTTTCTTTTGTTCGCTAATATCTCTGGCAACTACCACTGCACCAATAACTTTTCCATCATTATCTTTATAAACAGCACCATTAAACAGCACGTCTGTAAACTTATGATCTTTGATGGTAAGCGGATAATCAACAACAAATCCTTTAGAAAATACGAGTTCGTATCCTTCTTTTGCTCTTTCGGGTTCAGTAAAATAGGAGATAAAATCAGAATCTATTAATTCTTCTTTAGTCACATTAGTAACTCTAACCGAAGCTTTATTGGTATCGGTTATTTTGCCTTGTGGACTGATGGTAAATAATGGATCACGACTGGCTTCAATTAAACTACGAGAATATTGCGAAGTAATTTCTAGAGAAGAACTATAAGCTTCCAATTCTTTGTTTTCAATAACACGTTTTTCTTTTTCACTGTTTTGAAAAGTAAGTTCTTTGTCAGCTATTTTTAATTCATCAGCCCGATTTTGCTTTTCGTCATTTTGAAATAAAAGTTCTTTATTGGCAATTTCTAGTTCGTCGGCACGATTTTGTTTTTCGTTTTTTTGAAACAGTAGTTCTTTATTGGCAACGATTAATTCTGCTGCTTTTTTTTCTTTTATTTTATTTTGGTATTCGAGTTCTTTATTGGCAATGAGTAATTCTTCTGCTCGTTTTTCTTTTTCGTTATTTTGGAATTCAAGTTCTAAATTGGCAATGCTCAATTCCTCAGCGCGCTTTTCTTTTTCTTCATTTTGATACAGTAATTCTTCATTGGCAATAACCAATTCAGCCGCACGCTTTTCTTTTTCATCATTTTGAAATGCCAATTCATTATTTGCAATCCGTAAGTCTTTAGCCCATTTTTGTTCCGCTATATCACGAGCTACAATCACAACACCTTTTGTGTTTCCTAATTCATCTTTATAGATGGAACCATTAAAAAGCACATCGGTTAATTTCCCGTTTTTGTGACGAATAGTTAATGGTGCATCAACCACAGAACCTCTTGCAAATACATCAAGATAAACTTCTAAGGCTTTTTGATGTTCGGTAAAATAATTGATAAAATCTGATCCAATCAATTCTTCTTTGGCAATTCCGGTAATCTTTACTGTGGCTTGGTTTAAATCGGTAATTTTCCCTTCGTTGTTGATGGTAACCAAAGGATCTAAACTAGCTTCAATCAAACTCAATGAATATTGAGATGCAAGTTTTTGGTTGTGGATATAGTTTTCTAATTCGGAGTTTCTATTTTTTTCTAACTTAAATATGTAATAAATAAAAATGATTAAAAGAACAAGAAAAATAGCAATGACTATAAATAACGAGTCAGACATTCCTGCGCTTGAATTATTTTCACTTTTTCGTTGTTCTAGCAATCGGAGTTCTTCAAAATTCATCATTTTGATGTTTTCTCGAATGGAGTCCATAACGGCTTTTCCTGTCGCTAAAGTTGCTAATTCACTCTGATTACTGCCAATATTATTTTTTTTATTATAAATCAAAGATTGAGATAAACTGATTTTTTTTGAAATAGATTTTTTTAAAATCGCAATTCTTTTTTGTTGTGCTGAATTATCATTGGTGAGAACAAATAGGTCTTCGATAATGTGGTCAATATTTTTTTGACTTTGATTAATTGTGGATAAAAAATCATTGTTTTCCGTTAATAAAAACCCTCTGCTGTTTGTTTCGATATTAACAATGTTTACCAAAATTTCATTATTTTTTTTAATGATTTCTTGGGAATGTTCAACCATTTTTTGAGTTGATTTTACAATAAAAAAATTGTAATATGAAGCAGCCAATAACGCAACTATCAAACCGATAGAAAAGTAATAAAGGAGACTGTTTTTTTTATGTAAAATAATATTCATCATCTGTTTTTATAAATGCAATTAAGATTCGTCTTTAGTGGTGCGAACTAAACTTATTCCAGTTCCAAAAAACAATAACCCTAAAACGCCATAAATTATGAGTATTCTTATATCATGGTTATTCCCAGCAGTATTCGAGAAAATAGTAGCAGTATAAATCAGTCCGCCAATTCCTAATATGGTGAGTATGGCGCCAAAAATTCTTTTAATATTCATAGAAATGGTTTTTTAAGTAGTAATTAAATTTCTTCAATAGAAATTCTTCTTTTGTCTTTTAACTTTTTAAAATGTGAGGGCGAAAGTCCAGTAACTTTTTTAAACTGTGTACTCAAGTGCGCTACACTACTGTAATTCATTTTCCATGCGATTTCAGTAATGTTTAGTTCATCATAAATCATCAGTTCTTTGATTCGTTCAATCTTATGGGAAATCATGAATTGTTCAATAGTTGTTCCTTGAACTTCCGAAAATAAATTGGCCAAATAGGTATAATTTTGTCCCAATTTTTCACTCAAATAATCAGAAAAATTAACTTTGATAATTTCATCAGAATGGTGAACCATTTCAATAATGATATTTTTTATACGTTCAATAAGTATGGCTTTTTTGTCTTCCATGAGTTCTAACCCCGATTTCAAAAGGCCTTCTTTCAGCATTTCACGTTTCTCGAATGTGATGTTTTCCATAATTTCTACTTCTCCCAAATCAACCACAATAAAGTGAAGACCTAGTTTTTTCAACTCGTCTCTAACCGCTATTTTACAACGATTACTTACCATATATTTAATGTATAGTTTCAAAATAAGCAGGTTTATCTATTTATAACAAAGTTCAGTTTTAATGGAAAATTTGGGTTGCACTATAATGGAAAGAAGTTATACAATTCCGATATTTTCGAGCGCAATTCTCTTTTTATCTTTCAATTGTTTGAAGAAACTAGGAGTGAGTCCTGTTACTTTTTTGAACTGTCGAGACAAGTGCGAAACACTACTATAGTTGAGAATATATGATATTTCAGTAAGATTTAATTCGTCATATAAAAGTAATTCTTTGACACGTTCAATTTTGTGCGCAATGATAAATTGTTCAATGGTAATGCCTTTTACTTCTGAAAATATTTTGGATATATGAGTGTAATCTAATTTTAGTTTTTCGCTGATGTAATCAGAATAATTTACTTTGGGAAGTTGGTCTGTGTAATGTACCATTTCAATGATGACATTCTTTATTTTTTCAATAAGAATGGCTTTTTTATCATCCATGAGTTCTAACCCAGAGCGTTGTAATGCTATTTTTAATTTTTCTCGTTTAGCATCGGTTAAATTTTCCATAATTTCTACCAAGCCTAAATCCAAAATAACATAATGAAGCCCTAGTTTTTCCAACGCATCTTTTACCACCATTTTACAGCGGATACTCACCATATATTTAATATAGAGTTTCATGGTTTGATTATTTTTTTATGAATTTGCAGATTACTTAAATAGTGTAATCTAATCTTCATAACCACTTTTAATAATAGTGGATAACATTTTGAATTGTACATTAGCATTAAAGCAATGTTTAGCATGCGCAGGAATAATTATTCCTTGACCCAGAGTAAGTTTATGTGTTTTTTCGTTGATAATAATTTCCGCAGTACCATCTATTATTTGAATATAATTATCAAATGGAGATGTTTTTTCGGCTAGTTCTTCACCAGCATCAAAAGAGGAAGCCGTAATGTTTCCAGTAGTTTTTTTAATAATAGTTTTACTTAAAACAGCATTGGGTATGTATTGTATGATTTCAACAATGATATGTGATTTTGCTTTTTCAACTTCTGAAGTATCCATTTTTTGATTAGAAATACACTTTTTATTCAAAATTTGCAATAAGCAATTGTATTGAAAAAAGCATTCTCATTACAAAGGTGACGCTTTAAATTGGTTAAAGGTTCAACAATTCATAAAAAGAAATATTCTATTTGTATAAATTGCTAATTGTGGCTTTAAAGTTTCTTTTTAAAATATCTCTTTCTAATAAACAAAAAAAAACGCTTTAGAAAAATCTAAAGCGTTTCAATAAACATTTATTATAAGTTATTTCAATTTCCCAATAGTAACTGCAATAGTAGCGCCTACAATAGAAGCTAAAACTACTGAAACAATAACATCAGTTGCCATCATTTTTACATCTATTGTTTCATTCATCATGTTGTTAAAAAAATTGATACACAAACTCATGAATAATCCAATACCAGCGGCAACTTTAATACCGGGAACACATTTAGAAATACTTTCGCCTTGAGCAAAAACAAAAGAAATTAAAAATCCAAAAGACATACAACCTAAGAAAATGAACAACATGTTTTCGGTTCCTTTCATAGGAGGGAAAAAATCAATTAATAAAATTCCGTAGAATAACCATCCTAATAGAAAATCGGTAATTCCACCGACAATTCCACCAATTAAAAAGTTTTTTACATTCATAATTAATAATTTATGGGTTAGTGATATAAAATTATTATTATTTTGAGAATGTAATAATTTAACAGTTGTTTAATTGTTAACTATTTATTAATCAATATTGTTAATAACGTTTTTGATAATTTACTAGTTTTTGTCTTTTGAAAAACTACCGTTATCAACGTCTTTTAAAAAGCTAATCAAACCAGGAAAGTAATGTTCTTGATCGTCATATTGAGAACAATGACCACCGTTTGGACAGAGTAAAAATCGTCCATTTTGCACTTCTTTTGAAATCCATTCCATGTGTTTTGGATCCATTGTATCATATTTGGCACCAATTACCAATGTTGGAATCGTCAATGTTTTTAATTTGGATGTGATATCCCAATCCTTTAGAGTTGCATCTCCTGTTATTCCAAACTCACTCGGACCTTGCATATAAACATATACATTTGGGTTTAAATGTTTGAATGCTCTATTAATAGATTCTGGCCATTGGTCAACTGGCATTCTAAGGATGTGTTCGGTGTAGTAATAATTCATCAACAATTCCATGTATTTAGGATTGGAGTAATCTTTGTTTTTCTCAAACTCTTTAATTTGTGAAAAAACTTTTGGATCAAGTTGTGGTCCAAGAACTTCTTCGGCATATTTGTTATATGCTGGTGCACTTGCCATCATGTTTGAAATAATCAAACCTTTTAGATTTTTTTGATATTTTAAAGCATATTCCATTGCCAAAATTCCACCCCAAGATTGTCCTAACAAATAAAAATTGGTATTGTCCAATTTCAAAGCTTTGCGCACTTGTTCTACTTCTTCTACAAATCGCTCGGTTGTCCAAAGTCGATTATCATTCGGTTGGTCACTATAATACGAACCTAATTGGTCATAGTATATATATTCGATACTTTCATTGGGAAAATAACCGTCAAAACTTTCAAAAAATTCATGCGTTCCACCAGGACCACCATGAAGTAAAAGCACTTTTATTTTTGGATTATTTCCCACTCTTTTAGTCCAAACATTGAATTTGCCAATAGGAGTGGAGATGGGAATCATTTTTATACCACCAGTAGCTTGATCATCACTTTTGGAATAATCAAGATAATTTGCTTTGATAGAATCTACAGGACTATTTTCTTTACAACCCGAAAATAAAATTGATGCCAGAAGAATAGTTAGAAATAATTTTAACTTCATAATTGAAAGATTTAAAGTGTTAGCTATAGATTTTTTGATATAAATCTTTATATTTTTCCATTACTGCTTTTCGTTTTAGTTTCATAGTTGGAGTGAGGTGACCACCATCAATAGACCAAACATCGGGTGTGAGTTCAAAACGTTTTATTTGTTCCCAGTTTCCAAATTTTTTATTTACAGTTTCTACTTCTTTTAATATTCGTTCTTTAACCTCATTATTGGCACAAATAGCTTCATTTGTTTCTCCAATATTGATATGATGTATTGCAGCCCATTCTTTGACAAAAACAAAATTAGGTTGAATAAAAGCGGCAGGCATTTTTTGCCCTTCGCCAATAACCATAATTTGCTCCACAAATCGGGATTGTTTCATGGCATTTTCAATCAACTGTGGTGCGACATATTTTCCTCCCGAAGTTTTGAACATTTCCTTTTTACGGTCGGTAATTTTTAAAAATCCGTCACTATCGATTTCTCCAATATCTCCTGTGTGAAAGTATCCATCAACAATGGCTTCATTGGTTAGTTTTTCGTCTTTGTAATATCCCATCATGACATTTGGTCCTTTGCAAAGAATCTCTCCATCAGCTGCAATTTTAATTTCGACATTATCAATAATACGTCCTGCAGTTCCAATTTTAAAACCACGATTTCGCATATCATTCACCGAAATTACAGGTGAAGTTTCTGTTAATCCATAACCTTCCATCACATAAATTTCTGCCGCAGCAAAAATTCTTGCCAAACGAGGTTGTAAAGCGGCACTTCCATTTACAATAAGATCTAATCTTCCACCCAAACCTTCTTTCCATTTACTGAAAATTAGTTTTCGGGCAATTTTCAATTCTAATTCATACCAAAAACCATTAGCTTCATAAGGTTCATATTTTAAACCCACATTAACTGCCCAAAAAAACAATCTTTTCTTTATACCGCTAAGGTCTGACCCTTTGGCAATAATTCGTTCGTAAACTTTTTCGATAAGACGAGGAACACCAGTCATTACCGTAGGATGAACTTCTTTTATGTTATCACTAATTTTATCCATCGACTCACCAAAATAAATAGAGCAACTGTAAAACTGATAAATATAAGTGACCATTCTTTCGTATATATGGCAAATAGGCAAGAAACTAAGGGCAACACTTTTTCCTTCGCCAAATGGAATTCTATTGGCACTGTCTAAAACATTGGAGACAATATTATTATGCGATAGCATGACGCCTTTTGGTTGTCCAGTAGTACCAGAAGTGTATATAATAGTAGCCAAATCCATAGTATCAACACTATTTTTTCTGTCTTCAACCACATCTTGATTGCTCGTATCTTTTCCTAATTCTAATAATTCAACCCAATTTTTGCATCCTTCAATTTGGTTAAAAGAATATACTTCTAATAGGTTTGGGACATCTTGTTTGATTAAAGTAACTTTTCGCAATACTTCCTCATCTGATACAAAACAATATTTTGCCTCACTATGATTGAGAATGTAGGCATAATCTACTTCGGAGATTGTTGGATAGATGGGCACATTTTGAGCACCAATTTGCAATACACCAATATCCATAATGTGCCATTCGGTTCTGTTATTAGTTGAAATTATGGCTATTTTATCATTTTTTTTGATGCCTAAACGCAACAAAGCTCTCGAGATAGTATTCGCCTTATCAAGGTATTCTTGAGTAGAAGTAGCAATCCACTTTCCATCGTATTTGGTAACTAGACAATTGGAAATATTATTCTTTTCAAGTTGAAAATAGGGAAAGTCAAAAAGACGTTTGATTTGTGTCATTTCTTAAATTTTAATGCAAATTAAATAATATTACCTTCATTCACAATATTAATTTAAAATTTTAAAATCATACCTCTGAAATATGTAGTTTTGCATCGTTAATTTTATGATTTAAATGAAAAAATTCCCCCGCATTGAAGAATATAAAGCAGTAGTCTTTAGGATTTTATTAGCTTATGTTTTTTATTTTATTGCCCGACTTTTATTTTTTATATACAATAAAGATCTTATTCAACTTGATGGAATTTACGACTTTTTTAGATTGTGCTATCACGGATTGGCTTTTGATACTACAACCATTTTGTATGCTAATGCATTATTCATTATTATTTCTGTTTTTCCTGCTATTATCAATACCAAAAAAAGGTATCAGAAAGTACTGTTTTACATTTATTTCGCAACTAATTTACTAGTCTATTCTGCCAATTTCATTGACTTTATTTATTACCGATATACTTTCAGTAGAAGTACTAGAGCGTCTTTAGATACCTTAGAAAACGAGAGCAATAAAACAGAGTTATTTTTTAATTTTTTATTGAATTATTGGCATGTCTTTCTGTTGTTTTTTTCTTTGTCTTACATCTGGATTTTATTGTATAAAAAGATAAAAGTTCACCATAAAGTTGAAAAACCTTCCGTGAAATATTTTGCGGCTTCAGTGGTTAGTTTTTTATTAATTACCACACTTTGTATAGGTGGAATTAGAGGTGATTTCAAGAAAAGTACCCGACCAATAAATATGCTTGATGCTAGTCGTTATGTGAAAAATGCTTCGCAAGCCGATGTAGTTTTGAACACTCCTTTTGCTGTCATAAGAACTTGGAATACCAATACTTTTAAGAAAGTGAATTTGGTTACTAAATCGGAAGTTGACAGTTTATTGGTTCCAATAAAGTTATACAAGAACAACCCTAAGACAACTCCAAATATTGTTATTTTTATATTAGAAAGTTTTGGTCGAGAATATAGTGGTGCTTTTAATAAAGGCACAAAAATCCCAAATTATGAAGGATATACACCATTTGTTGACTCGTTAGCGCAACACAGTTTGATTTTTACCAACGCCTATGCTAATGGATGGAAATCTATTCACGGAATGTCATCAATAATTGCTGGAATTCCATCGTTTAAAGATGCTTTTACTTCTTCGCCTTTTCCAAAACAGAAAATCGAGTCACTAGTTTCTACTTTGAAAAGTGAAGGTTATGATACTTCCTTTTTTCACGGTGCACCAAATGGTTCAATGGGTTTTTTAGGATTTGGAAACATTTTGGGCTATGACCATTATTATGGCAAAACAGAATTCAACAACGATGCTGAATTTGATGGCGTTTGGGGAATTTGGGACGAACCTTTCTTTCAATATTTTAATCAAACATTAACACAAAAGAAACAACCTTTTATGGCCACGTTGTTCTCTGTTTCTTCACACGAACCCTACAAAGTTCCAGAAAAGTATGAAGGAAAATTTCCAAAAGGAAAAGTAAATATCAATGAATCCATTGGTTACACTGATTATGCTTTAAAACGATTTTTTGCCGAAGCTAAAAAGCAATCATGGTACAACAACACTATTTTTGTTTTGGTTGCCGACCATGGCAACACTATTGCTTATGATGAATATCGAAAAGAGTTTAACAAACACACAGTTCCTATTTTATTCTTTTCTCCTAATGGCAACTATGTTGGAGTGAACAATGATTGGGCACAGCAAATTGACATTTATCCAACACTTTTAGACATGATTGGGTATCAAAAACCATTTAGAAGTTGGGGTAGAAGTTTGATTAACGAAAAAAAGGTTCCACCTTTTGTAGTAAAATATGGTGCCAATGTGTATCAATTTATGAGCGGCAATTACATTTGCACGTTTGATGGGAAAAAAGCTGTTGGGTTTTATGCAGCAATGGATAAAGGCATGGAAAACAATTTGATTGGAAAACGTAATGCCGAAATGAATGCACTAGAATTGCGATGCAAAGCATTCATACAAGATTATATGGAAAGGGTGATTGATAAACGATTGACTACTGTGAAATGAATGCAGATTACTGAATTATGATTTAAGATTTTTGAAGTTTTAAATTCTGCAATCAAAAATCATTAATCAAAAAACTTAAATCATTACAATTTCTCCATATTCTGTGCCAATGTCTCAATAAACTTGGTAATTGGACCTTTTATCATCATGGCCATCATAGGATTGAAATCACCTTCAAAATGCAGTTGAACTTCGGTTGATGCATCCGTAACTTTGTCCAAATTTGCCGTTAAAGTAAAAGGTAATTTGTCACTTGCTGCAGCAAGATTTACTTTTGAATGAGGCACACCTTCTTTTAATCGTAATTTAATTTCGGGCATTCCTTTTAACCCAAAATTGAAAATATCATCGCCCAATACTTCAAACTTGGCAATGTTTTCGGGCATTAATTTTTCAAAGTTTTTCACATCAGACAGAGCGTTGAACAAATATTCTGCTGATTGTGCTACGGTAACTTTAGGGCTTTCTAAGTTCATAATTTAATTATTATATTTTTCGTAAACAGTTATCGAATTGGGTCTGGTAACGGTTATTAGATTGTCGACTAATTGAAAATCCCAATTTACTTCGGTATTTGTGTTTGGTTCATAAATTTTAATTTCACCGCCAACTTTTTTGTAATCAAAATATTCTGCATTTGATCCCGATTGACATGGCTGAGAATAACTACCATTTGAGTCAGGTAATGGATATGACCATGTTAATGTTCCAAAATCAGAAAAGAATATTTGATCGTTCATCAATCTACAATCTGGTTGGTTTGGGTTTGATGGTATTTCAGGGGAAATACTTTTGATAATCCATAAACTTCGGTATTCGCCAGAATTATTAGTTTCAGAACTACAGTTAATGAAAAGAACAGAAATAAAAATGAAAAGTATTCTTGATTTCATTTAATACAATTTTTTACACATTCCAAGTCGATGGACTTTTACGCCATTCTTGTAATGTAGTGAGTTCTTTTTCGGTGATATAATTTTTGGCTACTGCCAATTGCAATAGGTTTTCATAATCGGCTAGCGTGTGTAAATTTACATTGGCTTTTTTGAAATTCTCAACTGAAATATCAAATCCATAGGTAAAAATAGCAACCATACCTTTTACATTGGCACCAGCTTCTTTTAAAGCTTCTACGGCTACCAAACTACTATTTCCAGTACTAATCAAATCTTCTACCACAACTACATTTTGTCCTTTTTGCAGAAAACCTTCCACTTGGTTTTGTCTTCCGTGCTTTTTTGGCTCTGGTCTAACATATACAAATGGCAATCCCATATACTCCGCAACGAGCATTCCGATGCCAATTGCACCAGTTGCAACACCGGCAATAACGTCTGGTTTACCAAATTTTTTCTCAATATGCTTCGAAAATTCTTCTCTAACAAAATTTCTTATCGCTGGGAAAGACAGTATTAATCGGTTGTCGCAGTAAATTGGAGAGTGCCATCCTGAAGCCCATGTAAAAGGATTTTTAGGATTCAATTTAATTGCATTTATTTGTAAAAGCAATTCGGCTGTTTTTTCGGCTGTGTCTTTATTAAAAATCATAGTACAAATGTATAAAGTTTTTGTCAACGACAAACCCCTTTTTTTAACTAATGAAATAGCCAAAGAAACCGATTTTCAGTTGTTCTTACTGGAAAGTGTTGATATTGAGCAAGTCATCATTAAAATGTTTCAAAACAAAATTCAGAAAGCTTATTTGTATTATCCTGATGAAAAGGCAATTCTTAAAAAAGTAAAGGAAAAAATTCCAGTTTGTAAAGCGGGTGGAGGATTAGTTTATAATAAAAATGGTGACGTTCTGTTCATTTTCAGAAATGGAAAGTGGGATTTACCTAAAGGTGGAATTGAAAAAGGAGAAGAAATTGAAGATACTGCCATGCGTGAAGTAGAGGAAGAAACAGGTGTAAACAAACTTAGAGTTTCTCATAAACTTCAAAAAACCTATCACATTTTTAAACGCAACGGCAAATACAAATTAAAAATCACGCATTGGTTTGAAATGCAATCCACTTTTGAAGGAACTCCAATACCACAAGCTAATGAAGGTATTGAAAAGGTGGCTTGGCTCAACCCTGAGCAAGTAAAAGAAGCTTTAAAAAATTCCTATGAAAATATAAAATTGTTGTTTGAAGAGGAAAAATTGCTTCACTAAATTAGATTTTATTTGCTAAAATAGGATTCCAATAAATTGGCTTTACCTTTGCCGAATGAAAAATCAGTATCATTCCAATAATTTACTGCTTAATTTAGGTATAGAAAACCTAAACGAAATGCAAATTGCCGCTCAAGAAACCATCTTAAACGATAGTAATGTTTTGTTGTTGTCGCCAACAGGTTCTGGAAAAACATTGGCCTTTTTATTACCCATTTTTGAATTAATTGACGAGCAAATTGCCGGAGTGCAATGTTTGATTTTAGTACCTTCAAGAGAATTGGGATTACAGATTGAGCAAGTTTGGAAAAAAATGGGTACTGATTATAAAGTTAATGTTTGCTATGGCGGACATTCCATTGAAACTGAAATTAAGAATTTATCCAATCCACCAGCCATATTGATTGGAACTCCAGGACGAATTGCTGATCATATTGACAGAGGAACTTTCAAGGTTGACCGCATTCAAACATTAGTTTTAGACGAATTTGACAAATCATTACAACTTGGTTTTCATGAACAAATGTCATTCATCATAAGCCGATTATCAAAAGTAAACAAACGAATATTAGTTTCTGCAACCTCTGGAATTGAAATTCCAAAATATACGAAAGTTACAAACCCAACGGTTTTAGATTTTATTCCATCGGACGAAGAAAAAGTGAATCTTTCTATGAAGATGGTTGTTTCTAAAGAGAAAGATAAGATTACTACTTTGTTTAACTTGATTTGTTCTTTAAAATCGCAGTCGGCATTGATTTTTTGTAATCATAGAGATGCTGCAGAACGTATTAGTGACACTTTAAACGAAAAAGGTATTTATGCCACATATTATCACGGTGGAATGGACCAAGATGAACGTGAACGCGCTTTAATTCAATTCAGAAACGGTAGTGTGAGTTATTTAATCACCACTGATTTAGCGGCTCGAGGTTTGGATATTCCCGAAATGAAACACGTTATTCATTATCATTTGCCTTCAAAGGAAGAGGATTTTACACATAGAAACGGACGAACTGCGAGAATGTTAGCTTCTGGAACAGCTTATATTATAATACATGAAAGTGAAAAGAAAATGGATTATATCGATTATAATATGCCAGTTTTAAAAGTGGACAATGCCACAACATTACCAAAACCTCCAGAATTCCAAACCATTTACATCAGTGGTGGCAAGAAAAATAAATTGAATAAAATTGATATTGTGGGTTTCTTTTCCCAAAAAGGAAAATTGGAGAAAGGTGATTTGGGATTGATTGAAGTAAAAGATTTTATTTCTTTTGCAGCCGTGAAATTTAATAAAGTTGCAGCCTTACTTTCCAACATTCGTGACGAAAAAATGAAAGGAAAGAAGTTTAAAATTGAAGTAGCGCGCAAAGTTATTAAGAAAGAGGAAGATAGTAAGACTGATAAATACTAAATTCAACACTAATCTACTGCTTTAAATTGTTTCATTTCCTCCAAAGGTTCTATTCCATTGTAATCTTTCCAAATTTTTGGGTCGTATGATTTTAGTTTTATAAAACTGAAATCATCTTCTGTTATTTTTCCAATAGTGGCTTCTGAACTTTCTGAACGATTCATATTGAGGTATTCCAGTTTTTCAAACGAATTTCCTTCTACTTTTAAATCAAATGCCACTACATCTTTGTCTTCATCGGTTAATTCGATAAATTTTAAAGGTCGGTTTATGTAAATATATTGTCCTTTTTCCTGAAGTGCATATTGCAAATAATAACCATTTCCAACGGGACTGTTTTTGTATATCACGGTTCCTTTACTTACGTTTTCTATGGCTTTAATTCCAAGCAAAAGTTTCAAATTAACACCATTAACTTTTTTTCCATCTTCTAATTTATAATCAGCTCTAATTACTGCAAAATCAGTTTCTGAGATATATAATTTTCCTTTGTATTTAGATTTGCTTTTCTTGGGTTTAAAACTTAAAACATAAACAAATTCATTTTCATTAGTATAAGTAGCACCTTCAAAAGTATAGTCATACGTCTGTGGCTCATGAATAAAATCAAATTTGGTGACATTAGTAATATTATTTTCAGTTAGAAATGACGTGAGATTAGCTTTAGTCGATGTTAATTGATTTGACTTTGGTCTTTTCTTTTTATTAAAATCTTTTCGCAATGAAATAGTATCTCGTGAACCAAAAAGTCCACTTTTCACTCTGTAATATTTTGTTGAATCAAGGTGTGTCAAAATAATATCGGTGGCCGATTTTTGTAAATCATCAAGAGAAGTCGAGCTATTTTCGTTTTTGAGTTTTGTAGCTTTCAACACCTCAAGTTTTGATAAGTAATATGGTTTGTCATCTTTTGTAGTGAGGTAAGAATAATTATTGCAAAGGATATCAACATATTCTCGTGGTGGTTGCGCTATTAACTTTGAAGTGAATGCAGTCATCTGAGCATTTGCTGTTTTAAGAGCATTTTTTGAAAATCCAGATGACTCATCAATTTCTACATCAAGAATGGAAGGTTTGAAATTTGTTATTTCCCTAAAAAAAATCATATCCTTTTTTGGGATACTATTTTTAGCATAATTATTTTTGATATTCGCCTTGACATTTGCCATAATTTCATAAGGACTTAGTCTTTTATTAGAGACGTTAACCTCTTTAAGTTCAATAATTCCAGCTTGAAGTTTTATTATATTTTGCTGTTTTACTAAATTGCCAACCGATAGTTTTTGGTTTGCATAGCCAAGATAGGATATAGTTAACATTGTATTTGGACTGCTACTATTTTCGGATAGAGTGAATAATCCTTCTGCATTTGAAACCAAATTTTCAGCGTTGTTGACCAAAATTGTAGCATAAGGAATGCTTTCTCCAGTTTGGGAATCAATAATTTTTCCAGAAATATTTTGGGCAATAGCTATTTGAAAAAAAAATAGTAAGGAGAAAATGAAAATCGAAGTTTTAATAGTAGTCATAAAGCAGGTATAATTTTCTAATTAAAAGTTTTTTTAATCATTGAGATTATAAAAACTGTAGCACTATTGTAGCAGGAAATCTTGTGGAAATCTGCTATTGCAATTTAGTTAAATATTTTTTCTGCTTTTGTGTGTTAACTTAAATTTAGCAAACACTAGTTTTTAAAAGATAAATTATTTAAATTATAACTTTGAATATCAATAGTATAATAATTATTTTCCTTTTTTTACAATTACAGTATCGGGAACCAAAACGGTATAATCACCACCATTTCTAATGACATCTCGAACTATGGTGGAACTGATATAGGAAGTTTTGGAAGCTGTTAGTAAAAAAACAGTTTCTATTTGAGAGAGCTTTCTGTTGGTGTGTGCAATGGCTTTTTCAAATTCAAAATCGGCTGGATTTCTCAAACCACGAAGTATGAATTGAGCGTCTAACTTTCGACATAAATTGATTGTCAATCCTTCATAAGTAATCACCGAAACTTTAGGTTCATCTTTGAAAGCGTCTTCAATGAATTTTTTTCTTTCGTTCAAAGTAAACATGTATTTTTTATCGGCATTGATACCAATAGCTACAATTACTTCATCAAAAAGCGAAACGCCTCTTTTAATAATATCATAATGCCCTAAAGTTATTGGGTCAAATGAACCGGGGAAAACTGCTTTTCGTATCATTTATTTTCTGATTACTTTGATTATTGTTTCGTTATTTAAAAATTCTTGTAAATCCAAAATACTTAGAGTGTCTTTTGAATTTGTATAGTTTTTATTTTCATCTATAGTGTCAATATCATAATCTAAGTCGATTTGAAAATCGTTATTAGTGACGTATAACTCTGTTCGAGTTATACTGTCAATTCTAAATGTTGAAAACTGTCCATCCGAAATTTTCACATAGTACATATCTCCAACTTGAGGTTTTTTAATGAATTTTAAAGTGTCACTTTCAGTCATCTTTGAATCATAAAATCCATATGCGAAAAAACAAATTAGAATTATAATCCCTGAATACATTGTAAAAGGATAACGAAGTGGTCTTTTTTCTTTTTCTTTATGAATTTTTATCCTAATACTTTCATACAAATCAATATAATCAAATGTTTTATTACAATTATTGCATTCAGCAATTTTAATTTTCTTTATTGGTACGAATGGTATATGGAATAAATGAAAATACTTTCCATATATACTATAGCTCATCCTTGTTACTTTTCCACAATTTGGACAATCTACATGATCAATTTGTCCATTTCTAATACAACGAGCTTTTGTCCCAAAAATAATTATCATAAATTAATTTTACTTTTTAAATGCTAATTCCAGAGCATTACTAAATAAATCAGTAAGCGAAATTCCGGCTTCTTTGGCTTGTTGTGGAATTAAACTTTCAGTGGTTAAACCCGGAATGGTATTCATTTCGAGCATGTGTGGTTCACCGTTAACGATGATAAATTCGCTTCTAGAAAATCCACTCATTTTCAACACTTCATAGGCTTTTTTGGCTACTGCCGAAACTTTAGCCGTCATTTCTGAAGAAATTCTAGCAGGTGTAATTTCCTGAGATTTCCCTAGATATTTGGCTTCGTAATCGAAAAAGTCATTTTCAGAGACAATTTCGGTTATGGGTAAAACAGTTATATTTCCTTTATAATTGATAACACCAACAGATACTTCTGTTCCATCAAGAAAACTTTCTATGATGATTTCATTGTCTTCTTTGTAGGCAGTTTCAATAGCTGGTAAAAATTCTTCTTTAGATTTTACTTTTGAAATACCAAAACTCGAGCCCGATTTATTCGGTTTAACAAAACAAGGCAAGCCAACCGTTTTTAAGATTTCATCAACATGAATTTCATCTCCAAAATTTAAATAATAAGAAGTTGCCGTTTTGATGCCATAGGGTTTTAAAACAGACAATAAATCACGTTTATTGAAGGTTAAAGCAGCTTGGTAATAATCGCAAGAACTTTGAGGAATTTCTAATAATTCAAAGTAAGCTTGCATCAATCCATCTTCTCCTGGAGTGCCATGAATAGCATTAAAAACCACATCAAAATTAATTTTAATGCCATTTACGGTCACTGAAAAATCATTTTTGTCAATAGGAAATTCAGCATCATTGTCATCAACATAAACCCATTTTTCTTTAAAAATATGAATGCGATATCCTTTATATTTTGATTGATCAAGAAATTGGTAAACCACATTTCCACTTTTTAGAGAAATTTCAAATTCACTAGAATAACCGCCCATGATGATGGCAACTTTTTTCATAGATAACATTAGTTATGTGTAAGTATTAGTAATAACAAAATTATCATTTTTTTTCAAACGAATAACCTTTATGTTTTTTATATCTTTGCTCAAATTAAATTTATTTATGAGTTTACGTTCGTATTTAACCAGTAAAGTGTTTTTTGCACAAATTATTGTTGCTATGGCTATTGTTGCTGGTATATCCTATTTGTTTTTTCATTGGTTAACCTATACAACTCATCATGGGCAAGAAATTGCAGTTCCTGATTTGAGTAAGCTTTCAGTTGAACAAGCCGAAGAAAAATTG
This sequence comes from Flavobacterium sp. RSB2_4_14, assembly GCF_051547085.1. NCBI lineage: Bacteria > Pseudomonadati > Bacteroidota > Flavobacteriia > Flavobacteriales > Flavobacteriaceae > Flavobacterium > Flavobacterium sp. RSB2_4_14. The sequence goes on from NZ_JBPTTL010000005.1 coordinate 172,435, forward strand.
AGTGCTATTGATTTAGACTATATAATTTTAGATACCGTTGATTTCAAACCTGATTTTCCAAAGTTGACTATTGTTGAACAAGAACCAAAAGCAGGAGCAAAGGTTAAAGAAGGAAGAAAAATATATATTAAAATCAATGCTTCAAAATATACTATGGTTTCGGTTCCAGATTTGATTGAGAAAACCTATCGTCAAGCGGTTCCAACATTGGAAGCCGTTGGACTGTTAGAAGGAACGATAACTTATAAACCTTACTTGGGTAAAGATATGGTTCTTGAAATGAGAATGAATGGAAAAAAATTGAAAGCAGGTGATAAAGTTTTGAAATCATCAAAAATAGATTTAGTGTTGGGTGACGGAAAAATTACTTATGAAGAAACTATTGACTCAACAGCAGTTGATTCAACTGAAATTATTCCTGTAAATGAGCCATAACGAAGAGATTCCCGATTTAGAAGAAGAATTTTTTGAGCATCATCGTTTTGTTTCTACAAAAGGACAATCGTTTCTACGTGTGGATAAATTCTTAATGTCATTAGTTGAAAATGCCACTCGAAATAAAATTCAACAAGCTGCTGAAAAAGGCAATATTTGGGTGAATGATGTTCCTGTAAAATCCAATTATAGAGTAAAGCCTTTTGATGTTGTACGCATAATGTTGTCTCATCCACCTTTTGAAAACAGAATAGATCCAGAAGATATTCCATTGGATATTGTTTTTGAAGATGCAGCGGTTTTGGTTATCAACAAGCCTGCAGGATTGGTTGTTCATCCTGGACACGGAAATTACACAGGAACTTTGGTCAATGCCTTAGCTTTTCATTTTGAAAATTTACCAATGAATTCAAGTGAAAGACCAGGTTTGGTTCATCGAATTGATAAAGATACTACTGGACTTTTGGTTATTGCCAAGACAGAAGCTTCCATGACGCATTTGGCAAAGCAATTTGAAGATAAATCTACAGAGCGCGAATACATTGCTTTGGTTTGGGGAAATGTGAAAGAAGACGAAGGAACGATAGTTGGGAATATTGCTCGTCATGTTAAAGATAGAATGCAAATGGCTGTTTTTGCCGATCCCGAAATCGGAAAACATGCAGTTACTCACTATAAGGTTTTGGAACGTTTTGGCTATGTTACTTTGGTTTCTTGTAAATTGGAAACTGGAAGAACACATCAAATTAGAGTGCACATGAAACACATAGGGCATACCTTGTTTAATGATGCACGTTATGGTGGTGATTTAATTTTAAAAGGAACGACTTTTACCAAATACAAGCAGTTTATTGATAATTGCTTCAAAACATTACCAAGACAAGCATTACATGCCAAAACGCTTGGTTTTGTTCACCCAACAACTCAAGAATTTATGAGTTTTGACACTGAGTTGCCTCAAGACATGAAAGACTGTATTGAAAAATGGCGGAATTATGCTAAATCAAATGCTTCCGAAAGTGAGGAATAATAAAAAAAGTCCCGAGTAGGGACTTTTCTTTTTTTTGTAATATTCAAGTTTATATTTTATCTTCAACTGGTTTTTCGGCAACGAACAAATAATATATTCCCACTAAAATAAAAGGAATGCTCAACCATTGACCTGTGGTAAATAAACCGAATGTTTCTTCAATTCCGCCTTGACTTTGTTTTACATATTCTACTATGAAACGAACTGACCATAGAAGTATAAGGAAATAACCAAATAATAATCCTTGTTTTTCGGCTGTTTTTGTTTTCCAATATAAAAAGAAAAGAATGAAAAAAACAACAATATACAAACCTGCTTCATACAATTGTGCTGGATGTCTGTATGGAATTTGATTTAAAATATCAGCAAATTTTGGGTCATTTTGAATAAGATTATAGGCATCATTTTTATTTACGGTATTTGTAATTTGAGATAAACTATGACTATCCCAAAATTCATCTTCTCTGATAAATTTCACTCCATAAAAATTATCTTTTGAGGTGACATGTCCATATATTTCTGAATTAAAAAAATTTCCAATTCTAACAAATACAGCACCACTCGCAACTGGAATGACAACTCTATCTAAAACCCAAAGTATAGGACGTTTGATAACTTTGGTACTGTAAAAATACATCGCAAGAATAATACCGATTGCCGCGCCATGACTTGCTAAGCCTTGGAAACCAGTAAATTCAAATTCAGGACTAAATCGGAAGGGTAATAAAATTTCTAATAAATTGTTTCGGTAATATTCCCAGTCGTAAAAAAATACATGACCTAGACGCGCACCAAGTAAAGTAGCGACTACTGTCCATATAAATAAGGTGTCTAGTTTTTCTATTGGCTCATTTTCTTTTTTGAAAATATGCTTCATGATATACCATCCTAAGCCAAATGCAATTACAAACATCAAGCTATAATAACGGATAGTAAAGAAACCTATATTAATTCCTTCTGATGGATTCCAAATCATAATGAGTTATTTTGTTTAAGATTGATTGTAAAAATAGTTATTTGTTACAAAAAGAGATGTATAATTTAAGATTTCTTTAGTGTGAGCATTTTTTCTCTGGAACAGGATCATAACCATTTTTGCCCCAAGGATGACACCGTAGTATTCTTTTTGTACCAAGATATGAGCCATAAAAAAGGCCATGAATTTTTAGTGCTTCTATAAAATAACTAGAACAAGTAGGTTGAAATCGACAAGTTGATGGCATTAAAGGTGATAGTACAATTTTATAAAAATAGATGAGCAATAGGAGTGGCGCTATTACGATTTTCTTTATCATAAAGTTTATTGAATGCTAAAACTTGTTCCTTCTTTTCCGTCTTTTAGTTGAATTCCTAATGCTAAGAGTTTGTCACGAATTTGATCCGACAGCGCAAAATTTTTGTTCGCTCGAGCTTCTTCTCGCATGGTGATTAACATTTCGACAACGCCATCTAATTTATCTGAATTATTCGAAGCACTTTTTTCATTCTTAATGCCAATAACATTAAATGTAAAAGTATGTAATGTCTCCGAAAGTGTTTTCAAATCATTAGCACTCAAGGTTTCTTTTCCATCATTAATCAAATTAACAAACTTGATGCCTTCAAATAGATTGGCAATCAAAATTGGTGTATTAAAATCATCATTCATAGCCTCATAACAATCTTGTTTCCATGAAATAATGTCAACAGATGAAGAATTGCTGGGTTGTAATCCTTTCAGAATTTCCATTCCTTCCATCAATCGATTAAATCCTTTTTCTGCTGCTACAATTCCATCATTGGTAAAATCCAAAATACTTCTGTAATGTGCTTGCATCATAAAAAAACGAGCCACATTGGGAGAGAAAGCTTTGGTTAAAAAAGGACTTCCTCCATTATATATTTCGTCTGGAAGAATGTTATTTCCAGTTGATTTTGACATTTTTTTACCATTTAGCGTAAGCATATTGGCATGCATCCAATAATTCACAGGACTATGACCAGTGCAAGCTTCATTTTGAGCAATTTCACATTCATGATGCGGGAACTTTAAATCCATTCCACCACCGTGAATATCAAATGTTTCGCCAAGATATTTAGTACTCATAGCGGTACATTCTAAGTGCCAACCCGGAAAACCAATTCCCCATGGCGAAGGCCAACGCATGATGTGTTCTGGTTCGGCTTTTTTCCATAAGGCAAAATCTTGTGGATTTTTTTTATCACTTTGTCCGTCAGTGTCTCGAGTATTGGCAAGCATTTCGTCAATATTTCTGCCACTCAATTTCCCGTAATGATTAGTTTCATTAAATTTTACCACATCAAAATAAACAGAACCGTTTGTTTCGTATCCGAATCCTTTTTCAATAATTTCTCTAACGATTTCAATCTGTTCAATAATATGTCCTGTGGCTGTAGGTTCTATACTTGGTGGTAAAAAATTAAATTGATTTAAAACATCATGAAAATCTACCGTATAACGTTGTACAATTTCCATTGGTTCTAATTGTTCCACACGAGCTTTTTTGGCAATTTTATCTTCACCGTCATCCACATCATCTACGATATGTCCAACATCAGTAATATTACGAACATAACGAACTTTATAACCTAAATGTAGAAGGTATCTAAAAATCATATCAAATGACATGAATGTACGAACATTTCCAAGATGTACATTACTGTAAACTGTTGGTCCACAAACATACATACCTACATTTCCTTCATGGACAGGCTTGAAAAGTTCTTTTTCTCCAGAAAGAGAATTGTATATTTTAAGTTGATGATTTTTGTAAAGTTGCATGTTTTTTTTTGAGCTATTTCCTGCTTTCCGTTACAATCTTTTCTTTTTGAAAGAAAAAGAAAAGGATTTCCACTTTAATCAGGGCTATTTTTTAAAGATTTAGATTAAAATTGAGTGTCTAGTTTAATATAATCCAAAAACTCTCTTCTAGTTTGTTCTGTTTTAAATTTCCCGCCAAATTCAGAAGTAACAGTACTACTTTCTATATCACGAATACCTCTAGAGTTAACACAAAGATGTTTTGCATCAATGACACAAGCCACATCATCGGTATTTAAAACTTTTTGCAATTCTTGAACTATTTGCATGGTCAATCGTTCTTGTACTTGAGGTCTTTTGGCAAAATAATCAACAATTCTATTCATTTTTGAAAGTCCAACTACTGTTCCGTTAGAAATATAAGCAACATGAGCTCTTCCAACGATTGGCAACAAATGATGTTCACAAGTGGAGTAAACCGTAATGTTTTTCTCTACTAGCATTTCACCATATTTATAGTTGTTTTTGAAAGTAGAAGAATTGGGTTTTTTATTAGGATTTAAACCTCCAAAAATTTCTTTAACAAACATTTTTGCTACTCTATTCGGAGTTCCTTTTAAACTGTCATCAGTCAAATCCATACCAAGAGTGCTTAATATGTTTTCAACATCTTTTTTTATCAGTTCTATTTTTACATCATCAGATAATTCGAAAGCATCACTTCGCAGAGGATTTTGAGCACTACTTGCAATATGATTATCTCCTATTTCATCATTAATGGAATCACTGTTTGTCATTAAATTCAATATTAATTGGGGTTTAAATTTTAAAAAGACAAATATAAATAATAAAAATCAATCTCTACTTATTACCATTAATATTTAAAAATAATTCAATTTTAACTTAATTATTTCTCAAAAATATGTACATTTCGCTCCTTAAAAATGCTAATGTACATGAAGAATATTTATTTTTTTCTACTATTATTTAATTTATTAACAGTTAATTCAATTTTTTCTCAAGGTGCTAATTGTGCTTCGAGTGACGCATTTTGTGCTGGTGGATCTGCTTTAACTTTCCCTAATTCTACAGGAACAACTTCTGAGACTGGTATTGATTATGAGTGTTTGGGGAGTCAGCCCAATCCGGCATGGTTTTACATGCAAATTGGAGTTGCTGGAAATATTAATTTTCAAATTTCACAAGCAACAAACGGTGGAACTCCAATTGATGTTGATTATATTCTTTGGGGACCATTTCCTGCACCGACTTGTGGTCCAGCAGATTTGAATCCAACTACAAGTGTCAGTTGTAGTTTTTCTGCTGCTGCAGTAGAAAATTTCACAATTCTAAATGCTGTCGTAGGTGATATATATGTTGTTTTGTTGACCAATTATAGTGGTCAAGCAGGTAACATTACTGTTACGCAAACTAATGCAGGACAAGCGGGTGCAGGAGCAACTGATTGTAATATTATATGTCCGTTATCATTAGCTAATCAAGTTATTTGCCCTGGAGCTCAAGCTATTTTGACAGCCACAATTGCAGGAGCAACCTCTTATCAATGGTCATCTTCAGTAACTGGTCCAATAGCTGGAAATACACAATCAATTACGGTTACTCAGCCTGCTACTTACACAGTTATTGTCAATAAACCTGGATGCGTTGCGAATGCATCCGCTAGTGCTACAGTAACCTTCAGCTCACCACCTCCAATAAATCAACCTGTAAATTTAACTCAATGTAGTAATTTGCCAAATTTTAACTTGAATGCAGCAGCAGCAAATATTTTTACAGGGACAGGACTTACACCAAGTAATTATGAGATTTATTATCATACAACAGCAAATGGAGCTCAAAATTTAGATAATTCTATTCCAAACCCCGCATCATATCCTGGTCCTGTTGGTGGAGCAACAATATACATGTCAGTTACAGATAATGGACCCACTTCTAGTGGATGTATCTCTGTTTTTTCTTTTACAATAGGTTTTATTTCTTGTAATGCAACTCCTATTCAACCATCAAATTTAACATTGTGTGAGAGTAGTTTGGGTAGTGGTACAGCTACCTTCAATTTCACTCCACAAACAGCAATTATTCTTGGTGCTAACAATCCAGCTAATTACACTGTTACTTATCATTTAACTCAAGCAGATGCCGATAATGATACTGCTGCAATAAGTCCAATAAATGCATATGTAAACACATCAAATCCTCAGACGATTTACGTTAGAATGGAGGAGAATGCTAATCCTTTGACTTTTGGCACTACTACTTTTCAATTGATAGTAAATCCTTTGCCTTCAGTAACAATATCAGGAACAACAACGATATGCTCTGGAACTACTACTGGTATTACTTTTAATGGTACCCCAAATGCAACAGTTACTTATACTGTAAATGCTGGTCCTAATCAAACAATAATATTAAATGCTTCAGGAACTAACACTATAACAACACCTAATCTTAATGCCAATACCATTTATAGTTTAGTGAGTGTTTCTAATATTTCAACTACTTGTTTAAGAGCTATTTCAGGTTCAGCAACTGTTACTGTAACCGCATTGCCGACAGCAAGTATTTCGGGAACAACTGCTGTTTGTCAAAATGCTCCTAGTCCAACTATAACATTTACTGGCTCTGGAGGAACAGCACCTTATTCATTTACATATTCATTAAATAATGTTGTTCAACCAACCATTACAACTATCGTTGGAAATAGTATTTCTTTAAATGTTCCTACCACAAATTCAGGCGTTTTCAATTACACCTTAGTAAATGTTCAAAGTTCTGGAGCGCTATCATGTGCTCAAAATCAGGCAGGATCTGCTATTATTACGGTTAATGCATTACCTACAGCAACTATTTCAGGAAGTGTTTCAACGTGTTTAAATTCGCCATCTCCGCAATTAGTTTTAACTGCTTCAAATGGAAATGCTCCTTACACCTTTATATATTCCATCAACAACGCAATTCAACCACCACTTTCAACTTCTGGTGGAGGAAATACAGCTTTTATTAATGTTCCAACAACTTCTTTTGGAACGTTTACTTACAGTTTAATAAGTGTGCAAGAAGGAAGTTCAACCACCTGTTCTCAACCCCAATCAGGTTCAGCGGTAGTAACAGTAAACACTTCCCCAACGATATTCACGCCATCTAATTATGTGGTATGTGATGACAGTAACAACAACGATGGATTTTATTGTGGTTTTGATTTAACGACCATGACCAATCAGATTACAGGCGGTGATCCAAACATAGTTGTTACTTACCACGAGACACTGACCAATTCACAAACGGGAGCTAATCCTATAACCGGATTGTATTGCAATATCGACTCTGGATTACAAACGATTTACGTTAGAGCCTACACATTAGGTTCGCCAGCGTGTTATTCCAATACTACTTTCAATTTAATAGTAAACCCATTACCACTAGCCAATCCAGTAATTACTAATTATGAATTGTGTGACTACACCACGCCAGGAGACAATACAGAACAATTTACTTTAAATACAAAAACAGCAGAAATTGCCAATGGGCAAAGCAATGTAACAGTAAGCTATTATGCAAGCCAAGGCGATGCGACAAGTCAAACCAATGCGTTACCGAATAGTTATTCCAACACCAGTAACCCACAACAAATCTGGATTAACATCCGCAATAATACAACCGGATGTAATACTGTAAGTTCCTTTAATTTAGTAGTCAACCCATTGCCAGTAGTAACCGTGCCAGATCCT
>NZ_JBPTTL010000006.1:0-179377 GCF_051547085.1 Flavobacterium sp. RSB2_4_14
GGTTTTTGATGTAAAGCAAATGCGTAAAGATGTAAAACAAGTATATGAAGATATGGCTAACTATGTACTTTCGATGTCAAAAGCGGTAAACAGTGATGAGTTTAATCAATCATTGGATGTTATCAATGCCGTAAGATCGTACTATGATAATTTATTGGCCAAAAGAAAGCCCGCTAAAAAAGGCGAAAAACAAGAAGAAATTCCGCCAATGGAATAGGTTGCAACATCATTAGTAACACAAAAAAGCCCCAATTTCTTGGGGCTTTCGTTATAAATCTATTTTCTTCAATTCTTTATAATTGGCATTGAGTTTTCGGAGTAAAATGCCGTAGAGTAATCGGTAGAACAACCAGAAAGCACCAATTAATAGGACTACTGTAAATCCTAGAATTAGGATTATTTTGATGAGTATCCAATTGCTTTCGTCTTGGGCTATTTTTTCCTTCAGCACACTCATGTCAGGGTTGTAGATAAACGCCATTGCAAATCCTAAAATAGTGCAGAAAAATATCATACTCAAGTTATACCAAACGTAGTTTCGAACTGTTTTTCTGGTTTTTAAAATATCGGACATCAACTGTTTGGTGGAAGTAATGGTAGAAATTTTGGTATAATTTTTATAAAAACAATAAATAAATCCAGCAATGACCACGTAATTGATATAGGTCAATATTTTTAAATAGATTAAAAAATCTTCGGCATGCAAACTCTTGATAGCATCATCAGCATTATAAACAATACCAATTCCCGACCAAACAATAATTTCTAAAATACTTATAATCAAAATCCATTTTACAATAGACGATGATTTCCTATGCAGCATTTTGTATATTTCTTTTTCAGATACTTGTTCAAAAGAATGGTCCTCTTTTTTCCAAGCTTTTTTTAATAAATCCAACTCTTCCATAATCCTTAGGGATTTAATATTTTTTTTAATTTTCCTTTAATTCTGTTCATCTTCACTCTGGCATTTACTTCGCTAATACCCAATGTTTCCGATATTTCGGTATAATCTTTATCTTCTAGATACAAGAAAACTAGGGCTTTCTCGATGTCGTTGAGCTGTTGCACCGCTTGATACATCAGTTTTATTTGCTCTTCTTCCTCATGGTTATAATCATCGGGACTGAGAAAATGATATTGACCTTCATAGGTTACAGTAGAAACACTGCGCGTACTTTTTCTATACAAAGTAATAGCCGTGTTCAGTGCCACTCGATAAGCCCAAGTCGAAAATTTAGAATCGCCTCTAAATTTTGGAAATGCTTTCCAAAGCTGAATGGTTATTTCCTGAAACAAATCATTGTGTGCATCTTGATTATTGGTGTACAATCGACATATCTTGTGGATAATGTTTTGATTATCCTTAAGCTGCTTTACAAATGATTGTTCTAGGTTGTCACTCATGACTTCGTTAGTATAAGAAATGTTGATTTTGTTACACTTTCAAAAATACAAATTTTAGTTTGCAGAATAATAGTCTTTTTTAAACACATAGAGACATAGATTTTAATGGATTTTAAAAAGGCGTTTCACTTTAGGATAGTAAATCATAGCTATGTGAACCAATAATTGGTCTATCTATCCCTTTTTTTCTATGTTCCTATGTGTTTAAAACTTTTAAAATTCTAAATAATTTATCTATTTACTCTGCATAACTCAAAGGTTTCGTAGCAAAAAAGAATTAACCTATCTTTGCGCTTTAAAAATAGCATACCAAAATGAAACTAGGACACTACAATACACTTACCATAGCTCGCGAAACCAAAGTGGGACTTTTTTTAACCGATGGCAAAGACGATGTGTTGCTTCCTGTAAAATATGTTCCAAAAGAATACACCATTGGCGATGAAATTATTGTATTTGTCTATCTTGACCACGAAGAAAGACCGGTTGCCACTACTTTGGAACCTTATATTTTGATGGATGAATTTGGATTACTTCGAGTGAATTATGTCAATCAATTTGGTGCTTTCTTGGATTGGGGTTTGGAAAAAGATTTATTCGTTCCGTTCAAAGAACAAGCGCGACCTATGGAAAAAGGAAAACGCTATTTGGTTTTTGCCTACATTGATGAAAAGACAAATAGAATCATGGCTTCTAGTAAAACCAATCAGTTTTTGAATAACGAAAATTTGACCGTAGCAGTAGGAGATGAAGTGGATTTAATCATTTCACACATTACCGAAGTGGGAATTAATGTTATCATCAACGATATTCACAAAGGTTTGCTTTACAAAGACCAAGTGTATGACGAAATCCGAACAGGTGATAGAATGAAAGGGTACATCAAAGCCATTCGACCTGATCATAAAATAGATGTTACGTTGCATAAATTTGGCTACCGAAATGTAGAACCTAATGCCGAGAAAATTCTAGACGAACTTAGAGCTAGTAGAGGTTTCCTTCGATTGAACGATAATAGCCATCCCGAAGACATCAAAACCGTATTGAAGATGAGCAAAAAGACATTCAAAAAAGCCATTGGTTCGCTCTACAAAGACAAACTTATCGAGATAAAAGACGACGGGATTTATTTGATTTAAGATTGCTGAGTAAAGATTTTAGATTGATGAAGTGTAATTATTTCTGCAATCAGAAATCGTTACTCTAAAATCATAATTTTTATTCCTCACATTCCGTTTCAGGCGGAAGTGGTTTTTCGATTTCTGTTTTCTTTTTATAAAAAATACTACTCACTAGGCTCAAGGTAGCATAAGGTCGGTTGGAATATTTATTTCCCAAACAAACTACAGTTACCGTATCTTTTTTTACAGGCACAAATGACGTATTGTTGCCATGCCACCAACCGTTATGATAGACCATTTTTTCACCATTGGGTGGTAAAAATCGCATTCTCATTCCTAATCCGTAGTCCTTAATAGGTGTTTTTACTTGACCTGAACTATAGCCAAAATAGGCTTCTTGCAAAAGTTCTTGTTTGATAAAATCTGGAGAATAAGTACCTAAATCAAACTTCGCCAAATCTCTTGGTGTGGAATAAATATTCTTATCGCCATACAAGTTGTCAAATTGATCCCAAGGAAAAATAGTATTGCCTCTGTATGATTTTGAAGCGGTTTCTCTATCGGTATCATAGTTGAAAACATAGGTATTGTTCATTCCCAAAGGTTTAAAAATCAATTCTTGCATGGCATTTCTGAAATTTAATCCTGTAGCTTTTTCAATAATGAGTGCTAAAATCACATAATTGGTATTGCAATAATCGAAATGGGTATCGTGAGGAGATTTTAAACGAAATTTATTTTGCACCAATAAATTATATACATCTTGATTGGTTAGAATTTTTTTTCGGTTCCAATTTTTCTTCATCAATGCGGGAAAATTGGCATAATGTTGCAAACCGCTTCTGTGATTGAGTAATGTTCTTATGGTTGTATTTTTATAAGGAAATTTAGGAAGCCAATCGCTTACTTTTTGATCCAATGTTATATTGTCCTGTTGCACTAGTCTTAGAATAGCTGTTGCCGTCAATACTTTACTAACCGATGCTAAATGGATTGGTGTTGCAGCATCAATCTTTTTTCCAGTTTTTACATTGGAATATCCTTTATAATCTTCATAAATTATCTGACCATTTTTAACCACAATAAAACCGCCACTGTAATAAGGAGAGTTGATGAGTTTATTATAAAACGAGTCGATTTTTGTTCTCTTCTCGTTCTTGTATTCTTCTGATACAGTACCTAGTTTTATGGGAAATGGGGTTTTGATTATAGAACTGTCTTCAGAGCTATTAGTATTTGAAAAAGTATGCTGCTTTCCAGTTTTTGGGCTAGAAATAAAAAAAAGCGTAGATAAAAAAAAGGTGATTAGGGTAATCTTCATAATTGTAAAATGATTACAATGATACCAATATTAAATTGAAATTAAAATTTTGTTTTCTTAATAATTCATAAAGTTATTAAGGTATAAATGAACAAAAAAGGAATAAAATTTTAAGCCACAAATTACACTGATTTTCACGAATTAATTTGTGAAAATTAGTGTAATTTACGGCTAGTTTTTTTGTTTGGATTTTAAAATCTGTACTAATTTGAGAAATCTGTGTTCTGTTTTACTCCGATTTTACTTTAATGGGAAGCGTATATAAGGTTCTCACTTTTTCTCCATTCAAAATGCCAGGTGACCATTTGGTTTTTAAAGATTTCAAAACTCTGATGGCTTCGTTGCCCATACCATAACCCGGATTTCGTAATATTTTAATGTCTGTAATGCTACCATCAATTTCAATGACAAACGAAACCAGAACAGTAACTACAGCAGCATCTTCTATAGTTGGTCTTTCAAAATTAGCACCTACATATTGATAAAATTTATTAATTCCACCAGGAAAAGCTGGCAATTTATCCAATAAAACTGCTGGCGTTGGACTTGTGTCAACAGGACTCGCAGCTACAGAATTACCAGGTGTAGAAACTTCGGTTCCAGTTCCGCCAGTAGTACCACTAGTTGCTGTTGGTTCATTGGTAATTTGTGTATTTGTTGGAACATTAACAATAACCTGTGGCGTTGGCGCAACCACCATGTTGGATAAATTTGTAGGCTCAACAGGATTTGGATTTTGTCGTTGAGGTTCTTTTTGAGCTGGTTTTGTAATAGGAATTACTGTTAATTCTACAGGAGTGATGGTTGGACCAATTGGAATAATTGGACAGTTTATAGTTTCATTACTAAACGAGGAAAGCAATAATCCTAAACCCGAAACAGAAATAAGAAATACTACACCAGCAATAAATGCTAATAATGTGGTTCGTGAATTTTCTTGACGTAACTGATACGCACCATAGGCTTTGTTTTTGCCTTCAAAAACTAGATCTATCCAGTTTTTTTCATAAATACTAACGTTTGACATGATTAATTGTTTTTAAGTTAAGTATCTATGTTACATACGCTATTGGATTTGATTATATAACGTAGGAAATTATGAAATAGTATAAGAAGTTTTAATTTTTTTAAAATTAAAACAACAATAATCTTAAAATAGTGTGTATTTTAAGGTAAATAGAAAGAAAGAATGAGAATTATTTTGTGCTCTCGATGATTTCTGCCAAAAGTTTTTTGGCTCGAAGTAATTTGATTTTAACGTTACTCAAGGGTTCATTGAGTTGCTCTGCAATTTCTTGATAACTCATCTCTTGAAAATACCTCAGTTGTATTACTTCTTGATAATGAGGTTTTAACTCTTTTATAAATTGCAACAATCGAGATAAGTTTTGCTCGGTGATCAATTCATCTTCTGCTGATGGTGAACTGTCGGCTACATTATAAGCTTGTTGGTCTTCTTCATCAGTGATTTCTACAAAAATGGTAGATTTCTTTCTGCGAAGCATATCAATGTGCACATTTTTGGCAATAGCAATTAACCAAGTGTTGAATTGAAATTCGGGATTATAAGTAGCTATTTTATCAAAAGCTTTGGAAAAAGTTTCAATAGTAATGTCTTCCGAGTCAGTTTCGTTTTCAGTCCGTTTGAGCATAAAACCATACACATCGTTCCAGTAATGGTCGAGCAAAAAGGTAAAAGCAACTTGATCGCCTTTCTTTGCTTTTTCTATATAATGGTTTATTTCCAATGTACTGGTTTATTGAACATATTGGTTATGAAGACGTTTAATTGGGTAAAAATTAAAATAATTTCTATGATGGGAAACCAATACATAACGTCTTTTTCTTTTAGTTTTCCAGCAGCAAAACCCATGGCTATCCATGCAAAAATGTACCGGAAACCAATAATGCTCAACACAGCAATCCATTGAAATTGAAATGCTAATAATATGATTGGTAATGTTAAAAATAACATTTGAGAAATGTAAAAAACACTCAATTGATTTCTGTCAAACAATTTATAATGTTTGGCTGTAGAAACGTGACGTCTCTTTTGTGTAAACCACTCTTTGAAAGAGGTTTTAGGTTGCGAATAGGTGAAACTGTCAGGCAAATAACAAATAGCAGTGTTAGCCGCGGTTGCTGCTTGGTTGATGAATAAATCATCATCTCCCGAACGTATTTTCATGTGATCCATAAATCCGCGAACTTTGAAGAATTCTTCTCGTTTATAAGCCATATTGCGACCAACACCCATGTAAGGTTTTCCAATTTTTGCCCACGAAAAATATTGCGTTGCCGTTAGTAAAGTTTCAAATCGAATGATTTTATTCAAAAAGGAATTGGCTATTTTTTCGTAGGCACCATAACCCAAAACGATATTCTTTTTGGCAGTAAATTGAGAACTCATATTTGTAATCCAATCTTTAGAAGTTGGATAACAATCAGCATCGGTAAACAGTAAGAAATCGTATTTAGCGGCTTTAATTCCTAAGGTTAAAGCAAATTTTTTATTACCCCAAAACGCTTCGTTATTTTCTACTTTTACTAATTTAATATTGGAATATTGTTTTTCAAATTCTTCAAAAATCTCCAAAGTAGAATCGCTTGAAGCATCGTCAATCAGAACAATTTCGAAAGTGTGGTAATTTTGTTCCGCCAAAAGTGGAACAAATCTTTTTACATTTTCTTCTTCGTTTTTAGCACAAACGATAACTGATATTGGAACATTTTTAGGAGTTACTGTTTGTGGTTTTGCAAATGAAAATTTACCAAAAACAACAATGTAGTACAAAAATTGAACGACTACAACCGCAATAAATAAACAGAAAATGGATAATAACATAATGTGCTTTTGACTTTTAAAAAGGTCTGCAAATGTAGTTATTATAAGAGCAAATATCAAATGAAATTTAACAAATTCCTATCGATTATTTTTCATCTCATTAGCAATGGCAATCGATTGATTATCATTGGTTTTTTCTAGTTCTGAAATGATGTTTTTATAATTTTTATCGTCTCGGTTTTGGGATAATTTTTTCTGAGCTTCTATCGCAGTGATTTCAATTTCAAAGGCAATGATACCTCTTGCTTCGCGCATCGTTTTTTCGGATAAATGGTCTAATCGAACTGGATTTTTTGATTTTGCTTCATATTTATCAACTAATCTTTTTAACGAGTCAACTGCTTGTACATGATTGTAAACAGTAACTTTTCCATAAACGTGAACCGCCAAATAGTTCCAAGTAGGCACATTTTCATGGTCATACCAAGAAGATGAAATATAAGAATGCGCACCGTGAAATATAGCTAAAACATCATCATTAGATTTAAAACTATCGGCTTGTGGATTGGCTTTCGAAATGTGTCCAACAAGAATTTGCTTTCCGTCTTTTTCTTCCAAAAGCAACGGAATATGCGTAGCCCAAAGCTTGCCATTAGTTTGATTAACCAAAATTCCAAATCCATTCTTATGAATGAAATTTTGAATTTCCTCTTGGTTTTCGTTTTTATAGAGTTCTGGGATGTACATTATTTATAAAATTATATAACATTAACTTCTGCTTCAATAGCAATGCCAAATTCTTTAAGAATAGTGGCTTGAATATCCTTGGAAACATTCAAAATTTCTTGTCCAGTGGCTTTGCCATAATTGACTAAAACCAACGCTTGGTTTTTATGAATACCAGCATCACCAAAACGTTTTCCTTTGAAACCCGCTTTTTCAATAAGCCAACCTGCAGGAACTTTTACTTCGGTTTCCGAAATGACATAATGAGGCATTTCGGGATGCAAAGCATGAATTTTTTCAAATGCTACTTTTGAAATAATAGGATTTTTAAAAAAACTTCCGCTATTGCCGAGTTCTTTTGGGTCAGGTAATTTACTTTGTCGAATAGCGATTACAGCATTGGAAACATCCTTTAAAGTAGGAGTGATGACGTTTTGTTTTTCCAATTCCTTGGTAATATCGCCATAGGAAATATTGATTTTATGGTTGCGTTTGGTTAATTTAAAAACTACCGATGTTATAATAAATTGGTTTTTTGCTTCGTGCTTAAAAACACTTTCTCTGTACCCAAAATGACAATCTTCTTTCGAAAATGTTTTCATTTCTTGAGTAGCAATAGTCATGGCTTCGCAGGAAACAAAAGTATCTTTAATTTCTGTGCCATAGGCACCAATATTTTGCACAGGCGTAGTGCCAACATTTCCTGGAATGAGCGACATGTTTTCTAATCCACCTAAGTTTTGGTCAATAGTCCAAAGAACAAATTCATGCCAATTTTCACCAGCCATGCTTTTAACCCAAACAAAATCGTCGTCTTCCTTAATGATTTTTTTTCCTTTCAAATCAATATGGATGACTAAGGCATCAATATTTTTAGTTAGTAACATATTGCTTCCACCACCAAGAATGAACTTGGTTTCGGTTTTGTTTTCATGCAAAATGGTTTTTAATTCATCAACGGAATGAGCGGCTACAAACTGTCTGGCTTTAGCTTCGATGCCAAAGGTGTTGTATTTTTTTAAAGAAAAATTAGAATGTATTGTCATGCTTTAATTAAAAATGAATTATCACAAAAGTAACGTAAAGTTTTTTAAACAAATTTTTTAAAATAAGTTTTATACCAAATGTGCAACATGAAAATAGGCATGATGTAAGGCATCAGTTTGGTATTTCCACTGCGTAATTCCGCTACTAATTTTTTACCATCCAAATTTTCTAAAAAGTGCATTTCAAAAATAGGACTGATAGCAAACTCATTAAGTTCTTCTTTAAATGCTGGATATTCTGTTAAATAATTATACCAAGGCGCACTCAAACCTACTTTTCGGAAGTTGATTATCTCTTTTGGAAGTTTGTCTTCCATAGCAGTTTTGAGAATAAATTTTCCCTTCTTACCAGTAAAAAGCCATTTATCGTCTAAACTTCCCAAACCAGCAATTAAGCGGTAGTCTAAAAATGGTTCCCGACATTCTATAGAAGTTCCCATAGTACATCGATCATTTCGGTCGAGGAGTGAACTTATATAGGTATGTTGGTCAAAATACAGCGCTTGACGTTGCAGATTATTTGGATATACTATTTTAGCTTCTTCTAAAATTTCATGACGATAACTATTTACAGGCTTTTCCTTTCTTCCATAAAATGACATGATGTCGTCGGGATATACATTTGACCCATTAAAAATGACCAAATCATCTACGTTGTCAATTTTTGAATAGCGTAACAATTTGTCGTAACGCGGTTTTTTATTAAATCGTTCCATTAAGCTCAAACCCGAAATTACTTTAAGTAATGAAGGATTTTTTAAAGCTTTGTAGCGCACATATCCACCCATAAGTTCATCAGCACCTTCGCCAGATAACAATACTTTTACTTTTGGTTTTGCCAATTTGGACACAGCCAATAGGTGTGGTTCATTCAGGTGCATTATAGGTTCATCTTGATAATACGTTGATTCTAGTAAGTTTTGATATAAAGAATCATTATCGAGTTGTGTATTATTGAAGTTGTAATGGTATTCTTCTGTGATTTTTTTTGCCAAAAATGACTCGTTGTGTTCCGCTTCTCCAAAACCAATATTGAAAGTGTTGATGTTTTTAAAATCTTGATGGTATAATGAGGTCAAGACAGAGCAGGAGTCTAAACCACCACTCAATAAAACACCAACGGGAACATCACTAACCATTCGTAATTTTACCGAGTCGAAGAAAATTTCTTCGAACCAGTCTTTTGGGTTTTTAATCAGTGCGTAATTTTCGATTTCAGATTTTAAATTCCACCATTTTTTAAACGTAGTGTAACCATTGTTTTCCAAAACCATATAATGACCTGGAAGCAATTTTTTTACTCTGTTATACAAGGTGTTTTCTCCTGCAACAAATCGGTTAAAAAAATATTCATCTAGTCCATTTTCAGAAATTTCTAAAGGAATTCCAGCTGTGAAAAGGGCTTTTTGTTCAGAAGCAAAATAAATTGCATTTTGATAAAACGCATAATACAAAGGTTTAACACCCATTCTGTCTCGAGCCAAAATCAATTTTTTGGCTTCAGTATCCCAAATAGCAAAGGCAAACATGCCATGTAATCTGTTTAGAAAATGCATTCCATAAAGTTCAAATAACAGCATTAAAACTTCGGTGTCTGAACCTGTTTTAATGGGTATACCTTTCGCTTTTATTTCGCTATAAAATGATTTGTAATTGTAAATTTCCCCATTAAAAACTAGAATATATCTTTTGTTTTCTGAAATAAAAGGTTGATGTCCCGCAGCACTAACATCTATAATAGACAAACGTCTGTGGCCTAATCCTATATTATCTTGAACAAAAAATCCTGAATCATCTGGACCACGATGTTCAAGTGAATCTCGCATTTTCAAAAGTTGGTTTTGATCAACTTTTTCTTGATTGAATTTTAAAATGCCATTAATACCACACATAGTTAGTTGGTGATTGATTTTTGGTTAATTAGTTCGTGGTAGGTTTGGGCAATGGCTTTCATGTTAATAGTGTAGTTGGCATGTTCTTCAACAAACTTTCTGTTTTTGTGTATTACAGCTTCTCGCCAAAGGTTTCTTTCCCATGCATATTGTAACTCATCAGCTAAAATTTTAAATCGGCTATTGAAAATAAGAATACCATTTTCTTGATTTTTTATCCAGCTTCGGTTTCCAGGCAAATCGGTCACAATAGGAAAGCAACCACACGCCATTGCTTCAAATAATGAAGCTGAAACTCCTTCTGTTGCTGGTAAACTTATATAAAAATTAGATTGTTGCAGCATCTTTGCAACTTCAGTATTTGGCATTCTTCCTTTGAAAATTACTTCTTGTTCGATGTTTAAATCAACGGTTAGTTTTTCGAGTGTTTTGCGCATGCTTCCATCTCCAATAATGGTAAGACGAAAAGGAATATTTTTTTGTTTTAAAACAGCAAAAGCTCTGAGTATTTTAATGTGTCTATATTCGGGTTCCAAAGATCGAGTTACAATAGCTTCAATGAAATCTTTATTTTGATTGTTTTGGAATTTGAAATGTTCTAAATTAATTCCTTTGGGCTTTAGTAAGACTTTAGACATGTCAACATTGCTATTTTCCATGTGATCGGCCATAACTTTTCCCCAAGCATGAATTAAATCGGCATTTTTGAAAGCGTAATCTTGTAGCATTTTTTTAAAAAAATACAAAGGAGATTCATGAGGCCAAAGATCAGTAAATCCTTGTTGTGCTATAGCTATAGGTTTTATGCCTGTGAGTGCCGCAAGAAAACCATAACTTGTGGTTCGCTCTGCAATAACCATATCAGCATTGGATTTTTTTGCAATCTTTTTTATGGTCAAAAAAGCACTAGTTAATTCAACAAGTCTTTTTATGCGATGAATTCCAATACTGCTACTTTTAAGTTCCCATGTAACAATTTCGAAATCGCCAAATTCCTTGAGACCATTCATCCAAGTTATAGCATCTGCACGATACGTTTCACCAAGAAACAGAATTCTTTTTTTTGCCATTTTGAATTAATCTTCTGTCTCTAAAGCTCGGTTAAGAAAATCATTCAATGGTTTCAGCGCTATTAACTTTTGAGCAATAATTTTACTAAAATCTTTCTCTGTAAATAGTTTATCTTCTATTTTTTGGGAAGCGGTAAAACTTTTCAATTTTAAGTATTCAATGGCAGGATGATTTGGATCAAAATCTTTAGGTGCTTTTTTGAGCATGTTATTTTCTTCACGAGATAATTGTTTGAACTCGCTTTTGAAAGTTTTGTTAGCTACAATTGATTCTAAATCATCATAAAAAAAGGCAATTTCTTTTCTAATTTGTTTCAACTCATTAGGTTCAGGACACCAAACGCCACCAGCAATAAACGAATTTCCTTTTTCGAAATGAATATAATAACCAGGACTGTTTTTTCTGAATTTGTTTTGGGTCAACCAAACGCCCATATTGGTTTTATAAGGCGATTTATCTTTTGAAAAACGGATGTCCCTGTTAATTCTAAAGGTGCAATTTTTGACTTCCAATGGCTCTAATGATTTGTCCAAAGGTTTCATCTCAGCTAAAATAGAAGCAATAAAATTATGATAGTCTTTCTTGTAGTTGTCATACCTTTTCTTGTTGGCATGCATCCATTCGGTATTGTTATTGGCAATTAAATCCTCAAGAAATTGAAGTGCTTCTTTGGAAATCATCTACAATTGTTTTTTTAAATCTTCTTCAGAGATATAACCTACATTACGCCACACTTCTTTTCCTTTCTCATAAATAATAAGCACTGGTAAACCATCTAATTTAAGTTGGTCAACAATTGTTTTGTTTTCATCTGCATCTAATTGAACAATCTTAATTTTGTCTGCCATTTCAGTTTGAAATTTTAAAATATAAGGGTTCATTTTTTTGCAAGGTGCACACCATTTGGCATTAAAATCTACCATGACACGGTCACTAGATTTTATCAATCCCCCATATTCTTGATCACATATCCCAATGATTTTATCACTTGGTTTATTATTTCCAGCAGCATTCCATTTCATGATTCCGCCGTCAAGATTATAAATTTCTTTAAATCCTAATTCGGCTAATTTACTGGCAGCTTGTGAACTTCTTCCGCCAACTTTGCAGTAAACAAAAATAGGTTTTGATTTGTCATATTTCTCGGCTTTAGCTATAAAATCAGTTCCATTCCAGTTTACGTTAGTCGCATTTTCAATGTGTTCACCACTAAATTCTTCGGGTGTTCTTACATCCAAAAGTTGCGCATTATCAGTTGCTTTTAGTTTTTCTGCAAAAGTTTTTACATCAACTGTTTGAACCGTTTTTGATTGTTGTCCTTGGCAACTAAAGAATAAAAAGCTTATGACGATAAAAGAATAAATTTTTGATTTCATTTTTATTTTATTTTAAGCAAAATTAGTAATTTGTTAGCTAATTAAAGGTTAAATATTTTATAACTCTGATGCATTGTTTTTACTATGTTTTCAGTTCGTTCTGGATGTGTGTCAGAAATGAATAATTGTCCAAATTCTTCATTGTTTACCATTTCTATAATTTTGCTCACGCGAAATTCATCAAGCTTATCAAATATGTCATCAAATAGTAAGATTGGTTTTTCGCCACTTTGTTTTTTAACAAAGTCGAATTGTGCCAATTTAAGTGCAATTAGAAACGATTTCTGTTGCCCTTGTGACCCAAACTTTTTGATAGGATAATGGTCTATTTCAAACGATAAATCATCTTTATGAACGCCAACCGAAGTATATTGTAACGCTCTGTCTTTTGAGATATTTTCTTCTAACAAAGTTAAAGTGTCTTTTTCAAATAAATCACTTTGATATACTACTTGGACAGTTTCGGAAGAGTTTGTTATCGTGCGATGGTATTCGTTAAAAATCGGAATGAAATCATCCAAGAATTTTTTCCTTTTTTCAAAGATACTTTTACCCAAAGTGTTCAATTGCTCATTATAAATACTCAGTGTTTCTTTGTCGAAAACATGGTTCAATGCAAAATATTTCAATAAAGCATTGCGCTGGCTTATGATTTTTTGATATTGAATGAGCTTTTGTAAATAGGTATTGTCTAATTGCGAAATGACACTATCAATAAATTTTCTTCGCGTTTCGCTTCCTTCAATTATCAAATCTCTGTCAGCAGGTGAAATTATCACTAAAGGAATAAATCCAATATGTTCTGAGAATTTTTCATATTGTTTGCTGTTGCGTTTTAAGGTTTTCTTTTGTCCTTTTTTTAAACTGCACACAATTTGTTCGCTTCTGTTTTTTATTTCAAATTCACCATCTATTACAAAAAACTCTTCACCATGTTTAATATTTTGTACGGCTAATGGATTGAAATAACTCTTTCCATTGGCTAAATGATAAATGGCATCGATGATATTGGTTTTTCCAATGCCATTTTTTCCCACGAAACAATTGATTTTGGTATCAAATTCGAAGGTGCCTTCCGAAAAATTTTTATAATTTAGTATTGAAATTCGCTTTAAAAACAATTTAGTTTTTGTTTAAAATTAGTGTTTAAACTCCTTATTTATATGGAAAAAACGGAAGTTCAAAACGTTGAATCCTAATTCCTAAAGTAAAGAGGTGCAAATTATTCAAAAATATCGATAAAAATAGCTTTTAAATATGAATAAAAATTTTATTTTTGCGCACACTAAATTAAAAATAGATGGCAACTTTTAACAAAAGAGGATATAAAGCACCGAAAGAAAAAGCGGAGAAATTAGATAACAATTACATCGAAAATGTAAATGTAGATGAAAAAGACAGTGCAACTGCAAAAGCTTTTGATACGCTAGATCAAACGGCTTCAAGAGCTGAAGATTTTATTGCAAAAAACCAAAAATATATATTAGGTTCTCTTTTAGCAGTGGTTGTAGTTGTAGTAGGCTATTTTGCTTATGAAAAATTTATCGCTGATCCTAAAGAACAAGAAGGTGCAGAAGAATTATTTGTAGCACAACAAAACTTCCAAAAAGCAGTTGATGATACTGCAAACAAAGCGGACTCATTATATAATTTAGTATTGAAAGGTTCTGAAGGAAAATTTGGTGCAATAAAAATTGCTGAAGAATACTCAGGAACTGATGCTGGGAATTTAGCTAATTATTATGCTGGAATTGCTTATTTAAATACAGGTAAATATGCAGAAGCTATTACTAGTTTAGAGAAATTTTCTTCAGAAGACATCATGCTTAGTACTCTAGCAAAAGGAGCAATAGGTGATGCTTATGCTCAACAAAATAAACAAAAAGAAGCATTAGATAATTATATCAAAGCTGCTGATGCAAGTCAAAATAATTTTACTAGACCAAGATATTTATTAAAAGCAGGTAAAACAGCATTGGCATTAGGAAATAAAGTAGATGCTTTAAAATATTTCACCGATATCAAAGATAATTTTGAAACTTCACCAGAAGCGCAACAAATAGATGCTTTGATTGGATTAGCACAATAAATATTAGATATTAGATTTTAAATATCAGATATTTTGAAATATTTAAAATCTTAAATTTAATATAAAAAATTTAAGTAAGATGGCTACGGCAAACAAAAACTTGTCCAATTACGATAAAAACACAATCCCAAACGCGAAAGATTTTCGGTTTGGGATTGTTGTTTCTGAGTGGAATGATCATATTACCAATGGTCTGTATCATGGTGCTGAAACAGCATTGTTAGACTGTGGCGCTTTGCCAAAAAATATTATTAGAAGAAACGTTCCAGGAAGTTTTGAATTGATTTATGCAGCCAAGCAAATGATGAAATCGTGCGACTTTGATGTGATAATAACCATTGGCTCTGTCATAAAAGGCGAAACTATGCATTTTGATTTTGTGTGTCAAGGCGTAACAAGTGGTATAGCATCTTTAAATGCTGAAGGCGTTATTCCGGTTATTTTTTGTGTCTTGACCGATAATAATGAACAGCAATCCATCGATAGAAGTGGAGGAATTCACGGAAATAAAGGAACAGAAGCTGCTATAGCTGCTATTAAAATGGTAGCTTTGGATAGGATTACAAGTTAAGTAAAGCTGATTTTATATTGATAATAGTGACCTGTTCTATTTAGAATAGGTTTTTTATTTTTAGGCATTTATTAACTATAAATCCCAATACTTTTTCCTTAAATTTACAACTTCTAAAACTTGAAACTCGCAACTCGAAACCAAAAAATGTCAAGCATAATTCAATTACTTCCCGATCATGTTGCCAACCAAATTGCTGCTGGAGAAGTAGTGCAAAGACCAGCTTCTGTAGTTAAAGAATTGCTAGAGAATGCGGTTGATGCTAAAGCTACCGACATCAAATTAATCATAAAAGATGCTGGTAAATCTTTGGTTCAAGTCATTGATAATGGTTTAGGAATGAGTGTGACCGATTCGCGTTTGTGTTTTGAACGTCATGCTACTTCTAAAATTCGTCATGCCGAAGATTTATTTTCGTTGCATACCAAAGGTTTTCGTGGTGAAGCATTAGCTTCTATAGCTGCGATTGCACATGTGGAAATGAAAACCAAGCAAGATCAAGAAGAACTTGGAACTCATATAATTATTGAAGGCAGTAAGTTTGTGTCGCAAGAACCAGCGGTTTTACCCAAAGGAACTTCTTTTGCTATTAAAAATTTATTTTTCAATATTCCGGCAAGGCGTAATTTTTTGAAATCAGAAACGGTGGAACAACGACATATTGTGGATGAATTTCAGCGTGTGGCAATGGCGCATCCCAATATTCATTTCACGATGTATCACAATGGAAGTGAAATGTTCAATTTGCCAATATCAAATTTCAGGCAACGTATTGTCAATATTTTTTCGGGAAAAACCAATGAAAAATTAGTACCCGTAAAAGAAGAAACCGAAATCGTAAATCTTCACGGATTTATTGGCAAACCTGAATTTTCTAAGAAGAATAGAGGAGAGCAATTCTTTTTTGTAAATAATCGATTTATCAAAAGTGGTTATCTGCATCATGCTGTTATGGCAGCTTATGAAGGTTTACTAAAAGATGGTGCTCAACCCAGTTATTTTCTCTATCTCGATGTTCCTCCACATACGATTGACATCAATATTCATCCTACCAAAACCGAGATTAAGTTTGATGATGAACATGCGTTATATGCTATTTTGCGTTCAGCAATCAAACACAGTTTAGGACAATTTAACGTTGCACCCGTTTTGGATTTTGATCGCGATCCAAACTTAGACACACCATATCAATACCAAAATAAAGACGCCGAATATCCAACCATTCAAGTGGATAGTAATTACAATCCCTTTTCAGAGCAAAAGTCAACTAAAGGGTTTTCGTCATCTTCCAATTATAGAAAACAAGAAGCTCAACCCAGTTGGGAGAGTTTGTATGTAGGTTTAAAACAAGCCGGACAAGAAATTGCTGAAATGACTTTTGAAAACGAGGCAGTTACTTCTTCTTTATTTGACGAAACCGAAGTGGAACAAGAAGTGAAAAGAACATATCAAATTCATAAAAAATATATTGTTAGTCCTATAAAATCGGGAATGGTAATTATTAACCAAAAACGTGCTCATGAACGAGTTTTGTATGAAGAATTCTTGACAAGTATGACGGTTAAACAAGCTTCGAGCCAACAATTATTATTTCCTTTGGAATTGTATTTTTCTTCGGGTGAAATTCATTTAATAACCGAATTGAAATTATCTCTAGAAAATTTAGGTTTTATTTTTGATACCATAAATGATGATTCTATAATAGTTTCTGGTTTGCCCGTTACTATTTCAGAAAGTAAGGCTTCCATCGTTTTGGATGATTTATTAACCGATTTGCAAGATGGAATTCCAGATAGTAGTTTTTCTCAAAATGATATGATTGCCAAATCCATGTCAAAAAGTTTGGCCATAAAAACAGGAACCTATTTAACCGAAAAAGAACAAGAGAATTTAGTTCACAATCTATTTGCTTGTAAAGAACCCAACGTTTCCCCTTTTCAAAAACCTACTTTTATCACGATGAGTGTGGAAGATTTAGATAAAAAATTTGCCCTATGATGCGCATGACCGATACTGTTAAGCAGTTACTGATAATTAATATTATATTTTATATTGGGTCCAATTTTGTGGGCGATGTCGCCTATCAATTGTTTTCCATGTATTTGCCAGTAAATCCAAATTTCAGATATTGGCAACCTTTGACGAGTATGTTTATGCATGCGCCAATGCCAAACTTGATGCATATTCTTTTTAATATGTTTGCTTTGGTTTCCTTTGGTTCTGCTTTGGAACAGTTTTGGGGTTCAAAAAAGTTCATCTTTTTTTATATTTCTTGTGGATTAGGTGCAGCATTGTTGCATACAGGAGTTAATTATTTTCAGTATCATCAAGCATTGGAAGTATTACAAAGTGCTAAAATTCCTCAAGATGTTATTGCTACTATATTAAAAGAAGGAAAGTACAATGATGCTTTAGTCGATTTGGTTCCGCTATCAACAATTGAACAATTTTACTT
This sequence comes from Flavobacterium sp. RSB2_4_14, assembly GCF_051547085.1. Classification (NCBI taxonomy): domain Bacteria; kingdom Pseudomonadati; phylum Bacteroidota; class Flavobacteriia; order Flavobacteriales; family Flavobacteriaceae; genus Flavobacterium; species Flavobacterium sp. RSB2_4_14. The sequence continues at coordinate 17,861 of NZ_JBPTTL010000006.1, forward strand.
TTCTTTCAATACGCCTTCGCTTGGTGCCTCTGGTGCTATTTATGGTTTACTTACTGCTTTCGCCTTTATGTTTCCCAATGCTGAGTTGGCTCTTATGTTTATTCCAGTTCCGATAAAAGCGAAGTATTTTGTACCCGGAATTATCGCCATTGATTTATTTTTAGGATTTAAAGGCAGTTCTCTTTTCGGTAGTGGCGGAACAGGCATTGCCCATTTTGCTCATGTTGGTGGCGCTTTGTGTGGGTTTTTGATGATGTGGTATTGGAAGAAAAATTCTTTTAACAAAAATCGTTGGGATTTATAAAATAAAAAGTGCTCAGTTTTCAGTAATTAGTTTTCAGTTTTTAGAGATGAGTATAATAGAAGATTTAAAATTACAATACAAAATAGGTGGCATTGCTGTTCGCCTGATATTCTGGAATTTGCTGTTGTTTGCTGTTCCAACTATAATTTTTGCTGTTTTGCAATTATTTCATATTCGTATCGAGTATTTAAATTTTGTTAGTTTATCAACTGATTGGAGTGATTTATTATGGAAACCTTGGTCTTTATTGTCCTATGCTTTCTTCCATTCTGGAATTTTTCATCTGATTTTCAATATGCTTATGTTGCATTTTGTGGGTCAATTGTTTTTAACTTTCTTCACCCAAAAACAACTATTTGGAGTATATATACTTGGTGCCATTTTTTCAGGATTGCTATACATGGTTGGCTATCAGTTTTTACCAGCTTTGACAGGAGTGAATGCGTCAATGGTTGGTGCTTCAGGTTCAGTTATGGCTTTACTTTTAGCTACTGTAAGTTACCAACCTTTTATGGAAGTTAGACTTCTGATTTTTGGCACTGTGAAATTATGGCAAATTGCTTTAGTCTTTATTGTCTTGGATTTGATACAATTGCCTATTGACAATACTGGAGGACATATTGCACATTTGAGTGGTGCTTTTTTTGGTTATATTTACATAAAGTTATTACAAAATGGTACTGATTTAAGTAGGATTGTAAATTCAGTTTTAGAATTCTTTTCTTCATTATTTAGTAGCAAGAAAACAACAAAGTTTAAAAGAGTTCACGTTAATCCTAAAAAACCAGCTGTTAAGAGAGAAAGTAGAATTGTTTCTAAAGACAAAACGCAACAACAAATTGACGAGATTTTAGATAAAATAAGTAAATCTGGTTATGATAGCTTAACTAGTGAGGAAAAACAGTTCCTTTTTAAAGCAGGGAAATAAAAGTTATAATGAAAAAACTTTCATGGTTTAATAAAGTGATTTTTGTATTTAATATAGTCGTGACTGTATTAACTTTTGTTGCTTATGTTTTACCGTTTTTGGCACCAAAATTATTTCCATTACTTTCAGTATTGACTTTGATTTTGCCATTATTTCTAATTCTAAACGGTTTGTTTTTTTTGTATTGGTTGCTTCAATTAAAACGACAAGTTGTCCTTTCGGGATTAGTGTTATTACTTGGGATAACCTTTATCAATAAATTTTATAAGTTTTCATCAACGGTTTCTGATGAAGAGGAAAAGGATTTTACGGTGATGAGTTACAATGTTCGATTGTTCAATATTTTTGAATGGATTCCCAAACCAACTGTAGGTGATGATATTCTGTCTTTTATCAATGAACAAAATCCTGATATTCTTTGTATTCAGGAATATTCTGAAAATGCGAAAGTTGATTTGAGAGTCTATAAATACAAAGCTATTTTTATGGAAGGAAAAAATATCCAAACGGGTCAGGCCATTTTTTCTAAATTTCCCATTTTCAACAAAGGCGACTTTAAAATTCCTCAGGCTGGAAATAATATAATTTATGCCGATATCAAAAAAGGAAAAGATACTATTAGAGTGTATAATATTCATCTGCAATCGATAAGAATTTCGCCCGATGTCAATGAAATTGAAGAACACGTTGAGACTATTGACCAGAATAAATCCCAGCAACTTTTTGGAAGAATTAGAGAAGCTTTTGAAAAACAAGAACAACAAGCTACTATTTTAATTAATCATAAAAAAATGTGTCGCTATCCTGTGATTATTTGTGGCGATATGAACAACAGTCCGTTTTCCTATATTTATAGAAATATCAAAGCCGATTTGAGTGATTGTTTTGAAGAAGCCGGTACAGGTTTTGGACAAACCTATAAGTTTAAATATTATCCAGCGCGTATTGATTATATTTTTGCGGATAAGAAAATGAAAGTGAAAAGCTTCACTAGTTTTACTAAATTTGAAAACTCAGATCATTTTCCCATAATGGCAAGACTTTCTTTTAAAGAATAGTAAGTTGTTGTTTCTTCAAATAATCCAAAGAATATCTTCCTTCATTAAATAATAAATCCAAAATGCTTAAGTTGTTGAGGTAGCCATGTTTTTCTCCAAAAACTTGAGTGTAAGATTCAAAAACAGAAGTGTCTTTTTTACCATTGACCAAGTGACGTAAGTCTTTTTTATCTGTTACATCATGAAAGTATTCTGTGGTTTCATTGTAATCAAATTCTAATCCGAGACATTTGGAAACTATCGCCATGGTTTCAAAATTTAAATCCATCAAAAAGGTGTGTTTTTTTTGAAAAATAGGCAAAATATCATCTTCAAAATATTCAAAGAAAGGTGAAGTTCTGTATGCTGCTTCTAATGATTTAAAATGTTGTTTTTGCCAATCGAAAGCCGTTTCTAGCTTGATGTCTTTGGTTTTTTGATATGCTTCTTTGGAATGTTTTATAGGAATATTGAGCAACTGAATACCATTTGGACTGTAAATGTACATTCGGTTTCTATTGGTTTGTTTTTGGAAGTTGTCATCCATTTCAAAGGTAACTAAATCACTTTTAGCTATTGCCACAAAATGACTTATAGAAGGAAAATAACTGGGATGAATTAGGATGTTCATTGGTTTGTTTAAAATGGTTTAAAGTTGTTTAATATGGTTTAAGGTTGTTTGGGTAACGGTTAACAATTTAAACTTTTAAACAACTTTAAACTCTTAAACTATTATTTTGCGTTTTTTCTTTTTTTCCAAAAATACTCTCCAATAAAATACAATACCAATAATCCAAGGAAATATTTAAAGTAGGATTGTGGTTGACCATCACCACCTACAGTTGTAAATAGTCTTTCCCAACGGATTTTATTAATTCCTTTCCCATTTGTATCCCAACTCATCCAGATAAAGACTGGTTTACCTACAATGTGATCATCGGGAACATAACCCCAATAACGACTGTCTTCAGAGTTGTTTCGGTTGTCTCCCATCATCCAATAGTAATTTTTTTGAAAGGTGTAAGTTGTAGCTTTTTTGTTATTTACATAGATATCATCGCCAACTACTTTCAAATCATTTCCTTCATATACAGAGATTATTCTTTTATAAAATGGTAATGATTTTAAATTTAATGCTACTGTTTTTCCAGCTTCTGGTATGTAAATAGGACCAAAGTTATCAGCATTCCAGTTTTCACTGTGTGAAAAAATATTTGGCTCGCCTTCTTGTGATACAATTTGTGAAACGGTTTTAATTCCAGGAATATTTTTTAGTCTATTCGCACCTTCCGAAGTTAATGCTCGTAAATATAAAGTATCTCTAGTTTCATTTTTAAAACCTGCACCATCAGTACATCCAATATCTTTTAATACATATTCAAAATCAATTGGGACATTCATATCATAAGTAACAAAATAAGAATATTGGGTTTTTGCTCTTTCTGGTAAAATCAATGCTGCGCCATTAATATAAACGGTTCCACTTTTAATTTGCAATGAATCGCCTGGCGTTCCTTGACAACGTTTTACGTAGTTTGATTTTTTGTCAATAGGCTTTACAACACTTCTTCCAGAGGTGTCAAAAAATTTATAAACGGTATCTGCTGGCCAGTTGAAAACTACAATGTCATTTTTTTGAACTTTTTGAAATCCCGGAAATCTAAAATAAGGAAGTTGTGGCCAACTTAAATAAGATTTTGTTTTTACAATAGGTAAAGTATCATGAACCATTGGCGCTGCAACAGCCGTCATTGGAGTTCTTGCACCATAATGAAATTTACTCACAAATAGGAAATCGCCAATAAGTAATGATTTTTCCAAAGAAGATGTGGGAATAGTATAAGGTTGCATTACATAGGTATGAACCAAAGTAGCTACAACAATCGCAAAAAGCAAGGAACTAATAGTGTCACCAGTTTTGGTTCTTGCCATTAGACTTCTATCAGAAATATGGGTTACTTCTTGAGTGTAATTAATGTAAAGAATGTATAATCCAAATGAAAAAAATCCTAGCCAAGTATCAGTGGTGGTATTTTTCCCAAAACTTCTTAATGTTTCTACCCAAATTACTGGAAACATTATTAAGTTGATAATAGGAATAAACAATAAAACAGTCCACCATGTAGGACGATTTATAATCTTCATCAAAACAATGGAATTGTAAACTGGAACAAAAGCTTCCCATCGTTTTCTTCCTGCTTTTTCATATAATTTCCAAGTTCCTAATCCGTGAATCAGTTGGATTATTAGGAAGAATAGTAACCAGTGAAATGTTGTCATAAAATAAATTTTAAAGATTATATTTTAAATATTATTATGTGAAAATTGTTAATTTGTTATAAGTATCTGAAGAAAGTGTTTTGTTACTTCAAATCTAAAACATCTTTCATTGTGAAAACACCTTTTTTGCCAATAATCCATTCGGCTGCAACAATAGCGCCTAACGCAAAGCCATCGCGGTTGTGTGCAACATGTTTGATTTCGATAAAATCTACGTCAGAATTGTAGGTTACGGTGTGTGTTCCAGGAACATTTTCAATTCGTTTAACGTCAATAAATAAGTCATCTTCTTTTGGATTTTCAATAGCCCAATTGTTCTTGTCACTGTGATTGATGATAGCATTAGCCAATGAAATTGCTGTTCCGCTTGGTTTGTCTAATTTTTGAGTGTGATGAATTTCTTCCATCGTGACGCTGTATTCTTTGAATTTTGACATCATTCGTGCCAAATAATCATTCAATTCAAAAAATAGATTTACCCCCAAACTGAAATTAGAACCATATAAAAACGCGGAATTTTTTTCATTGCAAAGTTTTACCATTTCATGATAATTTTCAAGCCAACCTGTAGTACCAGATATTACAGGAATTCCAGCATTAATACAAGTAGAAATATTACTCACAGCTGCAGTTGGGACACTAAAATCAATGGCAACATCAGCAGTTGAAAGTCCATCAAACGTGTTACTTTCATCTTTTCTAAGAACAATTTCATGTCCTCTTTCCAAAGCAATTTTTTCGATTACTTTTCCCATTTTTCCGTATCCTAGAAGTGCAATTTTCATTTAAAATTTATAATTAAAAGTTAAACCAATATTCGGTTTTGCCGTAAAGTCATTTTGATAAATATCGGGTGCCAATGACAGTTTTTCATTTACATTAAATTGAATTAGATGGGCATCAACATTGGCGTCTACTATATTTAAAATATAAAAACCAATCATAAAAAGCAATGAGAAATCTCTATTTCTTTGATAAAATCTTTGTGCTTCTATAAGTCGAGAGTCATCGAGATATTGATATTGATCGTCTTCAAAACCTTCTAATCGTCGCTTGTAAGCATCACGATAACTATGGTATTTTTTATTGCTGTCCAAATAGAAATAGAGACTTGTTCCAATAGCACCATATACAATAGGTATTTTCCAATATTTTTTGTTATAGGCTTGACCCAAACCAGGTAAAATAGCCGAATAAAAGGCAGCTTTTGAAGGTCTTAGCGGATCGATTTCTTGAAGTTTTGTAGTGTCTTTTGCCACAATGACATTACCGATTTCCTGAGAAAAAAGATTTTGATTTCCGAATAGAAAGAAGAATAGAGCTATGTAGAGATACCTATTCACTAACCTTTTATTAATTTGATAATACGGTTAAAATCTTCCTCGGAATGAAAAGGAATGGTAATTTTACCTTTTCCATTTCCAGCTACTTTTACATCTATTTTTGTGCCAAAGAAATTTACAAAGGCCTTTTTTTGGTTATCATCTACATTGAAAGTTGCACTCTTTTTAACTTTTGCTGGAGCAGGTTTTATACTTTCTTGATAATTTTTCACTAATGCTTCTGTCTCACGAACAGAAAGATTTTGACTTACAATTTTTTGGTAAATATCGGTTTGAACATCTTGGTTTTCAATATTAATAATAGCACGACCATGACCCATACTGATAAAACCATCGCGAATTCCGGTTTGAATAATTGGATCTAACTTCAATAAACGAAGATAGTTAGCAATAGTAGAACGTTTTTTACCAACTCTATCACTCATTTGTTCTTGTGTCAATTGGATTTCGTCAATTAATCTTTGATAGGAAAGTGCAATTTCAATTGGGTCTAAATCGTGGCGTTGAATATTCTCTACTAGAGCCATGATTAATGACTCATTATCATTAGCAATTCTAATGTAAGCAGGAACCGAAACAAGTCCAACCAATTTTGAAGCGCGTAAACGTCTCTCTCCCGAAATCAATTGGTATTTATTAAAATCTAATTTTCGGACAGTAATAGGTTGAATTAAGCCTAATTCCTTGATAGAAGAAGCCAATTCCTGTAGCGAATCTTCATTGAAATTAGTTCTCGGTTGAAACGGATTAATTTCGATGGAATCAATATCCAATTCAATGATATTACCCACTACTTTGTCAGCATTTTTATCTCCAATAGATTTGATATCGTTTTCAGGATCCTTCAAAAGAGCAGATAATCCTCTTCCTAATGCTTGTTTTTGTATCGCTTTTGCCATGACCTATTTGCTGTTTTTCTTGATAATTTCGTGTGCTAAACTTAAGTAGTTTGTGGCACCTCTGCTTGTGGCGTCAAAGTTAATAATACTTTCTCCAAAACTTGGTGCTTCACTCAACTTAACATTTCGTTGAATAATAGTTTTGAAAACCATATCGTTGAAGTGTTTTTGAACTTCTTCCACCACTTGATTGGACAAACGCAAACGCGAATCAAACATGGTTAGTAAAAGACCTTCAATATCTAAATCGGCATTATGAATTCTTTGAACGCTTTTTATAGTGTTTAATAATTTACCCAAGCCTTCTAGTGCAAAATATTCACATTGAATTGGAATAACTACACTATCAGCGGCAGTTAATGCATTTAGAGTTAATAAACCCAATGATGGTGCGCAATCAATAATAATATAATCGTATTGGTCTTTGATGGTTTCCAATGCTTGTTTAAGCATGTATTCTCGGTTTTCTTTGTCAACCAATTCTATTTCGATTGCCACCAAGTCAATATGAGCTGGAATTACCCAAACATTTGGAGCTGAACAAGCAATAACCGCTTCTTCAGGAATGTTACTATGTTCTAAAATTTGATAGGTACCAATAGCAATACTTTCAACATCAATGCCTAATCCCGAACTAGCATTGGCCTGTGGATCAGCATCTATCAATAGCACTTTTTTTTCTAAAACTCCCAGTGATGCTGCAAGATTAACCGAAGTTGTCGTTTTTCCAACACCACCTTTTTGATTGGCAATAGCAATGATTTTACCCATTTATTTTTTACAAATTTTGAACGGTAAAAATACAATTATTTATGGCTTTGTCAAGGTGTTTTTGTTAACAATGTGGTAAAGTTTTGAATGCTTTAGTTTTCATTCGCATTTGCAGTTTTTAGAAAAAAATTCTGCCTACTGAGACTGAGACTGCTAACTATTTACTTCCCTTATTCTTAATCATTGCTTCAAGCATATCCCACATTTCTTGAGGGATTTTTTCAAGGATATTAAATTGTCCTGCGCCTTGTAGCCATTCGCCACCATCAATAACAATCACTTCACCATTGATATAGGCAGAGAAATCGGAAACTAAATAAGCAGCCAAATTGGCTAATTCTTGGTGGTCACCAACACGTCTTAACGGCACTTTTTTCGCCATATCAAACTTTTCGGCTAAATCGCCAGGTAATAATCTATCCCAAGCACCTTTAGTAGGAAATGGTCCAGGAGCAATGGCGTTCATTCGTATGCCATATTTTGCCCATTCAACTGCAAGACTTCTTGTCATCGCCAAAACGCCTGCTTTTGCAGTAGCACTTGGCACTACATAACCTGAACCTGTCCAAGCATAAGTAGTTACAATATTCAAAACATTACAATTAGTTTGTTTTTTTTCAATCCAATGTTTTCCAAAAGCCAAAGTACAGTTTTTAGAACCTTTGAGCACAATATCAATGATGGTATCAAAGGCATTTGCCGATAATCTTTCGGTAGGAGAGATGAAGTTTCCAGCTGCATTGTTCAATAAAACATCTACACTGCCAAAGGTTTTCAAAACTTCGGCAAGCATGGATTCTACTTGGTCATAATGGCGAACATCACATTGAATTGGGAGACATTTCCCGCCAGTTTCCTTTTCTAGTTCAGATGCAGTAGTTTTTAGTTTTTCTATATCTCTAGAAGTGATGGCTACTTTGGCACCTAGTTCCAGAAAATATTTTGTCATGGCTTTTCCTAAGCCACTTCCGCCACCAGTTACTACTATTACTTTGTCTGATAAAGCATTATCGCGAAGCATTTTTGCTGAAAAATCCATATAGTTTTATTTTTAGTAAAGATATAATTTTAATTAGAATTTGCGTAATCGTTCTGTTGCTTGAATTAGGGTTTCGTCATCTTTGGCAAAGCAAAAACGAATACATTTATTATCATTGCCATTGGCATAAAAAGTTGAGATTGGAATAGTGGCAACTCCAAATTCTGTAACCAATCGTTTAGTGAAATCTACATCGCTTTCATTGGAAATATTTTTGTAAGATGCCACTTGAAAATAAGTCCCTTCACAAGGAAAAAGTTCAAGTTTTGTCTCTTTAAGTAGGCTTTGGAAAAAATCTCTTTTCTGTTTGTAGAATTTGCCAATTTGATTTACATCAACCAAATCGATATACTCATTAATGGCATGTTGTGCAATGCTACTCACGCTAAAAACCAAGAACTGGTGCACTTTTTTAACCTCTCGCATGAGGTTTTCGGGAGCAATTACATAACCAATCTTCCAACCTGTAATGTGAAATGATTTCCCAAAAGAGGAAATAATAATACTTTTCTCCCAAAGTTTTAGACGAAGATGCACTGAAATATGTTTTTGTTCAAATGTGATGTACTCATAATCTTCATCCGAAAGTACGATTAGATTAGGGTAGGTATCAATTAATTTTTCTAATTGCAAAAAGTCATTTTCTGTCCAAGTTTTCCCTGTTGGATTATGAGGATTGTTGATTATAATGAGTTTTGTTTTTTTATTTACTGCATTATTTATCCTTTCCCAATTGGGCGTAAATTCATTATTGAGTGGAACGCGAATGGGTTTTGCATTGCTCAACAAAATGGGTGCTTCATAGCAGTCATAACTTGGGTCAAGAATAATAACTTCTTCAGATGCTTTTACCAAAGCCTGAATTGTGGCAAATATTCCTTCGGTTGCACCAGCTGTGATTAGAATTTCTTCTTTTGGTGAAACAGTTCTTTGATAAGAGTGATTTGTTAGATTGGCTATTTTTTCCAATAGCGAAGGTAAACCACTCATTGGAGTGTATTGATGAATATTCTCTTTGGCTAAACCAGAAAGTATAGTTGTCAATCTTTCGTCAACAGGAAAATTAGGAAAACCTTGAGAAAGGTTAATAGCATTGTTTTCCAAAGCCATTTGCGACATTACGGTAAAGATACTTGTACCAATATGTGGAAGTTTTGACATAAATTTTTATTGGTTTTAAAAGTACTACTTTTATTAATTGGGCACAAAAAAAGCACCTCTTTTAAGAGATGCTTTAATATAAAAAAAGTTTTTTTAATCTATTTTTTTTCTTTTTCTGCTTCTTCAATACTTTCCAACCTTCTATCAGATGCCGACATATCTCTCACGCAAAGATATTTACCTTCTATTTTTTCAAAAACAGCTATATAATTTCCTGTATATAATGCTGTGCTTGTTGAGTCTGAAACTCTATAATTACCAATTTCCACCACTTGTATTCCATCAGAGGAAGGAAAAATTTCATTAACAACAAAGGCAATTTGGTATCCTTTTGGAAAACCAGCCAAGTCTTCTTTAATAGATTTTTCAATATCAAATCTTCCTTTAATTGGCGGTTTGTTTTGAGAAAAACTCACAGCATTTTCGTCATAATAAAGAGCGGCATTTACATTTCGATCATTAAACATTTCTGCCATCTTATTTTCAATGGCTTGTATTTCATTTTTAATTTGTTCTTTGTCTATTGCAATTGGTTCTTCTTTTTTGGGTTGACATGCAATAAAAAGAATTGACACAGCACACAGAATGGTGCTTTTTAAAATAATGTTTTTCATATATAAATTGTTTATTGGTTAGTAATTTTAGGTTTTATAACAAGATTGGGTTTTATAAAAGTAAATATAATTTGCTAAATAATGAAAGTTTTTTTTGTTTTTTTAGCACAAAAAAAACACCTCTATATAGAAGTGCTTTTCTGTTTAAAGAATATTAACTTACTTTTTTTCAGCAGGCATGATAGAAGCACTCATATCACGAATACAAATGTACTTGCCATCTCTTTTTTCAAATAAACTCATGTAATTTCCACTAGCGGTAGTGGTATTAGTTGAATCTACCACGACATAACTTCCAATTTCTACTACTTGATTTCCATCGCTTGAAGGGAAAACTTCGTTGACAGTGTATGAAATTTTACTTCCTTTAGCCATAGCTGCAGCTTCTTCTTTATAAGATTCTTGGACTGCGGCTTTTCCATCTAATGGTGGTTTGTTTTGAGGAAAGCTCTTCACATCATCTGAATAATAAGCAATAGCATCAGTGTTTCTTAGGTTCATTCCTTCAGCAAATGCTGTTTCCATCGCTTGTAATTCAGTTTTAATTTGTTCTTTGTCTACTGCAGGTGCAACAGCTGTAGCTTCTTCTTTCTTTGGATTACAGGCAATGGCAAGTGCCATAATGATACATACTGTAAATCCTTTTAACATCTTGTTTTTCATAAATTATTAGTTCATTGATTAGTAATTTTAGGTTACTTAACAAGATTAAGGGTTGTTAAAGATAATATAATTTATTGAAAATCAGTATATATAGTTTGTGAATTTACTTTTTGCAAAAAAAAACACCCTTTTGGGTGTTTTAAATAGCTATTTGTTTTTTAATCTTTTAGAAGCACTTCTAAAATACTAATCGCTGCATCACTAATTTTTGTTCCCGGACCAAAAACAGCGACAGCACCAGCATCAAAAAGGAATTGGTAGTCTTGCGCAGGAATTACACCTCCAACAATCACCATAATATCTTCTCTACCATATTTTTTGAGTTCTTCTATAACTTGTGGCACCAAAGTTTTGTGTCCAGCAGCCAATGAGGAAACGCCAAGAATGTGAACATCGTTTTCTACGGCTTGTTTTGCAGCTTCGGAGGGAGTTTGAAATAAGGGTCCAATATCAACGTCAAAACCTACGTCGGCGTAACCTGTAGCCACAACTTTTGCACCACGATCATGACCGTCTTGTCCCATTTTGGCAATCATAATTCTAGGACGACGACCTTCTTTTTTGGCGAAGGCATCGGCTAGTTGTTTTGCTTTTTCAAAACTCTCGTCGTTTTTTATTTCTTTACTATACACGCCGCTAAAACTTCTAATTTGTGCTTTATATCTTCCAAAAACGGCTTCCAAAGCATCACTAATTTCTCCTAATGTTGCTCTATTTCTTGCTGCTTCTACGGCTAAAGATAGTAAATTATCGTTTTGGTTTTTAGCACAATCGGTTAATTTTGCTAAACATTCGGCAACTTTATTGTTATCGCGAGTAGCTTTTATTTGTGTCAAACGCTCAATTTGTTGCTTGCGCACCATATCGTTATCAACATCCAAAATCTGTAATGGATCTTCTTTTTCTAAACGGTATTTGTTAACGCCAACAATAATATCTTGACTACTGTCAATTCTTGCTTGTTTTCGAGCGGCAGCTTCTTCAATACGCAATTTCGGAATTCCAGCTTCAATGGCTTTGGTCATTCCACCTAATTCTTCCACTTCTTCAATAAGTTTCCAAGCATTTTGAGCAATTTCGTTGGTCAAACTTTCTACATAATAACTTCCAGCCCAAGGATCGACAGTTTTGCAAATTTTGGTTTCTTCTTGTAAAAATATTTGAGTATTTCTAGCAATTCTAGCTGAGAAATCGGTTGGTAAAGCAATTGCTTCATCCAATGCATTAGTATGTAGTGATTGTGTTCCTCCAAATGCAGCGGCGGCAGCTTCAATAGCAGTTCGAGCCACATTATTAAAAGGATCTTGCTCTGTTAAACTCCAACCTGAGGTTTGACAATGCGTTCGTAAAGCCAATGACTTTTCGTCTTGTGGATTGAATTGTTTTAATAATTTTGCCCACAACATTCTACCAGCACGCATTTTGGCAATTTCCATGAAATGATTCATACCAATTGCCCAGAAAAAAGATAGGCGAGGAGCGAATTCATCTATTTTCATACCGGTGGCTAAACCAGTACGAATGTATTCTAATCCATCAGCTAAAGTATAGGCCAACTCAATATCTGCAGTAGCTCCAGCTTCTTGCATGTGATAACCCGAAATAGAGATGGAGTTGAATTTTGGCATTTTTTTGCTCGTATATTCAAAAATATCAGCAATGATTTTCATGGATGGCGTTGGCGGATAGATGTAGGTATTTCGAACCATGAATTCCTTCAAAATATCGTTTTGTATAGTTCCTGAAAGTAATTCTGGTGTGACACCTTGTTCTTCGGCAGCAACAATATAAAATGCCATAATGGGTAAAACAGCACCATTCATAGTCATAGAAACCGACATTTCATCTAACGGAATTTGGTCGAATAATATTTTCATATCTTCCACCGAATCAATGGCAACACCAGCTTTTCCAACATCACCAAAAACACGTTCGTGGTCAGAATCATAACCTCTGTGAGTAGCTAAATCAAATGCTACCGAAAGTCCTTTTTGTCCAGCAGCAAGATTTCTTCTGTAGAAAGCATTACTTTCTTCGGCTGTTGAAAATCCTGCATATTGACGAATTGTCCAAGGTCGGCGAACGTACATTGTAGCATATGGTCCACGAAGATTGGGTGCAAAACCTGCTCCAAAACCAATGTGTTCCAAATTATCAATATCTTTTTCAGAATAGATAGATTTTAGCTCTATATTCTCAGCGGTGTGGAAAGTTGCAGTATTGTTATTTGGAGTTTCCTTTTTGGAATTTTCCAAAGTTATATGTTGAATATTTTTTCTCATAGCTTATTGTTCTTGAGATAAACGTTCTTGTTCTATTTTCTCAGCCAATCGTTTTTCAATAATTGGTGTAATCAATGTTTTTCGTGGATTTTGTTTGACAAAAGGGTATAATTCCAAATCGTTTTTCATACGGTCATTTTTATTGGGATATTTATTGGTTCCCAATAAAATTTCTTTTCCATTATCAAACAACTCTTGTTCTTTTTGTGCGCTTTCTTGAATTTTCTTCTGTACAGTTCCTTCCATCAGTTGTGTGATGAAACCGCCACTAGCTTCAATTTCTTTAAAAAGAAGTAGTGCCTTTTCGGCTAATTGTTGTGTTAGATTTTCGATATAATAAGCACCATCAGCTGGATTATTGACTTTGTCAAAATAGCTTTCGTGTTTTAATACTAATAATTGATTTCTAGCAATTCTATCACCAAACTCATTGTCTTTGTGATATAAAGCGTCATAAGGCAAATTTGCAATAGTATTGGCACCACCTAAAATTGCTGACATACATTCGGTTGTGGTGCGCAACATATTTACATTAAAATCGTATAGCGTTTTGTTGCGTTTTGTTGGAGTTACCACAATATGACAATCCAAATTATGATGGTATTCTTTAGCTAAAGTATTGAATAATAATCGAAATGCTCTCAGCTTGGCAATTTCAAAAAAGTAATTGGTTCCTACTGAAACTTCAATTGTTATAGGTTGTTGTATAGAAGAAATTCGGTTGAAATATTCATTAATATGAGCTAAAGCATACGCCAATTGTTGTACCATATTAGCCCCAGCATTTTGATAAATATTGGAGTTGATATTTAAAAAAGACACCTTTGATGTACTAGCAATACTTTTTAATTTTTCAAAATCCTTCTCTAAATTTTCAAACCAATTGCCATCACTGCACAATTGACCAATTGGATCGATTTGAATGATGCAATTTGCCTTATTTTTTGATGAAAAGGTATTGATTTTTACAATTAAATCAGTTGAAAGTGTTGGTAATTTGAAGTAATAAGTTACTTTTTCTAAAGGAAGATTTTGCATCAAATCTTCAATAAAAATCGTTTCATTTTCTAAAGTAAAACATATACTTTCTGCACCGCGATTTAAAGTATCTAATGCTCTTTCATTTGATTTTTTTACATCGTGAACAAAGATGTTTTGTAAAATAGCAAAAGCATTTACTGGTGTATTTATTGCATATTTACTTTCAAATTCATCAACATGATAAAAAGGTTTTACTTTAATACCTTCAGGGCTTTCCCAAACTAAGGTTTCATTATAATCAGCACCTTTTAGTTCATATTGAATTTGTTGTTTCCATTGTTTGGAAGAAACGGGATTAAACTCTTTAAATAATTGATCAGACATGGTTTCTATTTATAAAGATTTTGATTTTGATTGTTCTTCGCTTAAAGAGTCACCTTCAAATTCAATGATGTAAATATCTTCGCTATCACGTTTCATGTAATATTTTTCGCGAGCGTATTTTTCTATTTGGTCTGGATTTTTGAGAAGTTTGATGTTTTCTTCATCTTTTTTTATCTCATTTTGATAATACTTCTTGTTGTCTTCTAGTTCATTTAATTGTTTATCTAGAATGCGATGTTCCATGTAGGAAGTGTTGTCTAAAAAAAGCATCCAAACGATAAAAAAAACCAACACAATTACATATCTATTTCCAAGAAATTTTAGGATAGGATAGGTATTGGTTAGATTTTTAAAAAAACTCATAAGTAGTAATGTTACGTAATTCTTTGGTTGATAACTGCTCTAACTACATCAATTGCTACTGTGTTGTACTTGTCGTTAGGTATTATAATATCTGCATATGCTTTAGTAGGCTCAATAAATTGTTGGTGCATTGGTTTTAAGGTAGTTTGATATCTGTTTAGCACTTCTTCCATGTCGCGACCACGCTCAGCAATGTCTCTTTTTAATCTTCGAATTAACCTTTCATCGGAGTCGGCATGAACAAAAACTTTGACATCAAACAAATCTCTTAGTTCAGGATTTACTAATATTAAAATTCCTTCAACAATCATTACTTTTCTTGGATGCGTAATGATAGTGTCATCAGTTCGATTATGGGTTATAAACGAATAAACTGGTTGTTCTATTGTTTTGCCTTCTTTTAAGTCTTTAAGATGTTGAACCAATAGTTCAAAATCAATCGCTCGTGGATGATCAAAATTAACGAGAGCTCTTTCTTCAAAACTTAAATTACTATTTTCCTTATAATATGAATCTTGGGATAGAACACCGACTTCGGTTTCTGGTAATTCATTCATAATTTGGTGGACAACGGTTGTTTTTCCACTTCCAGTACCTCCAGCAATTCCAATAATAAGCATAGTTGTAGTGTTATATTATTCTCAACAAAAATAGAAATTATATCGAAAGAGAATTTGATTTTTAGAGAAATATTCTAACAAAAAAATCCTTTCTGAAATTACAGAAAGGATTTTTAGTCGGGGTGGCAGGATTCGAACCTGCGGCCTCCTGCTCCCAAAGCAGGCGCGATAACCGGGCTACGCTACACCCCGAATTCTCAAAACGAGACTGCAAATATAATGCTAATATTTAGTATTCAAAGAATAATGGAAAATTATTTTTTAATAGCTTTTTCTGATTTTTTAGAATAATATTTTTCATTTTAAAAAGTTACCTTTGCACTAAAATTAAAATAAATGTTATGTCAGATACAATTGAAAAAGTAAAGTGCTTAATTATAGGTTCAGGTCCTGCAGGATATACAGCTGCAATTTATGCTGCTAGAGCCAACATGAAACCCGTTTTATATCAAGGAACACAGCCAGGAGGACAATTAACAACAACAAATGAAGTTGAAAATTGGCCTGGAAATCCAGAGGGAATAACTGGTCCACAAATGATGGTTGGTATTCAAGAGCAAGCACAACGTTTCGGTACTGATGTTCGTGACGGTTGGGCTACAAAAGTTGATTTTTCTGGAGAAGTTCACAAAGTTTGGATTAATGATACAAAAGAAATTCACGCGGAAACTGTCATAATCTCAACAGGTGCATCAGCAAAATACTTAGGATTACCTTCAGAACAGCATTATTTACAAACTGGTGGTGGTGTTTCTGCTTGTGCGGTTTGTGATGGTTTCTTCTACAGAAATCAAGAAGTTGTAATTGTTGGCGCAGGAGATTCTGCATGTGAAGAAGCACATTATTTATCTAAACTTTGTACTAAAGTTACCATGCTTGTAAGAAGCGAAAAATTTAGAGCTTCAAAAATTATGGAAGAGCGCGTTCGCAAAACTGAAAATATTACCATTCTTATGAACCATGACACGGTTGAAGTTTTGGGAGATGGTCAAGTTGTTACTGCTGTAAAAGCAAAAAATAAAACAACAGGAGAGATTTTTGATATTCCAGCTACCGGTTTTTTTGTGGCAATCGGTCACAAACCTAATACAGATATTTTTAAGGACTATTTAACGCTTGATGAAACAGGTTATATCATTAATATTCCTGGTACTTCGAAGACTAATGTTGCTGGTGTTTTTGTGGGCGGTGATGCCGCAGATCATGTTTACAGACAAGCGATAACTGCTGCGGGAACAGGTTGTATGGCAGCACTTGATGCTGAACGTTATTTGGCTTCTAAAGAATAAGTTTTTTTGTTAAAGCAAAAAATCCCGTCTTGATAATTTTCTAGACGGGATTTTTTTTATTTTGGTGTTGGTTTTTTCATGATTGTTGCACTATCTGAAAAACGCTTTATTTCAATTTTTATTGGTTCTCCATACAATTCTATTTCGCTATTTCCAGAAGCATCTATGGTAGCAATATTGCTGACAGTTATAGTATTTTTTGCATATCCAGTTACTTCTAATAAAGCATTTTTAACGATTAATTTCTTGCCCATAAACTCACTATTATTATCTAATCGAAGTTTTAAATTTGCGACATCTCCTTCAATTTCTGCTCCTGATTTTTGATACATATCAAATCTCATGTCAATCGAAGAAATTAACGCTTTTACATTAGCACTTTTACTGATATCGATGGCAGCTTTTTCTGATTTGAGGTTTAATTCCACTTTTGATTTATCATTAGCCATCAAGGTGAAATTTTTTGTTTTTGCATTTAAATACAATTTCGAATAATCATAGCTTTTAAAAGTAATATTATCTAAAACAAGATCAGAAAGTGCCGTAACATTGGTTTCGTCTTTTGCAATTACCAAATTAAATACATCAGTGTAAGTAATGCGAACACTTAGTTTTTTGTAGCTCGAAAGGTCTCTTGAAGTTGAAATTCTCAAGTTATTACCTGTGATTTTATACTCAACAAATTCAATTATATTGTCATCAGCTTCAACTTCAAGCGCGCATTCTTTTCCTTTAACCAAAAAAACTTCTAGGTTATCTTCAACTTCAATGCTTTCGAAGTTTTCGATTTGTTTTTGTTCTAGTTTAACAATTTTGGAGCCTTTTACTTTTTCTTTTTTTTGACCAAATGTTATCACTGTGAGAAAAAGGAAACTAAGTAAAATAATTTTTTTCATGAAAAATGGCACTATTAGTTTTTACTACGTACAGTTCGTTTCGTCTTCTGAACGATACTCGTGTGTCAAAAATAGAAAAAAAAACATCCCAATTTTCATTGAGATGTTTTTATTAACTTAATCTTTCGAAACGCTTCCGCCTGAACTTTCTTCTTTTATAACTGTTTTGGGTGTAGAGTAATAATTTATTGAACTACCACTAGAAGCTTTTGCATTGATGCTTACTAATGGATGAACCCTTGTTGAACTTCCGCTTGATGACTCTGATATTACATCGTTTACTAATAAATCTCTTGATTCGATCGTACTTCCGCTAGTTGATTCTGTTTTTAGACGCAATGCTTTTCCGTTTATAGTTAGTGAACTTCCACTGCTTGACTCACAACTGATATTGTCAAATTCTAATGAGAGTTTTGTTTCGCTTCCACTAGTAGTTTCTATTGAAATATCAGTTCCTTTTAGTATTCCTTTTGAGCTTACAGAAGAACCACTTGTAGATTCAACGGATGATAATAATGGTAACTTAACTCTGATGTTTCTAGCTTTTGCCTCGTCTATATTTTCATCAGTAGTAATAATTAGTGTACCATCTTCTACGCGTGTTGTGATATGATCTTGCAAGTTTTCATCGGCTTCAACTTCTACCAAATAACTATTTGATTGTTCTATGGTTACATTTAAACCACGACTGACATCGATTTTTGAAAAATTATTTTCAACGTTACGGGTTTGTGTGGTTACATTTCCATTGCCATCTATACCATTACTAAAATCAATTTTTGAATTGCAAGACGTTAACAAGAGTGTAGTGATTATAACTGCAACAAATTTTGTACTAGATTTGATTAACTGTATCATGATTATTCGGTTTTAATTATTATTCCGTCTTTGTTTATTTCAAGTTTTCCTGTTTTTCCTGATTTGGTTTCGGTTACAGTTTTTCCATTTACTTTTACGGTTACAATGTCAGTACTATCATTTTCGCTTGTGATTACTTCTGTTGTTCCTTCAACATCCATGTATTCATTTTCTTCTGGTGGACAGTTTAAACATTTCACTTGATTGGTGTCTACTTTATAAATATAGTCATCTGAACTGTGGTGTAAATTAAAAAAGTCGTTATCAGATTCATCATATAATTGTAAACTTTTGTCCATTTTAAACAACGTTTCTTTTGGTAAATACAAATAGATTTCTACCTGTTGGTTTCTATATTTACTAGCCATTTCTGTTAGTAAATAGTTATCTAAAAGTAATTGATTTCCAACTAATTTAAAGCCATACTTTATTTTTTCGGCTCTTTTGTTAGCTTCATTAAATGATTTTCCTTCGGCTAATTTTTCAATTTGTAAATAGGCAAAGGCTTTATCAGTCGATTTCAATTCAAATTTCACATTGTTGGAATAAATTACTTCTTGCTTAGTAGAGTCTTGTGTGAAAACAAAATCTTCATTGTCATAAATGCTTTTTGAAAAGAAATCATTGTTTACAAATTTTATTTGTAATGTATCTTTTGGATTAAATTGAAGTGTTTCTTTCAAAACCACTTTTCCGTCATAAGCTCTTTCAGTTGATTGTTTGATACCAATAAATATTAATGATCCAACAGCAAAAATCCAAATAGCCAATAAGCTGTATTTTGCAATGTTACCAATAGATTTTAAATTGGTCACCAATAGTTTTAATCCTAGTAATAAGAAAAAGAAAAATGGAATTCCGATAGCGAAGAATGTTAATATTCCAAAAATCCATAACGGTACATCGGTATAATTAACAGCATCAACATAGCGTTGCCATGGTGTGTCGATGAAAGATGTTGTTCCAAAAGTGAACAAGCCAATAAACAATCCAACCAATGTTAGTGCAGATATTACCAAGATTATGGCTCCTAAAACTTTGGCAAAAGCACCAAATATTTTAGTAATAATATCACCAAGTCCGCTTGCTACTCTTTCGGCACCCGTTTTGACTTGGTTTCCCATTTTGTCATAGTCAGCATTTTTAAATTTATTTGAAACACTATCAAATTCTTCTCTTACTTTCTTTTCAATATTTGAAATTGTTACAGGTTCACCGGTCATTTCAAGTTTTTCTGAAGTAGTAATGGCTTTTGGTGTAGCTATCCAGAAAACAAAATAAGCAATTAATCCTGAACCTCCAACGAAGGTAAAAAACAAGAAAATAATTTTAATCCAAACAGCGTCAATGCCAAGATAATGGCTTAAACCCGAACAAACACCAGCAATAGTTGCTCTGTCTTTATCGCGATACAATTTTTTTGATCTTGTATAAGGATAAAATGGTTCTGGAGTTTTGACATCTGAGTCATCGTCAATTCTATAATCTTCAGGTTGACCCATAACCACAATTACTTCATCAACATCTTTACTATTGATAACGTGTTTGTCGCTTTTTTGCTTTTCAGTAAGCAATTCAGCCACGCGCATTTCAATGTCTTTCATGATTTCATCTTTACCAGAAGAATTAGAAAGGGAACGTTTTATAGCCTCGAAATATCGAGTTAATTTTTGGTATGCATCTTCATCAATGTGAAAGAATAAACCACCTATATTAATATTTACTGTTTTGTTCATGATTGTTATTTTTGATTGGTTATGATATTTACAGCATCAGATAGTTCTGTCCAAGTACTGTTTAATTCAGTTAAAAATGTTTTTCCTAATTCGGTTAATCCATAATATTTTCTTGGTGGTCCCGAAGTTGATTCTTCCCAACGATAATTGAGTAAACCGTCGTTTTTGAGTCTTGTCAATAGCGGATAAACGGTTCCTTCTACTACAAGTAATTTTGCGTTTTTTAAAGTGTCTAATATTTCAGAGGTGTAGGCATCTTTTTCTTTTAGGACAGACAAGATACAAAATTCTAAAACACCTTTACGCATCTGGGCTTTTGTGTTTTCAATATTCATAATACATAATTTATTTTTTTTCGATTTAGTGATACGTTTCTATATTGGTATTTAATCCTCAGAAATACTAACAATCATATTTGACTGTCTGTTTCCATTGAGCATAATGGTGTATTTTTCATTTTCAACCATGCTAAAAGCAATTTTATTGTTCCCTTGTTTGCGGTATACTTTAGAAAAAACCACTTTGTCTTGTTCATTTCTTACCAAAACTTTTACATTGTCATCTAATTTTAAATTAAATTTTAGATTGACATCTACATCTTCCTTAGCTACAATTTCGAATTGATGAGATTCTTTTTGTAATTCAGAAGTTACTTTTTGAGAATTTTTGATTTCAATAGCATTCTCTTGTGCTACTAATTTAGTTGCTGCTACAACTAAAAACGCTGTGATTAAGATTAACTGTTTCATTTTTTGATTGATTTTAATTGATGATTAATGATTATTATTTAAAAAAAGGTATGCTCAAAGGGTATTTGTAATGTTCGCCATTGGATGTTTTGACAGCTGCATAAATAATTAATATAAATTCAATTACTTTAAGGAAGCAAAACAACAACACAGCTATAATTCCAAGGATTGCGATTCCAGTAATGTTGCCACCATTTAAATTTTTGATTAGAAAATCATCGTGGTGAATTACAGTCTCAAATGAAATATTTTTGAAAACAACAAAAATAAAAATTGGAATTGCAATAAGACATAATACCATAGAGTATAAAAATATACTCAACTGAAAGTTCAATACTTGTTTGCCATTATAATCTACAAATTCGGATTCGTTTTTCTTGGCGCTCCAAATCATTATAGGAAAAATATAATTTCCAAACGGAACAATGTACTGAGACAATGCACTTATTTGTAAAAAGGTAGCTGTGTTTTTTTCGTTAGTTGTTGTCATTTTTTTGATTGATTTAATATTGATGATTGAAACTCTTTTTTAGAATACTATAGATAGACTATTAATTTCTTATACAAAGATACAATCAAAAAAAGATACTATGCAATACAAAGTACTAATATTTAACAAAAAATTAACATTTAATAAAAATCAAGAACTAACCTAGTTTTTTGTACTTTTATAGCAAAATCAAGCACTTATGGAATTTTCTCCCTCAAAATTAAATACTTTTTTATTTTTCAAATTACCTTCTGCTTATTGGTGTGGCGTTAGGGTGAAATCACTTTCTAATCAACAATGTGTTGTAACTGTAAAACACCGTTGGTTTAATCAAAACCCATTTAAATCTATGTATTTTGCAGTTCAAGCTATGGCAGCCGAGCTAACCACAGGTGCTTTGGTTATGATGCAAATCAAAAAAAGTAAAAGAAAAATATCTATGTTAGTTGCCAATAACAATGGGAATTTCACCAAAAAAGCAACAGGCAGAATTACATTTACCTGCAATGATGGACATTTAATAGGGGAAGCAATACTAAAAACGATTGCTACAGGCGAAGGTCAAACATTTTGGATGAAATCTATTGGTATCAATGAAAAAGGAGAACAAGTTTCCGAATTAAATTTTGAATGGAGTATTAAATTGAAGTAATAAACAAAAGTTAAACCCTTTATAATTAGGTTTTATTTGTGATGCTTTGGTCGTAAATTTGTTAAAAAATTAATCGAAATGAAAATTCTAATTACAGGTGCAACAGGTTTAATAGGCGGTGAATTAGTAAAACTGTTACTAGAAAAAAATCATACGGTAAACTACTTAACAACTTCGAAGTCAAAAATTAAAGATAAACTAAATTATAAAGGTTTTTTTTGGAATCCACAAGAAGGAAAGATTGATGATCGTTGTATTTATGATGTTGAGGTTATCATTCATTTGGCTGGAGCCAATATTGCACAACGTTGGACCAATGAATACAAACAAGAAATAATTGAGAGTCGCACTTTATCAAGTGAACTAATTTTTAATTTAGTAAAGAAAGTTCCCAATCAAGTTAAACAAATAATATCAGCTTCAGGAACTGCAATTTATCCCGAAAGTTTTTCCAAAGTATATGATGAAACGGAAATAGAGTCAGAAGACAGCTTTTTATCTAACGTAGTTAAGAAATGGGAGGAAAGTGTTGACACCTTTAATACACTGGGAATAAAAGTATGCAAGCTCCGAACAGGAATTGTACTTTCCAATAAAGGTGGCGCGTTACCCGAAATGGTTAAACCTATAAAATTAGGCGTTGGTGCAGCAATGGGTTCTGGAAAACAAATTCAATCTTGGATACATATTAATGACTTGGTTGCGATGTATAATTTTGCAATTGAAAAGCAATTAAATGGTGTTTATAACGCTGTTTCGCCTAATCCAATCACCAATCAAGTCCTAACAAAAGCTATTGCGAAAAATCTTAAAAAACCATTGTGGCTTCCAAATGTTCCTGAGTTTGTGATGAAACTTGCTCTTGGTGAAATGTCTTACCTTTTGTTTTCTAGTAAAAATCTTAGTTCGAAAAAAATACTTGATACCGGCTTTCAATTTCAATTTTCAACCATTGAAAACGCAATTGAGGATTTATATGCATAAAAAAAGTGCTGTCTTATGACAGCACTTTTTTTCTATAAATAATCTTGAATTAATAATTTTTTACAGCTTTATGCTAACCTAAATGAATTCTTAGTTGATTTTGATATTCCAAATATAATTAAAACGAAAACGTAATAGTCTTAAAATTTTATTAAATTTTGGTTAAATTAATTTTAAGCCACTATTTGTTGTTGTTTGCTGCTTTTAATCCGCAATTAACAAATAATAATGACAATTTGACATTTTTAAAGAAATGGCAGTACTTTTGCATTCCGAGAAATCGGATTTAATAAAGAAAATGAAAATCAAGAATATTTTTAAAAATAAAACAGAAATGAGCACCGAAAACAAAGATAAAGAAGTCATTGAAAATGAAGTTGAAAGCGTTGTTAATGAATTAGAAACAGCTGAAGAATTAAGTGCAGAAGCCAAGTTAGAAGAAGATTTAGCGAACGAAAAAGATAAATTCCTTCGCTTGTTTGCTGAGTTTGAAAATTTCAAAAAAAGAACATCAAAAGAGCGTATCGATTTGTTTAGAACTGCCAATCAAGAAGTTTTACAAGCCATGTTGCCAGTTATGGACGATTTTGACAGAGCCATGGTTCAAATTTCAAAATCAGAAGATGAAGTTTTATTGAAAGGTGTAGAATTAATATACGAAAAACTAAAAAGCACTTTAGTATCTAAAGGTTTAGAACAAGTTGATATTAAATCTGGTGATGTTTTTAATGCTGATTTTGCAGAAGCAATTACCCAAATTCCTGCACCAACAGATGATTTAAAAGGTAAAATTGTAGATGTAATTGAAAAAGGATATAAATTGGGTGACAAAATTATTCGTTTTCCAAAAGTTGTTATCGGACAATAAATTAAGACCATGAGCAAAAAAGATTTTTACGAAATACTTGGCGTTTCAAAAAGCGCTTCACCAGAGGAAATAAAAAAGGCATACCGAAAGAAAGCTATTGAATTTCACCCTGACAAGAATCCAGGCAACAAGGAAGCGGAAGAAAACTTTAAAACAGCTGCAGAAGCTTATGAAGTTTTGAGTGATGCTGACAAAAAAGCAAAATACGATCAATATGGTCATGCTGCTTTTGATGGCAACGGAGGTTATGGCGGTGGACATCACATGAATATGGATGACATTTTCAGTCAGTTTGGAGATATTTTTGGTGGTGCTTTTGGTGGTGGAGGTTTTGGTGGTTTCGGAGGAAATTCTGGAGGTCAACGAAAAGTGAAAGGAAGCAATCTTCGTATTAAAGTGAAACTAACTTTAGAAGAAATTGCTAATGGAGTTGAGAAAAAAGTAAAAGTTAAACGCAAAGTACAAGCTGCGGGTGTTAAATATAAAACGTGTTCAACTTGTAACGGTCAAGGTCAAGTTTTGCGTGTGACCAATACAATTTTAGGAAGAATGCAATCTGCTACAACGTGCCATGTATGTGGTGGGACAGGGCAAACAATTGAAAGTAAACCATCAAATGCTGATGCTCATGGAATGATACTTGAGGACGAAACAGTATCGATTAAAATTCCAGCTGGAGTTGTTGATGGTATGCAATTAAAAGTTTCTGGCAAAGGAAATGATGCGCCAGGAAATAGTATTTCTGGTGATTTAATTGTTGTTATCGAAGAGTTAGAACACGAGTTTTTAAAACGCGAAGGAGAAAATCTACATTATGATTTATACATTAGTATAGCTGAAGCGGCTCTTGGAGTATCCAAAGAGATTGAAGCTATCAATGGTAAAGTTAGAATTAAACTGGAAGAAGGAATTCAATCTGGTAAAATTTTACGTTTGAAAGGAAAAGGAATTCCAAGTATTAATAGTTATGGTAGTGGCGATTTATTAGTCCATGTAAATGTTTGGACACCCAAAACATTATCAAAAGAACAACGTCAATTCTTTGAGAAATCATTGAATGATGAGAACTTTACACCAAACCCTGAAAAGGGTGACAAATCTTTTTTTGAAAAAGTAAAAGATATGTTTTCATAATTAAAAAAATAGTTTTACTTTTGAATATTACTTGGAAATAGGTAATTTCTTTTTCATAGCAATTTTTCCCATCCTCATGTAAAAATTAGGGTGGGTTTTTTTTGTAACATTTATTTCTCATTGCTTACTTATTAAGTACTTTTACAAAATTCAATAACAGTATCAATCGCAATTACAAAAATCAAAAAAGTAATTATCATTGATATTGATTTTTGAAATTGATTATTTGAAATTTTAAATATGAGTACTATTCTTGAAGTAAAGAACGTTGTTAAGCAATATGGTGATTATACCGCGCTCAACGAAGTTTCTTTAACTGTTCCAAAAGGCAGTATATATGGGCTTCTTGGTCCAAATGGCGCTGGAAAAACTTCCTTAATTCGAATTATAAACCAAATCACCATGCCTGATAGTGGTGAAATTATTTTGGATGGCGAAAAATTAAATCCTTCCCATGTACACAGTATTGGTTACATGCCCGAAGAACGTGGTTTGTACAAAACTATGAAAGTAGGTGAACAGTGTTTGTATTTGGCACAACTAAAAGGATTAACAAAAGCCGAAGCCAAACACGAATTGGAGTATTGGTTTAAACGACTAGAAATCGAAGGTTGGTGGAATAAAAAAGTAGAAGAGTTGTCTAAAGGAATGGCTCAAAAAGTGCAGTTTGTGGTTACTGTTTTGCATAAACCAAAGTTGCTTATTCTGGACGAACCGTTCTCTGGTTTTGATCCCGTGAATGCCAATTTAATTAAAGATGAAATTATTGAATTAAATAGGCAAGGAACTTCTGTTATTTTCTCCACACATAGAATGGAAAGTGTAGAAGAAATGTGTGATTATATCGCTTTAATCCATAAATCGAATAAACTTATAGAAGGCAAGTTATCGGATGTCAAAAAACAATTCAGGACAAATGATTACGAAGTGGGAATTCTAACGGATAATATGGAAGGTTTGATGTATGACTTATCTCAAAAGTTTACCATTGCGCAAACAAATTTCAAATCCTTGCACGATGAGTTGAAACTCAAAATTAATATTGGTACTTCAACCCCAAATGAATTATTACATATTTTAGTGCAACGTGGACAAGTAACTCACTTTGTGGAAAAAATCCCGAGTGTGAATGATATTTTTATACAAACTGTAACTGAGAAATAATTAAGGAATTAGGATTTTGAGATTTAGGATTTTTAATTCCTAATTCCCAAATCCTTAATTGTAAATAAAAAACATGAGTAAATTAAGTTTAATTATTAAAAGAGAGTTTATTGCCAAAGTGCGTAATAAATCATTCATCGTAATGACCTTTTTAAGTCCGTTATTGTTTGTAGGGATTGCTGTTTTTGTGGGTTATTTAAGTTCTATGAAAGCCGATTTGAAAACTATAGCTATTCATGACGAAACGGGTTTGTTTGCCAAAGAATTTAAAAGCGATGACGAATATAAATATGTCGATTTATCATTGGTTGATACCAAAATTTTAAAAGACAGTATTGTCAACGAAAGCTATGAAGGACTTTTACTAATCCCAAAAGCAACTGATAACAAATCACTCGAAAAAGGCATTCAATATGTTTCAAACGATAGCCCGAGTGTTATGTTTATTGAAGATATTCAAGATGTTATCAGTAAAAAACTCACCCAAGAAAACTATATCAAATCGGGTTTAGACACTTTAGCAATAAAGAATGCGAATGCAGCTGTTGATATCAAACTCTCCAAAGCTTCTGGTGAAGCGGCACTCAAAGGTTTAAACGAAATCAAAATCGCTATTGGTGGCGCTTTTGGTTATCTCATTATGATGTTTATTATAATTTATGGCAACATGGTAATGCGAAGCGTTATCGAAGAAAAAGTATCACGAATCATAGAAGTAATTATATCATCGGTAAAACCATTTCAATTGATGATGGGAAAAATCATAGGTACCTCAATGGCTGGAATTCTACAATTTTTCATTTGGGCAATTCTCGGGTTAACAGCAATGTTTGTTTTGTCATCCATTTTTGGGGTACAAATGGGCGCAACCTCTGGTATTCAAGGGCAAGCCATGCAAACTGCCCAAAGTGAAATGGGTGGAACAATCCAACTTTATATTAAAGAACTTTGGAATTTACCGATAGCAACTATTTTAATTTCGTTTGTCATCTATTTTATTGGTGGTTACTTTCTATACAGTTCGTTTTACGCTTCCATTGGTGCTGCAGTAGATAATGAAACTGACTCACAACAATTTCTGTTGCCAATCATTATGCCATTGATTTTAGGCGTTTATATTGGTTTCTTTACCGTAATTAATGATCCACACGGAACTGTTGCTACTGTTTTCTCCATGATTCCGTTGACTTCACCTATCGTGATGATGATGCGAATTCCATTTGGTGTGCCTTTATGGCAAATTATTATCTCTATGGTGTTATTGTTTGCTACTTTCTTTTTAGTAGTTTGGTTTGCTGCCAAGATTTATCGAGTAGGTATTTTAATGTATGGAAAAAAACCAACATGGAAAGAATTGTATAAATGGTCTAAATATTAAGAATATGAAAAAAGTATATTTAATTCCGGCATTATTTTTTGTAGTCGTTGTTAATGCTCAAAAAGAGCAAGTACAAAAAACTATTGAAACTTTCTTTGAAGGATTTCATGCCAAAGACACGATCAAAATCAAATCTACTTGTAGTGATTCCATGATTTTACAATCGATTATGGAAAGTGCTAAAGGAAATAAACTCTCAAACGAAAGTCCAAGTGAATTTTACAAATCGATAGCTACCATTCCTGCGGAAATGAAATTTGAAGAAAAATTATTGAGTTTTACCATTCAAGTTGATGGAACAATGGCGCATGTTTGGACTCCTTATGAATTCTATATCAATGGAAAATTTAGTCATAAAGGGGTAAATGCTTTCACCTTATTTCTTGATGGGAAGTCGTGGAAAATAATACATCTTATAGATACTAGGAGGAAGTAAATACTGTAATTTTGCATCCTAATTTAGTTTCAAATTGAAAAATATTCTCATTATAGATGACGAAGAAAAACTTCGTGGACTTCTAGCTCGAATCTTAAAATCAGAAGGGTTTGATGTTTTTGAAGCTTGTGATTTAAAATCAGGTTATAAGAAATTAGAGCTTAATGAAATTGACGTGGTATTGTGTGATGTAAAATTACCCGACGGAAATGGCGTTGATTTTCTTGAAAAGATTAAGGCGAATTTTCCAATGGTTGAAGTTATTTTATTGACGGCTTACGGCAATATTTTAGATTGTGTTCAAGCTATGAAAAATGGTGCTTTTGATTATATTGTAAAAGGAGATGATAACGATAAAATTATTCCACTTTTATACAAAGCTCTTGAAAAATCTGAACTTCAAAAAAAGGTTAAAAATCTAGAAAAACGTATTTCAGATAAATATTCGTTTGAAACCATTATTGGAAAATCAAAAGCGATTGAACAAGTGATAGATTTGGCTAAAAAAGTAGCTAAAACCAATTCAACCGTGTTATTAACAGGCGAAACAGGAACAGGAAAAGAAGTTTTTGCTCAAGCCATTCACGAAAATAGTTCGCACGCTAGTAAATCGTTTGTAGCTTTAAATTGCAGCACTTTCAGCAAAGAAATTTTAGAAAGCGAATTATTCGGACACAAGCAAGGTGCATTTACAGGAGCTATAAAAGACAAAAAAGGATTTATTGAAGAAGCCAATGGTGGCACACTTTTTCTAGATGAAATAGGTGAAATGCCATCAGAATTACAAGCCAAATTGCTTCGAGTTTTGGAGACTAATGAGTTTATTCCTGTTGGAGATACAACGCCAAAAAAATCCAATTTCCGTTTAATTGCTGCAACTAATAGAGATTTAAAAACAGAAAGCGAAGAACACCGTTTTCGTTCCGATTTGTATTTCAGATTGAATATTTTTGAAATAAATATTCCGCCATTGCGAGAAAGAGTGAAAGATATTGCGCCTTTAGTGCATTTTTTTGTGGAACAATTTTCTAATTCAATCAATAAAAAAACTTTAAAAATTGAAGAAGATTTTCTTCCAAAATTAGAAGCCTATCATTGGCCAGGAAATGTTAGAGAATTGCGAAATGTTATAGAAAGAGCCGTAATTTTAACTAGCGAAGATGTTTTAACCCTTGATGTTTTGCCTTATGAAATTCAACATCAAAATAGTAATCAAAACAAATCAATGTCTGCATTTTCAATGAATAGTGTCGAAAAAATGCACATTCAAAAAGTATTAAATTATACAAAAGGTAACAAAGCTGAAACAGCAAGGCTACTCGAAATTGGAATTGCTACTTTATACAGGAAATTGGAAGAATATAATATTCAATAAATAATCCTATCATTTTAATAAAAGCCTATCATTTTGATAGGCTTTTTTATTGCTTTTATTTTCTTTAAAATAAATAGTTGTTTGTTTTACAGTTAATTAAGTGTTTTGTTTTGTTTGTGGAACACATTTTGGCATAAGCGATGAAGAACATAAAAATTTATCGTCATGAAAAATAAAATAAATACCATCTACAAACAAGCCGAACGCTTTGCAGAAATCACCAACAAAGCCATTATTTCGGGAAACATTTCTAGAGCAAAAAAACTCTTGAGCATTGCAGAAAATCTTTTTGAAACAGGTAGCATTGAAACTAAAAATGTAATCTCAAATGTTTATGTCTATTCCGTTTCTTCTTTTATGGAATTGAGGCATTGCAGTATTTCTAATCTTTTCCCTAAAGCATTGAAAGCAGAATACATTAAGCAAATCAATGCAACTTCAGTATAATTTTAAACTAATAAAATAACTATATGATAAGCACAATTCTTTTACTCGCATTAGGAATTTTCCTTTTTGCTATTTGTTTTAAATCGGTCGAATTTTTTGAAAAAATCTAAATTATGATAGCACTTTTTATTGTCGCGCTCGCCGTATTTGGCTACTTGGTTTATGTTTTAATTAAACCTGAAAAATTTTAAATTTTAATAATAATTAAATTATGAACACAGAAATCTTTGGAGTTATAACTGTTTTTCTTCTAACCATTGTTTTGGCAATTCCAATTGGGAAATATATTGCTAAAGTATATACTGGAGACAAAACTTTTTTAGACCCAATTTTTAATCCAATTGAACGGTTTATTTTCAAAATAAGCGGTATCAATGACAAAGAAGAAATGAATTGGAAACAACACCTAAAAGCACTTTTGAGTGTTAATATGGTATGGTTTATCCTTTGCTTTTTTGTCCTAATCTTTCAAGGAAGTTTACCCTTAAACCCTGATGGAAATCCTTCAATGAGTGCCGATTTAGCTTTTAATACGGCTATTTCATTTGTAGTCAATTGTAATTTGCAACATTATTCAGGTGAAACAGGTTTGTCTTATTTAGGACAATTAATGTTGATGTTTTTACAATTCGTTTCAGCAGGTGTTGGAATGGCAGCAGCAGCATTGGTTTTCAATGCTATGAAAGAAAGAACAACCGAACATTTAGGTAATTTCTATAATTACTTTATTAAAAGTTGTACTCGTATTTTATTGCCATTATCAGCAATTGTTGCCATAGTATTAATTTTCAGTGGTACACCAATGACCTTTGAAGGTAAAGATCATATCACAACTTTACAAGGTGATACTGTTGATGTTTCTCGTGGTCCAGCAGCTGCATTCATCGGTATAAAACATATAGGAACCAATGGTGGTGGTTTCTTCGGAGTTAATTCAGCTCATCCATTTGAAAATCCAACCTATTTTACTAATGCTGTAGAACTTGCAGCTCAATTATTAATTCCTTTTGCAATGATTTTTGCTTTAGGATTTTATCTCAAAAAACGCAAACTATCTTATGTGGTTTTCGGTGTAATGACTATCGGATTTTTACTATTGGTCATTCCAACAATTAGCTCCGAATTAAACGGAAATCCGGCTATTGCTAAAATGGGAATTACACAAGCCACAGGCGCAATGGAAGGAAAAGAAGTTCGTTTTGGTCCAGCAATTTCAGGTTTTTGGAGTATTGCGACAACGGTAATTTCAACAGGTTCTGTTAATAGTATGCACGATAGTTCAATGCCAATGTCAGGAGCAATGCAATTATTAGCTATGATGGTTAATGCTTTTTATGGTGGTTGCGGTGTTGGATGGTTGAATTTCTATATATTCATAATACTTGCTGTCTTTATTTCGGGATTAATGGTCGGCAGAACACCTGAATTTTTAGGCAAAAAAATCGAAGCACGTGAAGTAAAAATAGCGGCTTTTATCGCCATTCTTCATCCATTATTAATTTTAGCAGGCACAGCTTTAGCTTCTTATTTTGCTGCAAATGATACTGCAATGGGATATTGGTTCAACGGTAATGCAACAGGTTGGCTAAACAATCCAGGCAATCATGGTTTTTCTGAAATGCTTTATGAATTCACTTCAAGTTCTGCCAACAATGGTTCAGGTTTTGAAGGATTAGGAGATAATAATCCGTTTTGGAATATAACAACGGGTATTGTATTGCTTTTGGGAAGATTTCTACCAATTATTGGTCCGCTTGCCATTGCAGGATTACTAGCTAATAAAAAATACATTCCAGAAAGTGCCGGAACTTTAAAAACGGATACGACTATTTTCGGAATTATGGTTTTCGCTGTAATCGCAATTATTGCTGCTTTATCTTTCTTCCCAGCATTAGCTTTAGGACCATTAGCAGAATATTTTACCCTAAAATAATTAAATAAAATGACTAAAAATAAATCCAATTCATTATTTGAAAGTAAGCAAGTAAAAGCTGCACTTGTGCAATCTTTTGTAAAGCTTAATCCTAAAGTAATGTTCAAAAATCCAGTAATGTTTACTGTGGAAATTGGAACTGCCATTATGTTTGTTGTGTGTATTGCCATCTTAATGGGCGCACAAAATCAAGGCAGTTTCGCTTATAATTTCATTGTATTCTTAATTTTATTAGCAACACTTTTGTTTGCCAATTTTGCAGAAGCAATTGCAGAAGCAAGAGGAAAAGCACAAGCCGATAGTTTAAGAAAAACCAGAGAAGAAACACCTGCAAGACAAATTTTACCAAATGGTGACATCAAAAATGTAAGTTCTTCTTCCTTAAAAAAAGGAGATGTTTTCATCTGTGAAGCTGGCGATTTAATTGCAACCGATGGCGAAATTATTGAAGGTTTAGCCACTATTGATGAAAGTGCTATTACAGGTGAAAGCGCACCAGTCATTCGTGAATCTGGTGGTGATAAATCTTCTGTAACAGGAGGAACAAAAGTATTGTCCGATAAAATAAAAGTCAAAGTTACATCAGAACCAGGAGAAAGTTTCCTTGATAAAATGATTGCTTTAGTAGAAGGTGCAAGTCGTCAAAAAACTCCGAATGAAATTGCATTAACTATTTTATTAGCTGCTTTTACCTTAATCTTCGTAATCGTTTGTGTAACACTGAAACCTTTTGCAGATTATGCTAATGCACCGATAACTATTGCAGCTTTTATTTCTCTTTTTGTGTGTTTAATTCCAACTACCATTGGTGGTTTATTATCAGCTATTGGTATTGCAGGAATGGATAGAGCTTTGAGAGCTAACGTAATTACAAAATCAGGTAAAGCCGTTGAAACAGCAGGCGATATTGATGTTTTGCTTTTAGATAAAACAGGTACAATCACAATAGGAAACAGAAAAGCTACTAATTTTTATCCTACCAATGGTGTTTCGCAAGAAGAGTTTATTCAATCAGCCGTATTAAGTTCTTTGGCAGATGATACTCCCGAAGGAAAAAGTATAGTAGAATTAGCAGGTAATGAAGTGGCTCAAAAACTTTCTATTGAAGGAGCTACTTTGATAAAATTCACAGCCGAAACTAGAACTTCGGGTTTAGTTTTAAAAGATGGAACTAACATTAGAAAAGGAGCTCAAGATGCTGCCAAAAACATTTCAGAACAATCAGGAAATAAATTTCCAGAAGATACAGCCAAACAAGTTATAGAAATTTCTTCAAATGGTGGAACTCCTTTAGTGGTAATTAAAAACAGTCAAGTACAAGGAGTTATTGAATTGCAAGACATCATCAAAACAGGAATGAAAGAACGTTTTGATCGTTTGAGAAAAATGGGTGTAAAAACCGTTATGGTTACTGGTGATAATCCGTTAACAGCCAAATTTATTGCAGAAAAAGCAGGTGTAGATGATTTTATTGCAGAAGCAAAACCTGAAGATAAAATGAACTACATCAAAAACGAACAGCAATTAGGTAAACTTGTTGCGATGATGGGTGATGGAACGAATGATGCTCCTGCTTTAGCGCAAGCCGATGTTGGTGTAGCTATGAACAGTGGAACACAAGCGGCAAAAGAAGCAGGAAATATGGTCGATTTAGATAATGATCCAACCAAGTTAATTGAAATTGTAGAAATTGGAAAACAACTATTAATGACCAGAGGAACGCTTACCACTTTCTCAATTGCAAATGATGTTGCTAAATATTTTGCTATCGTTCCGGCTCTTTTTATAGCTTCAATTCCAGCATTACAAGGATTAAACATTATGCATTTACATAGTCCGGAAAGTGCCATTTTATCTGCGGTTATATTCAATGCTATCATTATTCCGATATTAATTCCTTTAGCATTACGCGGTGTGGATTACAAACCAATTGGAGCAAGTGCCATTCTAAAAAGAAACCTTTTAATTTATGGTTTAGGAGGATTAATTGTGCCATTTATTGGAATAAAATTAATTGATTTAGTAGTAGCAATGTTCTTTTAAAATTTATAAAAAATGAAAAATATAATAGCAATAATAAAATTTACGGTTTTAACAGTAATTTTGTTAGCAGTGATTTATCCAGCCGTCATATGGGGAATTGCACAATTGGCTCCAAACCAAGGAAAAGGCGAAACCATTTCGGTAATTGGAAAAGTAGTAGGTTATCAAAAAATAGGTCAAAAATTTGATAAAGCAAACTATTTTTGGGGTCGTCCATCTGCAGTAGATTACAACGCTACGGGTAGTGCAGGTAGTAATAAAGGTGCCAGTAATGCAGATTATTTGGCTCAAGTTCAAAAAAGAATTGACACTTTTTTAATTGTTCATCCTTATTTGAAAAAATCGGATATACCTTCTGATATGGTTACAGCTTCAGGTAGTGGTTTGGATCCAAATATTTCTCCACAAGGAGCTTTAATTCAGGTAAAAAGAGTAGCTGAAGAAAGAAAGTTGTCTGAAGATAAATTAAAAGAATTAGTAGAAAAAATGAGTAATAAACCAACAGTTATGGGAACTGAAACAATTAATGTTTTAGAACTTAACATAGCTTTGGATAAATTAAAATAAAAATTAAATGAAAAAAACAATAATGATTGCTTTAATAGCTTTTGGATTTACAATTAGTTACGCACAAGAAAAAACACCAAGTCCATTTACCTTTTTAGGTTATATTGACACTTATTATAGTTATGATTTTGGTAATCCTGATAATCATGAAAGACCTAGTTTTTTCTATAGTTATAATAAACACAATGAAGCGTCTTTAAATTTAGGTTTGATTAAAGTCAATTATGCCAAAGACAACATCAGAGGAAACTTTGCTCTAATGGCAGGAACTTATGCGCAATACAATATGGCTGCCGAACAAGATTTAATGAAAAATATATACGAAGCCAATGTTGGTGTAAAAATTTCTAAAACATCCAATCTGTGGATTGATGCTGGTGTTATGCCTTCTCATATTGGGTTTGAAAGTGCCATTGGAAAAGATTGTATGAACTTAACTCGAAGTATTTTAGCCGACAATTCTCCTTATTATGAAGCAGGTGTAAAATTGGGTTATACTTCTAAATCTGAAAAATGGTATTTAGCAGTTATGTACTTAAATGGTTGGCAACGTATCCAGAAAATTGATGACAATCAAACACCAGCTTTTGGAACTCAAGTTACTTATAAACCTTCGGGGAAAACTACTTTAAATTGGAGTACTTATGTTGGAAATGAGCAACCAGATAGTGATAGAAAATGGCGTTATTTCAATAATTTCTACGGACAATTTAAGGTTTCAGAAAAAACAAGTTTAGTAGCAGGTTTTGACATTGGTGCACAACAAAAATTGAATGGCAGTAGCGATTATGATACTTGGTTCTCGCCAGTGATTATTGCACAATACAAACCAACTGCTAAAATACAATTGGCTGCTAGAGGCGAATATTATCAAGACGAAAAAGGAGTAATTATCGCAACAGGAACACCAAACGGGTTTAAAACATTTGGTTATTCTGCCAACTTTGATTATTTAGTTTCTGATAATGTGATGTTTAGAATTGAAGCTCGTTCTTTAAATAGTAAAGATGAGATCTTTTTGAAAGAGGGTAATCCAACAGATACAAATACATTTTTAACGACATCTTTGGCGATTTCGTTTTAGAAAAACAACCGCAAATTCGCGAATTTTTTAACTCGCGAATTTGCGGTAAATAGCAAAAAATACTTTGTGTAAATGTTGTAAAAATGGAACAAGAAAAACAAAACAACGCTCAACACTTTCTCGATTTAATTCAAAAATCACGAAGAGGAAAGTTCAAAGTCTATATAGGCATGAGTGCTGGTGTGGGCAAAACTTTTCGAATGTTGCAGGAAGCAAGAACGTTACTTAAAAAAGGGATTGATGTAAAAATTGGTTATATAGAAACCCACAACCGTAAAGAAACCCATGAGCTTTTAGATGGCTTACCCATCATTCCTAGAAGAACAATTTTTTACAAAGGAAAATCACTAGAAGAAATGGATGTTCAAGCCATTATCAACCTTCGTCCAGAGGTAGTGATTGTTGATGAACTAGCACACACCAATATTGAAGGCAGCAAAAACGAAAAGCGTTGGCAAGATGTTTTAGAAATTCTTGAAGCTGGAATCAATGTGATTTCGGCAGTAAATATTCAACACATTGAGAGTTTGAATGAAGATGTTAAAAAGATTACTGGAGTTGATGTTCAAGAGCGAATTCCCGATAATGTTTTACGTATAGCAGATGAAGTAGTAAATATCGATTTGACTTCTGAGGATTTAATTACACGTCTTAAGGAAGGAAAAATATATACCGAAGACAAAATTCAAACAGCATTAGCTAACTTTTTTAAAGCAGATCAAATACTTCAGTTGCGCGAATTAGCTCTAAGAGAAGTTGCCGGTCAAGTTGTTAGAAAAGTAGAAAACGAAGTGCCCAAAAACACAGGTTTGCGTCACGAAAAACTATTAGCTTGTATCAGCAGTAATGACAAAACAGCCAAAATTGTTATTCGTAAAACAGCACGTTTGGCAAGTTATTACAATAGCAATTGGTATGTTTTGTATGTTGAAACGCCTAATGAAAGCAGCGATAAAATCGCTTTGGACAAACAACGACATCTCATTAATAATTTTAAACTAGCCATCGAATTAGGTGCTGAAGTTATAAAAGTTGAAAACACTAAAATCACCGACGCTATATTAGATATAGTGCAACAAAAAGGCATTACAACCGTTTGCATCGGAAAACCCCACTTCAATTTATTTAAAGTAATTTTGTCTACAACGATTTTCAGAAGATTGTTAAACAGTCTTTCACTATCCAATGTTGACCTTGTAATTCTCTCATAATATGAAAATTAAAACCAAATTAAATCTCGGAGTAGGATTGTTATTTATAATGATATTAATCCTTTCATTAGTTAGTGCATATTATATTTTTTCGATTAAAAAAGATACCGAAAATATATTGAAAGCCAACTATAATACACTTGAATATTCCCGAAACATGCTCACATCATTAGATGAAATGAATGCTAATGAAAGCAAAGCTATTGTTGTTTTTGAATCCAATCTAAAAAAACAAATTATCAATATTACTGAAGTAGGTGAGGATAAGGCAACTAATAATCTTCAAATGAGTTTTGAATTATTGAAAAGAAATAAAAAAGACGAAAAAGTAAAAGCTCAAATTCGGCAAGATATTTTTGAAATCATGAAACTCAATATGAACGCCATAAAAGACAAAAGTGATATTGCTAAAAACACTGCCGAAACGGCCAATTTATGGATTGCCATTGTGGGAACACTGTGTTTTTTAATCGCATTTAATTTGTTAGTAAACTTACCTAATAATATTGCCAATCCAATAAAGGAATTGACAGCTAGTTTTAAAGAAATTGCTAATAGAAATTATTCAGAACGTGTTCATTTTCAAAACCATAATGAGTATGGAGATTTAGCAAAATCCTTCAATACCATGGCTGAAAAACTAGAAGAATATTCCAATAGTAGTTTACACAAATTGACTTTCGAAAAAAAACGATTGGAAACGCTAATCAATAACATGCACGACCCAATAATTGGTTTGGATAATCAAGGAATAATTTTGTTTGTAAACGATGGAGCATTAAAAATCATTGGACTAAAAAAGGAAGATGTAATTGGTCAATTGGCTACCACATTAGCATTGAAAAATGATTTAATGAAATCCTTAATCATCAACGAATCGGAAAGTGCAAAAGCAAATACAATGAAAATTTTTGCTGATGGTAAAGAAAGCTACTTCGAAAAAGAAAAGGTTAATATTACTATTACGCCCACAGGAGAAGATAAAACTATTAATATTGGCGATGTAATAATTTTGAGAAACATTACTATTTTCAAAGAATTAGATTTTGCAAAAACCAACTTTATTGCCACTGTATCCCACGAGCTAAAAACACCAATTTCTTCCATCAAAATGAGTTTGCAGTTGCTTGAAAATGAAACAAATGGAAGTATAAATGACAACCAAAAACAACTCATTGAAAGCATTAAAGATGATAGCCAACGCTTGTTGAAAATTACAGGTGAATTATTAGAATTATCACAGGTTGAAACTGGAAACATTCAGCTTTCTATTGAGAAAAGTAGTCCAAATGAAATTGCAAAGCATGCTATTGAAGCAGTTAAAGTTCAGGCTGAGCAAAAGCATATAGATATTAAATTGGAGACTGATAATAATCTATCAGCAGTAAAAGCGGATAGTGAAAAATCCTCTTGGGTTCTAATTAATTTCTTAACAAATGCAATTCGCTACTCATCAGAAAATAGTGTTGTAACTGTAAAGTTGAAACAAGATAATAATCAAATTGTTTTTCAAGTATCTGACAAAGGAAAAGGAATTGACAAGCGTTATCAATCGAAAGTTTTTGATAAATATTTTCAAATACCAGGAAGTCAAAAATCGGGAACTGGTTTGGGTCTAGCAATTTCTAAAGAATTCATTGAAGCTCAAAACGGAACAATAGGACTAGAAAGTGAATTGGGTTTGGGAAGTACTTTTTATTTTAAATTGAACACAATTTAACAATCCGCCATATTTACCGCTACAGCTAAACCTCCTTCGGAGGTTTCTTTGTATTTAGAATTCATGTCTTTGGCAGTTTGCCACATCGTGTCGATAACTTTATCTAGTGGTACTTTAGCATTTTTAGCATCTGTTTCCATGGCCAATTCAGCAGCATTTATAGCTTTGATTGCGCCCATGGTATTGCGTTCTATACACGGAATTTGAACCAAACCACCAATAGGATCACAGGTTAATCCTAAGTGATGTTCCATAGCGATTTCGGCAGCCATTAATACTTGGTCTGGTGTGCCACCCATCACTTCACAAAGTGCTCCTGCAGCCATAGCCGACGAAACGCCTATTTCCGCTTGACAACCACCCATAGCAGCTGATATAGTAGAACCTTTTTTGAAGATACTGCCAATTTCTCCAGCTACCATCAGGAATTGTTTGATTTGCTTTTCGTCGGCTTGATGGTTTTCGATAACTAAATAGTACATTAATACGGCTGGGATTACACCTGCACTACCATTGGTTGGTGCCGTTACAACTCTTCCTAATGCTGCATTTACTTCGTTGACAGCAAGTGCAAAACAACTTACCCATTTAAGGATTTGTCTAAACTTTACTTCTGTTTTTCGGATGCTTTCTAGCCATTCTTGTGGTGTGGTATAATTGGCTAACCCTATTAATCCTTGGTGCATATCAAAAGCTCTTCTTCGAACATTTAATCCACCCGGAAGTATTCCTTCGGAGTGACAACCAATGTACATACATTCGAGCATGGTGTTCCAAATGCGCATCAATTCACTGTTTACTTCCGCTTCGGGACGCATCGAGATTTCATTGGCATACACAATCTCGGATATGGCTTTGTTTTCTTTTATAGTATATTCTAGTAACTCTTCAGCATTTTGTATAGGATAAGGGAAAGCACATTTTATTTGCAACTTCTTTTTGGCATTGATACGCTCTTCTTTAACAACAAATCCTCCACCAATAGAGTAGAAGGTTGAAACATATTCTGTTCCGTTAGTAATAAAAGCGGTAAATGTCATTCCATTGGCATGAAATGGCAGGAAGTTTTTGTTAAAAATAATATCAGTATCAGCATCAAATGGAATTATTAGTTCGTTGGCTAATTTGATTTGATGCGTTGTTTTTATAGTGGTAATAATACCATCAATATCTTTTACGGCAATATATTCTGGGTCTTGACCTGATAAACCTAACATTACAGCATAATCTGTAGCGTGACCTTTTCCGGTTAGGGAAAGCGAGCCGTATAAATCAATTTTTACTTTAGTTGTTTTGTTTAATAGGTTTTCTTCTCTTAGTTCGTTAAGAAAACGTTCAGCGGCACGCCAAGGTCCAAGCGTGTGTGAACTTGATGGTCCAACACCTATTTTAAGCATATCAAAAACGGAGATGCATTCTTCCATTACTATATCGATTTAGTCCGGCAAATATATTGAATTACGAATTACGAATTACGAGTTCTAAGTGAATAGTTTGGGCAGTTGAAGACTTTTTGGCTTCTTTTAATAAGACATCTGTTCAGCGTTTTGTTTTTTGAGCCAATAAATAGTATTATCTTTATAAGGTTAATTCAAAATGAAATTAGTAATCAAAATATTTTAACTATGGCAACAACAAATGTAAAAGCTTACGGAACAAGTGCTTCTGATGCACCTTTAGTACAAATGAATATTGAACGCAGAGACGTTTTGGCAAAAGATATTGAAATAGAAATTATGTATTGTGGTGTTTGTCACTCTGATTTGCATTTTGCAAAAAACGATTGGGGAATGACTACTTATCCAGTAGTTCCCGGTCACGAAATTGTGGGTAAAGTTACGCGAGTTGGGAGTGAAGTAAGCAAATTAAAAGTAGGCGATTTTGCCGCTGTAGGTTGTTTGGTTGACTCTTGCCGAACTTGTAGTAGTTGCGAAAAAGATTTGGAACAATACTGTTTAAATGGTTGGGTTGGTACTTATGGTGGTTTTGACAAACATTTAAACCAACCTACTCATGGTGGTTATTCTCAAAAAATAGTGGTTGATGAACATTTTGTATTGAGTGTACCTGCTAATTTAGATTTAGCTGCCGTAGCTCCGTTATTATGTGCCGGCATTACCACTTGGTCACCGCTTCGTCATTGGAATGTAGGCAAAGGTAGTAAAGTGGCAGTTGTAGGTCTTGGCGGATTGGGTCATATGGCTATAAAATTGGCCAAAGGATTAGGTGCCGAAGTAACGCTATTTACTAGAACACCTGGCAAGGAAAAAGATGCTAAAGATTTAGGAGCTGACGCCGTAGTTCTTTCTACTGATGATTCTCAAATGGCTAGTGTTGTTGGAAAATTTGATGTAATTATTGATACAGTTCCTTATGTGCATGATGTTAATCCTTACGTTGGGACTTTAACAGTCAGTGGAACGTTGGTTTTGGTAGGTTATTTGGGAGGTTTAGAACCAATATTGCAAACTGTTCCAATGATTATGGGAAGAAGATCTGTTGCTGGTTCATTGATAGGCGGTATTGCTGAAACACAAGAAATGTTAGATTTTTGTGGTAAGCATAATATCGTGTCTGAAATTGAAATTATCAAGATGCAGGATATTAACGAGGCTTATGAAAGAATGATAAAAAGTGATGTTCGTTACCGTTTTGTAATTGATATGGCTTCTTTGAAATGATAGCATTCAATAAATTTAGATTACAATAAATACAAATTCCACTAATTTACACATGATCAAATCATGTACATTAGTGGAATTTGTGTTATCCTATTTTAAAGTGATTGTCCAAACGTCAACAAGTTATTATCAGGGTCGAGAATAGAGAATTCTTTTTGTCCCCATGGTTTTTGTTCAAGTTTTCCATTTGGATGGATACTTGTATTATTGTTTAGTAC
The DNA here is from genome assembly GCF_051547085.1 of Flavobacterium sp. RSB2_4_14. Classification (NCBI taxonomy): domain Bacteria; kingdom Pseudomonadati; phylum Bacteroidota; class Flavobacteriia; order Flavobacteriales; family Flavobacteriaceae; genus Flavobacterium; species Flavobacterium sp. RSB2_4_14. The sequence goes on from NZ_JBPTTL010000006.1 coordinate 59,443, forward strand.
TTCTTGGTACCATTTATCAATAGTATCGGTACGGATGTATACTTGTCCATAGTTCTCTTTTGGGTTAAGTGTTTTAAATTCAAAAAAATGAATTTGTATTTTGTCTTTTTTTAGCATCAAATAACCTTCATAGTCTGAGTTGCCAAATTCTTCAAAGCCCAATTGAATTTTATAAAAATTCCTTGTAATTGTTTTGTCCCGCATGGGAAGTTTTGGATTGATGTCTGTAAGCATGATATAGTATTAAAGTAAATTATTCTAAAACACCAACAGTTATATAACTTGTAGCGTTAGCATTATGATACAGTCGATGGAAAGCTTTTACATAATCTTCTGCTTTGGCTTGGAAGATGTTAGTAAATGTTTGCGGATTTCTGTCTGCCCAAGGGAAACACGAACTTTGTACTTGTATCATTATACGGTGTCCTTTTTTGAAAGTATGCAAAATATCTTGTAGCTCAAGAGAAACATCTGTAATTTGGTTAGGAACAAAAGGTTCAGGTGTGGAAGCATTGTTGCGATACTTGCCACGAATGATTTCGCTACGCACTAATTGTTGATAGCCAGCATAAACCACTTCGGGATGGATTGGGTCATTTGGCGCGTCATCAGGATAGACGTCTATTATTTTTACAACCCAATCGGCATCGGTTCCTGTAACTGCTACTTTGAGCATTGCTATACTATTTCCTGCTAGGGTTGTTTCTTTAGTTAAAATATCTGTTTGATAGGTAAGTACATCTGGTCGTCGGGATGCAAAACGTTGGTCTTCGACCATGTAGGATTGTACAATACCATCATCAATTTTGGCAGAATAGGGAACAGGATGTGCTGGATCTGAAAGGAATTCGTCAAATGAATTATCCCCAACTGGTGCTTCAAAACTGAGCTTTCCGTTTTTATGAAAATAGAGTTGTTTGGTTTTTAAGTTTTTGGGTGGATAAGTATCAAACTGTCGCCATTGGTTGTTGCCTGTGTTGAATAATGTGGCTTCGGGAAGGTTTAACTTCAGTTTATCATCTATTAAATAATGTTTGAAAAACTGTGCTTCTATAGTTTCTTGATAAAAAGGAGCTGTTTTTTGTTCAAAGTTAATATCGCCTAATGATTGACCAGTTTCACCAGCCCAACCACCGTGTGCCCATGGACCAATCACCACACAGTTTTGAATGCCTGGGTTTAATTTTTCAATGGTTTGATAGGTTTTGAAAGTTCCATATAAATCTTCGGCATCATACCATCCGCCAACCACCATGACCGCATGTTTAATTTTTTTCAGATGCGGCAATAGGTTTCTTTTTTTCCAATGCTCATTATAATCGGGATTTTCAGAGTTTTCGAGATAGTATTTGTTTCTTTTTTTATAATATACTTCTTCAGCATTTTTTAATGGTCCCATGTTGAGGTAGAATTGGTAGCCATCAGGTGTTCCCATTTCTAATAGCGAAGCACCATACGTTTTTGTAGGTTTCTTATGCTCTTGAAAGTAATTATAAAATCCAAAATTAGCGGCTAGCATAAAAGCACCGTTGTGAAAAGCATCGTCTCTTCGCAAGTCGGATATTGGTGCTTGTGGTGAAGACGCTTTCAACGCAGGATGTTCTGCCAATGCTCCAGCAGAAGCATAAAAACCAGGATACGAAATGCCCCATTGACCTGCTTTGCCATTATTGTTTTTGATATTTTTAATTAGCCAATCGATGGTGTCATAAGTATCAGTCGACTCATCGATATCGGTTTTCTTTTTCTTATCTTCCACTTGAGGTGTCATTTCAACAAATGTTCCTTCGGATGCCCATCTTCCTCGCACATCTTGATGTACTACAATATAGTTGTCGCGAATCATAAACCGATTGGGTGAAATTCTTTGACCCATTTCAGTATCATAAGGATAACAACTATAAGGTGTTCTATTAATAATAAAGGGATGTTGAACCGATTTGTCTTTTGGAGTGTAAACTTGGGTAAATAGTTTTACGCCATCTCGCATAGGAACCATATATTCGGCTTTTTCGTAATTGTCTTTTATATATTGGGTATCTTGTTCAGGTGTAAAAGATTTTGTGGTTTGCGAACTACCAACAAATGTGAAGAGTAGTAAGAAGAGAATGAGAACTTTTTTCATGTTTAAAATAGTTTGATTTTTGGTTTAGCTAATGTATGAAAAATCAGGGTATTAATATTTTTTATTATATTGTACTATCTAAAACATAAAAAAATGAGTACATCTTCTACCACTAAACCCGTTTTTCTCTCCTACTTGCATAGTTTTAGAGGATTTGCCATTATCAATATTGTTGCTATTCATGCTATAGGATTTTCTACTTTTATGGGAAAAAGCACTTTTAATAAAAATGTTTCAATAGCAAATGAAGTATTATTTCATAATAGTACCATTTATTTTGCTCTTATTTCGGGATTATTGTACACGGCTATTTTAAAGAAAAAGGGCTACCCACAGTTTTTTAAGAGTAAATTTAAATATGTAGTACTGCCTTATGTGTTTTTTACATTGCTGTATACAGTTTATGATAACAAGGTTTATGATTTTTTTGTTTATCAAACTAGTTTTGTAAATTATTTAAACGATTTACCACGTAATTTTATATACGGGAAAGCAATGTTTGTCCTTTGGTATATTCCGGTGCTTTTGTTTTTATATATGGTTACTCCTTTATTAGATTCTATTTTACAGATTAAAAAATGGGGAAATTGGTTGATGGCTATCATTATTGCACTACCATTGCTGGTAAGACGAGAAGAAGTGATGGAGTTATACAACGGAGATTTCATTAGTTTTCATAATATGATCTATTTTACTGGAGCTTATGCCACAGGAATGTATCTTGCCAATAACTTAGAGAAAAGTATAGCATGGATAAGAAAAAATAAAATTCTTTTGTTGGTTTTAGCTGTTGTTTTTACGGCAGCATTAGTATATGTTACCCTTCAAAAAATAGATAGGTTAGGAGTGTTTTCTATTCAATCGAGTTTGTATTATGTTCAGAAAATTGTGATGTCGTTATTGGTGCTTTTATTTTTTAAGAGTTTGGGAGAAAAACAACCTAAATGGTTACAACCCATTGCCAAAGACGCTTTTTCTATTTACTTTTTGCATATTTTATTTATAGGTGTTTTTCTCGGTTGGCTAGGAAATGTTACTCTTTTTCTTCCTATAATTCAATACAATGCTATACTTGGAGGATTGTTTATGTTAGTTGGTGCAATTGCGATGAGTATGTTGGTTACTTGGTTGTTTAGGAAACTTTTTGGGAAGTATTCCAGAATGATGATTGGTGCTTAAAAGAATAATAAACACAAAAAAAGAACGAACCTTTGAATTGATTACACATCTCCACTTTAGTAGGTGAGCAGAGTGCTTGGTCTTTTCGCCAATTCGTTCTTAGTAAGTTATTTTTAAACTTTTTATTTAATCAATAATTTGTCTTTATATACATTTACACCATCATAAATTTTGATGAAGTAAACACCTTTTGTTTGAGGCTCAAAATAGATTTCATTAGTTACTTTTTGATCAGTGTTTGTAGCTTCATATACTTTTTGACCCAATTGGTTGTAAATTTCTATTTGTAATCTTGCAGCAGGTTCTTTTATATCGAAACAGAAAAAACCATCATTAGGATTAGGATAGATAATAATTTTGTTTTTCATTGGAACTTCTGTTAAACCTAAAGATCCGCCACCATTTGTTGTTTTCAGTATTATACCATCATCGCCAACAGCGTAACTTGTATTAATACTAGTAAAACAAATTGAATATAACCCATTAATTACTCCGCTTGTTTGTGCTGTCCAAGTAGTTCCATTATCTGTTGTTTTTAAAATTGTACCATATGCACCAACAGCATATCCAACATTTTGATAAAAATTTACATCATTCAAAATAATATTAACACCACTATTTTGTTGAGTCCAGTTTGCACCAGCATCAATTGTTTTTAAGATAACTCCATTTTCTCCAACAACATAACCATTATTGGCATCAGTAAATAAGATAGAATTCAAAGTAGTTGTTATTCCGCTGTTAAGTGATGTCCAATTTACACCGCCATTAATTGTTTTTCTGATAACTCCATTCTTGCCAACAACATAGCCAATATTAGCATCAGTAAAGAAGATAGAATACAATTCATTAGTTGCTCCGCTAGTAAGAGGTGTCCATAAATCTCCACCATTTGTAGTTTTGAGCATTAATCCATTTTTGCCTACAGCATAACCTGTGCTTGGATTTGTAAAGAAAACAGAATATAATTTTTCAATAGTTCCGCTTGTTTGTGTATTCCAGCCTATACCACCATCAGTTGTTTTTAGGATTGTGCCATCATAACCTACAGCATAACCTACATTATTGTCGGGGAATTTAACAGTTATTAAGTTACTTATAGTTCCACTATTTTGTTGTGTCCAATTTTCACCACCATCTATTGTTTTAAATATTCTTCCACTAGATCCAACAATATATCCAGTATTAGTGTTGGTAAATGTGACTGATTCAAAACCCGCTCCTGTTAAACTTGTGTTCGGTATCCAATCTGTATTTATTGGTGGATTATCAGAACGAACTAAGTATGACAATAATTCTATATCAGCTCCACATTGTCCACCATCATCTAAACCAATTCGGCCTATTAAGTTGTTATTATTGTAATATCCCCAAATAGCTATTTGTCCCCAAAAAGGAGGTTCTCCAGTTCTCATAAATCCAACGTAAACTCCTAAGTCAGTATAAACTTTTCCAGTTACTGGTCCCATTAAACCTACAACAGAAGTTATGTTTCCATTAATGTCAATATTCAAAGTTACATTTCTAGAACCACAATTAGGAGTAGTAAGTGTTCCAACTATTTTATCTTTCAATGCACCTGGATTGGCAACTTTATGTAATCTCCAATTTTGTCCATCTGCGATTCCAGTTCCATCAGTAGTTGAACTTAACTGACCGCTAAAAGGAAAGCTTTCATTTCCATTTGTAAAAATTCCATTTATAGCCCCACTAGCACTAACAGTATAATTTCCAGTCCATGGACCTCCAAAACCACTGAAATCTGTTATATTCCCATTGCCATTAAAAACACAATAACTAAGATTGTCATTGTATGGATCAATTGGAGTTACATCTCTATAAAATAACCAAGGACCGTTTAAAGAAGCGTTAGAATAAGGACCAACACTATATCTTACAATTTTGTTGTCGTCAGAGGTAAACCAACCGTTGTTTTCATCCCAAAATGAAATACTAAAAGGGTTCAATGCTGGGGTATTTTGGGTTATCCAATTAGCACCACCGTCTGTTGTTTTGAGAATAATAGCATTGTCATTACTTTGATCTAATTTACTTCCTATCCAACCTGTAGTAGCATTCATGAAATATAGGGTTTTACTTGTGTAATTTGAGGTAATACCAGTATTAGTTACTGATGTCCAATTGGTTCCGCCATTTATGGTGTGAAATATTTTACCATTTTCACCAACAACCCATCCATTGTTTAAGTCTGTGAATTGTATAGCATTCAAATCACCAGCGGTATTGTCTGTAAACTGTGGTGTCCAGTTTGCTCCACCATTAGTTGTTTTATATATAGTATATGGAGGCGACATGTTTGGACCAGCAGAGTATGCCCATCCATTATTTACATCAACAAAGTAAAAAATACCAGTACCATTTGTTGGTGTCCATGTGGTACCTCCATCAGTTGTTTTTAAGAATGTTGGAGCTCCAGAAATCATATTATATACTAAAACCCAGCCATGACTTGCATCTACAAATTGAATTTGTAGACCAACATCACCTGCTGTAGTTGAAAGTACGGTTCGATTCCAATTAGTACCACCATTTGTAGTTTTATAAACTACAGCTCCAAGTGGGTTGTCGTAAGTTCCAAATGTTTTTAGAACCCAACCTGTTGAAGGATTAATAAAACTAATGTTTAATCCAGGATCGGACATTGATCCTATAACATCACCTGAATAGGGTTTCGTTACTTCACTCCAAGTTGTACCTCCATTTATAGTATGGAGTAAAAAATCATTTGAAATGGATACCCATCCCTCGGTTGCACTTACAAACTGTACTTTACCAACACTTTGAGTTGCTTGAACCGGATTGGTTTGTAAGCTCCAACTTCCTTGACCGAAAGCAGTAATATTAAATAAACCTAAAATTACTACCACGATACTTAAAATAATATTTCTCATGACATTTAAATTTAATTTCCTACTCGTATGGTTTTTCGGTTTTACCCCGTTTTTTCAATTGGTGTCTGGACTCCAAATGAACCTATATAAAGTTAGTTATATTTCTAATTAACAAACATGATAAATGTCATGTTTTGCTATTGATTATCAGTGGTTTTGGTAAGGTTTTTGAGAAGTATTTTTAAAGGAAAAGGATAAAAAAAACACCTTCTGTTCAAAGAGGTGTTTTGTAGTAGATAAAATATTTTTTTAAATAATAGAATAAGATGTTAATGTATTAAAACAAGTTAATTACATTGGCTTTGCTTTTATTTCTTGTGTAGCAATAGCAGAAACTTTGTTATCGGTTGTAACGGTAACTTTCAATTCTCTTTTGAATAACTTTTTTTCATAGTCAATAGCGTATCGAAAGATATATTCATCGTTAAATTCATCATGTGTTACATCGATGAGGTTTAGTGCTATAAATTTTCCGTTTCTTTGGTTTATCTTTTTGCAAGTAGCAGAAATTTTTTCGGCGGTAGCGTTTTGCCTTACTTTTTCTGTAGCTTCACTACTGTTAAATGCTTTAAATCGCGAAGTATTACAAGTTTCAATTAGTCTTTTGCCTAAATCATAAGCTCTATTTTTCTTTGCAACATCTACTTCGGCAGGAATCAAAATCACCATTCTTTTTTCCTTAGGTGCTTCTGTAGCAATCGTTTTTTTGCTTTTGCAAGACAGAAGTGAAAACACACAAAAGATTAGTATTACCTTTTTCATTAGAAACTTAATTACAATTAGATAGGCAAGTTAGCCCTCTGCTTTGGTAAATGCTAAGACATTAACATTTTAACAATCAATTTTTCCAATACCTAAATCAAAACAATTCATTTTTATCATCTATGAATTTCAATATTGAATTTGTATTTTTGACACAAGCCAATGAGGCGAACAGAATGAAATTAAAAATTTGCAACATGAAAATCGTTATATCGCCAGCCAAATCATTAAACTTTGAAAAAGTAGTACCAACAAATAGTTATACTGAGCCACAGTTTTTACAACAAGCGACTACCATTCAAAACACTTTAAAAAAGAAAAAGCCAAAAGAACTTTCGACGTTAATGACCATTTCGGATAAATTGTCAGAGCTCAATTGGCAACGCAATCAGGAATGGCAAACACCTTTTACTCTTGAAAATTCTCGACAAGCTATTTATGCTTTTGATGGTGATGTTTATACTGGTTTGGATGTCTATACTTTGCCTGAGGATAAATTAGCCGTTTTGCAGAACAAACTCCGAATTTTATCAGGATTATACGGTTTACTTAAACCAATGGATTTAATGCAAGCTTATCGATTGGAAATGGGAACTTCAATAGCCATTGGCAAAAACAAAAACTTGTATGAGTTTTGGAAAAAAACAATAACGAATAGTTTAAATGATGAATTAGAAACAGGAGAGTTGTTTCTTAATCTTGCCAGTAATGAGTATTTCAGTGCTGTAGATGCAAAGAATTTAAAGGTTCCCGTAATTACGCCAGAGTTCAAAGATTTTAAAGACGGTAAGTTGAAGATGATTAGTTTTTTTGCCAAAAAGGCGAGAGGCATGATGGTTCGTTATATTCTAGATACCAATACAGAAACAATTGATGACTTAAAAGGATTTAACTACGAAGGTTATTCCTTTGATGCCAATTTGAGTAAAGGAAATTCGTTGGTTTTTACAAGATAATCTAAACGTAAAGATATTCTTGATATTCTCTTATAGTTTCTTTAGTCGCCTTTTTTTGATCACGCGCTAGTTCTCGCATGGCTTCAACTCCTTTTTTGGCACAACGTTTTACTTTGTACAATCGAGAAGAAAAAGAGCGAAGTTTTTCAACATCTTGAGGGGAAAGTTTAGTTTCTAATTCGCTTACAAAAGCAGTAAACTCCTTTAAGACTATTTTGTTTTCTTCGTAATCTGTTTTTAAGTCTTCAAAAAGCTCGTTGATTTCTTTGCTGATGTCATTACTGATATCTTCACTTTTTTTGCAAAGTTCGGCAATTACTTTCTTTTCATGTGAGTTAAAAAGTCCCATAACAATTTGATTTCAAGGTTACTATTTTGACAAAATAAGACCAAATTTAAGAAATTGTTTTCAGAAAACACTATATTGTTAATAACTTGTAAATTAGTTAATTAGTGCATTGCTTCACTCATGTTAACTTTGTTTTTTCCTTTTTTGATTAAAAGAATAACAGGAATACATATTAAAAATAATATGCCTAGGTAATAAAAAACATCCATGTAGGATAACACAACACTTTGTTTGGTTACACTATAATCCAAAACTTTATAGGCTTTTTGCAATGCTACATCTGGGCTAAACCCTTTAGCAATAAACCCTCGTTGCATAGCTATAATTCTATCTTGTACAATACCTTTTGTTGGGTCCAAATGCGCAATTAAATTCACTCTATGCTCTTGTCCAAAACGAGCTAAGAAAGTGGTGATAATGGCTATCCCAAATGAACCACCCAATTGACGCATCATTCCTGTAAAAGCTGCACCTTCACCAATGCTTTTTCCTTTTAAACCAGAAAGTGACAACGTTGTGATAGGGACAAATAATAAACCTAAACCTATTCCGCGAACAATCAGTGGCCAATACATGTGCTCTTCGCCTGTGTCTGGTGACATGATATTTTGCATCCAAAAGGTGAAAATAAAAAATGCCAGGAAACCTAGTGCTACCAAATAAGTTTGTGGCACACCACGCTGTATCATTTTACCAATAAAAGGCATCATAATAGCCACTGTAATGGAACTTGGTACTAAAAGTAAACCAGCATCAGTAGCAGTCCAGCCCAAAATAGATTGGGTATAAATGGGAATGATAAAAGTTGAACCATATAAACCAAATCCAAGGATAAAACTCATCAAAACTCCAATTCGAAGGTTACCGTCTTTGAGCACTTTCAGGTTAACAATTGGAAATTCATAGGTCATTTCACGCCAAATGAAAAAGAACAACCCTGTAAAACTAATAATAGATAATCTAGTAATCCATACATCATTGAACCAATCATCTTGTTGACCGTGTTCTAAAACATATTGTAACGAACCAATAAAAGCGGAAAGTAATAGTATTCCCAGCCAATCGACCTGATTGATTTTTAGTTTTTCTCCATATTTTGGACTTCTCACAAAGGATAAAGTTAATAGAGTAGCAATAATCCCGATGGGAATGTTGATATAGAAAATATAAGGCCAAGAGAAATGATCTACCAAATAACCACCTAATGGTGGACCAAGAGTAGGACCAACAATTACACCCATGCCATAAATGGCTTGCGCCATTCCTCTTTTTTCAAGTGGATAACTTTCGGTGATAATGGTTTGTGCTGTTACTAATAAAGCACCACCACCAAGACCTTGAATAAAGCGAAAAGCTACTAATTCCCAAATGTTATCGGCATTTCCACACATAAAAGAAGCCAATGTGAAAATCATAATAGAAGCCGCAAAATAGTTTCTTCTACCAAATTGTTGTGAAAGCCAACTGGTCATCGGAATTACAATCACGTTAGCAATAGCATAAGCGGTAATCACCCAAGCCACATCGGTAAGTGAAGCACCTAAACTGCCTCGCATATTGTTCAATGCTACGTTTACAATAGTAGTATCTACAATTTCAAGTAAGGCACAAAGTACTGCAGTAATAGTGATAATCACCCTGCGAAAACCAAATTCTACTAAATCTTCTTGAACGACTGCTGTTGCCATTTAAATGGTTTTTCTTTACGCTTATTTTAAAATCACATCAACATCAGCATTCATTCCTGAACGAAGCAGTTGTATTTTTTCTTTATCATTATTTTCAGTGAAATTAATTCGAACAGGAAGCCTTTGTACTGTCTTTACAAAGTTTCCACTAGCATTATCTGGCGGTAAAAGAGAAAATTTTGAACCTGTTGCTGGAGAAAACGAAACTATTTCACCTTCAAATTCAACACCGGGAAAAGCATCAATTTTAAGTTTCACTTTTTGACCTGCACGCATTTTATCGAGTTGGGTTTCTTTAAAATTTGCCACAACCCAAGTTTCTTGATTGTTGATTATATAAAACATAGATTGTCCCGCTTGAACCAATTGTCCTGGTTGCATATCAACAGTTGAAACTTGCCCATCGATAGAAGCGGTAACAACGGTGTAGCCTAAATTTAAATTGGCAGCATCAAGCATGGCTTGAGCACGTTTGATATTAGCTGCAGCAACTAGTACTTGTTTGTTGCTAACATTGGTTTTTGCTGACGCTACATTTTTTTGATAGGAAGAAGCTTTTTGTTGTTCTTGTAGTATTTTCAACTGGCTTTCTGCTTCTTGTTTAGCAGCTTCGGCTTGTTCATATTGTTGTTTGGTTATCGAACGGTTTTTATAAAGGTTACTGTATCGTTCAAAATCGTTTGAAGCTCTTCTCAGTCTGATTTTTGCTGATTCAATTGTTCCATAAGCAGATTGAATATTAGCATCAGTTACAGAAACAGTAGCTTCAGCAGTTCCAATGTCAGCTTTGGCCACTTCAAAATTGTTTTCAGCTACCGCTAATGCTGCTTTGGCTTCGGATACTTTTACGAGATAGTCGCTGTTGTCTATTACAAAAAGGGTATCTCCTTTTTTTACGAATTGGTTATCCTTTACCAATACTTTGGTTATATAACCTGAAACTCTTGGTATAATTGGATTCATTTTTTTGGCTACTTGAGCATCATCAGTAGTTTCATGCGACAAAGAGTGAATGTATTTATATCCACCATAAGTCACACCTAATGTGAGTAATACTATGAATATTAATGTGAATTTTCTATTGGTTTTTGTAGCTGCCATAATGGTATCGTTTAGTTTTGAGTGATGTTAAATGAGTTTATTAATTTTCCAGAAGCAAATTGTAATTCATAATATTTTTGTGCAATGTCTGCTTTGGAAAGAGCTTGATTTATTTTGGATTGCAGTTGGTCATAATCGGCTTCTAGTAAATCATTAGTAGTAGAAAGGTTATTATCGTATTTGTCTTTTACAATTCTATAATTTTCAGTGGCTTGAATAACGGCTTTGTCATAAACAGTACTTTGTTTAAGAGAAAGGTTATAGTTTTCTTGTGCTTGAAAAACTTCTTCTTTGATTTGGTCAGATTTAAATTCAACGGCCAATTGGGTTTCTTTTGCTCTGCTTTGTGCTAGTTTGACTTGTTTGTTATTTTTGAAAATACTAGCTAAATCGTAGTTAAAACCAACTCCAAAACTCATGGCATTTGTAACTGCCAATACATTTCCTAAATCAAAGGCAATATAACCTCCAGTTACTGAAAGTGAAGGATAATAATTTCCTTTGGCTATTTTAATACCCGTTTCCGCAGCTGCTTTTTGAAACTCTAATGACTTTAAATCATTTCTTTCGCCAGTGCTGTTGTTTTGATTGTTTGCCATTTCTTTTTTAATGGCATCAATGTCTATTGCAATTTCAGTGTTCTCTGGTAATTTCAATAAAGTTATTAGCTTGTAATTGGCAACAGCTATATTTTTTATGGCATTATCTAGTGCTAATTGAACGTTAGATTCTTGCAACTGCGCTTTCAATAAATCGTTTCGTGCCAGCAATCCATTTTCTTCCATAGCTGTAAAATCTTTTACTCGTTGCTGAGCTACTTTTAGATTATCTTCAATCAAAGCAGTCATTTGTTGGGTTTTGTAAAGAGTTGCAAACAATTCGACAACTTCTAATCCAATTTCTTCATTAGCGTGTTTTAGAGAGTACGTTTCCGATTGATACTTACTTTCAGATGCCTTGATGTTGTTCTTTATCTTAAAACCATTAAAAACAGGCATATTTACATTCAATTGTCCAAGAAGTAGTTGGTCAATTTTGAGAGGTCTAGAATTTTCGCCTAAATTTCCCAGATTAGAGGTAACATTGGCATTAGATAATTTTAAATATTGAGCCGATACATTGGCACTTGGATATTGAATATTTTTGGTGTTATCCAATTCAAATTTAGATGTTTCAACTTTGGTTTTTGCCAATGACGATGCTGTACTATTTTTAACTGCTATTTCTATGGCTTCTTTCAACGTCAATAGTTTTTTTTCTTGAGCAACGTTTTTGGTTACTGAAACCAATAAAATGAAAATAACCAGTTGTATTTTAGTTTTCATAAACAAGAAGGGCTTTTATGGTTTTTTGAATATGTTGTGTAAGTTCGGTCAAAATGTAATTTTCATAATCAGCCTCGTTTTTTAATTCCAACAATTCCTGATAATATTTTTTGTTCATGTGGATGTGAATTAAACTTCCAATGATTAACGGTGGTATTAAAACCACATTAATATTGGACTTAAATATTCCTTGTGCTTGACCTTCTTTAACAATGTTTTCCAAAAGTTTTAGATTGTTGTTTTTTACAGTTGTAAAGGCGTCCAAGTTGATTTCTCTTTTTTTACTTGAAAGTTCAAAATGTAGTATTTGATAAATACAGCGATTTGTATTTATCTGTTGAATGTAATACGTAATTAATCTTTCAATTTTTTCAATAGGAGAGATGTTCTCTTGATTGAGTGTTTCGAGTTGTAAACTCATACCCGAAATTCGATACAAAACTAATGCCTCTAAAAGTTTTTCTTTAGAACCAAAGTAATAGGAAATCATCGCAATGTTGATATTGGCCACTTTTGCTATATCTCGAATAGAGGTTCCATCAAAACCAACTTCTGCAAATAGCTTTTCGGCTACTTGTAAAATTTCAATTTGCTTATCGTTAAACTCAGTCATTTTTAATGCGTAATTAAAACTGAGTGCAAAGTTAAACGTTTGTTTAAATTAAACATTTGTTTAAATCAAAATTAACGATTAATTAACATAAATAATCATCATAGATAATATCTATATTGATTATTTAAATATTTATTTTCCAATTATATAATAAAAATTACCTAAAGTATATTTTTGATAAAATTATCAATAGCGTGAATTCCGTTTTTTGAAATAAATTGAATAAAACTACTGCCAATTATAGCTCCTTTTTGGTGTTTTGTTGCCTGTTGAAAGGTGGTTTTATTGCTTATTCCGAAACCTACAATTTGAGGATTTTTCAAATTCATCATCGCTATTCTTTCAAAATAATTCATTTGATTTTCGTCAAAACTATCTTTGCTTCCCGTTACACTTGCTGTACTCACCATGTAAATAAACGAATTGGAATTTTCATCAATCAATCGAATTCTTTCTTCTGATGTTTGCGGTGTAATTAAGAAAATCATAGCAATACCATAATGTTCAAAGCGTTCTTTGTATTCGGATAGGTAAAATTCGAGCGGTAAATCTGGGATGATCAAACCGTCAATCCCGGTTTCTTGACATTTTTTCAAAAAATCCTCTACGCCAAATTGCAAAATAGGATTAAAATACCCCATAATAATTAATGGTATAGTTACCGTTTTACGGATATCTTTCAATTGTTCAAAAAGCAATTCCGATGTCATTCCGTTGTGTAATGCAGTTGTAGAACTCGCTTGAATGACTGGTCCATCTGCTAATGGATCGCTAAATGGTAATCCAATTTCAATCATATCAACGTTATTTTTAGCTAAATTTTTAATTAAACTTTTAGTATCGTTTAAACTAGGGAAACCTGCTGAAAAATAAATAGATAGAATTTTATTATTAGTAGATAGTGTATGTTGAATTCGGTTCATTTTTATAAATTGAAATAATTAATATAAGTATTCAAATCTTTATCGCCTCGACCTGATAAATTGACTACAATTACATCATCTGGCTTGAACTTTTTATGATGAAAAACAGCAAAGGCATGTGCGGTTTCAATAGCTGGAATAATTCCTTCGGTTTTGGCTAAATCTATTCCGGCTTGCATCGCATCTTCATCAGTAATCGCAATGAATTCAGCTCTTTTGGTTTGATATAAATTGGCATGAATTGGACCAACTCCTGGATAGTCTAATCCAGCTGATATGGAATATGGTTCTGTTATCTGACCATCAGCAGTTTGCATCAATAGTGTTTTGCTACCATGAATCACACCTACTTTCCCTAAAACAGAAGTCGCCGCACTTTTGCCGCTATCAATTCCTTTTCCTGCGGCTTCTACAGCTATTAATTTTACATTTTCGTCATCCAAAAAATGATAAAAAGCACCAGCGGCATTGCTTCCGCCGCCAACACAAGCGATGACATAATCAGGAGTTGAACGGTTTTCTTTTTCTAGTAATTGGCTTTTAATTTCCTCTGAAATTACACTTTGAAATCGCGCCACCATATCAGGATGAGGATGAGGTCCAATTACTGAACCAATGATGTAAAACGTATCAATAGGATTACTTATCCAGTCGCGAATGGCTTCGTTTGTGGCATCTTTCAAAGTTTTAGAACCCGAAGTGGCTGGACGAACTTCTGCGCCAAGCATTTTCATTCGGGCAACATTTGGCGCTTGGCGCTCAATATCAACTTCGCCCATATAAATAATGCATTGTAAACCCATGAGCGCGCAAACGGTTGCCGTTGCTACACCGTGTTGACCTGCGCCAGTTTCGGCAATAATTCTAGTTTTTCCTAATCGTTTGGCAATCAGTATTTGACCGATCGTGTTATTGATTTTATGCGCGCCAGTATGGCATAAATCTTCACGTTTGAGGTATATTTTGGTATTGAATTGCTTAGATAGTCGTTTGGCAAAATAAAGTGGCGTTGGTCTCCCGACATATTCCTTCAACAACGAATGAAATTCTTCCTGAAAGCTTGGTTCAGCCATTATTTTTAAATAGTTTACACGTAATTCTTCCACATTGGGATAGAGCATTTCGGGTATAAATGCTCCGCCAAAATCTCCATAAAATCCTTTTTCGTTAACGTTGTATTTTGAGTTCATAGCTATTATTTTAAATTTTGAATAAATTTTGTAAGCGTTGCTGCGTTTTTCATTCCAGGTTCTATTTCGAATTTACTGTTGAGGTCGATGGCAAAACAATTTTTCGCATAATCTTTTATTAGAAATTCTTTCAAAGCTGTTGTGTTTTCTAGACTAATACCACCACTTAAAAAATAGGGTTTTTCCAAATGATACTTAGCTAAAATCGACCAATCAAAAGTTACTCCGTTGCCACCGTAATTGTTGCCTTTTGTGTCAAATAAAAAATAAGAACAGGAATTATTATAATTACTTAAATTGTTATAATTAAATTGATTATCTACTGAAAATGCTTTTATCACTTTAACTAAATTTGTTTCTATTTCAGCACATAATTCGGGTGTTTCTTCTCCATGTAATTGAACTAAATCAAGATTATATTGCTTAACTTTTTCTTCAATTTTTTCATAGGTAGCATTTACAAAAACGCCTACTTTTTGGATTGATGTATCTAGAATTGGAATGCTGTTTTCAAAATTCCGAGGTGATTTTCCATAAAATATAAACCCTAAATAGTCAGGTTGTAAAGCAGCAACTTCACCAATATTTTCTGGAAATTTCATCCCACATATCTTTATTTTCATTGTCACTATGCTTGTAATTGATTAATGAATTGTGCTAAACTTTTCCCAGGATTATCAGTTTTCATAAAGTTTTCACCAATTAGAAATCCTTTAAAACCATAATTTTTTAAAAGTTGAATATCCTCTATTTGGCTTATTCCACTTTCAGATATCTTCACAAAATCATGTGGAATATGAGTAATTAAGTCAATACTATTCTGTAAATCCAATTCGAAAGTTTTTAAGTTTCTATTGTTTACTCCAATGATGTCAAGGCTTGGCATGATACTTTTTTCTAGTTCTTCGAGGTTATGAACTTCTAAAAGCACCTCCAACGCTAGTGATTGCGCCATTTCAGAAAGTTGTTTTATTTCAATACGAGTTAAAACGGCAGCGATTAACAAAATAGCATCAGCTCCATTGGATTTGGCTTCTAATAGTTGGTATTCGTCAATAATAAATTCTTTTCGAAGCAATGGCGTTTTGACAGCTGCTTTAGCCAAAATCAAATCTTCCAAAGAACCTCCAAAATACTGATTGTCAGTTAAAATTGAAATACCACTTGCACCAGCAGTTTCATAACCAACAACAACTTCTTCTACGGATAATCTATTATTTATGGTAGCTTTTGAAGGCGATCGTCGCTTGTGTTCTGCAATAATTCCGAATGGTGAATTTAATATCGATTTACTCAAGGAAATGGTTTTGGAATTAAACAAGTCACTATTTTCCAATTGTTGGATCGAAACAACTGCTTTTTTCAGAGCAATTTCTCTTTTTTTACTGGCAATTATTTGATCTAAAATAGTCATGATGTTTGGCTGATATTTTGAAGTTTTTGTAATTTTTCTAATGCTTTCCCCGATTGTAAACTTTCTTTGGCTTTAACAAATGCATCTAAAATAGAAGTATTTTCCACCGTTGCAATAGCCAAAGCGGCATTGGCACAGACTACATTTTGCTGTGCTTCAGTTCCATTTCCAGAGATGATATCCATAAAAATTTTCGCCGATTTTTCGATGGTTTCTCCACCTTTGATGTCTTCGAATTGTAATTTTGAAAGTTTAAAATCATTTGGATTAATGATACTTTCAGTATTTCGGCTAATCATTTTAGCATCACCTGTTAATGAAATCTCATCATAGCCATCTAGCGCATGTAAAATGGAATAGTTCACTTCGGTATTTTGGTACAAATAGGCATACATTCGGGCTAATTCTAAGCTAAAAACCCCAACCAATTGGTTCTTTGGAAACGAAGGATTAACCATTGGTCCAAGCATATTGAAGAACGTTTTAACGCCTAATTCTTTTCGGATTGGTCCCACATTTTTCATCGCCGGATGAAATAGCGGTGCATGAAGAATGGCAATATTGGCTTCTTCGATACATTTAGTCAAAAAACTACTTTCATTACTGAATTTCACACCCAGACTTTCCATCACATTACTAGAACCAGAAATGGAAGAGACACCATAATTTCCATGTTTAGCCACTTGAATTCCAGTACCAGCAACTACAAATGATGCTAGTGTTGATATGTTAAACGTATCTTTGCCATCGCCACCAGTGCCGCATAAATCAATCGTGTTGTATGCTGAAAAATCAATGGGAATGCAAAGTTCCAATAAAGCCTCTCTAAAACCCGAAAGTTCTTCTATAGTAATGTTACGCATCATATAAACCGTTAGGAAAGATGCTATCTGACTGGGATTGTATTGACTTGAGGAAATATTGACCAAAACTTCTTTGGCTTCCGCTTTCGACAAGCTTTCGTGATTAATCAACCTATTTAAAATTATTTTCATCTCGTGAATTATTTATTAATGCAACTGAATACTGCAAACTGCGACTGAATATTGGCCACTAACTATTTACCCAATTTTCTAAAATTTGTTTTCCAAAAGGTGTTAAAACACTTTCGGGATGAAATTGTACTCCTTTCACATCTAGCGTTTTGTGACGCAAAGACATGATTTGTCCACTTTCATCAACTGATGTGATTTCTAGTGTTTCAGGAAAACCTTCGTGATTTACTACCCATGAATGATAACGACCAACTTCAAATGCAGCAGGAAGATTATCAAATAACACTTCGTCAGTCACCGATTTAGTTACTTTGGTGGCAACACCATGAAAAACTTTGTCTAAGTTGGTGAGCGTTCCTCCAAATACTTCTCCAATGGCTTGTTGTCCTAAACAAACGCCAAGAATACTTTTGGTTTCAGCATATTTTTTAATAACTGCTTTAAGCAAACCTGCTTCATCTGGAATTCCTGGTCCAGGAGAAAGCAGAATTTTATCAAATTTTGCTAATTCTTCTAGTTCAAATTCATCGTTTCTGTAAACCGTCACTTCTGCATTCAAATCTTCTAAATAATGAACTAAGTTGTACGTGAAACTGTCGTAATTGTCAATGACTGCTATCTTTTTCATAGTTTTAAATTTTTTCTGCTAATTCTAAAGCTTTATTTAATGCTCCTAATTTATTGTAAACTTCTTGCATTTCGTTTTCTTCGGTTGAACTTTCAACAATTCCGGCACCAGCTTGATAATGCAACTGATGATTTTTAGACAAAAAACTTCTGATGATAATGGCGTGATTAAAATTGCCATCAAAATCCATGAAGCCAATAGCGCCTCCATAAAAAGTTCTATTTCTATTCTCGATATTTTCTATCAATTGCATCGCTTTGTGTTTTGGTGCACCACTTAATGTTCCTGCTGGAAAAGTATTAGCAACCAAATTCATCGAACTACCTTTTAGATTTCCAGTCACTTTTGAAACCAAATGAATGACATGTGAAAAGAATTGGACTTCCTTGTACTTTTCGACTTTTACTTGAGTGCAATTTCGGCTTAAATCATTTCGGGCTAAATCGACCAACATCACATGTTCGCTATTTTCTTTGTCATCTTCAGCTAGTTTTTTGGCTAAAATAGCATCCTGTTCATCGTTTCCTGTTCGTTTAAAAGTTCCAGCAATGGGATGAATTTCGGCGTGACTATTTGAAATTACGAGTTGAGCTTCGGGAGATGATCCAAATATTTTGAAATTTCCATAATCAAAAAAGAACAAATAGGGCGAAGGATTGATACTTCTCAAAGCACGATACACATTGAATTCGTCGCCTTTAAATGCTTGAGAAAATCGTCGAGATAAGACTAATTGGAAGACATCACCACGATGACAATGTTTTTTGGCTAGCGTCACATTGTTTTTAAATTCTTCATCGGTTAAATTGGAAATAGCACTTCCTTCTTTGGTAAAACCATAACTCGCAAAGGTTTTGGTTTGTAATAATTGTTCAATTTCTACAATGTTATTCGTATTGTTAATGCTGTGGCAAAAAATATACGCTTCATTTTTGAAATGATTGATGGCAATTATATTTTGGTAAACGGCATAATACAATTCGGGAATGGCTAAATCATTTTCTTTTTTGCTGATGTCAATTTTTTCAAAATACTGCACAGCATCATAACTCATATAGCCGAACAATCCGTTGTTGATGAATTTAAAGTTGTTTTTTTCGGGTTTGAACTGTGAAGCAAAACTTTCTAAAACATTCGGAATGTTGGTATTGGAGTTTATAGCTATGTTTTCAGTGTTTCCGTCGGGATATGTTTTGTAAATTGTTCTATTTTCAATTTTAATACTCGCTATTGGATTGCAACAGATATAGGAGAAACTGTTATCAGCTGTGTGATAGTCACTGCTTTCTAGCAAAATACTATTTGGAAATTTGTCTCTTATTTTCAAATAAATACTAACTGGCGTAATAGTGTCAGCCAGAATTTGTTTGAAGTGTGTATGGAATTGATATGTTTTCATGATTTATTTTTTAGTTGATATGTTGAAAAATTCAGCATAAAAAAAAGGCTTGTCGTGATTGACAAGCCTTTTGATATTTAGATTTAAAATATACTTATAGCAGTTCAGTTCACGACGTTTGACGTAAAATGTTCCACCACCAAGTATTGTTTAATATATTGTTCATCTTTTTTTTATGAATTACAAATGTAGCTAAGTGTTTTTTAATTTCAAACAAAAAATAAAAAAAACCTTGAAAATAAATTCAAGGTTTCTCTTCTCATAACAATTATTCCCTATTTATTAAAACTGTAGGGCAACAGTCAATTCGAATTCATCATAGATGGCTTTGTCTCCGATGCCTTCAAAGAAACTTTTTGAACCATATTTAATGTCATATTTAGTTCTGTCCACTTTGAAGGTAGTTGTTGCAGTGTTACCTTTAACAGTCATATCAAAAGTTACTGGTTTTGTAATTCCTTTGATGGTTAAATCAGCAGTAACAGTGTATAATTCTTTTGATTTTGTTGCAATAGTTTTAAATTCCAATTTTGCAGTATCAAATTTTTCAGTTCCAAAAAAATCGTCCGCTTTCAAGTGACCTTCCAATTTTTCTTTTCCTTCTCCAGCTTTCAAATCTGTAACAGTTATAGAAGCCATGTTTACGGTGAAAATTCCACCAGCTAATTTGTTTTTTTGGAAAATAATTACACCGTCTTTGAAATTGATTGTTCCTGTATGTTTTCCAGTTACTTTTTCTCCAACCCAGTTGATGTTACTTTTTTCAAGATTGATTTTTTTGTTTTGTGCAGTAGCTACTGTTGTTCCAAATGCTACTAATAATGCAATTGCAATTGTCTTAAAGTTTTTCATTTTTAAAATTGTTTTATGTTAATAGATTAAATATTGATAAAAAGTTCTTCGTTTGATTTTCTTACTTTGGCATAATGCTGTGTAGCATCATCTTCATGACGATATCCAATAGTAGCTAGTACAGAGGCATTTAAACCTAGTGCTGCAAGTCCAAGTATTTCATTTACTTTTTCTGGTTCAAAACCTTCAATAGGTGTAACGTCAATTTTCAATTCGGCTGCGGCATTCAATAAATTACCCAAAGCCAAATAAGTTTGTTTAGAAGTCCAAGTATTTCTAACATCTTCTGGAAGTGATGAAATTTTTGATTTCATAAAATCACCATATCCTTTCAAAGAATCCAAAGGAATTCCTCTTGTTGCTGCAGTATCTGCTAAACTAGCATCAATTTCAGCATCACCAATATTAGTGATATTTGCAAAAACAATCAATTGTGAGGCATCAACAATTTGTGATTGACCCCAAGCCACAGGTTGTATTTTTGCTCTTACTTCAGGATTTTCGATTATTAAAACTTTGTAAGGTTGTAATCCATAAGAAGAAGCACTTAGTTTAATCGCTTCTTTTAACGAGTTTAAATCTTCTGTTGATACTTTTTTAGTCGCATCAAATTTTTTCGTGGCATAACGCCAATTGGCATTTTTAATAAAATTTGTCATAATGTATTATTCTTATTTAATTGTTCGGTATTTTTCTAATAATAGGTTTAAACTCTCGAGCTCTTCTTGGTTTAAGTTGTTGGCAAAAAAATGTTCATGTTCGTCAACTTTTGGATCTAATTCCGATAAAACGTCAAGTCCTTTTTGAGTAATTAATACTTCAATTTTTCTGCGATTATCGGGGCATACTTCTCTGGTTACAAAATCTTTTAGTAATAGTTTATCAATCAATCGGGTAGTGTTACTATTTTTAGCAAGCATTCTTTCTTGAATGATACACATGTTGGCAGGAGAACCTTTTTGTCCACGTAAAATTCGTAACACATTATATTGTTCACCAGACAAATCATAAGGTTTCAAAATCTCATTGAATTTATCATTGATTACATTTTGTGCATACATAATGTTAAGAATGACTTTTTTGCTATCCTTTAGTGTAACATTTGATTTTATGACTTCTTCAATTTTCATATTTACTATTACAATATTTGTAGGTACAAATGTAAATACTTTTTTATTTGTATATACAAATGTTTAGTTATTTTTTTGTTAATTTTTTTAATAGCGATTATTTGAAGTGTAAAGGGTCGAATTTAAATTACTAAAAACGTTATATTTGTTAATCAAAAATTATTTGAATATGAATTTATCACAACAAGATTGGAAATCAAAATTAGACAGAGATACTAATGCAGTAATATTAGATGTTAGAACTCCCGATGAATGTAGTGATGGTATAATTCCTGGCGCTATAAACATTGACATTTATAAAGGACAAGGATTTATTTATGCCGTGGATGAATTGGATAAAACCAAAAATTATTACGTCTATTGCAAAGCGGGTGGAAGAAGTGCTCAAGCGTGCCAAATTATGAACCAACTAGGTTTTGAAAACACTTTTAATCTCGAAGGTGGATTTATGCAATGGAAAGGCGATGTTGCTTTTTCCATAGAAGAATAATTTTCATAATGAATATTCCAACTTCCAAAAATCCGAGAATTGTAATTATCGGTGGTGGTTTTGCAGGTATTGCCTTAGCGAAAAAACTCAAAAATAAAAATGTTCAAGTAGTTTTACTTGACAAGCACAACTACCATACATTTCAACCCTTGTTATATCAAGTGGCAACAGGTGGTTTGGAAGCAGGATCGATTGCTTATCCCATTCGAAAAATAGTTCAAGAATACAAGGATTTTTATTTTAGACTAACGTCGGTTAAAGAAATTGACACCGTAAATCAAAAAATAATTTCCGAAATAGGCGATTTGCATTATGATTACTTGGTCATTGCCACAGGTTCTAAAACCAATTATTTTGGCAACAAAGACATTGAACGTTACTCTATGTCAATGAAAACTATTCCTCAATCGTTGAATATCCGTAGTTTGATTTTGGAGAATTTTGAACAAGCTGTTTTGATTAAAGATGAAGTAGAGCGAAACTTATTAATCAATTTTGTGCTTGTTGGTGCTGGACCAACTGGAGTAGAACTAGCTGGTGCTTTGGCCGAAATGAAAAAAGCCATTCTTCAAAAAGATTATCCAGATTTGGATATTGATAAAATGCAAATCAACCTGATTCAAAGTGGCGATAGAATTTTGAACACTATGAGTGAAAAGTCCTCCGAAGAAGCAGAGAAGTTCCTGTTAAACTTAGGAGTAAAGATTTGGAAAAATATTCGTGTAACCAATTATGATGGACGAACAATTACAACCAACTCTGATTTGACTTTTGAAACAGCAACCGTAATTTGGACTGCTGGTGTTCAAGGGGCAAAAATTGCCGGGTTGGATGCTAAATCGCTGGTTGAGAGAGTTGAACGTATTCGAGTAAATCAATTCAATCAAGTTGTGGGTTATGACAACATTTTCGCCATTGGCGATATCGCTTCCATGGAAACCGAATTATTGCCACAAGGTCATCCTATGATGGCACAACCGGCAATGCAACAAGGAAAATTGCTGGGAGAAAATCTAGTTAAATTGTTGAAAAAGCAACCCATGAAACCTTTTGAGTACAATGACAAAGGTGCCATGGCGACTATTGGTAGAAACTTGGCCGTGGTCGATTTACCTCATTATCATTTTAGTGGCGTTTTTGCTTGGTTTGTTTGGATGTTTGTGCATTTATTTTCGTTAATAGGATTTAAAAACAAAGCTGTAGTTTTCCTCAATTGGGTGTATAATTACATTTGGTTTGATAGAGAAGGCAGATTGATTATACGTCCATTCAAAAAGAAAAGTTTTGTTACGTTTACTAGTGATGAGGTATAGCTTATGAAGAAAATAATCCTTTTAACATTATTATCAATTATTTTGTTTTCCTGCAAATCCACCCAACTTGATTCTAAAAAATCACCAACTTTACTGGATATATCAAATGAAGTTGATGATAACGCTTTTGTCAATTTAAAAAACTATAGCAGTGATTTTGTATATGATATGAAATATGCCACAGATGATAATTTTCTTAAAGAAAAAGTCTATCCATGTGCAGAATGTTTCCTTCGAGTTAAAACTGTAAAGTCGTTACTAGAAGCCAATAAAATGTTTTTGGAAAAAGGATACAAAATCAAACTCTACGATTGCTACCGACCGAAAGCTATTCAGAAAAAAATGTGGCAAATTGTTCCCAATGCTAATTTTGTTGCCAATCCTAAGAAAGGTTCCATTCACAATCGTGGTGGAGCAGTTGATATTTCGTTGGTTGATTCGCTTGGAGTAGAATTAAATATGGGTACCCAATTTGATTTTTTTGGTGAAGAAGCCAGTCACAATTATCAAACACTTCCAGAAGAGATTTTAGTAAATAGAAAATTTCTAAAAGAGATTATGTTACAAAACAACTTCAAATCCTTCGATTCAGAATGGTGGCATTATAATTTAAGCGGAAGTAATACTGATAAAGTTGAAAATTTAAAATGGCGCTGCGAAAATTAATTTTCGATACATTTTAAATAATTGATGAAGTAATTCTCAGGTTCATATTTTTTCTTATCCATTTCGGAAACGAACTCTGTTTTAAAAGGATAATCTATTGTTTCTCCAGCAAATTTTATTCTCATAAACGTTATAGGAGAGACTTTTAAATCTTCATAATTTTCTTTAGCAAAAGCGAAAGTTCCAGCTAAAATTCTATTATTTCCATTTTTATCGTCGCGAATGAATGTACCACAACTGTCACTTCCCGCATATAATAAAGTAACTATTTTACCATTTCTTAATTGCAAATAAATTCTAGAGCTGGCATCAAAACAAATGGCTTTGATGAATTCACCACTGCGTTGTAAAATTTGAGTTTCAATACCAAAAACACCATTGTTATTTGATAGAGCGAAGAAAATATTGGTTGAATTTCCGGCAAAGCTTCTTTCAAAAATTATGTGTTGTTTGGTCGATTTATACGTTCCTAAACTGTCAGTTACATTAGTGTCAATTTCGCAAGGTTTTTGGGAAAAAACACTAAAGTTAGTGAATAGAAATAAAGCTAAAACGATATTTTTCATTAGTTATTTTAATTTGTCACAAAGTAAAACTATTTTATTATTATTTACATCGGTTGTAAAAAAACAATATAAATTTCCACCAGCTGCAATTTTCCATTTTTTTCGAATATTTTCTACAGTATCTGGGAAATTTCGTGTGGTGATGTTGGCTTTTTTATTCTCCATAAATTGTTTCATATCTGTCTTGTTATAACCAATACAATTTTGAATTTCAAAAATTCTACCAGGAAAATCTTGTAATGTATCCGAAGTATATAAGTGTGAATGCTGCTGCAATTTGTCTATTTTAAATTGCATTGCAATTTCATCAAAACCTCCCGATTTCATTATAGCAGCGTTGGGTTCATAAATATATTTTTTGGGTAAACTATAATTCACCAAACACTCAGTATCATGGTCAAAACTGAATTCTTCAGTTTTATTTTTTAAAATATTTGAAGCTGTAATTCTTATTGGTTGTGAATAGTTTTTTTCTAAAACCCAAAGCAGTTCTTTAACTTCATTTTCAACAGCAACTATATGAATGGTTTTTACATTTTTCAGTTCCAATAATCCGGCAGTGATATCTAGAATTGGAGCTGTTTTAATCATAATATTGGAAGCGTATTCAAAGTAAAAATCCAAATATTCAGGAACATTTGGCAAGCAATCTTTGAGCATGAAAACTTTTCCTTTTGCTTCGTTTCTTCGGGATGGATCAATATAAATCCAATCCAATTTTTGATTTAAATTTTGTAACATTTGATAACTATCACCAGCAAGGCATTGTATGTTTTTTGCCATTAATTGCTCAAAATTATGAGCTACAATTTGGGAAAGTTCCTCATTAATTTCGCAGTGAATAACCTCTTTGAGTTTCTTTGAAAAATAATAATCGTCAATGCCAAAACCACCAGTTAAATCAATTAAACTTTCGCCCGAAACCAATTTGGATTTGTACTCGGCAGTTTTTTCTGAAGAGGTTTGTTCAATAGAAATCTTAGCCGGATAAATGATATTTTTAGCATCAAACCAAGTAGGCAATTTAGATTTTGCTTTTTGTTTGGCGTTGATTTGATTAAGAATGTCTATCCAATTTACATTTGGAAATGGATTTTTTTGCAAAGCCAAATCGGCAACATTTGTTTTTAAGTTGTAATCAATAAAATCTTGAATATCTTTTTGTAACAAAGGGTTGATTTGCATTGTTTGTTTTTTGATATACAAGTATAAAAAAAACTCGTCTAGTTTTTCATAACTAGACGAGTTTTTTTCAAAAAACATAAAATATTATTATGGTTGTGCGAAAGAAAATCTTGGTCCACCAGAGAGAAAAATGGCATCTATTCTTGCCTTTTGACCAGCGCTAAACATATACATTCCTCTATCATCAGTATAATCCATATAGTTCATTGTCATTTCTACCGGAGTTCCAGCACAAGTACTTAAATGTGGATAGGTTGGCACACCATAGTTTGCAGCATTGTGTGAAGGAGTATCTGCAACTAAATCACTACCACAAGTTGTATCTCCCCAAATGTGACGTAAGTTTAACCAGTGACCTACTTCATGAGTAGCTGTTCTTCCTAAGTTATAAGGATAACTTGAACCAGAATTACTGGTTACACCAACATATTTAGAATCACAAACTACACCATCAGTAGCTGATGTACCTCCAGGAAACTGAGCATAACCTAAAATTCCACCACCAATAGTACAAACCCAAAAGTTTAATTTTGTAGTTGGAGAAGTTGGGTTTATACCACCTTGTTTTGTTTTTTTCATAGCATCTCTTGTTCCCCAAGAAGTTTTTGTAGTTGCTTTTCTGATAACTTGATCAAGTACAAAAGATATACCTACATTTGCTTTAACTCCTGAAAATAAAGAAGGAACTAAATTGTAATCAGCATTGGTAGCATTGAAATCAGCATTTAACACATCGATTTGAGATTGAATTTGAGCGTCTGAAATATTTTCTGCAGCTGTTCTATATAGAACATTCACCACAACAGGGATTTCAATTTTTCCATTAACTAGTCGTTGTTGATTGAGCATTGCATTCTCGGTGAATGCTTCAATCTGGTTCATTTTAATTGCAAGACTAGGATTTTCTTTTAATTGACGTTCTAATACTTCTTGTGAAGCACATGCTCTTTTAGAAAGTCTAGCAGAGTTGTTCTCAACGGTATCGTCATTTTGACATGAAAATAAAAGCACTAAAGAGGCTAAGGATAAACAGATTTTTTTCATTATAATTGGTTGATTAGTTAAATAATTATACAATTTTAAGAAAAAAATTGGAGATAATTTAAAAAAATCTAATTTATATTTAAAAAAAATATGAACTACTTCAATGAAAAGATTGTTAATTAAAAATCCTCTATTGTGTATTCAATTACAACTAAATATTTTTTGTAAGTAACTCGATAAATCTATTTTTTGGAAAAAATTCCTTTCCAAATACCTTTAAAATAGTATAAAAAGGGACTGCTATAATCATTCCTGTAATTCCAAATAGGAAACCTGCAATTAAGATGACCAGAAAAATTTCTAATGGATGAGAATTGACACTTTTAGAGAAAATAAGCGGTGATGAAATGTTATTGTCAATTAATTGAACTACCCAAAAACCTATCATTACATAAATAGTTACTGGTAAAATTTCGGTTTGAAAATTTCCACCAAGGTGACATAACATCGTCAAAATGGCCGCAATAACTGATGCTATTAACGGACCAATATATGGTATAATGTTTAATACAGCACATAAAAAGGCAATGACTAATGCATTTTCAACACCAAAAA
This sequence comes from Flavobacterium sp. RSB2_4_14, assembly GCF_051547085.1. Classification (NCBI taxonomy): domain Bacteria; kingdom Pseudomonadati; phylum Bacteroidota; class Flavobacteriia; order Flavobacteriales; family Flavobacteriaceae; genus Flavobacterium; species Flavobacterium sp. RSB2_4_14. The sequence continues at coordinate 86,803 of NZ_JBPTTL010000006.1, forward strand.
TTAGTAACACACATAAATATAGAATAAAGACAATGAATAGTTGCAATAACAATCCTATGAAGTAACGCGACAATAAATGATTAATTTTATGAAGGGAATTTAGTATTCTTTCTTGATGCGCATCTGGAATTAAATACTTTCCATTTTCAATAAAAATTCTACGTTCTTTTAGAAAGAAAAACGTAATAAACATTACCGATGCTAAGCCAACACCAAAATTGCTTATAGTTCCTATTAAAGAATTGAAAAAGTTGGTTAGAAAGCTAAAATTTAATTCAGTTGGAACACCTGCATCACTCATTAGTTTTGAGGAATCGATATTGTGACTTTCTAAAAAAGATGCAATTTGATCTTTCAATAAAATTATATCTTTTTCAATTTCTGCTGTGTTCAAAAGAGATAAATTTTTTCCTTGATCCAAGATGAGAGGTACAAACAACATTATTATACCTGTAATTAGGGAAAGAAAAATAAATATAGTAGTTATTGTGGCAAGAGTATGGTTGAATTTTAATCGGTTTTTAAAAAAATCTAATATAGGATTTCCAATCAGCGTTAAAACTAGTGAAACAACCAAATAGATTATAACAGATTGGATGAGGTATAAAAAATAGAGTCCTAAAGCTGATAAAACTATAATAGCAATTGCTTTCAATATCCCGTTTGTAATAACTCTTGAAGTAATCATATTTTTAATTTTTAAAAATGTAATTTAAAATATTTACACCCATTTTCAATGCCTTTTCACGAACATCTTTGGGGTCATTGTGCACTTCTTGATCTTCCCAACCATCGCCCAAATCGCACTCAAAAGTGTAGAGTAAAACCAATCTGTTCTCGATAAAAATTCCGAACGCTTGTGGTCGTTTGTTATCGTGTTCGTGGATTTTTGGTAAACCATTCGCAAAAACATTTGGTTTCTGAAAAATGGGATGATTAGCAGGAATTTCTACCAAATCATTATTTGGGAAAATTCTTTTGATTTCTCTTCTAATATATTGATCCATTCCATAATTATCATCGGCATGAAGAAATCCTCCAGACAACAAATAGTTTCTCAAATTCACAATCTCTGCATCGCTAAAAACCACGTTACCATGACCTGTCATGTGCACATACGGATAACCAAAAATATCTGGACTTCCAGGTTCAACAGTCGCAGGTTTTGGTTTTATATTGGTGTTTATGGTTTGATTAGCGTATTTAATCAAATTAGGCAACGAAGTTGGATTCGCATACCAATCGCCACCGCCGCTATATTTTAAAAGCGCTATTTCTTGGGAAAAACAGAAAGAAGAAATCAGTAAAAAAAGAAAAAATATTTTTTTCATAAATCAAAAATCGTTTATCAATTTTCATTATTAAAAACCACACTATGACATGCTACTATCGCAGCAGTTTCAGTTCGTAAGCGCGTATTGCCCAAAGATACAGGAATATAGTTGTTCTCAATAGCTAATTGAATTTCTTTAACAGAAAAATCACCTTCTGGACCAATTAAAATGGTCACATCTTCATTGGTCTTCAATTCATTTTTCAATGATTTTTTATCGGTTTCTTCACAATGTGCAATGAATTTTTGACTGTTGAATTCTTGCTTTATAAAATCTTTAAAGGCAATGGGTTCATTTAATTTTGGTAAATAATAATGCAACGATTGCTTCATGGCAGTTTCCAATATTTTCTGAAATCGATCTGTTTTAATCACTTTTCTTTCGGAATGTTCGCAGATGATTGGGGTGATTTCTTGTATGCCAATTTCGGTAGCTTTTTCGAGAAACCATTCGTAACGTTCATTCATTTTAGTTGGAGCAACAACGAGATGCAAATGGAATTTAGGCTTTTCTTGTTTTTCAAATGAAGCTATTTTTACTGTACATTTTGTATCAGAAGCAATGGCTATTTCTGTCACAAATAAATACCCCAAACCATTGGTTACATGCAAAATATCGCCTTCTTTTTTTCGCAAAACTTTGATAATATGTTTGCTTTCTTCTTTGTCAAAAACAAAGGAAGTTTCGGTTTCGGCTATGGATGGATTGTAGAATAGTTGCATTTTTATGGAACGTCGTAAGAGTAAATTAGTGTATGTAATTTATCATTTTCATCAAAATTCATTTCGATGTTAAAACCTAAATCATCAAGAACAAAAGGTTTCAAATAGCCGTTAATGTAATTTTTGTCGTTATCTAACATTTTAAAATTCCATTTTAACACATTATATTTTTTAAAATTTGGTTGACCAAACACTTCTTCTGCATATTTTTTTGAAATTCCCAAACTAATTTTTTTGTTAGTTTCAATTTTATCAATCTTTATAGCATTTAAACTATCACTTATATTAACTCCTTCAGTATTTAAAAGGTCAATTAAATTTTTATCTTCCAATTTCCTGTTTGTTAGAATAATATTTGTAACTGAATAATCAGTGTAAGGAATGAAATAGAGTTTATTAGTATTGTTTAGAAACCATTTTGAGTTTTTACCATATTCGTATTGATTAAAATCAGTTTCCTTTAATTGAATAAAATCTGGAAATATTTCTCTCAGCTCAACCTTTTTATCAACGATTTGATTTTTTGTAATACCGGTTTTATTTACCTGTTTTTTATTACAAGCACAAAAAATAGGAAAAGCCAATAAAAATATAATTATTTTTTTCATTATTTAAAACTCAATTCTCGCTTTAGAAAAAATTGATTGATCCACAAATTTATCGTCTAAAAATTTATGATATCCCACAATACCTATCATCGCAGCATTATCGGTAGTATATTCAAATTTTGGAATAAAGGTTTTCCAGCCATATTTGTTTTGGGCATCGAGCAAGGTTTGTCTAATTCCAGAGTTTGCCGAAACACCACCGCCAATAGCAATTTGTGTTATGCCAGTTTGAGCCACAGCCATTTTCAATTTATCCATCAGTATCTCAATGATGATATTTTGAACTGAAGCACAAATATCATTTTTATTTTCTTCTATAAAATTGGGATTTTCCAATACATTTTTCTGAATGAAATATAAAATCTGTGTTTTCAGTCCAGAAAAGCTAAAGTCCAAATTGGGAACTTTTGGTTTGGTGAAAGTATATTTTTTAGGATTTCCTTCCTTGGCAAATTGATCAATTAATGGACCACCAGGATAAGGAAAACCCAGTATTTTTGCGGTTTTGTCAAATGCTTCACCCACAGCATCATCTGTAGTTTCGCCCAAGATTTCCATGTCAAAAAAACTGCTGACTTTCACAATTTGTGTATGCCCGCCAGAAATGGTCAAAGCCAAAAACGGAAATGCTGGTTTTTCAAAACCTTCTTCGTCAATAAAATGAGCCAAAATGTGTGCGTGCATGTGATGAACCGCAATCAACGGAATATTCAACGCCATCGATAATGATTTTGCAAAAGACGAACCTACCAGAAGTGAACCCATCAAACCTGGACCTTGCGTAAAGGCAATAGCCGAAAGTTGATTTTTGGGGATGTTTGCTTTTTTTAAGGCAACATCAATAACAGGAACAATATTTTGTTGATGCGCTCTTGAGGCCAACTCAGGCACAACGCCACCATATTCTTCATGAATATTTTGCCTCGCTACCACATTAGAAAGTACCTTGTTATTACACAAAACAGCTGCGGCAGTATCGTCACAGGAACTTTCAATGGCTAGAATAAAAACGTCGTCTGGATGCATAAAGGCACAATATTTGAATTATATTTGACAATCCAATGAAAAATCAAATGTAACTATTTTTCACAAAGGTAATTTTCTTTCCTAAGTCAGAATAATAATTGGAAAAAATAAAAGTAAATAGTAGGTTTAAAAAATTTAGAATAATTCTATTTCGCACCATTGTTGTGTTGCTTTTGCTTTTGTTATTGCTGAGTATTTCACTTTCGTTACCCTATGTTCAAACTAAGATTGCTCATTATGCCACCGAAAAAATCAATAAAGATTTTGGAACGAACATAAATATAGACGAAGTTGCTATAACTTTTTTTGGTGGCGTTAAGTTGAAAAAAGTATTAATCTTAGACCATCATAAAGATACTTTGATTTATGCTCAAAGGATAAAAACAACTATTTTAGGCTTTAAAAATTTAGTAAACGGAAAATTAAAGTTTGGTGATTTACGATTAGACAATTTCACCCTAAATATTGTCAATTATAAGAAAGAGAAAGAAACAAACTTAGATGTTTTTATTGCTGCTTTTGATGATGGAAAACCTGGTTCGGGCAAATTTTTATTACAATCTACCAACGTTTACATCAAGGATTCTCATTTTACTTTAATGGATTATAACAGAGAAAACCCAAAAGATGTTGATTTCTCTCAGCTAAATGCTCATTTGAAAACATTTCAAATCAAAGGGGCAAATGTTACTACAAACATAAAAAAAATGTCTTTCAAAGACCACAGAGGTTTGATTGTTAAAAACTTAGCTTCTGATTTTACTTATACCAAGAAAAAAATAGCACTTGAAAACCTAAACTTAGAAACAGAAGAATCTCATATCAAAGGGAAAGTTGTTTTAAAATACGATAGGGATAAAAAAGACTTTAGCAATTTTAATAACAAAGTGATTTTTGATATTATTATGGATAATTCCGTAATTGCTACTAATGATATCAGGTATTTTTATGACGAAATGGGGAAAGACAAAGTATTCAATTTACAATCCACCATCAAAGGAACGCTGAATGATTTTTACTTAACCAATTTGTTTTTAAAGGACAATAATAATTCTATTATTAAAGGCGATGTCAACTTTAAAAACTTATTTCCACGAAGTCCTGGAACTTTTTTCATGAAAGGTGAATTTGATAAAATAACATCAAATTATAACGATTTAACTAAATTATTGCCCAATATTCTAGGTAAAAAACTGCCTTCTTCATTACAAAAATTTGGACAATTTACTTTTGTTGGAAAAACAGAATTGACACAAAAATACATCAATGCTGATTTTGTAATGAACACTGCATTAGGTATCATAGAGTCGGATATTGCAATGTCTGACATCGATAATATTGATAATGCGAAGTACAAAGGAAATGTTATTCTTGATGATTTCAATGTAGGTTCATTGCTCAATAGAAAGGATGTGGGCAAGGTTTCATTAAATCTTGATATTGATGGGAAAGGTTTTACTCAAAAATTATTGAATACCACATTTATAGGTGACATTGATAAACTAACTTACAACGGATATACCTATACCAAAATTATAGTTGATGGTAGCTTTAAAGAACCAATTTTTAAAGGAAAAGTAAATAGTAATGACCCCAATTTATTGATGGATTTTGATGGATTAGTCGATTTAAGTAAGAAAGCAACGAGGATAGATTTCCATGCCAAAATTGATTATGCAAATCTTCAAAAACTAAATTTCATTAAAGATTCTATCTCCATTTTTAAAGGAGATTTAATAATTCAGACGAATGGAAATTCTATGGATAATTTAGTTGGTGATGTGATATTAACCTCGGCATCGTATCAAAATAAAAAAGACACCTATTTTATAGAATATCTCAATATTAATTCTGTTTTTGATGAAAATAGAGAACGAACTATAAAAATAGCCTCTGATGATGCCATTGAAGGAAATGTGGTTGGTAAATTTCAATTCAAACAGTTGTTGGCAATGGTAGAGAATTCTTTGGGAAGTTTGTATACCAATTATAAACCAAACAAGGTTGGAAGTGGTCAATATTTAAAGTTCAATTTTGAAATTTTTAGTAAAGTTATCGAAATATTTTATCCTGATATTTCAATTGCAACAAATACCATTTTGAAAGGAAATATTAGCTCGGATACAAAGGATTTTAAATTAAATTTTAGTTCTCCTCAAATTAAATATTCCGATAATATATTGGATAACATCATTGTAAAAGTAGATAATCGAAATCCTTTGTATAATTCCTATTTTCAGTTAGATTCTATCAAAACAAAACATTATAAAGTTAGAGATTTTAGTTTGATTAACACTATTTCAAATGATACTTTAATTTTCAGAACTGAATTTAAGGGCGGAAAACAAGGATTGGATTTTTACAACTTAAACTTGTATCATACCATCAACAAAGACAATCAAAATGTGGTAGGTTTTAAAAAATCGGAATTGCAGTTCAAAGACCATCTTTGGTATCTCAATGAAAAAGAAGAAACAGATAATAATCGGATTGTATTTGATAAAAAAATAAAAAACTTTTCATTTGAAAATATAATCTTTTCACATGAAAATCAAAATATCAATTTTTCGGGTTTTATTAAAGATAAGCAATCAAAGGATTTACAACTTACGTTTGAAAATGTAGATTTGAATAAAGTGACTCCCGATGTAGAGAAATTCAAGTTTGAAGGCAATCTAAATGGGAAAATAAATTTTAAACAAAACAGTACTGTTTTTCAACCCACATCTTCACTTACTATCGGTAATTTGCATGTTAATGACATAGAATTTGGAGATTTGAATTTAGATATTTCTGGAGACGAGACACTCAGTAAATTCTACGTTAATTCAAGTTTAGAAAATAATAATGTAGAATCTTTTAATACTAAAGGAACTATTGAAATTGTGAACAATCAAACGTTATTGGATGTTGATATGAGTTTCAATAATTTCAATTTAGGGATTTTGGGCGAAATTGGAGGTGATGTTTTGTCAAATATTAGAGGTTTTGCCTCTGGAAATGCTAGAATAGATGGTGATGTAGAAAAACTTGACTACAACGGAAGATTATTTGTAAATAAAGCTGGTTTAACTATTCCTTATTTGAATACCGATTATCTTTTTGAGGACAAAACTGTTGTTGATATCACAGAAAATAAGTTTATTATTAGAGAAACCTCAATTTCTGACACTAAATTTGATACCAAAGGAACTTTAAGTGGTTATATAAAACACAATCAGTTTGCCGACTGGCAGTTGGATTTATCAATAAACACCGATAGACTTTTAGTACTAAATACAGCTGACTCTGAAGGTGCAGCTTTTTATGGAGATGCATTCATGAATGGATCAGCCAATATAAAAGGTCCAACTAGTGGTTTAATGATAACTGTAAATGCGATATCTGCTAAAGGAACCGATATCAAAATCCCAATAAATGATGCAGTTGACAGTGGTCAGAATGATTATCTTCATTTTTTAAGCACCGCTGAAAAATTGAATAAGGGCAAAACTAAATTAGGTGAAAATCGAAATTATGATGGTTTAGAATTGGAATTTAATTTAGAAATTACCAATAACGCCAATGTTGAGGTAATCCTCGACAGAAATACTGGGCATTCCATGAAAGGAAAAGGGAATGGAACATTACTTTTTAGAATAAATACTCTCGGAAAATTTGAAATGTTTGGAGATTTCTCGGCCACCGAAGGATATTATAACTTTAAATATGGAGGATTAATCGATAAAAAGTTTGATGTTAAAAAAGGTGGTTATATTAACTGGACAGGAGATCCATTGGCAGCAACACTTAATCTTTCGGCAGTTTATAAAGTAGTTGGTGGTGCAAATCCTGCGGTATTGCTTGATAACCCATCTTTTAGTAAAAAAGTGGATGTAGATGTGGTTATTGATGTGAGAGGAAGTTTAACAAATCCAGAACCCGATTTTAATATTAATTTCCCAAATGTAGGAAGTACGCTAAAAGCGGAATTGCAATACAAACTTGATGATAAAGACAAACGACAAACCCAAGCATTGTATTTATTATCAACTGGTGGATTTTTGAGTCAAGATGGCGTTAGTCAAAACCAATTATCAAATAATTTATTTGAAAAAGCTAGTAGTGTTTTCAACGATTTATTTGCTGGTCAAGATGATAAACTACAGTTAGGAATAGAATATGTAACTGGTGACAATAATTCAAATCCCGAACTTCAAACTGATGGACGATTTGGAGTATCTCTTTCTTCCAAAATTAATGATAGAATAACCGTAAATGGAAAAGTAGGTGTGCCAGTTGGAGGAATTACAGAAACGGCTATCGTAGGCGATGTTGAAGTACAATATCGAGTAAATGAAGACGGAACTTTAAATTTAAGAGTTTTTAATAAAGAAAATGACATTACTTATATAGGACAAGGTGTTGGTTACACTCAAGGAATTGGGATGAATTACGAAGTTGATTTTGATACTTTTAAAGAATTGGTAAACAAAATTTTTAAGAATGCCAAAATGGATAAAGTGCCTTCAAAAAAAAATAATGATGTACACGATTCTGATATAGAAAATACAGATTTGAATAGTAAAGAAAACAAAGACAAAGACAAGAATAAGGATTTAGAAACCCCATCTTCAAATAAAGAAGCTATACCAGTTGAAGATTAATATAGAATTCCTTTAAAATTAATCATTTTCGAAAACTTATCAACGAAAACGATTGAATTCAGCCTGATTTATTAATATCTTGATGATATCGATAAAAAACTGCTTCTCGTTTGCTAATTTTACAATTAAATAGCAGAAAAATGTCAAAAGCCATAAAAAAGATTGGAGTTTTAACTTCAGGAGGAGATTCTCCAGGAATGAATGCAGCCATTCGTTCAGTTGTTAGAACTTGCGCCTATCACAATATAGAATGTATTGGAATATACAGAGGTTATCAAGGAATGATTGAAGGCGATTTTAAAGAAATGGGTCCAAGAAGTGTTAACAATATCGTTAATAAAGGCGGAACTATATTAAAATCGGCTCGTTCCAAAGAATTCATGACACCTGAAGGTAGAAAAAAAGCACATCAAAATTTAGTTGCCGCAGGAGTTGATGCACTTGTAGTTATAGGTGGTGATGGTTCTTTTACTGGTGCCGAAGTATTTAATAACGAATATGATTATCCTGTAATGGGAATTCCTGGAACTATCGATAACGATATTTTTGGAACTAGTCATACTTTAGGATTTGACACAGCACTAAATACCGTAGTGGAATGTATAGATAAAATTCGTGATACTGCCAGTTCTCACAACCGACTTTTTCTTGTAGAAGTTATGGGAAGAGATGCGGGTCATATTGCTCTTAATGCTGGAATAGGAGCTGGAGCAGAGGAAATACTTATTCCTGAGGAAGATTTGGGATTGGAAAGACTTCTCGATTCTTTAAGAAAAAGTAAAGCAGCAGGTAAATCGTCAAGTATTGTTGTTATTGCTGAAGGTGATAAAATTGGTAAAAATGTTTTTGAGTTAAAAGATTACATCGAAGAAAATTTCCCTGAATACGATATCCGTGTTTCTGTTTTAGGTCACATGCAGCGTGGTGGTTCGCCATCTTGTTATGATAGAGTTTTGGCGAGTAGACTAGGAGTAAAAGCAGTAGAATCTATCTTAGAAGGAAAATCTAATTTCATGGTAGGAATAGTGAATGATAAAGTTGCGCTAACGCCATTAGAACAAGCTATAAAAGGACATTCAGAAATTGATAGAGAACTACTTCGAGTTTCTGATATCATGTCAACATAAAAGTAAAATAGAATAATTAATATAAATTATAAAAAAATGTCAAAAGTAAAATTAGGAATTAATGGTTTCGGAAGAATTGGAAGAATTGTTTTTAGAGAAACCTTTAATAGAGATAATGTAGAAGTTGTTGCCATCAACGATTTATTAGATGTAAATCATTTGGCTTATTTGTTAAAATATGACTCAGTTCACGGACGTTTTGCTGGAAAAGTAGAAGTGAAAGACGATAAACTTTATGTAAACGATAAACACATCAGAATTACTGCAGAAAAAGATCCTTCAACTCTAAAATGGGATGAAGTAGGAGTGGATGTTGTTGCTGAATGTACAGGTATTTTCACCACACTTGAAACTGCACACGCACACATTAAAGGTGGAGCAAAAAAAGTGGTTATTTCAGCACCATCTGCCGATGCTCCAATGTTTGTTATGGGTGTAAACCATACAGAAGCTAAAGCAACTGATTTGGTTGTTTCTAATGCATCATGTACTACCAATTGTTTAGCACCATTGGCAAAAGTTATCAATGATAATTTTGGAATTGTTGAAGCATTAATGACTACTGTTCATGCAACTACATCAACGCAAATGACAGCTGATGGTCCTTCTAGAAAAGATTGGAGAGGTGGACGTGCAGCAAGTGTTAATATTATTCCATCTTCAACAGGTGCTGCAAAAGCAGTTGGAAAAGTAATCCCTGCTTTAAACGGAAAATTAACTGGTATGTCTTTCCGTGTTCCTACTGTTGACGTTTCTGTAGTTGATTTAACTGTAAAAGTGGCCAAAGAAACTTCCTATGAAGAAATTATGAAAGTTTTAAAACAAGCTTCAGAAACTTCAATGAAAGGAGTTTTAGGTTACACCGAAGATGATGTAGTATCTCAAGATTTTATTTCTGATCCAAGAACATCAATTGTTGATGCGAAAGCAGGAATAGGTCTAAACTCAACATTTTTTAAATTAGTTTCATGGTATGATAATGAGTATGGATATTCAAGTAAATTAATTGATTTATCTGTGCATATTGCTGCTTTAAAATAATAAAAATGAAAAAAGAGTATAGCGATAGAGAATAGATTTTTCACTATTTTTATTCTCTTTTCTATATTCTTTTTTCTATACTCTTAAAATATGAAACTATTAGTTGACAGTGGATCTACAAAAGCCGATTGGATTGCTATTGATGACAACGGAAAAGTATTATTCACGACACAAACATTAGGGTTAAATCCCGAAGTTCTCGATAAAGAAGAAATTATATCACGTCTTAATGAGAAGTTTGATATAGAACATAACAAAACAAAAGCCAAGCAGCTTTTCTTTTATGGTGCTGGTTGTGGAACCGATAGAATGAAAGAATTTTTATCAAAAGTGTTTCAAGAATATTTTCCTAATGCAGCCGTTACAGTTCACGAAGATACTTATGCAGCTGTCTATGCTACAACTCCCAAAGAAGAGAAAGCCATAGTTTGTATCCTTGGAACAGGATCCAATTGTAGTTATTTTGATGGTAAAGTTTTGCATCAAAAAGTACAATCGTTAGGTTATATTGTAATGGATGATGGCTCTGGAAATCGTTTTGGAAGACATTTACTTCGTGGCTATTATTTTAACACAATGCCTCCTGAATTAGCCAAAGAATTTCAAGAAGAATACAACGTTGATGCGGATTATATCAAAGCCAATTTGTACAAAGAAGCCAATCCAAATGCCTACTTAGCTACATTTGCTAAATTTATTATCAAGCATAAAGACAATGATTTTTGCAAAAAAATTATTCGTAAAGAGTTAAAAGACTTTACAAAAAACTATATCATGCAATATGAAAACTGTCATGATGTTCCCGTACATTTTGTAGGTTCAATAGCTTTTTACTTGAAAGAGGAATTAGAACAAATACTCAATAAATATGACATTAAAATGGTCAATGTGTTGCGAAGACCCATTGATGGTTTGATAGCGTATCATGTTTTAAATAAATAATTTTTATTGTCATTCCGACGAAGGAGGAATCTCATATAAAAAAGGGCTACTTATAAAAAGTAGCCCTTTTTTTTGTATCCTGACTTTGCAATTCCAAAACAAACTTTAAGTTAAGCCTTTTGCCTAAATTCGTTGTAGTATATGTTAACAAAAGTACTTACTCGGCTTCATATTTTTTTAGTATAAGTATCACATTGTCAAAAGTTAAAACGGTGTTTTCTATCTCTGTAATCAGTTCTGGTTTTGATTTTGTTACTTCTAAAAGTACTCGTTTGTAGCCTTTTAAAAATAGCCACAAGCTATATTCTTTACCATTTTCGTCGACCATATAGTCAGAAAGGATTGTTGATCCATCAAATGCATTTGTAGAAATTTTATAATACCATTTAATTTTTTTGCCATTAAAAATCAACTCCATTAAAGCCTTACCATTGTTTACATAAATCTTATTTTTACCATAAAAGTTTACAAACGTTAATTCTTTCACTTCTGAAGCATTAATTTTTTCTATTTTTTTTCCATTCTCGTCGAGTATTATCATAGTTCTGTAAAAACTACTTTCATCAATCAGTTTTTTATTAAACGGGTTTGTCCGAATTTTTATTTTTGAATAAATTGTGTCGTTATTTTTAGTAATTATTCTGACATCCAAATTTTTTTGAGAAAACGATAGTGTAGAAAATACAATAAATATCAATGTAAACGTATTTTTCATTTTAAGGTGCATTAGTGCTAATACTTTTTTTGCTAACTATCTTAATACAATCTATAAAATAGCAATTAAAACCCAAATCTGTGAAGACTGTCGCAACTCAGTAGCGCATTTTCTCCAAATATAACAAATAATTTTCCTTTTCAATTAATCATAAAGATTCTTCCTCCAAGTTAATAACCTCTTCGAATAAGCAAATAACCTCTTCAAACAAGCAAAAAGCTTCATCGAAGAAGCAAAAAGCTTTATCTAATAAGCAAAAACCCTCTTCGAACAAACAAAAAGCCTCTTCGGACAAGCAAATAACCTCTTCGAAGAAGTAAAAAGCCTCTTCGAATAAGCAAAAACCCTCATCGAAAAAGTAATAAGCCTCTTCGAACAAGCAAAAACTCTCTTCGAAGAAGTAAATAACCTCTTTGAACAAGCAAAAAGCTTCATCGAAGAAGCAAAAAGCCTCGTTTTCTTATTTTGATGGGGTGATTCGTTCGTTTTTTGGGTGGACGGTTCGTTTTTGAGGTGGATGGTTCGTTTTTGAGGTGGGAAACAAACACCACCAATGAAATGACACAGTCTATTATAAATGGAACAAAAATTACTACTTCACCGCTATCATTGAAATTTCGACATTTACACCTTTAGGCAAACTAGCCACTTGCACGGTTTCGCGAGCCGGAGCTGTTTTTTCATCAAAGTAACTGCCATAAACAGAATTTATGCTAGCAAAATCGCCCATATCCATAATGAAAATAGTTGTTTTAACGACATTTTCAAAAGTCATATCGGCAGCATTAAGAACAGCTTTCATGTTTTCCATAACTTGCTTGGTCTCGGTTTCAATATCGTCAAGAACTAATTCCATCGTGCTAGGATTGAGTGCAATTTGCCCTGAAGTGTACAAAGTGTTTCCAATCAAAACCGCTTGATTGTATGGTCCAATTGGCGCAGGAGCTTTATCTGTATAAATTATTTTTTTCATAATTATTTTAGTTAAGAGTTCTGTCTGGAAGTGAACGTTTATCCCATTTGATATCGCTCAACACTCCCGATTTTATTCCTATGAAAAATCCCCAATAGGCATTATCCCCAAAAGGAACCCAATTAAAATCCATTCGCCAACTTAACAAATCCCTCTCAAATCGAAACTGAGTAAAAGTGACTCCCTTTTGAACGAAGTCATAACCTGTGGAAACACCTATTTTCCATTTGGGTGTTATCACGGTATTTACAGAAAGCATTACAGAATTTCCAGTAATACTTTGTTCTCTATTATTGTTGGTATAGGTCAAGGTATAGGCCAAATTCATGTCCCAAGGCAATTTATATTTAAAAAATTCCGTTGTTTCTTCTTTGCCTTCTTCATCTTCACTAAACTGGCTCTGTCGCCTATCACTCAAATCAGTATTGGTTCCAAATAAGTCATCTTCACGTCCACCATTTCTTGTTCCTTGTTCATTTTTCTTTACCGAACCATCAAAATCAGTACTAGCGAATGCGTAGTTTAAAGTCATGTTAGCACTTGTCATTCGGAATAAACTTCCACCATTATCAATATTCCATGTATTGATTCGTTGTCCTGAATTATTTATCGCGTAAGGATCGAGTGTTGCAGCAAAATTCACATTCATCTTTTGGTTCAATAATTGAGTTCCACCACTTATTCGCATTGGCGACCATTTCAAAGAATCAGCAGTCATATCATAACTTGTTCCAAAATTTAAATTATTCAAAAGCATTATCTTTTTAGGTTCCGTTTTGGTAGAATCTTTATCGGTAACTTTTGCCTCAAATGTATTACTCAAATTGAATCCAACATTATTTGACATGTTTTGCCCTGGCGCTCCAAATATGCCACCTTCAAATCGGGTGTACTGTTTTTGCATCGTTCCGCTTCCGTCTGTGTTGTAAGTGTCATAATATTTTTCATAACTCGGTGCGTAACTATAAGTCACATTTGGTCTGACTACATGTCGTATCGATTGTATTTTTTTGTCTTTACCAAAATTAAATGTTCCATAAACCGTAGTTCCAATACCCGTTGTAAAAGAATAGGTTCTATAAGCGTCAAAACCTTGAATCTCTGTAGTTACAACTTCATTCTGAACGGGATCAAATTCTTTTTTGATGGTTTCAAAATACCAAACTTCGTTGTAATTTATGGTTGAAGTAGCACTAAAATATTTAAATAGTTTAAAGTTGGTGCTGACAGGAATGCTATGTTGGAAACCAGTTTGGGCATCTCGAAACATTTCGGGTTTAAAGAAAAGAGAGTCGGTGGTTTGAATTCTGTTTTCTCCTCTTAAATTATATTGGAAATTGATGTTCTTGAAAAACCCTTTTTTTACACCATCTTTTGGAGCAAATGGAAACAATCTGTCCACACTAAGTTGCAAGGTAGGCAACGTCATATTTATTTCTTCGGTATTTGTATTTTGAGAATGTGTAGCGGTTAATGATAAATTAACTTGTGGAACAGAGTTAAACGTTTTTGAATAGGAAATCGAAGAACTCAACGTGTTATTCAAATTAGAACCCACATTCACCTGATTAAGAGATTGTCTGTAATAGGTAATACTTCCTAAGTTCACCGAAGCTGAAAATCTAGAATTTGGATTGGATTTACTATCTTTTGTGTGAGACCATTGAATGTTGTAAATAGTGCTTTTGGAATAGTCGGGATAACCTCTTTCGCTGGTGATTAAATTTTCGTATCTAAGATTTATATTCCCATTGAAACTATAACGCTTGCCATAGGAAGATTGAAATCGTAAACCATAACTTCCATTGGTATAATAATCTCCCAAAACCGATAAGTCATAACTATCACTCAGCGCAAAATAATAACCGCCATTTTGAAGCGAAAAACCTCTTTGAGCACTATCAGTATAGGTCGGAACAATTATCCCTGATCTGCTTTTTTCTGTCATTGGAAAAAAAGCAAAAGGTAGCGCCAAAGGTGTGGGAACATCAGCAATGACCATATTGGTTAATCCTACGACCACTTTTTTGCCCGGAACAAGTTTTACTTTATTGGTTTGAAAATAATATTCTGGATCATCAATGTCTTTTGCAGTGGTAAAACGTGCACCTTTCATGAAATAAACGGAATCGTTTTCTTTTTTGGTAATGGCAGCTTTAACCTTAAATTCCCCTTGGTCTGTTCTTGAATTCCAAACCAATGCTTTCTTGGTTTTAAAATTAAATCGAATAGAGTCGGGTTCAACTACATTGGCTCCTTGCTTGAAAACGGGTAATTGAGTATATTTTCCTGTTGAGTCTTTTATTCTTCCGGCGTATATTTCATTTTTTTCATAATCAATAACAATTATCCCCGATTTTAACTCAATATCTTCATAATAAACCTCGGCTTTGTTGTAAAGTGTGATTTGTTTTTTCTTTTGATCTAGTTTTTCATAATCAACTGCTTTCCTTTTAATCTTACTTTCCAATAATTTCTTTTTCTTTACAATGCTATCGGTTTTGATTGTATCTACAACAGGAATAAGGGTTTCTGTTGCGGTTTTAGTTGTATCTATTTGATTTTTAGCTGGAAAAGAATCAGTTTTGAGTGGTATCTCTTGTGAATATGTTTTTTGGTTTCCCAATGTTAGGAAAATTGTTAAAAAAACGATATAAATTAAGTTTCTTTGCAAAGGTTTAATGCTATTTTTGTAGAAATATGGCTTGATTTTTGACTAGGCAAACTTAAACATATTTTCGGTCAAAAATAAAGAAATATTGTGTTTATAACTTTGAGGTTTTTATTAAAATTAACTTTTTACTTTCATATGAATAACTTGAATTGCTCCAAAATTCTATATTTAGTTGGATTATTTTTAATTTCCAATTCTATTTTCTGTCAATCTAAATTCAAAGTAGCACTTGATGCTGGTCATGGTGATCATGATTATGGCGCAGTTTATCACGGACACATTGAAAAAAATATTGCATTGGCTGTGGTATTAAAAGTGGGAAAGATTTTAGAAAAGAATCCTAACATTGATGTTATTTATACTCGCAAAACTGATGTTTTTATCGATTTGATTGAGCGTGCTAATATTGCGAACAGATCTGATGCTAACATTTTTGTGTCCATACATTGTAATGCTAATAAAAATACCGCTGCCGATGGTTGTGAGACTTATGTAATGGGTATGTCAAAAAACGCTTCCAATCTTGAAGCTGCAAAAAAAGAGAATGAAGTGATTACTTTGGAGAAAGACTATAAACAAAAATATGGTGGTTATGATCCAAAATCTCCAGAGAGTATTATTAGCACAACCATGATACAAGAAGAATACTTAGAAAGCAGCATAGCTTTGGCAGGAAAAATTCAAAACCGATTTATTGACGATTTAGGTAAAAAAAGTCGTGGAGTAAAACAAGCGCCATTCATGGTTTTACACAAAGCTTACATGCCAAGAGTATTAATAGAAATGGGCTTTATTTCAAATCCAGAAGAAGGAGCAAAATTAGACTCTGAAGAAGGACAACAAGAAATAGCCGAAGCAATTGCGAATGCTATTATTGGTTACAAAAAGGAATTCTATGGTTCAGGAGAAGGTGATAATATTATTAAACCATCTCAAAAAATGGATCCAACAATTGTTATTGACTCAAGTAAAACGGCTACACCAACTAAAAAAGGTGACCCAAAAAACCCAGTAGTTAAAAAAACTGAGACAAAACCAGTTCCACAAACTGCACCAGTACAAGATGTTGTTGAAACCACAGGAAGCATTTTTAAAGTTCAATTGTCTGCCAGCGGAAAAAAATTAGATACTGTTCCCTCAAATTTCAATGGTTTGAGTAATATTTCTGTTTCATCAGAAGGCACTTTATACAAATACATGTATGGCAATACGGCTAATTATGACGAAGCCAAACGATTATTATCAGAAGCAAAGGCAAAAGGATATTCATCAGCGTTTATAATTGCTTTTAAAAATGGCAAAAAAGTTTCAGTTCAAGAAGCATTAAAACAATAATAATAAGGAGTATTAATATTTTATTTTAACTTTGTCAAAAACGTTTTACCATTGAAAATCACTAGAGAAATTAAGACTGCGATATTGGTTATTGCTTCTATTTTATTATTTATTTGGGGTTACAGTTTCTTGAAAGGAAGAGACTTACTATCTAGCTACAACAAATATTATGTTAAATATTCCAATGTTGATGGTTTAACACCTTCATCTCCGGTTACTATAAACGGATTGGTTGTTGGTAAAGTAATGTCAATAAAACTCGATGAGCAATGGAATTCATTAGTTGAACTTCAAATTAATGGCGATTACCAAATAACTAAAGGAAGCGTTGCCGAATTGTATTCTCCAGGACCAATTGGAGGAAAACAAATCGCTATAATTCCCAATATTACCACTTCAGAAATTGCGCCTTCAGGAGAATTTTTAGTTTCGTCTATCAAGCTTGGTTTAACGGAAGTTGTTTCTAACGAAATAAAACCTATCAAAGAAAAGTTAGATAAGGTTTTGGAAAATGCTAATGTAATGCTATTGGGTATCAATCAAGTACTAGATGAGAAAACAAAACAAAATTTGCGCAACAGTTTAGACAACCTAAACGCCACACTAGCCGAATTCAAAGATGCCTCAGTAAGTGTTAACCAATTGTTAGACGATAACAAGGGAAAAATATCATCTACAATGTCAAACTTTGACAAAGCTTCAGCCAATTTAAAAACAATGTCCGATTCTTTGGCAAATGCCAATATTGGGCAAACCGTTAAAAATTTAGAAAAAACATTGGCTTGTGTTGATGAAATCATGGCCGATATTCAATCTGGAAAAGGTACTTTAGGTAAATTAGCAAAGGACGAAACGTTATACAACAATTTTGCTAAAACTTCGAAAGAGTTAGAATTACTCTTGGAAGATTTGCGTTTAAATCCAACACGCTATGTTAATGTTTCGCTTTTCGGAAAGAAAAATAAACCATATGTTGCACCAGTTTCAGACTCTTTACGCGTAAAACCATAACAATTATGATGTATATTGATAACATACTTTTTGCGATAATTTTAATTGCTGGAATTGCTTTTTTTGCCAAAAATGTAAAAAAACTATCTCGTAATATTAAGTTAGGAAGAGATGTTAACCGTTCAGATAATTCTTCAGAGCGTTGGAAAAACATGGCTATGATTGCTCTTGGACAATCTAAAATGGTAAAAAGACCAGTTGCTGGATTTTTCCATATCATCGTTTATGTTGGATTTGTGGTTATCAATTTAGAAGTTTTAGAAATAATAATCGATGGACTTTTTGGTACACACCGAATTTTTTCTTTTCTAGGAGGATTTTATGGTTTACTCATAGGTTCATTTGAAGTATTGGCGGTTTTAGTGCTTATTGCGGTTGTTGTATTTTGGATTAGAAGAAATAGTATTAGGCTAAAACGATTTGTAAGTTCTGATTTGAAAGGTTGGCCAAAAAAAGATGCCGATACTATTTTATATTTTGAAATCGTATTGATGTCTTTGTTCTTAATAATGAATGCTTCTGATTTGCATTTTCAAGAAATGAATTCTGGAAATATTATTTCGAAACATGTTGCTTCTTGGTTCAGTTCATTCAACGATTCACAATTACATTTAATCGAAAGGACAGCTTGGTGGTTGCATATCGTTGGGATTTTAATATTCCTTAATTATTTATATTTTTCCAAACATTTACATATTTTATTGGCTTTCCCTAATACGTATTTTGCCGATTTAAATCCAAAAGGACAATTCGACAATTTAGAAAGTGTTACCAAAGAAGTAAAACTGATGATGGATCCAAATGCTGATCCATTTGCAGCCCAACCTGTAGATGAAAATGCCGTTCCAAGTAAATTTGGTGCGAGTGATGTAATGGATTTGAATTGGGTGCAATTGCTCAATGCTTATACTTGTACAGAATGTGGTCGATGTACTTCATCATGTCCAGCAAATCAAACCGGTAAAAAACTTTCCCCACGAAAAATCATGATGGACACACGTGATCGTTTGGAGGAAGTTGGAAAAAATATTGATGCTAACAAAGGAGTTTTTGTACCAGATAATAAATCATTATTAAACGATTATATTACAGCTGAGGAACTTTGGGCGTGTACATCTTGCAATGCTTGTGTTGAAGAATGTCCTGTAAATATTAGTCCATTGTCTATTATTATGGATATGAGACGTTACTTGGTAATGGAGCAAAGTGCTGCGCCACAATCATTAAATGCTATGATGACTAATATTGAAAACAATGGTGCGCCATGGCAATATAACCAAATGGATAGATTAAACTGGAAAGACGAAAATTAATATATTAAAACTGATAAATTCTCATATATGTGAGACTTGAGGATTTGTCGAATGAATTTGAAAACTATAAAAGTAAAAAATGAAAGCGGAAGACATTGACAAAAACTTGCAAAGTATTACCCAAAACGGACAACATTTAAGTCCGATTTTACCAGAAGGAATTAAGAATTATCTAATCGACATTGACGGAACTGTTTGTGACGATATTCCAAACGAAGAACCAGAAAGAATGCTAACTGCAGAGGTTTATCCTGATGCGTTAGTTACTTTAAACAAATGGTATGACGAAGGACACATTATATTCTTCTTCACTTCAAGAACGGAAGCACACAGAGAATACACCGAAATTTGGTTGAAAAAACATGGTTTTAAATACCACGGAATTCTTTTCGGAAAACCTCGTGGTGGAAACTACCATTGGATTGACAATCACTTAGTAAAAGCGACTCGATACAGAGGAAAATTCACGGATTTGGTGGATAAAGAAGTGACCATTCAAGTGTTTGATGACGAACATCATGAATAATATTAGATATTAGATTTTAAATATTAAATATATTTACCAGCTGTGTAGAATATTTAATATCTAATATTTTAAATTTAAAATAAAAATATGTCTGAAGTATTAAATGTGCCAACTATGGCAGAAATGTTGTCTCAAGGTAAGCAACCCGAAGTGTTGTTTTGGGTTGGTTGTGCGGGAAGTTTTGACGATAGAGCAAAGAAAATTACCAAGGCATTTGTGCGTATTTTAAATCGTGCCAATGTGGAGTTTGCAGTGCTTGGAACCGAAGAAAGTTGCACAGGTGATCCTGCAAAACGTGCTGGAAATGAATTTTTGTTTCAAATGCAAGCCATGATGAATATCGAGGTTTTGAATGCATATGAAGCTAAAAAAATAGTTACTGCTTGTCCTCATTGTTTTAATACTCTAAAGAATGAATATCCTGAATTGGGTGGAAAATATGAAGTTGTTCATCATACAGAGTTTTTAAAATCACTATTAGATTCAGGAAGATTAACTATTGAAGGTGGACAATTCAAAGGAAAACGAATTACGTTTCACGACCCATGTTATTTAGGCAGAGCCAATAATATATATGAAGCACCAAGAGATTTAATTCAAAAATTGGATGCTGAATTAGTAGAAATGAAACGTTCTCGTGCCAATGGTTTATGTTGCGGTGCTGGTGGTGCTCAAATGTTTAAAGATGCTGAACCCGGAAATAAAGAAGTCAATATTCAAAGAACAGAAGATGCATTAGAAACCAAACCCGAAATCATAGCCTCTGGATGTCCGTTTTGCAACACTATGATGACTGATGGTGTGAAAAATAAAGAAAAAGAAGCAGATATTAAAGTAATGGATATTGCTGAATTAATTGCAAACGCCCAAGATTTATAATTTTTTAAACCTAAAATTAAATGTACGTTCCTTTTGAAAATTTACCCGAAGACTCTAAAATATGGATTTACCAATCCAACCGAAAATTTTCAGAGGATGAAATGATAGAAATTGAAAATGATTTAAAATCATTTTTAGAAAACTGGTCAGCTCATGGTACTGGACTTGAAGCATCGTATTTATTGAAGTACAACCGTTTTATTATCATTGTTGTTAACCAAGAAGTCCAACAAGCAACCGGTTGTTCTATTGACTCATCTGTAGCTTTTATTCAAAGTTTGGAACAAAAATACCAAGTAGATTTATTGGATAAAATGAATGTAACGTTCAAAAATGGCGATCATATTGCACATAAGTCTTTACTAGATTTTAAGAAAATGGCAAAAGAAAAAGCAGTAACAGCCAATACTATAGTTTTTAATAATTTGGTGAACACTATTGAAGAATTCAATGAAAACTGGGAAGTTCCAGCAGGCGAAAGTTGGCATGGACGATTTTTTTAAGCTATATTTTTCATGAAAAGTTTTTTATTCAGAATAGGTTTATTCATTGCTTTGTTGTTTTTGGTTACGAATTGTTCGTCAACTAAAAACAAGAAATCGTCATTGGGAAAAGCAGGATTTGCCGAAGATGAAGAGATTTATATTCCCCATCTTAAATCAGAGCGAAAAAACTTTTTCCCTGAAACCTATTCAGAAAACAAATGGGTTGATAGTGTATACAATCAACTTACTTTCAAAGAAAAAGTGGGACAACTTTTCATGGTTGCGGCTTATTCTAATAAAGATACTATTCATACAAATGCGATTGAAAAATTAGTCTGTGATTATACTATTGGTGGTGTAATCTTTTTTCAAGGCGGACCAAAACGTCAAGCCCGATTGACGAATAGATACCAATCGTTATCCAAAGTCCCATTATTTATTGGTATTGATGCCGAATGGGGATTAAGTATGCGTTTGGACTCCACTTTCCGCTATCCTTTTAATATGACATTGGGTGCTATTAAGGATTTAAAATTAGTAGAAAAAGTAGGAGTGAGTATGGCTAAAGAAAGCAAAAGGCTAGGTGTTCATTTTAATTTTGCTCCCGTTTTAGATATTAATACCAATCCTAAAAATCCTATAATTGGTTATCGTTCTTTTGGCGAAAGCAAAGTAAATGTTACGGAACATGCCATCGCTTTGATGAATGGTGTTCAAAGCCAAGGTATTTTTTCTACTGGAAAACATTTTCCTGGTCATGGCGACACTTCAACCGATTCTCATCATGCTTTACCAGTAGTAAATGCTTCCTTGGACCATATCGAAAAAATAGAATTATATCCTTATAAAAGAATGTTTGATGAAGGATTGGTTTCAGTAATGGTAGCGCATTTAAATGTGCCAAGTTTAGAACCAAGAGAAGGTTACCCAACATCAATTTCCCAACCTGTAGTCACAAATTTATTAAAGAACGAAATGGGTTTTGATGGTTTGATTTTTACAGATGCACTTAACATGAAAGGTGCCAGTAATTTTAAAAAACCAGGTGAAATTGATTTAGAAGCATTTCTTGCGGGTAATGATATTTTACTTTTTGCTGAAAATGTTCCATTTGCTGTGGAGAAGATAAGTTTGGCTTATAAAGATGGACTTATTACCGATAGTCGATTAGAAGAGTCAGTAAAGAAAATTTTACATTACAAATTCAAGGCAGGTTTAAATAATTACAAACCAGTAGAAGGTATTAATATTTATAATGATTTGAATCCAAAGTCTAATCTAGATTTGCAATATCAGTTATATGAAAATGCCGTGACAGTCGTAAAAAATCAGGATGCTATTTTACCAATAAAAAATCTTAATCAAAAAATTGCCTACTTTAAAATGGGCGATGATATCAATACTACTTTTGTAAATACTTTAAAAAAATACACCGAAGTCACCGAAGTTTTTGATGCCAATATCGATACATTAATGATAAAATTAATGGACTTTGAAACTGTAATTATTGGGTATCACAAATCAGATAAATCTTGGTGGAAAAACCCTGAATTAACCGAAAATGAATTGCAACTTATAGATAGAATTGCTACACAAAAGAAAGTGATTATTGATTGTTTTGCTAAACCTTATTCTCTATCAAAAATCTCAAATTTTGATGCTATTGAAGGCGTTGTTGTTTCCTATCAAAATGGCACTATTGCGCAAGAAGTTTCAGCCGAACTTCTTTTTGGAGCTATTGATGCCAAAGGAAAACTACCCGTTTCTATCAATGAAACTTTTAAAGCTGGTGATGGAATTGCAACAGAAAAACTCAATCGATTGGGATTTACCACTCCAGAAAATGTAGGTATGAGTTCTGAAAAGCTAAACCAAATTGAAAAATTGGCTCAAAAAGCTATCGATGGGAAAATGGCTCCAGGAATGCAAATTTTAGTAGCTCGAAAAGGGAAAGTGATTTACCAAAAATCGTTTGGCTCTCATACTTATGACAACACTACTAAAGTTAAAAATACAGACTTATATGATGTTGCTTCTATAACAAAAATGGTAGCAACGTTACCTAATGTTATGCAAGTATATGACAAGAAAAAAGTAAATCTTGAAACAACGCTTGGCGAAATGTTATCCATTTTCAAAGGTTCTAATAAAGAGCAAATTACTTTCAAAGAATTGTTATCGCACTATGGCAGAATGCAAGCGTGGATTCCTTTTTACAAAGCAACGGTTGACTCTGCAAAAATTCCAATGGATAAATACTATCGAAAAGTAAGTACAGAAGGTTTTACCAAACAAGTTTCCGATAGTTTATTTCTTCGTGATGATTACCATGACACTATCATTAAGAAAATCATCAATAGTCCATTAATTGATAAAAAAGAGTACCGCTATAGCGATTTTACCTTTATAATTCTAAAACAATATTTAGAAAAAATAACTGGTAAACCTCTAGATGAATTGGCTTATGATAATTTTTACAAAACTTTAGGTATGAATAATACGCTGTTCAATCCTTTGAAAAAGTTTGATAAAAAGGAAATAGTTCCAACCGAAATCGACAATTATTTCCGTCACGATACGATTCAAGGTTATGTACACGATATGGAAGCTGCCATGGAAAATGGCGTTGGCGGACATGCTGGTATTTTTTCCAATGCGATGGATGTTGCCAAGATAATGCAAATGTACCTTAAAAAAGGAAATTATGGGAATCAAACCTATTTCTCTGAAGCTACTTTTAATGATTTTAATACCTGTTGGTATTGCACTGACGGCAACCGCCGCGGATTAGGATTTGACAAACCACAGCTCGGAAATGCAGGACCAACATGTGGTTGTGTTTCTATGTCAAGTTTTGGGCACACAGGTTTTACAGGAACAATAGCTTGGGCAGATCCAGCCTCGGAGATTGTCTATATTTTCCTTTCCAATAGAACTTATCCCGATTCAAATCTTCCCAACAAACTTTCGAAAGAGAATATTAGAGAAGATATTCAGAAAGTGATACAAGATGCAATTTTAGATAAATAATCTTTAATTGTGTTTTAAAGGTTTTCGTTTCTATTTTTCTTAAATTCGTAGCTGTAAAATTTCCTTATGAAAATAGCCATTGTTTGTTATCCCACTTTTGGTGGAAGCGGTGTAGTTGCCACAGAATTAGGATTGGAATTGGCACATCGTGGTCATGAAATTCATTTCATTACCTATCGGCAACCTGTTCGCTTAGCGCTGCTCAATCCAAATGTGCATTACCACGAAGTAAACGTTCCAGAATATCCTTTATTTCACTATCAACCTTATGAATTGGCTTTGTCAAGTAAGTTGGTAGATATGGTGAAACTTTACAAAATTGAAATACTACACGTGCATTATGCCATTCCTCACGCTTATGCAGGTTACATGGCAAAGCAAATGTTGAAAGACGAAGGCATCATAATTCCGATGGTAACGACACTTCACGGAACTGATATCACACTTGTTGGAAACCATCCGTTTTACAAAACAGCTGTAAGTTTCAGTATCAACAAATCGGATGTGGTAACTTCGGTTTCTCAGAGTTTAAAAGACGATACCTATAAACTTTTTAATATCAAAAAAGAGATAAATGTTATTCCTAATTTTATTGAATTGGATAAACATAGAAATGAACCTTTAATTTCTTGTCAACGCTCTGTTATGGCAAATAAAGAAGAGCGCATTGTTACTCATATTAGTAACTTTAGGAAAGTAAAACGCATTCCTGATATTATTAAAATTTTCTATAAAATCCAACAACAAATTCCGGCCAAATTGATGATGGTAGGTGATGGTCCTGAAAAAGAAAAAGCAGAACAACTCTGTCTTGAATTAGGTATTCAAGAAAAAGTTATTTTCTTTGGTAACAGCAACGAGATTGACCAAATTTTAGCTTATTCTGATTTGTTTCTGTTACCTTCTGAAACCGAAAGTTTTGGACTAGCTGCACTTGAGGCAATGGCATGGAGTGTTCCTGTAATTTCCAGTAATTCAGGAGGTTTGCCCGAAGTAAATTTTGATGGAATTTCAGGTTATTTGAGCAATGTTGGCGATGTTGATAGTATGGCTGAGAATGCTCTGAAAATTTTATCGAATAATGAAACATTGTCTAAATTCAAGGAAAATGCATTAGAAGTTGCCAAACAATTTGATATCAAAAATATTCTTCCTTTATACGAAAACTTATATATTAAAGCTATAGAAGACTCCAAATGAAAAAAATAATCCTATTTTTTACAGCATTTCTTTTATTTTCATGTTCAACAACAAAAAGTGTGGTTGAAAATCCACTTTATGAAGTATTGAATTATAATAGCGATGGTGGAGCTAATATTAAATTTTATGAAATTCTTTCGGAACCAAATGAAATTAAGATGCTTTTATCCGATGATAATTTGAGAAAAAAAATAAAAACGGAAGATTTACAAAATTGTAATTTTATTATCCTCAACATGGGACCATTACCCGAAGGGAATTATAATATCATTATAGATAAAGTAGAAGAAACCGATGAAAATATTATACTCAATATTAAAGAAATAAATCCTCAGTCAGTTGAAAATAATCCTGTTAATCAAACAGATTATGTTTATCCTTATAGTGTTGTGAAAATCAAATCAAAAAAACCGATTATTATAAAATAATTTTTTTCAAACTATAGTAACGTTTTACATTCAAATGCGTTTACCATCATCAACTTCTTCAATTTAATTTTTACTTTCTATCAGAAATAGTATATTTGTTTAAAACACAAGAAAAATGGCTGGAAATAGTTATGGTACACTTTTTAGATTGACCACTTTTGGTGAATCACATGGCGATGCATTAGGTGGAATTATAGATGGTTGTCCCGCAGGAATTACTTTAAATTTGGAAGCTATTCGCAATGAAATGCAACGCAGAAAACCAGGTCAATCATCCATAGTTACCCAGAGAAAAGAAGAAGATGAAGTTCAGTTTCTTTCTGGTATTTTTGAAGGAAAAACTACAGGAACGCCAATAGGTTTTATCATACCAAACACCAATCAAAAATCTGACGATTACTCACATATTAAAGATTCCTATCGACCAAGTCATGCCGATTATGTTTATGAAAAAAAATATGGTGTAAGAGATTATCGCGGTGGTGGAAGAAGTTCTGCTCGCGAAACATCTTGCAGAGTTGTAGCTGGTGCTATCGCTAAACAAGTTTTGTCTGAAATCAAAATCAATGCATTTGTTTCTTCAGTTGGCGAAATTTTCATGGAAAAACGGTATCAGGAAGTTGATTTTTCTTTAATAGAAAGTAATGCAGTTCGCTGTCCCGATTTGGCTACAGCAGAGAAAATGGAAAACTATATCAAGGAAATTAAAAAACAAGGTGATACTGTTGGTGGAACAATAACCTGTGTCATTCAAAATGTTCCCATTGGTCTTGGCGAACCAGTTTTTGATAAACTTCATGCCGAATTAGGAAAAGCCATGCTTTCAATCAATGCTGTTAAAGGATTTGAATTTGGCAGCGGATTTTGCGGCGCACGTATGAAAGGTAGCGAGCATAATGATTTATACAATGAAGACGGGACAACCAAAACCAATCTTTCTGGCGGAATTCAAGGTGGTATTTCAAACGGAATGGATATTTATTTCAGAGTTGCTTTCAAACCTGTGGCTACATTAATTCAAAAACAAGAAGTTTTAACCAATCAAAACGAGATTATAGAGCAGCAAGGAAAAGGTCGTCATGATCCATGCGTTGTACCACGAGCAGTTCCCATAGTGGAAGCCATGGCTGCACTTGTTTTAGCTGATTTTTATTTACTTAATAAAACGTATCGTTAAATGAATACCCAAGAAACTCAAAAGAAATCTTTTCTATCCAATCTAACTGTTCAGATTCTTATTGCCATGATTATTGGAGCATTCATAGGGATTTATGTTCATAATAACTATTCGGTAGAATCTGCTAAAGAGTTTAGTGGGTATATAAAAATGTTGGCAACCGTTTTCATTCGATTGGTTCAAATGATTATATCACCATTGGTTTTTACAACGTTGGTTGTTGGAATTGCCAAACTTGGCGATATTAAAGCCGTCGGAAGAATAGGAGGAAAGGCATTGGGTTGGTTTTTTACAGCTTCTTTTATTTCGTTGCTAATTGGGATGTTTTGGGTCAATATTTTACAACCGGGTGTTGGCTTAAACTTATCCGATATTGATGCCTCGACTGCCTCAGAAGTAACCGAAAAAACACAAAATTTTTCGGCACAAAATTTTATTGAACACATTATTCCAAAAAGTATAGTGGAAGCTATGGCAACTAATGAAATATTGCAAATTGTAATATTTTCTATTTTCTTTGGATTGGCGGCTGCTTCTATTGGTGACCATGCCAAACCGGTTGTAAATGCATTGGATAAGACATCACATATCATTTTAAAAATGGTGAATTATGTAATGAAATTTGCTCCGATAGGTGTTTTTGGTGCCATCACTGGTGTTTTTGCTATTCGAAATTTGGAAGAATTATTAATCACCTATGCCAAATTTTTTGGTTCCTTTTTAGTTGGAATTTCATCGCTTTGGTTGGTCTTATTGTTAGTGGGTTATATTTTTCTGAAAGGTCATATGACTACTTTGTTAAAAAGAATACTTAGTCCATTAATCATTGCTTTTGGAACCACAAGTTCTGAAGCTGTTTTTCCAAAATTAACAGAGGAATTAGAACGGTTTGGAGTAAAAGACAAGATAGTTTCCTTTATGTTACCGTTAGGTTATTCCTTTAATCTTGATGGGAGCATGATGTATATGACTTTTGCCAGCATTTTTATTGCACAAGCTTATGGTGTTCATCTTGATTTAGGCACTCAAATGACGATGCTTCTAGTTTTGATGTTGACAAGTAAAGGAATTGCTGGTGTACCAAGAGCCAGTTTAGTGGTTGTTGCTGCTACTTGTGGCATGTTTAATATTCCTATTGAAGGTATTGCTTTAATTTTACCCATAGATCATTTTTGTGATATGTTCAGAAGCGCTACCAATGTGTTAGGAAATGCATTAGCAACATCTGTAGTTGGTAAATGGGAAAAAGAATAAAAAAAGTGTTGTTTTTTATTGCGTGTTCACTAAATTTGCTTTTTAATCAAAAAATAAAAACTTTATGAAAAAACTTTTACTATTATCATTATTCGTAGCACCATTATTTTCGAGTGCTCAAGTTCTTCTTTCAGAAGATTTTAATGCATTGACTGTAGGTGATGTTTCTACAGAAATAACGGGAACAATTCCAGGGCAAGGTGATTATTTATTTTTTGCAAGTAATGGTACTGCTCCTACAACTTCAACAAATGCTGGTGTTACTAATTCACAGATTGTTTCTGGAGGTAATGCAAGTTTAGGTTTGCAATTTGAAGGGCCAAATGGAGACAAAGGAAGTCGTTACATGTGGCAAGATGGTTTTCCTGCGCTTTGGGCGGCTAGAGTGTCTGGTAACAATATTGTTGAGTTGGAATTAGATATTAATCCAGGTGCTGGAACAACAACTAGTAGAAATACTTTTGGAGCTTACATTTTTAATGCTGCTGGTGATAGAGTATTAGCAGGTTTCACAGTTAGAGCTGCTACACGTGAGTTATTTTTAGTAGCTTATTCTACACCAACAGGTAACCCTGTTGGAAGCTATACCTATTCATTGGCTGCCGCTCCAGGTATTCAATTACCAGCTGACACATTCAGTAGAATCGGAATTTCTTATAACAAAACTACAGGACAAGTTCTAATTAAAGGACCAGGAATTGCTGCTGCTGGTATATCAGTAAACGGAAGCGCAACAGGAACTGATCCTGCAGAAGTTGATTTTATTTCTTTTTCAGGTAATACTACTGCAGCACCTAATTCATCATCAGCTACAATGGTAATGGATAACCTTCAAGTTAAAGCTGTTTCAACTGGTTCGCTTTTAAGTGTTAACCAAGTTACAAATAATGTTGATTTTTCTGTTTATCCAAATCCATCAAGAGATTTAGTTACTATTTCAAATGATATGAATGCTGTTATTGAAACAATCGAAATGACAGACTTGAATGGAAGAGTTGTAAAATCTCAAAAAATAAATGCTACTGACGCTCAAGTTTCTATTAGTGATTTATCAACAGGAGTTTACATGATGAAAATCGTTACTGATCAAGGTACAGCTACTAAAAAAGTTGTTAAAGAATAACTTTTTTACAATAATTTATAAAAAAAGACTAAGCATTGCTTAGTCTTTTTTCTTTGTATCACTTCCCATCATTAGGAAAACAGCGCCAATTAATCCAATTATAACTAAAGCAAATACTCCAATCATAATGAAAGATCCATTTTCATGAGAATACAACGGTAACATCAAGTTGTTCATGATTTCTATTGTTTAGGTAATCAAAAGTATTTAAAATTGAACAATAGAAATATGACAATTGTCATACTAAAGAAATTTTGTTCTTAATTCCTCTGTGGGAATTAGGCAACTTTCTTTTTTACCATACCATTTGTAACGGTTTTTGGCAATGTAGTCGTAAATAGTATTGGTAATAACTTTAGGAAAAATGGAGCATAAACCTAAAATGCGGTATATTCCGCTTAACTCTTTGGCAATTTTAAAAGCGGCTTCCGATTTGAGGTTATAGGCAATTTCAGGTTCATACAAAATAATGCTATCTACCTTTTTGCTATCGACTCCTATATAATTTAAAATTTCTTGTCCTAGTTGTGATTGAATAGAAACGAAACGGAAAACATCTTTTTTATCGTGTTTTATAATTAATTGAACTGAGCTATCACAAAGATTACAAATCCCATCGAAGAGAATTATTTTTTTGTCTTTTGGAAGAGTTGAAATTTCCATATTTATGCTGAATTTAGTTGTTCTGATTTCATTTCAGAAACTCAGTATTATTTTGCTTGGACATATTCAAGTTGTTCTAAGTTTACTTTTGAAGTAAATACACCATAATTCACCACCGCTTTGTTTTTTTCAATTTTATCAATTGTTCCAACGGCTTTACCATCAAACATTCTTACTCGATCACCAACTTTCAAAATTACTTTTGGTTTTTCAGCTTCTGTTTTTTGGGCTTTTATTTTCTTTTCTTTTTTGACTTCTCTAATGGCTTCAACTTTAACTTGAACTTCCTCAATCACTTTCTTTTTGATGATTTCTTTTTCTACTCTTTCTTTAGCGGTAGCTTTTTTTCGTTTGGAATTTTCTATTTCCACTATTTTTAAAAACTCTCCAATCAATACTTTTTTATCTTTATTGTTAAAGTATTTCTCGGCAATATCATCAATTTTTTGTCCCATATAAATCAACCGTTGATTGGCATCATATAGCTCTTGGTAACGTTCTAATTTGTCCTGAATTTTAATGTTAATAGTTTCCATTTTTTTGCTTTCCTCTCGAGCTTTACTTTCTTCTTCTTTAAGATTTTGAGAGGTTTTCTCCAGTTTGGAACGCTCTTTTTGTAGTGTGGCAATCGTTTTGTCAAAGCGTACTTTTCCGCCTTCAATTTTCTTTTTAGCACGATTAATTAATCCATAAGGAATGCCATTTTTTTGTGCTACTTCAAAAGTAAATGAACTTCCTGCTTGACCAAGTATCAGTTTGTACATAGGTTCCAAAGACTTTTCATCAAAAAGCATGTTAGCATTACTGGCAAATGGCAATTCGTTGGCTAAAATTTTTAAATTGGAATAATGAGTTGTAATAATTCCATACGCTTCCCGATGATAAAACTCTTCCAAGAAAATTTCAGCCAAAGCGCCACCCAATTCTGGGTCTGAACCAGTTCCGAATTCATCAATCAAAAACAACGTTTTGGCATTACATTTTTTTAAAAAGTAATTCATATTTTTCAATCGATAACTGTATGTGCTCAAGTGATTTTCTATGGATTGATTATCGCCAATATCTGTTAGAATACGATCAAAAAGAAAGGTTTCGCTGCGTTCATGAACCGGAATTAAAATGCCACATTGCAACATTAATTGTAACAGTCCAACGGTTTTTAACGAAATGGTTTTTCCACCTGCGTTTGGTCCTGAAATGACGATAATTCTATTTTCCTTGTTTAATTCAATAGTTTGAGGATAAGTTGTTTCTTTTTTTTCGCTATTGTTTAAATATAAAATAGGATGATAAGCATCTCTAAAATACAATCGCTTTTCCTCTATAATATTGGGTAAAATCGCATTGATTTTTCGTGCGTATTTTGCTTTGGCAGCAACTACATCCATATCGCTTAAAAAGTCTTGGTATTGTTTTAATAAATCAATAAAAGGACGAATTTCATTGGAAAGTTTTTTTAAAATTCTGGTAATTTCTTCTCGCTCTTCATATTCAAGATTACTCAATTCTCTTGAATAGCGTAATGTTGCTTCTGGTTCAATGTAGGCAATACTTCCTGTCTTGGAACTGCCTAAAATAGAACCTTTTACTTTTCTTCTATACATTGCCAAAACCGCTAAAACTCTACGATTTTCAACAAAACTTTCTTTAATTTCATCTAAATATCCCAACGAATTGTATTGGCTCATGGCTTGGCCAAAACTTTGATTAACTTTGCCTCGAACCACACTCATGTCTCTTCGAATATTAATCAAATCAGGTGAAGCATTATCTTTGATTTCGCCATATTTATCAACTACTTCATCTATTTTTTGGATGATGTATTTGGTGTATTCAACTTGTGATGCTTTTTCGTTTAGCTTAGGATAGTAATCGTTGAATTTTTTTAGGAACAATAACATTGCATTCACTGTTTCCGAAAGAGTTGCTATTTTTCTAAAGCTACTTACTTCTAGAAAACTATCTTCAATGGCCAGGAATTTAATATCATTGGTAAGATTGTCAAATCCGTGATTGGGAATTGCATTGTTATTGGTAAACGAGGAAAGAAATTCAGAAGTTTGTATCAAAGCATTCACTAGTGTTTCCTTATTTTTAAAAGGAACTATTGCAAGCGCTTTTTCTTTCCCAATTTCAGTGTTGCATCGCTCTGAAATGGTTTGTAAAACCGTATTAAATTCTAAATCTTGTAATGTTTTATCTGTTATCGAAATCATTAAATCAATGTCTTTGCTTCAAAGTTACAAAGGATAAAATCCATATTGCAATTGAAAATAGTATTTTTGATAAAATTTTAAGAGATGTTAATCAAAATGCATTCTTCATGGCATGATATACTAAAGCCAGAATTTGAAAAACCCTATTTTCAACAACTTATTTCGTTTGTAAAATCGGAATATGAAACTAAAAAGTGTTTTCCTAAAGCGGACCATATTTTTGCTGCATTTAACCATTGTACTTTTGACAAAGTCAAAGTAGTAATTATTGGTCAAGATCCATATCACGGATTAGGACAAGCTAATGGTTTGTGTTTTTCGGTGAATGAAGGCATTGCTTTTCCACCATCGTTAATCAATATTTTTAAAGAAATCGCAACTGATTTGGATGTACCATTTCCTAAATCGGGCAACTTGGAACGTTGGGCAGACCAAGGAGTTTTACTGCTCAATGCTACACTAACCGTTAGAGAAAGTGAAGCAGGAAGTCATCAAAATAAAGGTTGGGAACTATTTACTGATGCCGTAATTCAAAAAATATCGGATGAAAAAGAGCATGTAGTTTTTCTTCTTTGGGGTGGATTTGCCAAAAAGAAAGGGGCGAAAATTGATAGAAATAAACATTTGGTTTTGGAAACCGGACATCCATCACCATTAAGTGCTAATCGTGGATTATGGTTTGGAAATAAACATTTTAGTAAAACAAATGATTATCTTAAAAGTATAGTAAAGGAAACAATTAATTGGTAAATATTAATTTACATTAAAATAATAATAACCTGCAGCATCAATATTCGCTGCAACAGAATTGATATTTACAATTAGATTACTAGAAGAACTTTCAGAACGCAATTCTACACTATTGGTTGAAGCACTATTGTATCCAAAACTCAAACGGTATTCACCAGCATTCAACAAAGGAAAACCAACATTATATTCATAGGTTTGGTCAGTATTATTGTATTCACAGATAGCATAAATATAGGAACCATTTTGAGCACTTCCTAAATTAATATCGAGTTGACTATCATTTACGGTGACAACTTCCCATTCGGTTGCATTTATTTTTCTTTCAATAAGATAAGTAAAAGTGAATTGAGTAGCGCCACCAGTTGAGTGATAGATATCTAATAATTCGCTTTGACCAACTTCGGGTAAGTATCTTGAGAAATCTGCATTTACATAAATAAAGTCACCAACACTGTAGGTTGGTTGTGTTTGAATGGTAACTAAATTGGGTACATCTATATAAATGTTATTGTAGAAACCATCATCGTTTGTGTCACAATTTGAAAGTAAAAATGCAAACGCTATGAGCAATAATTTTTTCATACTATTTTGTTTAAAATCTATACCCTAAATTAATACCAACTCTCGAAATCACATCGGGACTTTTTTCTCTATTAAAAAGATTGGAACCAAAACCTACCAAAACTTCTAAGGCAAAACTATCGTGAAAATACATTTTATATCCTAAACTGCCACCCAATCCAAAATCGGTGTATTGTGACTTTTCGGTAGCATAATAGGCATCCCCATTTTCATCAATTAGTCTGACTATTTCTTTATAATCGCCACCATTATAGGAACCAAAAATTTCGGCAAAATAATATCTCGTTTTACTTTTTGATAAAGCATAGCGAACATAAGGATTGAACTCATACTTAGGAACATTGTTTCTGTAGCCATTGTCAAAGTCTTCATTTAATTTATCGCTGTCTGAATAATTCACATTGATACCTATAGAATAGTCGTTGTCAAAAAATCTTTCATAGCTTACACTTAATTTGGTATAAACTATTGCAGATAAAACATCCACACGCAATTCGGTTTTTTTATTGGAAATTATTGAATTCTCCTGGGCTTGCGTGGCTAATGATGCTAAAAGCAGTAGACAAAATAATTTTTTCATTAAAGATTGTTTTATTTGAAAACGAATATAGTAAATAAAGTATTGTGTACTTGTTAAATATATAAAAGAATTAATCCAAGGTTAAAGCACCTAATATTTCTTCATTCATAAACGGACCACCAGGATATTTAGCAGTATAATCTAGATTGAGCCAAATATTACCTCTTTCATCTATGTGATAATGAATGGCATTATTTTTACTTTCTAGTGGGAAAAGTATTTTTTTTATAAGATAGTTGATACGCTCTAAATCTCTTTTGTTGCCAATATAAAGTTCGGGATAGATATGTCCTTTGGTATGAATTAATCTTGAAGTTCCTCCAATAGATTTTATACAAGCCACCATTAAAATAGAGTGGTCATCACAATCTCCTGAGAGATATTTTAGCGACTCAGTAGCTTTAGCAATGTAGTCATGACCTTTTGGATCGCTAACATAATTCCAGTTAGCATTTATTTCTTTGAAAATGGCAAAAGATTGTATGATTGTGAAATAGTCATGGTAACCTTTAATTTTTTTGAAATGTTTATTAATTGCCATAAAGGCAAAATCTCTGACTTTTGGGTTTTGATATTCTACCGCATCTAAAATTTTCGATTTATTGGGAAAAGGCATTAGTCTAGAAATGATAATGTCTTGCGGATATGGGTTTTCATCCATGGTATACATCATCGAACGGTAATCTTCAAAAATATTTTGAAAACCATACTTACCAGATAAGGTTCCAAATAAAAGCAAAATCAGATAGAGAATAACCGAAATTAAAGTCACTCTTCTCATAGCTCTTAAAATTAACTGAATAATTACAAGGATGAGAATAAATAATATAATTCTATCAACGTTATGTGCCCATTGGAGCGTGATGAAATTATTATGAGCAATGATGAATACAGGAATGGTTATTAAGACATTCAAGATAAATATGATAATCAAATCCCAAGGACTTTTTATCCTGAATATTTCTTTCAGACGCGGATAAGTGAGATTATTTAATTTGATCATGATGCCAATGGCAAAAGCTAAATGGCTTTTACTATTTCAGCAAAAGTACCCTTTTTATCTATAATTTTTAGGTCAAACAACTGATTTTGAATTTTGTTTAACACTTTTTCGTCTAGTGTTTTTTGAGACCATTTAGTAAGCGAAAGCCATTCCTGAATATCTTGTAATTGCTGATGGTATTTTGATGCCAAAGTCCTATCAATACTTGGAATTTCTTTAAATTCTGTAGTAGTGTTGTTAATAATGTCAATTATAAGAGAAAGGGTTTGCTTATTGTGTTCTAAAAATTCATTTCTTACCGCAATTACAAAGCAAGGCCAAGGAGTTGGACAATCGGCAACGCGACGAAAAATTCCTTTATCTACTAATGGTTTGGTCATAAATCGTTCCCACATAAAGTAATCAGCAGCGCCATTAGTCAGAGCTTCAATGGCACCATCAATGGTATTTACTATTTCAAATTGCAGGTTATTGGTATCCCAATTTTGATTTTGAGCATTGACATATGCCATTAAATGCGAACCTGAACCATAGCGTGAGATAGCTACTTTGGTGTTTTCTAAATCAGCTAGTGTTTGGTATTTTGAATTAGCAGCAACATGAATCCCCCAAATCAATGGACTTTCCACATAAACTTGTACTATCGAACTTGGATTTCCTCCAACAATATCTTTTACAATTCCTTCGGTTAAAATAACAGCGATATCCGTTTCACCATCACGTAGCATTTGACACATTTTACCTGTGCCTTCTGGAATGTCTGTCCATTGTAAATCAATACCAACTTGTTCAAACTCGCCATTGTCAATACACATATGCCAAGGCAAGTTAAAATGTTCTGGAACTCCAACGATTTTGACTTTCTTCATGTTATTTTTTCAAGTTAGGATTTTCCATCAACCACCAATTCCAAATAACACCATCTTTATCTGGATAACTTTCCATCATTTTCATACCTACTTTACTAAGGATATGATTGGAAGCACCATTTTCATGATGTGTATAGGCGTTCATTTTGTCAATGTTCATTTGATTAAAACCATAATCAAGCCAAGCGATGGAAGCTTCGGTAGCATAACCTTTGCCCCAATGTTTTTCATTCAAACGATAACCATAATCATAGAAATTAGTATTCCCGTT
Organism: Flavobacterium sp. RSB2_4_14; assembly: GCF_051547085.1. Lineage (NCBI taxonomy): Bacteria > Pseudomonadati > Bacteroidota > Flavobacteriia > Flavobacteriales > Flavobacteriaceae > Flavobacterium > Flavobacterium sp. RSB2_4_14. The sequence goes on from NZ_JBPTTL010000006.1 coordinate 123,306, forward strand.
TTCAACATGGTCATCTATATATTTTATGCCTGTCCAACCAATAAATTCTCCAGTTTCTTTGAGTATTGTAGCAAAACGACCAATAGTATTTCTTTCATATTGGCTACGAACATACTCAATGGTTTTAATGCTTTCTTCTATGGCTTGTGTCGGATTTTGCCAAAGGTATTTGTGTACTTCTGGATTACTATCCATAGCAAACATGTCTTCAGCATCAGAAAGTTCCAATGGTCTTAATAGTAATCGTTCTGTTTCCAATACTAATGTCATAGTTTATCCCGCCAATTTATCTAATGCATATGCAATCAAAGCATCAACCGCTTTATAAGGATCTTCACTAAATGTTCCTGTAGCTCTATTAGCAATGATGGCGTTTAAGGACAAACACTCATGACCTAACAATTTACCCAAGCCATAAATAGCGCCAGTCTCCATTTCTAGATTGGTCATTTTTATTCCATTGTAGTCAAAGCTATCCATTTTGCTATTTAAGTTTGCATCTTGAATTTCGAGACGTAAAACGCGTCCTTGTGGACCATAAAATCCACCTGCAGTTCCAGTAAAACCTTTATAAATTTGAGTACTTTCCAAGCGTTTTTCTAGTGTTTCAGAACAAGATATTACATAAGGTCTGCCTTTTCGCATATCCCAATCGGTTTGTTTTATAAAAGCATCTTCTATGTCTTTTTCAGATATATCATCTATCAGATAGGAGCGAAGCATATTGTCTAAGCCTAATCCATAGGTACTCATAACCATACTATCGCAAGGAATATCTGCTTGTAATGAACCCGAAGTTCCTATTCGAATGATGTTTAACGAAGTTAAATTTGCTTTAGGTTTACGGGTTTCTAAATCTATATTCACTAAGGCATCCAATTCATTCATAACAATATCAATGTTATCCGGACCAATTCCGGTGGACATGACAGTCATTTTTTTACCTTTGTAATAGCCTGTTTGGGTTTTAAATTCACGCTTTTGAGTAGAGAATTCAATACTATCAAAGAATTGCGTTATTTTTTCCACTCGGTTTTGATCACCTACAAAGATGATGTCGTGTGCAATATGTTCGGGTTTCAGATTTAAGTGGTAAACACTACCGTCTGGGTTTAATATTAATTCTGAAGATTGTATCATTGTTTTTTTTGTTTATAGTTTCAAGTTTGTGGTTTATAGTTTCAAGTTTCTGACCACTAAATACTGATCACTGAATGCTACTTTATCCACCAACACGTTTGGTTTTAAAACCTTTATCCTTTAGGATGTTCATTATTTTATCGCGATAATCGCCTTGAATGATGATAGCTCCATCTTTGAAAGTGCCACCTACACTGAGTTTTGTCTTTATTTCTTTGGCTAATATTTTAAAATCTTCATCACTGCCTTCATAGCCTTCTATGATGGTAGTGGCTTTGCCTTTTCGCTTTTCGTATTTGCAAATCATAGGTTCCTTTTGAATAAAAAGTTCATGTTCTTCTTGAAACACTTCCTCTTTTTCGGTGGATGGTTCGTGGTCTGGAAAAAGTTTTTTTAGTTGTTCCTGTAAATCCATTATATTTTATAAAAAACCAAAAAAGACATCAAGCAAATAACTCAATGTCTTTAATGAAATTATTGAATTAACCTTTATTTTTTCTTTAATCCTAATTCTACTAGTCTTTCATCAAGGTATTCACCTGCTGTGATGTCCTCAAATCCCTTTGGATTATTAGCATCAATACACTTCTCTAGACAGTTTAAAGGCATATCACTAACGGGATGCATAAAAAACGGAATAGAAAAACGCGATGTTCCCCATAACTCTCTTGGCGGATTCACCACTTGGTGAATAGTAGATTTCAATTTATTGTTGGTGTGACGGGATAACATATCGCCTACATTAATCATTAACTCATCGGGTTGTGCCATAGCATCAATCCATTCGCCATCATGATTTTGTACTTGTAACCCTTTGCCTTGTGCACCCATTAATAGTGTAATCAAGTTGATATCACCATGAGCAGCTGCACGAACAGCACCGTCTTTTGGCTCATCGGTAATAGGTGGATAGTGAATTGGTCTCAGGATACTGTTACCGTCTTTGATGTAATTATCAAAATAAAATTCATCTAAACCAATGTACAATGCCAACGCTCTCAATACATAAATACCTGTTTTTTCCAGCATTTTGTAGGCTTCTTTTCCCACTTCATTAAAGTGTGGTAATTCAGCAACCGTTACATTATCTGGGTATTCATGAGCGTATTTTGACCCTTCGCTAACATATTGTCCAAAGTGCCAAAACTCTTTCAAGTCTCCAGCCGAACGCCCTTTGGCATGCTCTTTTCCAAAAGAAACATAACCACGTTGTCCACCAATACCCGGAATTTCATATTTCTCTTTGGTTTCCAATGGAAGTCCAAAGAAGTTGCGTACTTCCGAATATAAATCTCCAACTAATTTGTCATCTAAAAAATGACCTTTTAACGCTACGAAGCCAATATCTTCATAAGCTCTTCCGATTTCATTTACAAACTTTTGTTTACGTGCCGGCTCATCCGACAGGAAATCACGTAAGTCAACACTAGGAATTTGTTGCATACTAAAACTTTATTGTTAATAACTTAAACTGGAAAAATTCCAATCATAACTACAAATGTAACGATTTTTTAAATATGCAAAACCAAAGTTATTAACAATAAGCAAGACTGAATGGTCTACTCAGTCATTGATAATGAGTTAGCTTTTATCTATATTCTTTTCTGTATTTTCTGTTTTCTATTTACCAAATAACTAAACACTTTTTAGTACTTTTGGTCGACTTTATAATCCAACAAACCAACATGAATTTCGATAGAAAAGAGTTGTCCAATATTCAATTATTGGATTTATATAAAAGACTGCTTAAACCCAGATTGATAGAAGAGAAGATGTTAATCTTATTGCGTCAAGGAAAAGTGTCTAAATGGTTTTCTGGCATTGGGCAGGAAGCGATATCCGTAGGTATTACTGCTGCCTTGGATAAAGACGAATACATTTTACCGATGCACCGCAACTTAGGAGTATTTACCGGAAGAGACATACCATTACACCGCTTATTTTCGCAATGGCAAGGCAAGAAGACTGGCTTTACCAAAGGAAGAGACCGCTCGTTTCACTTTGGTACGCAAGAGTTCAATATTGTGGGTATGATATCGCATCTCGGTCCGCAAATGGGTGTTGCCGATGGAATTGCACTAGCCAGTAAACTTAAAAAGAACGGAAAAGTTACTGCTGTATTTACTGGTGAAGGCGCTACTTCTGAAGGTGATTTCCACGAGGCGTTGAACATAGCTGCCGTATGGGATTTGCCTGTGTTGTTTGTCATTGAAAATAATGGCTATGGTTTGTCTACACCAACTAATGAGCAATACCGTTGTGAGAACTTAGCTGATAAAGGTGTGGGTTATGGTATGGAAAGTCATATCATAGATGGGAATAATATTTTGGACGTTTATACTAAAATAGCCGAGCTAAAAGCGTCAATGGTTGCCAATCCTCGACCAGTGTTATTGGAGTTTAAAACTTTCCGTATGCGTGGGCACGAAGAGGCGAGTGGTACTAAATATGTCCCACAAGAGTTGATGGATATGTGGGCTATCAAAGACCCAATTGCCAATTATAGAGAGTATTTACTTCGCATTAGCGTTTTATCTGAGGAAGAAGACGAGAAAATAAAAGCGGCTATAAAATCAGAAATCGATGAACATTGGGCGATTACACAAGCCGAACCAGAGTGCGTAGCTGACTTAGCCGAAGAGCTTACCGACATGTATGAACCTTATGAATTTGAAGCTATTACTCATGGTGATACAGTAGAGAATATCCGTGTGGTAGATGCTATATCGAATGCTTTACGTCAATCAATGGAACGTCATGAGAACTTGGTTATCATGGGACAAGACATAGCGGAGTATGGTGGCGCATTTAAAATTACCGATGGTTTTGTAGAACAGTTTGGTAAAGACCGTGTTCGCAATACACCCATCTGTGAAAGTGCTATAGTATCTGCAGCCAATGGTTTATCCATAAACGGTTTCAAAGCAGTTGTAGAAATGCAATTTGCCGATTTCGTTTCTTCTGGTTTCAATCCTATTGTTAACCTTTTGGCAAAACAACATTACCGTTGGAATGAAAAAGCCGATGTAGTAGTGCGCATGCCATGTGGTGGTGGCACACAAGCCGGACCGTTTCACTCACAGACTAATGAAGCTTGGTTTACTAAAACACCCGGACTAAAAGTAGTCTATCCTGCTTTTCCTTATGATGCCAAAGGCTTATTAAACACGGCCATCAACGACCCAAATCCGGTGATGTATTTTGAGCACAAGCAACTATATCGTTCCGTTTACCAAGACGTACCAACTGATTATTACACGATACCTTTTGGCAAAGCGGCACTTTTGAAAGAAGGAAATGATGTCACTATCATCTCTTTTGGTGCTGGAGTTCACTGGGCATTAGAAACTTTAGCCAAACATCCTCAAGTGAATGCTGACCTAATTGACTTACGTAGCTTACAACCGTTAGATACTGACGCTATTTTTGCCTCAGTGAAGAAAACCAATAAAGTAATTATACTGCAAGAAGACACGCTTTTTGGTAGTGTGTCTAGTGATATTTCAGCCATGATTATGGAACAATGTTTCGAACATCTCGATGCGCCTGTGCGCAGAGTAGGTAGTCTTGAAACCGCTATTCCGTTTGTAAAAGCACTTGAAGACCAATACTTACCTAAAGACCGTTTTGAAAGCACTTTGTTAGATTTATTGGCTTATTAAAGTTATCAAAATCTATACTTATTTATAATATTTAAATACAAAATAATCATAGAATGAAAATTGACCAATTAACCTTTACCAGATTTATAGCTTCAATTTCAATAGTTATATTTCATTTTGGAGGAGGTAGTTATGTCTTTAATAATGTTTTTCTATCTTTTATTTTTGAGCAAGCTAATCTTGGAGTAAGTTATTTTTTTATACTTTCAGGTTTTGTAATGATAATAGCTTATTATCAAAAAGAAAGCATTCCTTTTTTTAGTTATATAAAAAATAGGTTAGCACGTATTTATCCCATTTATTTTGTTGCTATCTTTTTATTAATTCGGATTAGTATTTTTTCGGGGATTTCTTTAACCGATGTTTTCTTAAATTTATTAATGCTACAAGCATGGATACCTGGGAAAGCATTAGGTATAAATTTCCCGGGTTGGTCGCTATCAGTTGAACTTTTTTTTTATTTAATATTCCCTTTTGTATTTAACTACTTTTATAAAAAAGTAAACTTTAAAATAACTGCAATTTGTATAATAGTTTTTTGGGTTTTAAGCCAAGTATTGTTTTATTTTACTACTCAAAACCAAGTAATTAATCTATTTTATTACACTCCTAAAGATCTAAGTTATCAACCTTTTATGCACTTAAACCAATTCTTAATTGGAAATCTTCTAGGATTGTATTTTGTAAATAATTATAAGAAAGAGACAAAAGATTTTACGTTACCAATTGTTTTGATTTTAGGACTATTATTATTTGTATTTAAATTTAATATTGGCATGTCTTATCACAATGGATTATTAGCTTTTTTATTTGCGCCTTTAATCTATTTTATAGCAATAAGTTCTGGAAAAATTGCTGCTTTTTTTAGTAAAAAGATATGCATATTCTTAGGTGAAATAAGTTATGGTATTTATATTTATCAATGGCCTGTTTGGAGTATAATTTCGGATTATAAATTAAATAAATACTTCGGAATAGACAAAGTAACTGATTTTACATTTTCATTTTTATTACGCTTATCTATATTGATATTTATAGCAGCAATGAGCTATGTGTATTTTGAAAAACCTATACGGAATAGATTAAAACAGTTAATCTAATATATAGACTATCAAATACTTAAAAATCATAAAAGATAGTAATATTACAGATTGAAATAAAAAATAAAATACTTTTATTACTTATATCTTTGATGGTTTTTAGATAATTTTAATTCAATTTCTTTCTTCTATTTTGTTTCCAGCTAATAAAAAAGAGTGTTCCAATACAAAAAAGAGGACCAGAAATGAAGAGATAGGCAGTCCAATCAAATCTTCCCCATGCGATAATAATGTACAATATACCTAATATGGAATAAATTATTGCACCCAATAATTCTTTATACCAAGCTATAAAAAGAACTAAAAGTACTAAATAAGTTGGTGTTAAATGCACTAAAAACGCGAGTGCTTTATCCCAAAATTCTAAATTTTCCTCAAAAACATCCAAAGCAAAAATACTCACAAAAAGCGCAAAACAGATACTCAACACTCGAGCCAACCATGTAACTTTAGTAGTATTATGATTAATTATTCTCATCCTGTTATTGTTGTGAATTTAACAGAATAAAGTTACTCAATTTCTTTTGAAAACAGTATGACAATTGTCATGCTATTACCGTTTTGTGCAAGGTTTTTTGCTTTTAAATTTTAGCCCACACACTACCAAAAGTTTGTTTTAAACAGGGTTGTTCACTTCATCGTCTTCTTTGTCCTCTACCTCAAATTCATTGTTAAGAAAGGTCTCTAATTCTTGCTCATCCTTTCGGTTTTTTTGAATTAAAAACACCACTAAAACAATAACTAAAATGCTTAATCCTCCTATGATATACCAATTGATTTCCATGACGTTTTGTTTTTAATAAAGATACAAAAAATATGTAATGTAATTGTTATCAGCACATTGCTAAATGGTTACTTCAAAAGTTAAAAATACTAGCTAAGAAAAAAAAATATGATTTTTTTTTGTTTAACAAAAAATATTTATATAATTTTACCTACATATACATTAGATACCCCACTATCTACCTAAAACAAATGCTTATGACATCTAAAGAATTCAAAGTGTTGTGGGAAGCTATTACAGAGCTTCGAACTATTGTCTTAATGACAACGCCATCAACTTCCGAGGAAGTTTTTTTGACAAGCAATCAAGTGATGAAAATGCTCAACATTAGCAAAAGCACGCTCTACCGAATGCGTGTTAACAAATTCATTACGCCAGTAATGGTTCATAAAAGGTATTATTATCCAAAAAGTCTCATTACACAGGAAATTCTTGAACGAGCACAAAGAATTCAAGACCAGTCCAACTTTTTTGATGAAAGTTAGTCTTCGACTAAACTGTTTAAAATAGCTAGGGATGGAAACTTGATTGCTAGTGTTTTTATTATTTGAAAAGTATAGAAAAATGGATTACAACACAGGGCCAAAAGAATTGGAACTACCGTTTCTCGTATCCATTATTTTTCCTGCCATATACGCCATAGGCATATAAGCTACAAACAAGTCTAACATCGAAAACCAAACCGGTGAAGGCAAAGATAATACCATATAAAAACCACCCACCAGAAACACCAATCCGATACTCAAAGCAATTTTAAAACGATGTGTGGCAGCAATTCCAGCTGCTACCAATGCGCCCACAAAGGTACCCAAGGCATGAGCCAGAAAGGGAAAGATAAAATGTTGTGGTTCAAATAAGCGCATCGAAGCCGCTAATCCTTCTACAGTAGTAACATCTGCGCCCTCGGGTGGCGGAATTATGGATGGTCCTATGGCTATAAACAGTGAATTGACAGCACTGCCAATGACAAGCCCTAACACAACGGCTATCGTATTTTTTACAGTAGTATTCATAAAAAAATGGTTTTACAGGTTGGTATTGTAAAGATACAAATTAAATGAATGACGAATAATTTTAATGTAATGATGTTGGTTTTTGCATTGTTTATAGTACTCCCCAACGGATTGAAAAGTTATATAACCAAGTGTACCATTATTCTAGAACTAGCACAACCAAGAAGTTTGACGAACCATTTTCTTTCCATCTCAACGCTATGATAAATGCCACAAACTTTTTTCATACCTTTATTCTTGTAAGCAAACCAACAAGATGAACAGTCTAGACCAATTACACTATATAGCCCAAACGTTTCCTAATACCGATAGAATGCCGGTATTCTTCTTTGGTCACGGAAGTCCTATGAACGCCATTCAGGAAAATCAATTTGTAAAAGGGTTCAGAAATAGTATTAAAGATTGTGTAAAACCAACAGCTATCCTCTGCATTTCTGCTCACTGGTATACCAAAGGCACCAAAGTAACCGCCATGGAATTGCCTACAACCATACATGATTTTGGTGGTTTTCCTCAAGCCCTTTTTGACGTGCAATATCCTGCACATGGAAGTCCTTTACTCGCCAAAGAGACCAAACACTTGTTGCAACCAATTCCTGTAGAGCTTAACGACAATTGGGGATTAGACCACGGTACTTGGTCGGTGGTAAAACACCTATATCCGCTTGCTGATGTACCCGTTATTCAACTCAGTATTGATTACTCGCAACCGCCAGAGTATCATTACCAACTGGCACAAAAGCTACATGCCTTGCGCCACAAAGGGGTACTCATTATAGGTAGTGGCAACATAGTGCATAATCTTAGATTGGTAGATTTTTATAATATGGACAAAGATAACTATGGCTATGATTGGGCGATAGAAGCTCATGACACCATTAATAAATACCTATTGGAAGGCAACTACAAACCACTATTGCACTATGAAAAACAGGGTAAAGCACTGCAACTAGCCATTCCAACACCCGAACATTACTTGCCTTTACTCTACGCATTAGGACTGCAACAAAAAGGAGAAAGCATCACCCTTTTTAATGATAAGATGGTTGGAGGAAGCCTAAGCATGACCTCATTAAAAATTGCTTAAAGATTATAAGGTATTTTTACAATTTTCTCCAACGGATTGAAATCTGTATTTATGATTTACCCCAACGGATTAAAATCCGTTGTTACAATATCTTCCGTCCCTCTGGAACTTGGACAACGGTATAGAGCCATCGGCTCGGCACATTTTGTAGGGTAGGGTTTTAACCCTATCCATAAAACAAAACACAAATAATAATTAAATCAAATCATTAAACAAATAACGTTCATCGTAGGGAATTTCAAATTTATTCAGATAATCCAAATATTCATCTTTAAAGGATTGATTGGCGTGATGTTGTTCTTGATTGGCTACATATTTATAAACCGCGTCAATTTGGGAATGACTGTATGAGAAAACACCATACCCATCTTGCCATTCAAATCGATCTAAAATCAATTTATTATCATTGATATATTTTGATGATTTGGCTTTTACAGTTTTCATCAATTCTGATATGGATACTGTGGGTTTAAGTGCTAAGAAACAATGAACATGGTCTTCTGTACCATTTACAATAATAGTTTTACAGCCAGTTTCGTTTATCAAATTGCCAATGACTCCAAAAATGGTTTGTCTCCAGTCTTTATGTAAAACACTTTCTCGGTATTTAACCGCAAAAATAAATTGTAGGTACACTTGGTGATAGGTATTTGCCATTTTATTTTCTTTTTATAATGGTTGTATTATGAATGTAATTTTCTTGGTATGTTATTTTTTAATTGGTTAAAATCTACCGAATCTTCGGGACTACAAAATGTATCGTTCCTATGTCAATGGTTTAAAACCTCCCGAATCCTCAGGACTACAAAATGAATTGTTCCTACGGAACTTTATATGAATTTTGCATTATTCCCCAACGGATTGAAACGTTTTGATATCATATTCCCCAACGGATTAAAATCCGTTGCTACAATATTTTCCGTTCCTCCGGAACTTGGACAACGGCATAGAGCCATCGGCTCGGCACATATTGTAGGGTAGGGTTTTAACCCTATCCGTATAGCAAAACAAATATTTTTTATTTATTTCTACAATATTCCCCAACGGATTAAAATCCGTTGCTACAATATCTTCCGTTCCTCCGGAACTAAAACAACGGCACAGAGCCATTGGCTCGGCACATTTTGTAGGGTAGGGTTTTAACCCTATCCATTAAACGAAACACGTCTTGTAGGGTAGGATTTTAACCCTATCCACAATAAAAAATTAATCTAATTATTTAACGCTAATCTACCAAATCCCTTCCAATCTTCCTACAAAAGTGAATATTTTTTCCATTTCTGTTCGCCTTTTCTTCGGGTCTTCTTCGGAAAAAAGGCCTGTTTTCCGAACAAAACCCAACCCATACCCGAACAACACCCGAACAAACATCAAAATAGGACTGTTTTAGGGGTCAATAGGTGTCATGTGAGTTCAAAAGGGTTTCTTTGGGTTCAAAAGCGTTCAATACCGTTCAAGCTATTGTGCAGTGTGTGAGCTTGTTATAGCTTTGTTTTCAATCAGTTACCTCATGGGCTGACACGTTTTAGTAATAACCCAAAAAAACACAAAAACTATGGGAACGTACAACAAAGGAATTTTAGGCCCTTTTTCAGGGAAAGTAGGAACGGTAGTAGGAGCCAATTGGCGCGGTAAGTTCATTATGCGCTCTTTGCCCGTTAAAACCGATCGATTACCCACCAATACACAACTTTTGCAACGCGAAAAGTTTACCTTGGTCAGTGAATTTTTAACCCCAATGTCACCAGTTATTACCCGCTATTACGGTCTTAATACTGGCGATAAAACCAGAATGAACCAAGCCATGTCGTATCATCTTAAAGAAGCGGTGACCTATGTTGACCCTGATTTTATCATTGACTTCAACAAGGTGCAAATCAGTAAAGGTGATTTGATTGGGGTACAAAATCCTACGGTGGCTGCCGTGGGTAGTGACAGTGTCAAGTACAATTGGCTCAATAACTCAGGGCAAGGTGCAGCGAAAGCAACTGACCAACTCGTGGTCGTGCTTTATGCGCCACTATCGGGTTTGTATTATTATTTATTGACTGCTGCTGCCCGTGTTGATGAGTCTGTTACGGTGGTATTGCCAACATTCTTCAATGGGCTAGAGGTACAAAGCTGGATTACTTTTGCTTCTGAAGATGAAAAAAGCTACGCTACCAGTATTTATATGGGTAGTGTAGTGGTGAGTTAAGCGTGTAGTTCAAAGATCAAAGTAGGCAGAATAAAACCTGATGGGTATTGGTTTCCTATCAGGTTTTATTAGGTTTTATAGTGTTATTATTTTGTATTTATTTGATTTCCAATGTTACCTTTTCGTTGAAATGTAAAACTTAACATTGAATTTTGGATATATAACCTACATTTGTTAATACTAAGTCAATATTGAATTAACAATATTAAATAAATAGCATTATGATAAAACGAACGACACCTGCAAAAGCCAAGGCAACACCTGTCACTGAACCAGACACTACAACCGCTGCTGCACCCGTTATAGAAGAAACAATTGATATTGTAACAGTAACAGTTATTGAAGAAACACCAACAGAAGAAACACCAAATGAAACAGAAGTCAGCAATGACGAAAACACCACAACTATGACGGATAAAGAGAAAGAAAAAGCAAAAAAAGCTAAGGATAAAGCCAAAGCCAAAAAAGCTGCTGAGAAGAAAAAGGAAAAAGCTAAAAAAGAAAAAGCAAAGGATAAGGCAAAAGCGAAAGCCAAAAAAGAAAAGGAAAAGAAAAAAGAAAAAGCAAAGAAAGCCAAGGCTAAAGCTAAAAAGAAAAAGAATTCTAAAAAGAAAAAATAGTAATTATCCCCAATATGTTTTTGACCTATTGGGGATTTTTTTTTGAGGTAGTTATAAAAATTAACCCAAACAAAGATTTAAATCCTGTTTGGGTTTAACTAATGTAGGTTTACATTAAGGACAAACTATTTTTATTTTTCCAAATCCATTTTACATTTCGGACATTGACCCGGTTTATCGCTAGTTACTTCTTTGTGCATAGGACAGGAATACTTGCCTTTACTTTCATTGTTACAACAATTGCCTTTTCCTTTTCCGTTTCCTTTGGCAGCACACATAGTACCACTCATATCGATGCAGTCACCTTCTTTCATTTTCATTTTCTTACCGTCTTTCATAACGCATTCCCCATTTTTCATGCATTTGGTGCCATTTTTTAGGGTTACGTCTTTGTTCATCGCTCCCATTTTACCGTCTTTCAAACACATCATTTTACCTTCTTTCATCGTGTAGCAGGTTGTGGATGATGTTGCTTTGGTTTGAGTTTGACTATACGAAGATGTTGTTGTCATAAAAAATGCAAATACCATTATAGTAACTAAACCCGATGTAAATCTGTTAATTTTTTTCATAATCAATATCATTTAATTTCCGTCAGTGCCGCTGTTGCTCGTTCTTCAGTATTGCTGTTGCCCACATTAATTTTGCTGAATAGTGCACTATAAATTTACAAAAAAATTGTTGAGCTAACTGGGTTTCTATCTTATTACTTGCTTAAGAATGAAAAGGAAATAGAGGAATATGGGTGCTATTTAAAAGTAAAAAACCACTCGCTTTTGCGAATGGTTTTCAGTATCAGTTATCATGTTAATCCGTTGGGTTTAGTTAACCAAATCTTTAATTATTGATTACCTAAAAAATGCAACCACATAGGCACAAAGAAAAAAAGATTGAGATAGCCCAATTCTTGGGTTCATATAGCTATGGTTTTCTCGAATTAAGTGAAACGACTTTCATTGTTTACAAAAACTTTGTTCTTAATTAGTTAAAAAAGCTATGAAAATTTCTTAATACCTATCGGATAATGTTATTAAATTAGTTATGTGCATGTTTAGCGCCACAGCATTGTTGGTGCATATAGCTTTCACTTTCTTCATGCCAAGGGAAGTTGGCATTGTATTTCGAGTTTTCCCAATAGAAAGGTTTACGGTTTTTTGGTTCGTTGCCTTCCTCGTTCATGGTTTCTGAATTATACATTCTACCATTGGCAATGGTATAGCGCAGTGATGCCGAATTTTGAATGTCGTCCAAAGGATTTTTGTCCAATACCAATACATCGGCTAGTTTACCTACTTCTAAAGAACCAATGTCTTTGCCAGCACCGATATAGTTGGCACTATTGATAGTAGCCGTTTTTAAACTCTCTAGGTTGCTCATACCACCTTGGTTGATACTCCACAATTCCCAGTGTGCTCCCATACCTTGCAACTGACCGTGAGCTCCCATATTGACTTTTACTCCTTTATCGGCTAACGATTTTACGGCTTTAGAAGTTAGGATGTGGTCGTTTTGATAATCTTCTTCTGGAGCCATGATGCGGTAACGTGAACGGGAATCAATAATAGCTCTTGGGGTAAATTGTAAAAGCTTTTTGTTTTCCCAAACGTTGGTTTTTTGATACCAATAGTATTCTGAATTTAATCCGCCATAATTTACAATTAGGGTAGGCGTATATCCTACTTTGCTAGTACCCCAAAGTTCCAAAACATCTTTATAAACGGGTGTTACAGGAATGTTGTGTTCTACTCCTGTGTGTCCGTCAATCACCATAGTCATATTGTGAAAGAAGTTAGAACCACCTTCGGGAACTACATTGATACCTTCTTCACGAGCAGCTTGCAGTACTTGTTGGCGTTGGTCACGACGCGGTTGGTTATAGCTTTTCACCGATAGGGCACCAAAGGCTTTAGTTCGTTTAATGGAAGAACGTGCATCGTCAAGATTGTTAACTACTGCTTTAAAATCGCCATCGGCACCATATAATATAAATCCGGTAGAGTAGATACGTGGTCCTACAATGGCACCACTTTTCACCATTTCCGAAAGGGTAAATATTGATTCAGTGTTGGATGATGGGTCGTGTAAAGTAGTAACTCCAAAGGCAAGGTTAGCATAAAATTGCCAGTTTTGTTGTGTGGTTAAACCATAACGGAATGCACCTACGTGTGCATGGGCATCCACCATACCAGGCATTAGGGTTTTGCCTTCTAAGTTATATACTCTAGCATCAGTAGGAATGGCAATTTCTGTTGCTGAACCCACGGCTTCAATTCGGTTTTGATTGATGATAAGTGTCCCTTTTTCTATCACTTTATCACCACTCATAGTGATGATTCGCGCATTGGTCAATGCCAATCGCCCTTTTGGTTTGTCAACCTTTGATGTTAATCCTATTTTAATACCACTATTGGTTGGTTTTTCAACTTTCTCTGGCGATCCTGGCAAAAAAGTAAAACGATCCTTTATATCATTGGCATAATAAACATCACCCAATGTCCAAAGTACTTTTTGGCTGTTGCCACTCCAATGAATGTTTATACCCGAGTCTTGTGTCAATTCTGAAACTGGTACAGCCGTAGTTTTGTTGTCTAAATCTACTTCTTGTCCGTTCATGTTTAAAGGCGCTACGTAGGCTTTGTGTAGATGGGTAAAGGCAATCCATTGGTTATCAGGACTAGGCACTAATCGGTTGGCATATTTTGATTTGATGTGTGTGCGTTCGTCTTTGCCATTCAAATCCACACTTTTTAATTCTTTGGTTAAACTTCCAAAAAACACACCACCAGTTTGGTAGAAAATGCGAGTGCCTTCTTTAGTAAAAATTGGAAACTCTCCAGCAGGAGTTATAAACTTACCAGCACCACCAGAAGCATTCATGGTGTAAATACCTGGTTTTACTGTAAAAGCATTCCCTTGGTCAAGGTTTCCATTTTCTTTTCGATATACTATAGTCTTGCCGTCAGGTGATAGAGAAGGTGTTCTGTAAATCCCTTTTGTATTGGTAAGTTTTACAGCATTTTTGCCATCTATCCCTATTTTTCTAATGCTACCCAGTTCTATATCATTCCAGGTTACATACAAAATACTTTTACTATCTGAAGTGAAAGTCGGTTCCGCTTCAAAGTCGGTTCCGTTGGTCAATCGTTTAGGAGTACCATTAGGTAATTCTTTTTTCCATAAATAGCCTAGTGCTCTAAAGACAAGAGTCTTTCCATCTGGAGAGGTTACCGCATCGCGTATCATCTTTACCGTGAAATCAGTATCAGGCACTTGTGTTTCAAAATGCACTCTATCGGCAATGTCAATCGCTACATCAACTGTGAAAGGTATAGTAGTAGCTACCGAAGTTTTGGTATTTAACTTTTGAATTTTCCCTCCAAACCAGATGATGATGTCTTCATTATTAGGCATCCAATTGAAGTTGGGATACACACCAAACATAGCCCATGCGGTTTGTTGGTCTTTATCGAGTTTGTCGCATACAGGCCATTCTTCGCCAGTTTCTAAATCGTGTAAGTACAACACCGTTTTAGTTCTTACGCGTTTGATAAAAGCAAGCTTTTTACCATCTCTCGATAGTTGAGGTCGAGCCGCACCACCTGGTCCGCCAGTAACGGTTTCTGTTTTTCCCGTTTCAAATTCGTAGCGATAGATGACATAGATTTGACTGTTAGGATCTTTGTTGTATTGAAAAACACCGCCTGGAGCCATATCTTCGCTGTAATACATATATTTTCCGTCAGGTGAGATTATAGGTTCATTGACATCTTGTTGGTCATTTTTACGTTTGGTAAGTTGCACGCCTGTACCACCACTAATGTGGTATTGCCACATTTCTCCAGCACCAGCAGAACGTTGCGAAGTAAAGTTCTTTCTTCCTACTAGATAATTGCCATTGGGCATCCAAGCTGGATTAGTCATCAATCTAAAATCTTCTTTGGTAACTTGCTTGGCATTGCTACCATCGGTATTCATTACCCAAAGGTTATCACCGCCACCAGCATCGCTCGTAAAGGCAATCTTTTTGCCATCGGGACTAAAACGCGGTTGGATTTCAAAAGGAATTCCCGAACGCAACACTTTGGCTTTGCCACCAGCTATGGGTAAACTATAGATATCACCCAATAAATCAAAAACAATAGTACTACCATCTGGACTAACATCTAGATTCATCCAAGTGCCTTCGGTAGTAGTAAAGTTGTGAGTTTTGTAGTTAAAGCTATCACCAGGTTTGGCTACATCCCATTTGGGTGGTTCTTTATCGGTTTTAGCAGGTTCTTGAGCATTGGAAATTTCAATTGAAAATAGACAAACGAGTAGATAAATTATTTTTTTGTACATATGAAAATGGTGAGTTTTAATTAGAGTTGATAAAGATATAAATAAAAAGATTCTGTTTCAAAAACTAGTGAGAAGTAAAAGATAAATCAAAGTGTTAAAGTTGAATTTGTTTTAAAAAGTATATCCTTAACCATTTGATAACAAAGTAATTTCAAAATTGATGTAACATTTATAGAAGTTGATTTACTAATGTTTTCAAAAGTTAACAAAAGAAATTATTTTATTTAAAATATTAAGATTTATAAATAGGTATAACAACGGTATTGCTATTAACCACTTAAAATACAACACTATGACAAAACTAGTATTCAAAACCACTTTTTTAATTATGATAGCCGTTGCATCAGCGGTTGGTCAAGAAATGACTTGGAAAAAACTAACAACAGAACCTTATGCTGGAAAACAAGATGACATCACTTTTGTTGATAAGAACACGGGTTGGTATGTTAACGGCTATGGCAAGATATTCCACACAGCAGATGGAGGAACTACATGGGAAAAACAACTAGAACAAAAAGGGACATTCTTCAGATGTATTGCATTTGTAGATAAAAATATTGGCTTTGCAGGTACTGTAGGCACCGATTATTTTCCGAATGTAACCGATACTATTCCGTTGTATGGCACCAGAGATGGTGGAAAAACATGGAAACCTGTTGCTTATAAAGGACCTTATGTAAAAGGATTGTGTGCTATAGAAGTAGTAAAAGAACAGTACATCAACCATGGGAAAATTGATAACAAAGTGCATTTGTTTGCCGTGGGAAGAGTAGGTACACCAGCCAACATGATGGTGTCACATGATGGTGGTACCACTTGGACTTCTAAGAGTATGAATGAAGACTGCAAAATGCTCTTTGATATAAAGATGTTAAATAAGAATGAAGGTTTTGCTGCAGCTGCTACCAATGAAGACATCACTTTATCAAATGCTTTGATATTAAAAACAGCTGATGGCGGAAAAACATGGCAAAAGGTTTATCAATCTACTCGACCATATGAAACTACTTGGAAGATTGCCTTTCCTTCACTCAAAGTAGGCTATGTAACCATACAGTCTTATAATCCTGATACCAATGTAAAACAACAGCGTGTGGCAAAAACCACAGACGGAGGAAACACTTGGGTTGAATTGAACTTGGTAGAAGATGCTGGAGCTCGGGAGTTTGGAATAGCTTTTATAGATGAAAATCATGGTTTTGTAGGCACTATGAATAGCGGTTTTGAAACTTTTGATGGCGGTTTAACTTGGCAAAAAATAGATTTAGGAAGAGCTTGTAATAAAATCAGATTGTATAAGGACGAACAAGGAACTACTTATGGTTATGCCATAGGAGTGAATGTATTTAAACTTTAAAACTATAAATATGGAACCAAAAAAAGTAAGATCAATAACTCCGTTTAACAGAGTGTTGTATGTTTTATTTATTCTATTAGCAGTGTATCAAATTTTTGTAAAAAAGGATTATATAGATGCTACAGCTAGTTTAGGAATAGGATTGATTTTCGACCCTTTCAATCCAAATCAGCCATGGCAAGAGAGACCAATGTGGCAGAAAGTTTGGTTATTTGTTCACTTAGCAATTGTAGCATTAGTATTTGGTTTAGGTGTTGGACTAGGAGATAGATAATTTAGCTTATACGATTTGTAAATTAGAAATTATAAAAGAGTAATTATTAATACGACCTGATAGGTGATTTATCCCTATCAGGTTTTTTTATAACTATTTTAATTTTTTACTTTTCACAAATTATTATTTTGTAACTTAGAGTAAATAATAGTTTTAAAAAATAAATATATGTGGTGGCATTACGTTTTAGTTTTTATAGGTGCCTTTATTTTTGATGTAGTGCCTTTTCCATTTCCTCCAGCTTTTACCATCATGGTATTTATGCAAATAGTGTTTAAGTTAAATGTTTGGTTGGTAATATTAATTGGAGTAGCGGGTTCTATATTTGGCCGATATGTCCTCACACTATATATTCCTCGAATTGCTGGGAGTATTTTCAACCCCGATAAGAATGAAGATGTTCGGTTTTTGGGTAAAGTTTTGAAAGAAAAAGGATGGAAAAGTCAAATGGTAATCATTGCTTATTCTTTATTGCCGTTACCAACAACACCTTTGTTTATAGCTGCAGGTATGGCAAAGTTAAGACCAATATATATTATTCCGGCATTCTTTGTGGGCAAATTTACTAGTGATACAGTATTGGTTTTTTTTGGAAAATATGGCACAGAAAACACTGAAAAAATGCTTCAAGGCGCCTTTTCATGGCAATCTTTTCTTAGTTTAGTTATTGGGATTTTATTATTAAGTGCTTTGTTATTTATAGATTGGCGTTCACTTATTCAAAAAAGAAAATTCAAGTTAAACTTCAGAATTTGGAATTAAAAAATCCCGATTACTCGGGATGTAATAAGTTATTTTTTATTCAGTTTACTGTTATTGTATCCATATAAAAAGTAGAATACTAATCCAATAACAAGCCACATTCCAAACCATTGCCAATTAGAAACCGCCATACCTGTTAGTAAATAACAACAAGAAATAAGACCAAGTAAAGGTATGAGTGATAAGTTTTTAAGATATGCCAAAACTGCCATCACAATACACAGTATAATGAAAACCACCATTGGTATATTGGTCATAAAAAAATCATCAGAATAGCTAAAAGTATCTGGAAAGAAAGTAGGTAAGTAGTATTGCACTAAACCGAAAGCTCCTAGACATAGTAATGGGAAAATATATTTTGAGTTGATGTAAGGTATTCTAAATTTCCCTTTAGTAGCACGTTCTGCTAGCTCACTTTCGCTTTGTGGGGAAAGCATCAATACACCACCACAAACTAATACAAAAGCAAACAAGGTTCCAATACTTGTGAAGTCTAGAACAAAGTTTTCATCGGTAAAGAAAATAGGAATACCTACAACCATCCCGGTTATTATGGTGGCAAATCCAGGTGTTTTGTATTTAGGATGTATTTCGGCAAACTTCTTTGGCATAAGACCATCACGACTCATGGTCATCCAGATACGCGGTTGTCCCATTTGGAATACTAATAATACGCTAGTCATCGCTACCACAGCTGCAATAGATACTATGAATAACATCCATTTTACGCCCTTCAAGGCAAAGATTTCAGCTAAAGGATCACTCACGCCTAATAAGGTATAAGATACCATTCCGGTGATGACTAAAGCCAAAACAATATAGACAACAGTACAAATCACCAAAGAATTAATCATCCCTTTGGGTAAGTCGCGTTGCGGGTTTTTGCTTTCCTCTGCTAAAGTCGATACCGCATCAAAGCCAATATAGGCAAAAAACACAGCAGAAACACCACCCATAACACCGCCAAAACCATTTGGCATAAATGGTGTCCAGTTGTCAATGTCAATATAAAAAGCACCAACAACAATTACCAAAACGATAATAGCCAACTTAATATAAACCATTAAGTTGCTGATGTTTCTAGATTCTTTTGTACCACGATAAACTAAATACGTTATCAAAATATTGATTAAAACCGCAGGTAAATCGAAGATAATACGCAATCCACTTACCATTGGAGCGGTATTCCAAGCGTTAAAACCTTCACCTGCTTTATTGGCAAGTATAGCATCATAAGCCGATTGGTAGTTGATAGTTAGCCATGCAGGCAAGTGAATACCAAAGGTTTCCAATAGGTTAGTAAAATAACCACTCCACGAAAAAGCTATATAAATATTTCCAATAGAATACTCCATGATTAGTGCCCAGCCAATTATCCAAGCAAACAATTCACCAAAAGAAACATAGGCATAGGTATATGCACTACCCGAAACAGGAACACGAGAGGCAAATTCAGCGTAACACATAGCGGTAAATCCACAGGCAACGGCGCAAATGATATATAAAAAAATAACTCCTGGTCCACCAGAAAAACAAGCATTACCAATAGCACTAAAGGTACCACCACCAATAATGGCAGCTATTCCAAAGAACGTTAAATCTTTTACGGTTAAAACTTTGTGTAGTCCAGTATGTTCTCCATCTCCACCTTCTTTTACGATAACTGTAGTTGATTTTTTTCTAAAAAGGTTAGCTATTGACATGGTTTTGATTTTAGTTAAGTTAGGAAACAAATATATAAAACTATATTTAAAAGAAATGAGCCCGACTTACTATCGAGCTCACTATCATTTAAATTAATTATTCTTCTTGTTTCACTTTAATTTAAGGACGTTTTTTTATGGAGTAAAGATTGTTTTATAATTACTCCAATACCGATAAATCATGAATAGATTACCTAGGAATAATAAACCTGCTATGGGTAAATTATCGGGTGTCATAAAATAATTAATCAAAAGAATATTCAATGTAACAGGCAATATAACAATATTGGCTAAGGTTACATACTTGCCACTCACATACGAAAGGCCACACAACAGTTCAACGCTCTTAGCCAATGGCATTAAATAGGAAGAAGCAATAAGCCCAACTTGAAAGGCCTTGAAGTCACCAGTGGTGACTGGTTCTGGAAAAAGTTTCAGAAAGAAACCAATTGAAACAAAAAGTAAAAATAACCCAATTAGTGTACGAATAATAATAGTTACGATTTTCATAATTATTGAAGTTTTTTTGGTTGGTCTTTCAAAGTTAAACAAAAAATACCAAAGGTGTGCACCAATGGTATTTATTTCATTATCAGTAAACTGTGTTTTATTTTTTTAAATATTTTTTATAAATTAACAAGCCTAGCACTACCAACACAATAATAGACCAAAGTTGTACAACAAAGGCAATAATGCTTTCCAATATAAACCAACCCGTTTTCAAACTGTCAAGGATTTGTAAACCAATGTGTGGTCGATACCTATTGATACTTTTTTCATTGGCAACCAATTCTTGTTTGATAACTTCTCTTTGATACAAATACAAAGTAACGGTACTGAAATTGACTTGATCTTCCAAGCTGAGGTTGTTAATCACCGTATTGTCATTCTCCGTTTCCTTGTCTAAAAGATTGTTTTCTGCTTCATTAATTTCTTTTAGCTTTTTTCCTTTGCTATCAATGTCTTTTTCTAATCGTTTTTGATGGTTGTTAAGCCTTTTTTGAGCCAGTTTATTGGATAATAATTGCAACGCAACATCATCTGCTTTTATCAATCGGCTATCCAAAAAATCAATTTCTTTTGCCATCGATTTTAAAACTGTGTCTAGTTGTATGTTGGGAACACGAAGCGTAATGGTATTATCAACGGTGTAATGAGTGGTTTCCAAAATACTGTCTTGACTTACTTGTGTTTCATCATGATTGTTGATGTTGCTTTTTAAATCGGTAAAGGTTATAAAACCACCATGTTTAGCTACTATATTTTCGATAGCATAAGTTGACTTGGTTACGTTCTTAACTTTAAACTTTAAATCGGCAGTTCGCACAAACTTTCGATGGCTTTCTTTTTTTTCTAAAGCTGCTTTGGAGGAAATAATTTCAGTACTAGTAGTGTCACCAGTTGTTACAGAATTTGCTTCTTCTGAAGCGTCAGCTTGTTTACACGCAAAGGCAATTCCAAGTAGGAGTAATGCCAAACCCAATTTTGATACCTGTTTCATTTTAAAATTTGTTTAAATAGTTATTAATAGATTACAATTCTTGTATTTACTTTGTTTTCAAAAAGGTTAGTGTAATTTTCTATCAATACTATTCAAATGAATTTTGGGTTACATGCTTTCTTAATTCCTACTAAAAAGCATGCCAAAATTTTCAGCTTTCTTCATAAGTAGTAAGAATTATTTTTGTCGTAATTTTGAATGCCAAAAAATACAACTACTTGAGAACTGTTATTTCGAAAAAAATTGAAAATCCCGAAGCATTCAAAAGCCAATTGTTGGTTTGGTCTCAGCAGTTTCGAGAAGTAGTTTTTTTGGATTCTAATAACTATCCATCCCAGTATTCTAGCTTTGATTATGCTCTTGCAGTTGATGCTTTTACGGCTATCAAAACTGATTGTCACAATGCCTTTGAGGATGTAAAGCAGTACCAACAGCAAACCAAAGATTGGTTGTTTGGCTATTTGTCCTATGATTTAAAAAATGATGTAGAAGCATTGCAGTCGGCTAATTTTGATGGTTTAGATTTTCCCGATTTGTTTTTCTTTCAACCTAAAAAGTTGTTTTTTGTAAAAGGGAATGAACTCGAAATCCACTACTTGTTTTTATGTGATGATGAACTCGAAAGTGACTTTCATGATATCATCAACTACAAACCACAAACCACAAACCACAAACCATTAGACATCAAACAACGAACTTCTAAAGAAAGTTATCTCCACAAAGTAAGCGCAATGCTTGAACACATTCATCGTGGCGATATCTATGAAGCTAATTTTTGTATGGAATTTTATGCTGAAAATGCCAGTATAAATCCGTTAGACATATACCAAAAATTAAACAGTATTTCCAAACCACCATTGGCAACTTTCTTTAAAAATAATCATCATTATTTGCTTTGTGCTTCTCCTGAACGCTATTTAAGAAAAGAAGGAAACAAAGTTATTTCGCAACCCATCAAAGGAACAGCCAAACGTTATTTGGATACTGTTTTAGACGAAAACTCCAAAAAGGAATTGTCAGAAAACCCAAAAGAACGTTCGGAAAATATCATGATAGTTGATTTAGTGCGCAATGATTTATCACACACTGCTTCCAAAGGTTCTGTGGAAGTGGAAGAGTTATGCAAAATTTATTCTTTTGAACAAGTGCATCAAATGATTTCCACTGTAGTGTCAACAGTAGATATTGCAACATCTCCAATAGAAATTATCAGAACCACTTTCCCTATGGGAAGTATGACCGGCGCACCAAAAATCTCCGCAATGAAAATCATAGAAGAATTAGAAGATACCAAGCGTGGTTTGTATAGTGGCGCTGTGGGTTATTTCACCCCAACCAATGATTTTGATTTCAATGTTGTTATCCGAAGTATTTTGTATAATGCCCAAAATGAGTATTCATCATTCTCGGTGGGAAGTGCCATTACCTCACAAGCTATTCCCGAACAGGAATATGAAGAGTGCTTGTTGAAAGCAAAAGCCATGTTTGAGGTACTTAGTGAATAAATAGGTAAGTTGATAATCCTTTTAAAATAATAGTATAAATATCTTTATATTTACAATTAATCATTAATTAGATTCAAAATGAGAAAACATTTAATTATCCTGCTACTTGTTATTTCTTATAATTTATTCTCACAAGAGAATCTAGTAAACCTTTCTAAAATAAACTTTTGCCCACTAACATTAGATGATTTAAAAAAGTTAGACCCTGATATTAAACTCGTAGCCATTGAACAAAAGGATTTTTGTCGTGGTAATTCTACAGAAGATGGAAGTTCAGAAATTAGATTTGGATATAAAAGTAATTTATTTCCAGGAGTAAGATTTTACGAACCAAAAAATGACCAAAATTTAATTCAAAAGATACATTTAACTAATGAATTCAAAGGGTATTTACCCGATGGAAAATTTGTAGAAATTAAAACTTTACTTGTGTCAAATGTTATACAGATGTACACTTCACAGATTATATCGACACCAAATAAATGTTTTAATTATTACGAGATGATAAAAGATGAAGGTCAAGATATTGTTTTGACAATTTATAAAACAAACAAAGTTATACAAGATAGAAATCAAGTTACATATCAGGAACAGTTAACACAATCAATAGATGTTTCATTTGAGTGCTATTATGATTATGTAGAAGAAAAATATAAACCACTTTACATTATTGATGGAAAAGAAACTAATGAAAAAGAATTTTTGGCTTTGAATCCAGAAAGAATTAAGTCGGTGAATGTTTTAAAAGACAAAAATGCAGAAACTAAATATGGTAAAAAAGGGAAGAATGGAGTAATTGAAATTAAAACTCTGTAAATATCTACTTTCAAAAATGCTAACTAAATTCCAAAATCATATTAACACTAACCTTCCTTTTCTCAAAGAAAAGAAATTGTTGCTTGCTGTTAGTGGCGGAATTGACAGCATGGTTTTAGTGCATTTGTGTCATCAATTACAGTTAGATATTGCGGTAGCACATTGTAATTTTCAGTTGCGTGGCACTGAAAGTGATGATGATGAAAACTTCGTCAAATCACATACTGAAAAATTACAAATTCCAATATATTTTCAAAAATTTGATACTGCGGCTTTTGCCAAAAAGCAAAAGTTATCCATCCAAGTTGTGGCGCGAAACCTGCGTTACGAGTGGTTTTATTCTCTTTTGGCCAATCATAATTTTGATTATATTCTAACAGCACATCACCTAGATGATAGTGTGGAAACCTTTTTAATCAACTTTACTCGTGGCTCTGGAATAGAAGGTTTAACAGGAATTCCAGAACAAAATGATAAAATTATTCGGCCTTTATTACCTTTTTCCAGAAATGAAATTGAAATTTTTGCCAAAGAAAATGCTATCCAATGGCGAGAAGACAGCAGTAATACTTCGGATAAATATTTGAGAAATAAACTGCGACACAATGTAATACCGATACTGAAGGAACTCAATCCCAGTTTTCTGGCTTCGTTTGAAAATACCATTAGCCATTTGAAACAAACCCAAGCATTAGCTGCTGATGCATCTAAAAGTCTGTATTCAAAAGTTGTTACCGAGGAAGAAAATCATACCACTATAGACTTAGTGAAACTATTGAAACAAGAAAATTACAAAGCTTATTTATTTGAATGGTTGCAACCTTTTGGTTTTTCTGATTGGATAGCGGTTTATGATTTAATCAATGCACAATCAGGTAAACAAGTATTATCTGCATCACACATTCTTTTAAAAAATCGCGATAGTTTACTCTTATTTCCAAAGCAACACGCTACCAATGATGCTGTTTTTTGGGTGCAAAAGGAACAGTATGAAGTTAAATTTCCCTTAAAACTATCTTTTTGTAACATAGATTACATTTCTAATCCTTCAAGTCATACTATATTTGTTGACGAAAATAAATTACAGTTTCCGTTAACCATTCGTCGTTGGAATGAAGGTGATATTTTTCATCCTTTTGGCATGTCTGGAAAAAAGAAATTGAGTAAATATTTCAAAGACGAGAAGTTTTCGCTTCTAGATAAAGCAAATACATGGTTGCTCTGTTCCAATAATGAAATCGTTTGGATAATTGGGAAAAGGCAAGATGACCGATTTAAAATACAAGAAAGCACAACTTCAATTTTAAAAATAAACTACACTGAATAATGAGAAAAGCACTTTTTTTTCTTTTAACGATTTTGGCTTTTGCCAATGGAAATGCACAAATTGTAAAACCTGTTAAATGGTCAACTAAAGTAGAAAAACTATCGGATTCCGAATTTAATTTGGTGATGGAAGGAAAGATTGATGATGGTTGGCATGTATATTCTCAATTCACTCCAGAAAATGGTCCTTTGCCTGCCGTATTTAGTTTTGAAAACAGCAAGGGTAACTATGAATTAGTTGGCAAGACCAAAGAAAGTCCCTATAAAAAACAATACAATGATATATTTGAAGTAAACGAATATTATTTTGAAAAGAAAGTTACGTTTACCCAAAAAGTAAAAATTACCAATTCCAATATAACTGCTATAAAAGCCAAATTGGATTACCAAGTGTGTCTAAATTCTTGTATTAATGATGACGCTGCATTTACTTTTGCCATACCAAAAAGTACAGCAACAACTTCAGTTTCAAATACTGTAAATGCAGATACCGTAAACGTTGATACTACACAAACGGTTCAAGAAGTAGTAAAAGCTACACCAACTGTGGAAACTACTGAACCCAAAAAAGCAGACGATAGAGGATTGTGGACTATTTTCTTTTTGGCATTTCTTGGTGGGTTTGCCGCTTTGCTAACACCATGTGTTTTTCCTATGATACCAATGACAGTGAGTTTTTTCACCAAACAAAGTAAAAACCCTGGACAAGGAAAGCGTAATGCTATTTTCTATGGAATTTCAATCATAGCTATTTATGTTTTATTAGGTTCTATTGTAACCACAATTTTTGGTGCCGAAGCGTTAAATGCTCTGTCAACTAATGTTTGGTTTAATTTATTTTTCTTTTTATTATTAGTAGTTTTTGCGGCTTCATTTTTAGGAGCTTTTGAAATAATGTTACCTAATTCTTGGGCAAATAAAGTAGATAAACAAGCCGATAGA
Organism: Flavobacterium sp. RSB2_4_14; assembly: GCF_051547085.1. NCBI lineage: Bacteria > Pseudomonadati > Bacteroidota > Flavobacteriia > Flavobacteriales > Flavobacteriaceae > Flavobacterium > Flavobacterium sp. RSB2_4_14. The sequence goes on from NZ_JBPTTL010000006.1 coordinate 149,436, forward strand.
GGCGGAATTGTTGGTATACTTTTCATGGCATTGGCCTTAGCTATAGTTTCTTTTTCTTGTACTGGACCAATTGTAGGAACGCTTTTAGTTGAATCGGCTTCCAAAGGTGGCATTGCGCCAATTGTTGGAATGCTTGGTTTTTCATCAGCATTAGCGTTGCCGTTTATGTTGTTTGCTATGTTTCCAAGTTGGATGCATTCGTTACCAAAATCTGGTGGATGGTTAAATACCGTTAAAGTTTCCCTTGGATTTTTAGAATTGGCTTTGGCATTTAAATTTTTATCCAATGCCGATTTGGTTTTGCAATTACATTTATTGGAAAGAGAAGTATTTTTAGCCATTTGGATTGGGGTTTTTGGAGTTTGGGCATTGTATTTATTTGGAAAAATAACAACACCACATGATAGTCCATTAGCACATATTTCTGTGGGTAGATTGTCTCTAGGAATGTTGGTTTTAGCATTTACCGTTTATATGATACCTGGATTATTTGGCGCACCATTAAAACTTATTAGTGCTTTTCCACCACCACAATCATACAGTGAAAGCCCAACAGGATTTTTTGGAAGTGCATCCGATCTTAAAGAAGATTTACCCAATGGAGCAAAAGTTGGAGAACATGGTATTATTACCTTCACTGATTATGAAAAGGGTTTTGCTTACGCCAAAGAAGTAAATAAACCTATCATGCTTGATTTTACAGGTTTTGCTTGCGTCAACTGTCGTAAAATGGAAATCAATGTTTGGTCTGATGAAAAAGTGTTATACCATCTTAAAAACGAAGTGGTTTTAATTTCGCTATATGTAGATGATAAACGTGAGTTACCAAAAAATGAACAATATATTTCCAAAGAAACAGGTAAAAAAGTGGTTACTATTGGAAACAAATGGACCGATTTTATCATTACGCGTTATAAAACCAACACGCAACCCTATTATGTTTTAACGGATTTGAACGAGCAAAAACTAAACGAACCTATAAGCTATACGCCAAACATTGAGGAATATGAAGCTTGGATGAAAGAAGGAATTAGTAAATTCAAGAAATAATTTCTTTTCAGACATATTGACGCAACCAATTAGGGTTTTTCATATCTTTAGTGTAAACTAAAACTATCCTTATGAAAAAATTACATTTTATTTTCTGTTTACTTGTAATACTAGTTTCGATTTCAAGTTGTAATCCAAATGATGATTTCAATAATAATTCCGAACCAAACGATGACACTTTTGCTGAGAATTTCGGTAGTACAGTTTCAAGAGATTTTATTGGTCAAGTAGTTGATATATATAATGATCCAATTCAAGGTGTTACCATTAAAATTGGAACTTCCACAACCCAAACCGATGTGAATGGTATTTTCATTATCAATGGTGCCAATGTGTATCAAAAGTTTGCATACATCACTGCCAAAAGTCCTGGATATATTGATGGTTCACGTTCAATGGTTCCCACTACAGGTAAAAACAATGTAAAAATTATGTTATTGCCCAATGCTCCATTGGAAACTGTTCAATCTGGAGTTGCAAGCGAAGTATCTATTTATTCTGGAACAAAAGTGGCTTTTGATGGTGCTTTTGAGGATGAAAATGGCAACAATTATTCTGGTGCCGTTCAAGTTTCGATGTTTCATTTAACACCAACCGATGAAAATATTAGCAAACTGATGCCAGGAATGTTATACGCACAAACAGAAACCAATCAAGAAGCTGTTTTGGAAACCTTTGGGATGATGAACGTTGAACTTCGTGGAAGCGCAGGGCAAAAACTTAATATCAAAGAAGGTCACACTGCCGAAATAACCATGCGAATTGACGACAGTCAAATAGCAACAGCGCCAAGTTCTATTCCGCTTTGGCATTTTGATGAAGAAAAAGGCTATTGGAAACAAGATGGTGTTGCTACAAAAGTGGGTAACAAATATGTGGGCGAAGTTTCCCATTTTTCATGGTGGAATTGTGATGCTTTTGCACAAATGGTAACGTTAACAGTAACAGTAGTTGATGGTAATGGAAATCCAGTTTCTAATGCAGGTGTTGGTTTGATTGTAACAGGAAATACTTGGCCAGCCATGGGTTTTACTAATAATAACGGACAAGTTTCGGGTTTAATTCCTGCCAATCAAACGTTGACTTTAAATGTATATGCTTCCTATTACACTTGTGGAGCGAATAATATTATTTATACCACAGCTATTGGTCCGTTTAGTTCTAATACTACGTTACCTAATATTGTTATCAATAATTCATCCACCACTTTAAGTTCAAATGTAGTAGGAACTTTAGTAAAATGTAATAATACGCCTGTTACCAATGGCTATGTATTATTAAATAGATATGGAACTACTTCTATTTCAACGGTAACAAATGGTGCCTTTAGTTTTAATGAAATTTATTGTCCAAATGATACCCAGTTCACCTTGAAAGGGTTTGATGTAGAGAACTTACAGCAAACAGATTCTATAGCTTATAATTTTACAGCTCCAATCACCAATATTGGTAATCTTCAAGCGTGTACCGCTATTAATGAATTTATTTCCTATCAAATTGATAATGAGCCAACGGTATTTTTAATTCAAAACGTTAGTGGTGGAGCATCAGGAATAGGAACACCAAATACAAATGGGTTCTATTTAATTGCTTCTAATGCGTCAGGAAGTTTATATATTTGGGGAAACACTAATATTCCAGGAATTTATACCACAGCACAATTCTCAATAGAAGGTCAAGGCATTGGTGATATTTCTTCCACTACTAACAATACAATTCAGTTTAATTTAAATCAGGTTGGTGCTGTGGGAGAATATATTGATATGACTTTTAGCGGTACTTTTACTGATAGTAACGGATTACATACTTTAACTGGTGTAGCTCACGTTATCCGAGATAATTAAAGCAAAACTAGTTCAAACAAAAAATCCCAACATCGGTTGGGATTTTTTTATAATATATCTTTCACTTCACTTTTCAAGAAACTCAATGCAAAATTACTCGGTGATTGACTTTCTAATAAATTATTGAGGATCGTTTCACGAAGTTTATCAGCGCTATCTACTTTATCGCTCATATTGGTTTGCATAATATTTTGAATAGTAGTGTTTTTTGCTGTTAAGATGATGGTCCAACATTCATCAGAAACATAAATCTGTTGGGTTAAATTGTGTTCATACTCTTGTTCGATATGTTGAATAAGCAATCTTTCGTACTCTTTTTTGTCTGTACTCAAAGGTGCCACTCTAATCAATAATTTAGCTGCATTGATTCGTTCTAGGAACAAAGCTAATCTTTCATAAGCTTGCAGTCTAAGTGGCAAGGATTGTTTTTGGTTTTGTCTTTGTACTAACCAACGTCTTGTGTTTTGTTGGTCATTAAAGTAGGATTGAAATAAATAATAGGCAACACCACCAGTAATCAATGCAGGTAAAGTGTAAAAAGCAAGTTCAAGGATTTTATCTGAGTTCATAATAAATATTGACTTAAATTGTTGACAAATATAATAGAAATACCGGTAAATCTGTATTGCATTTCAAGTCAACTAACATTAAATTTGTCCAAAACGATTTTCAACCTTAGCACCTCAAAATGCAACAATACATTTCTCAACTAAACGAAGCCCAACAAGCGCCAGTATACCAAAAAGATGGTCCAATGATTATCATTGCCGGTGCTGGTTCTGGAAAAACGCGAGTGCTTACGGTGCGTATTGCCTATTTAATGAGTTTGGGTGTGGATGCGTTTAATATTTTGGCACTAACATTTACCAACAAAGCCGCACGCGAAATGAAAAAGCGTATTGGAGATATTGTTGGTGCTGCAGAAGCCAAAAACCTTTGGATGGGAACATTTCACTCTGTATTTGCTCGAATTCTTAGAAGCGAGTCTGATAAACTTGGTTATCCATCAAATTTTACCATTTATGATACGCAAGATAGTGTGCGATTGATTTCGGCCATTATTAAAGAATTGCAATTGGATAAAGATATTTATAAGCCAAAACAAATTTTAGGCAGAATATCATCCTATAAAAACTCTTTAATTACCGTAAAAGCCTATTTCAATAACCCCGAATTGCAAGAAGCTGATGCCATGAGCAAAAAACCGCGTTTGGGCGAAATCTATCAGCATTATGTAGAGCGTTGTTTCAAAGCTGGTGCGATGGATTTTGATGATTTGTTGTTAAAGACCAATGAACTTCTCAACCGTTTTCCCGATGTTTTGGCAAAATACCAAGATCGATTTCGATACATTTTAGTAGATGAGTACCAAGATACTAATCATTCGCAGTACTTAATTGTACGCGCTTTGAGTGATCGATTTCAAAATATTTGTGTCGTAGGCGATGATGCCCAAAGTATTTATGCGTTTCGTGGCGCCAATATCAATAACATTCTCAACTTCCAAAAAGATTATGAAAATGTAAAAACCTATCGGTTAGAACAGAATTATCGTTCCACAAAGAATATTGTAGAAGCCGCTAATTCTATTATTGATAAGAATAAAACCAAGCTGGATAAAATTGTTTGGACTGCCAACGATCATGGTGCCAAAATAAAAGTACACCGCAGTGTTACCGATGGTGAAGAAGGACGATTTGTAGCTAGTGAAATCTTTGAACAAAAGATGCGCAATCAAATGTTGAACGGACAATTTGCTATTTTGTACCGAACCAATGCACAATCACGTGCTATGGAAGATGCGTTGCGCAAACGAGATATTCCGTATCGAATTTATGGTGGTTTGTCTTTTTATCAAAGAAAAGAAATCAAAGATGTGTTGTGCTATTTGCGTTTGGTTATTAATCCAAAAGATGAAGAAGCATTAGTTCGTGTTATCAATTATCCGGCAAGAGGAATTGGAGACACTACGGTCGAAAAATTGACTGTTGCTGCCAATCATTACAAGCGTTCCATTTTTGAAGTCATGGAAAATATCGATAAAATTGATTTGAAACTCAATTCGGGAACCAAACAAAAGATAGAAGATTTTGTTACCATGATTAAGAGTTTTCAAGTGATCAATGAGCAACAAGATGCTTTTGTGTTGACTGAACATGTGGCAAAGAAAACAGGACTAGTTCAGGAACTTAAAAAAGATGCAACACCCGAAGGAATTGCCCGCATTGAGAACATAGAAACCCTTATGGGTGGAATAAAAGATTTCATCGAAGGACAAAGAGAAATTGATGGTGCTCGTGGTGCGTTATCTGAATTTTTAGAAGACGTTGCACTCGCCACCGATTTAGATAAAGACACTGGCGATGATGATAGAGTAGCGCTGATGACCATTCACTTGGCAAAAGGTTTGGAATTTCCATACGTTTTTATAGTAGGATTGGAAGAAGATTTATTTCCAAGTGCGATGAGTTTGAATACACGAAGCGAACTGGAAGAAGAACGCCGATTGTTTTATGTAGCGTTAACTCGTGCCGAACATCAAGCGTATTTAACTTATGCACAATCAAGATATCGTTGGGGAAAATTGACCGATGCCGAACCTTCGCGTTTTATAGAAGAAATAAAAGACGACTATTTGGAATACATTAATCCATCAGATGCTGGAGGTTATCGTTATAAACCAACAATGGATTTAGATATTTTTGGAGATATTGATAAATCCAAACTCCGATTGGCAAAACCCATTGGCGGAACACCACCAAAAAAATATGGAGAAGAACCTGTTTCCTCCGCTAATATTCGTAAATTGAAACCGGTTGGCAAAGCTCCAAGCAATACCAATTTGTTTGATAACAAATTAACTGTAGGTAATATAGTCATGCACGAACGTTTTGGAAAAGGAGAAATTGTAAACCTCGAAGGTAATGGTGCCGATAGAAAAGCCGAAATCAAATTTGAAGTAGGCGGAATTAAAAAACTCTTATTGCGATTTGCGAAGTTGGATGTGATTGGATAAAATTAGTTTCAAGCTGTTTTGTAACCCGAAACCCGAAACTTGAAACCCCGAAATAAAAAAAATGAGTGAATTCATAAAAATATACGAAGATAAACCCAACGAAGCTGCGATTAAAAAAGTTGTGGATGTGTTGCGTAACGGAGGTTTAATTATTTATCCAACCGATACTGTTTATGGTTTGGGGTGTGATATTACCAATACGAGAGCATTGGAACGCATTGCCAAAATAAAAGATATTAAATTAGAAAAAGCTAATTTCTCTTTTATCTGTCATGATTTAAGTAACTTATCCGATTATGTGAAACAAATTGACACCGCTACTTTCAAAATATTAAAAAGAGCTTTGCCTGGACCATACACTTTTATTTTGCCAGGGAATAATGATTTGCCAAAAGAATTCCGAAAAAAGAAAACCGTTGGAATTCGTGTTCCCGATAACAATATTGCACTCGAAATAGTTAAAATGCTAGGTAACCCAATAGTTTCAACTTCTATTCATGATGAAGATGAAGTATTAGAATATTCCACTGACCCAGAATTGATTTTTGAGAAATGGCAAAACAAAGTGGATTTAGTTATTGATGGTGGTTATGGTGACAATATTGGTTCAACTATTATTGATTTATCGGGCTACGAACCAGTAGTCGTTAGAGAAGGAAAAGGCGATCCAGATATTTTTTAGTAATCAGCATACAGTCGCAGTATTCAGAAAATAAAAGCATAAAAAAAACGTCCCAATTTCTCGGAACGCTTTAGTCTATTATCTATAAGTCTATTTTCTATAATCTCCTCAAAAACTATTGTTTCGTTGGAGTTTTCATTTCTTTTTCAATCATTTCATAGAACTCATCAATTTTTGGAAGTACAACAATACGAGTTCTTCTGTTTTTAGCTCTATTATCAGCTGAATTATTATCTACTAAAGGAATGTACTCACCACGACCTGCAGCAATTAACTGAGATGGTTTTACACCTAATTCTTTAGTTAATACTCGGATAATAGCCGTTGAACGTTTCACGCTCAAATCCCAATTATCAAGTAATACGCCATTTCCAACATAAGGAACATTATCAGTGTGACCTTCCACCATACATTCAAATGTTGGTTTGTCATTTACAACTTTTGCTACTTTACCTAATATTTCTTTAGCTCTGTCGCTCACATTGTAACTGCCACTTTTAAATAATAGTTTATCAGCGATAGAAATGAAAACTACTCCTTTTTCTACGTTAACTTCAATATCTGGATCAGAAATACCCACTGAACTTTTTAAACTGGTAACCAAAGCTAGAGTAACGCTATCTTTTTTTGTTAATGCATCTTGCATTCTGGAAATTTTCAAATCTTTTTCTTTGATAGTTTCTAATGCTTTTTCGATATTTTGAGCACCTTTTGTAGATAAAACAGTCATTTCTTTTGAACTGTTTATTAAGTCGGAGTTTGTTTGCTTCAAATATTCAGCTTGTTTAGCCAATGCGTCTTTTTCAGATAAACATACATTTAGTTTTACTGTGGCTGAATTCAATAAATCTTGACATTCCTTGTTTTTTGCTTCAAGTGCAGCAAATTCTTTCTTTGAAACACAAGAAGTCAATGTCAGGAAAACTAACGAAAGGGAAATAAATACTTTTTTCATAAGATATAAAGATTAAATTTTAACAAATTTACGAATTATTTAAGATTACAAGATCATTTTTAAATGATAAAATCTTGTTAAAAAAGCTTTCCAAAAACAGTGCCGTTTTTTATGAAATAGCGATACACAATGCTTTTCGTGTGATAGTAGTTCACACTATGTTTTCCATTTCTTTTCTTTAAAGTTTTATTAATCAATCCGTAAAATGAAAAATGTGCTTTCAGTATGGCAAAGCAATGCACAAACTTTCCAGTAAAAATAAATTGAATCCCAGCCAAACCATCTAGACAAAGTCTTGTAAATAGAATGGGAACCAATTTGTTTTCAGGTAAGTTTTTGGTGAGCATCAACAATGAATTCCTAAAGTTAAGAAATGTTTTCTTGGGATTGCTTTCTTGTAAAGTGGCAGCACCTACATGATAGACTACTGATTTTGGAGTATATTTTGCTTTGTAGCCAAGGTTAAAAGCACGCCAACACAAATCAATCTCTTCCTGATGGGCAAAAAAATCATCATCAAAACCATTTAGTTTTCGGTAGACTTCTTTTCTGATAAAAAAACAAGCACCACTAGCCCAAAAGATTTCTATTTCATCATTATATTGACCGTTGTCTTTTTCAATAGTGTCAAAAATACGTCCACGACAATAAGGGTATCCATATTGGTCTATAAATCCACCAGCAGCACCAGCATATTCAAAATAATCTTTACGTTTATAATCTAACAATTTCGGTTGGATGATACCAATGTTAGGTTCATTTTCAAATAATGATAGAATAGGAGTGAGCCAACCTTCAGTAACTTCTATATCAGAGTTTACCAAAGCATAATATTCCTCTTCAACTTGTTGTAATGCCACATTGTATCCTTTGGCAAAACCATAATTACCCTCATTATGAATGATTTTTACACTCGGAAATTTGGTTTTAATTACTTCAATTGAGGTATCTGTTGAAGCATTATCCACCACATAAATTGTAGCTTCATTCGAATACTTCACCACCGAAGGCAAAAACAACTCCAATAATGTTGCTCCATTCCAGTTTAATATGACTACGGCTATTTTCTTTTCTATCATATATTCGTACTATTATCTAAAATCGGGTAGTTCTTCTAAAAAAACATAAGTTTCTTTCTCAAAGTCCATTTGACAAAAGTAATGATTTAGTCCATTAGTAACCATCAAGTATTGGGCATTCAGTTTCAAGTTGTAACGTGCAATTTGGTCAAAAGTATCTTGGTTTATTCTCACTTGAGGCGCTTTGCATTCTATCAATAAAAATAATTCGCCATTTGGTTTAAAAACAACAATATCATAACGCTTGTTGATGTCATTTATTTTAATCAACTTTTCTACGTTGAGGTATGATTTGGGATATTTTTTTTCTTGTAGCAAGAACTGAACTGTGTGTTGACGCACCCATTCTTCTGGAGTAAGAATGATGAATTTTTTCCTAATGTCATCAAAAATAGACACTTTATTTTCACTATTTTTGAAGCGAAAGTTATAGGAAGGAAAATTGAGTTTTTGCATTATTAGTGTTTATTGTTTTTGGTTTATAGTTTATTGTTATGGCGAAGATATTAAAATTTGAGGATTTAGAAATTTGGCAACAAGGAAGAGAGATTTGTAAATTTGTTGAATATTTATTTGAAGAAACAAATTTAGGTAAAAGATATTCTTTGATGAATCAAATGGATAGAAGTTCAGGTTCTGTTATGGATAATATAGCAGAAGGTTTTGAGAGAAATGGAAATAGAGAGTTCATACAATTTTTAAGTATAGCTAAAGGTTCTTGCGGCGAAGTCAAATCACAAAATTATAGGGCTTTTGATAAAAATTTAATTTCAGAAGAACAATTTGAAAAATTGAACGTCATGACAGATGAATGTAAAAACAGAATTGCAGCCATGATGAATTATTTAAATAACTGTGAGATTAAAGGTTTAAAGTTTAAATAACAACAAACCATAAACTATAAACCACAAACATAAAATGGACGAAGTAGTTAAAATCATCAACGACATCAAAGCGGGTAACATCAAACCAATCTATTTTTTGATGGGGGAAGAACCTTATTACATTGACAAAATAACAGAGTATTTGGAAAACAATCTTCTAACCGAAGATGAAAAAGGATTTAACCAAATGGTGTTGTATGGAGTTGACACTACCATTGAAGATATTGTGTCGAATGCTAAACGTTATCCAATGATGGCTGAACGTCAAGTAGTGATTGTAAAAGAAGCACAAAATTTAGTCAAAACTATCGATAAACTAGAGTCTTATGCCGAAAATCCTCAACCTACAACGGTTTTGGTTATGGCTTATAAATACAAAACACTCGACAAACGCAAAAAGATTACCAAAACGCTCGACAAACACGGTTTAGTTTACGAGAGTAAAAAAATGTATGAAAACCAAGTGGGACAATGGATTAACCGTTTGTTGCACACTAGAGGTTATAGTATAGAACCAAAAGCTAACGCTATGTTGGTGGCATTTCTTGGTAACGACTTAAGCCGAATTGCCAATGAACTCAATAAACTAGAAATAATTTTACCAAAAGGAAGCACTATAACTCCACACCATATCGAAGAGAATATAGGATTCAGCAAAGACTTTAATGTGTTTGAATTCCGAAAAGCCATTGGCGAGAAAAATCAATTAAAAGCGTATCAAATAGCCGATTTCTTTGCTCAAAATCAAAAAGAAAATCCGATGGTATTGATAAATGGCCAAGTGTTTTCGTTTTTCTCTGGTTTATTGCAATATCATGGACTAAAAGATAAAACACCTAATAATGTTGCTAAAGTCCTTAGAGTAAATCCTTATTTTGTTAATGATTATATTAGTGCTGCCAAGAATTTTCCAATGAAAAAAGTGAGCAGTATCATTGCTGCCTTGCGTGATATTGATGTTAAAAGTAAAGGAGTTGGGGCTAATGCATTACCTTTAAGTGATTTGTATAAAGAAATGCTGATTAAGATTTTTAATTAGCTACCCGCTATTGCTGTACCAAAAATACCAACGGCAAGTTCTGCCCAAACAAGCACAAGTAACATAAGTAGTACCAAGCAAATAACAATGCGATGACTTCTTTTTGGCACTTTCCTTATTACAAACTCACATAGTAAACCTATTCCCAATAGTAATACACCAGCAATTATAAAATCAGCTAGTGTCCAGTTTACTTCTGTTGAGAACTGCATCGCTACTAATGGAATAAGTAATAAGAATGCTACGGCAACAACTATTGCAAAAAGTCTTTTATTCTCTTTAGTCATTGGTTCTTTATTAATTGAAAGAAAAGGTATTCCCATAACAGAAGGGATTTACTTTACTGCCCTGAAGAAACTCCGTTTTTAATTGGAGAGGAAAAAGTGGCAGTTCCGTTCCAGTTACCAGCACCTCCTGTTGGACTAACATAATAACCCTTTGCTTCTGTGTCTGAATAAACTATTATTACATCACCTGAAGCAAAAGCTCCTTTAATGGGTGAAGTGAATGTCACAGTGCCATTCCAATTACCTGCTCCTCCGGTTGGACTTACAAAATAACCTTTTGCTTCTGTATCTGAATATAAAACAGTTATGAAATTTGATGAAATTGCACCTTTTATAGGCGAAGAAAAAGTTGCAGTTCCATTCCAATTACCAGCACCTCCTGATGGACTAACATAATAACCTCTAGCTTCAGTTGCTGAATAAATAATGTTTGTATAATTTGATGAAACTCCACCAATAATAGGCGAAGAAAAAGTTACAGTCCCATTCCAGGCACCAGCTCCGCCGGTCGGACTTACATAATAACCTTTAGCCTCTGTATTTGAATACACTATAATTGTATAATTAGATGCTGTAGTTCCCATAATAGGTGTCGAAAAAGTTGCAGTACCATTCCAACTACCAGCTCCACCAGATGGACTAACATAATAGCCTTTGGCTTCTGTATCTGAATAAATAACAGTTAAACCACCTTTGATAGCACTATTTTTATTTTCAGAAACAATAACGTTATTGATACTTTGTTGCGAAGAAACATTTCCGGATAACAATGCATACGGCACACTCATTAATTGATTTGTTCCTACATTAGTATAATTAGTTCCACCTGCTGGATCAACTTCTACTTTTAAAAACTTAGAATTTGTACCCCAATTAATTGTTGAAAAGGTGCCTAATGAAGGTGTACCTTGTCCAATATTTAAATTAAACAACCCTTGTGCGTTTGTTGTTTTTGTATACGTTTCTGAATAAACAACTGTGCCTGTAATGGAATTGTCAAGAATGCTAATTTTTACGCCAACATTTCCATTGGTAATGGGATTTCCACCCGAGTTAAATGCAACTGCTTGATAACTTATTCCTTGTGGAATTTGTGAATAACTACTAATTGTTATTAGAAATGTCAATACTAAAAATATTGATTTTTTCATGAATTTAACGTTTAATGATTTTAAATGATTTAATTTTATGATTATCTGTTTTAATAATGTAAGTGCCTGTTTGTAAATTAGATAAATTAATTTGATTAATAACAACATTCTTATTTTCGATTAATTTTCCGTTTAAATCGAAAATATAAATCTTTTTAATGTTTTCATTTTTTAATTCGAGAAAAACCGAATGTGAAGTTGGGTTAGGATAAAATTTTAATATTTCTGATGCTTCTACATCAGCAATACCCAGTGAAGTAAATTCAATCCTTGAAACAACACCAATAACTCCAGAACTTGCCTCATTTTGATTTATTGGAGTTACAAATACTTCGCCAACAGAATAAATAAGATCATTATTTGAAACAGCGCCCGAATTTGTTGAAGATAACGTTTGTCCATAAATAATCGGGATAAATCCAAGACTAATTATAGTTATGTAAGTTCTGTTCATTTATAATAAGTGTTTTTTTGCCATCTCAATTTAGTAATTTGTAAATATAGAAAATAATATTTGGATATTTATGCTTCTATTTTGTGTGTAGTTGTAGGTTTTAGCAACAGGCTTAAGGCAGTTAGGTTTTTTACTTTTATACATCCAAACTAAACTGTGAAGAAATGAAATCGGATAGTTTGTAATCCAATTCGGTTATCCCATTTTTATCATGAGTAAATAAAGAAAACGTTACTTTTGAGCACTGAAAAACCTCATAATCAGGATGGTGATGAATTTCATCAGCATATTTTGCAATTTTAACTAAAAAGGTTGCCAATTCAGTTTGAGATTTAAATTCAAAGGTGTTGACTAGTTTACCGTTTTTTATTATCCAAGACATATTTTAATATTTACCGTTTAATAATTCCCCACCAATAGCTGATCTTGCTTCAATTCCCAATTTTTTCATCATTTCATAAGTTGTACATACTGCTGCCGAAGTCACTGGAATGCCACATTCCGCTTGAATTAAATCGATAGCTTCCAAAGAAGGCATTTGCACACAAGCCGAAGCCACTAAAACATCCACATCCGTTAAATCCAATTGTTTGTAGATTTCCAATAAGTTCATTGGATTTTGGGCTGCAACTTCTAAATTATCGGGAATTTCTAAAGCAATACTTTGTTTCACTTTGATGCCTTGGTTTTCGATATAATCTACCACCATGTCTGTAAGTGGTCGCATGTATGGTGTGATTATTGAGATTTGTTTGGCACCTAAAACTTTCAAACCATTAATTAATGCTCCAGCCGAAGTGACAATTGGAGTAGGGAAATCATTCGCCACAGTTTCTTGATGTAAATTCACTTCCGAAACACAATGATAACCTCTTCCCATGCTCATGATAGCTACTAAGCACGCATAACCCATTACATCAACATGCGCATCTGACAATTCTTGTGCACACTTTAAACTCATAGCATCCATAGCTTCAAGTTCTTCTTTGGTTACTTTTTTCATGCGCATTCTACTGCTGTGAAACGTGAAACGTTCGGGTAGAATGGTTTCACGGGAACGAAAAATTGCTGGTATTTCAGTTTCCATCGTTACGTTCGATGATGGAACTATTTGTCCTATTCTGTATTTCATTTTTTTATTTTTTTGGAACACAGATTTGAGAAATTTGAGAAATTTTAATAATTATTCTAATTTCTCAAATCTGTGTTTCTTTTAAATTAAATTTCTTTTACTGTATTCACAATCGTACCAATTCCTTCTACAGTGGCTTCTACAACATCGCCATCACACAACCATTCTTGAGGATTACGTCCTGCGCCAACACCTGCTGGAGTTCCAGTGGCAATGATATCGCCAGGTTCAAGTGTGAAAACTGTACTTAAATCTTCAATCAAATCATTAATGTTGAACAATAGAAATTTGGTGTTTGAATTTTGTTTTTCTACACCATTTACTTTTAACGATAAATTTAAATTATGTGGATTTTCAATTTCGTCTTTGGTTACTAAAATTGGTCCCATTGGGGCGAACGTATCTTGTCCTTTGGAAACAATCCATTGTCCTTCACGACGGCAATCACGAGCCGAAATATCGTTGATAACCGTGTAGCCAAAAACATAATCCATTGCTTCGGCTTTTGGCACATATTTTCCTTTTTTACCGATAACCACTGCTAGTTCCACTTCCCAATCTAATTGTGACGTCAGTTTGGTGTTTTTGATGATTTCAGTATTGGTTCCTGTAACGGTTGTAGGTGGTTTTGAAAAGATAATAGGTTTTGCTGGTAATTTTCCAGTGGTGTCTAATGTTCGTGCACTTTCTGCAACATGTTCTGTATAGTTTAAACCAATTCCAATGATATTTTTCCTTGGTTTTTGAATAGGAGCAAGGATGGTAATTTCGTCAATCGAATAGGCAATTTCTTCAAAGAAATCTTCAGGAGTTTCGGCAATCATAACATTGAGTTCTTCGATAAGTTCAATACCCATATCGATAAGCTCCAACATGTCTGTTGGTAACGGAAAATTGGATATTTCTCCAAAATCTTCCATGTCAACCACTTGATTGTTATGAATAAACCCTAATCGTGGTTCGGTGTCTTTAGTTTTATAAGTAAGTAGTTTCATAGCTGTTGTTTTTCAATTTTTAGGGTTTTTATTGTGTTTTCTTTGGTTTTAATTTCGAGAGAATAGCTGAGTTTTTTTTGTCCTTCTCTTTTCAAATTCAAAATGTCACAAAAATTTAGGTCACTTATTTTTTTGGCATCAATACTTAATATTTCATCACCAAAACTCATTTCTTTAGCCAAATTTTCATCCCAAACTAATCCGATTACAAATTTATTATCTAAAACCGTTGGAACATATTTTGGAATAGTATTTTCTAAGGAAATCGTTTCATTGGCCTCGAAGTAGGCATTCTTATTTTTGAAATCAATAATTAAATCGGAATAATTTAAAAACTCTAAACCAATTCTCGAATTATTATCATCAGTAGTATTGATAACTAAATTTTTTATGGAAGTATTATTCAATATTGCTTTTTCTACAGTCAATAAATGTTGTAAAGTTGGCTTTCCAGCACCAAAAAGACCAACACTGTTTAAACCTTCTGATTTACCCAAAATTTCAAAAATTTTATGTTCTTCAAAAATGGTAAAAGCTCTATTTGACATTTCATACAAACCATCCATTCCTGTATCTATCAAAACCATATCAGATGCTTTTTCTTTATTCTTTCCGATAAAATCAAACTCAATATAAGGTGATTTTTGACTTCCTATTAATTTAATTTTTGATGGTTTTACTCTAGGATTTATGTTTTTTATGTTATCGGTTAAAGTGATTTTTTTTTCAGATTTACTTATTTTAATGACAGAATTCAGCAATAAATTACTGCCTATAAAACCATCAATTTTAAAACATCCCAATAAGTTGTGATTGTCTAAATCATAAACCAATGCTGCTTGATTTTCAAATATCAATCTACCAATTTCTAATTTTGGAATTTGAACAGATTGCATGGATTGATTTAAATTATTGGCGTCATTTACATTAATAGTTTTTGTTTTTTCTAATTTTAAGTCATCAAAAACTTTTTTAGAAATAATGTTTGGTGCGCCAGTATCTAATAAAAAATGATATTCTTTCCCGTTAATCATAACAGGAAAAACTATTTTGTCATACACTAATTCAAAGTTAATTTCCTCAAAATATTTTTTTT
This sequence comes from Flavobacterium sp. RSB2_4_14, assembly GCF_051547085.1. Classification (NCBI taxonomy): domain Bacteria; kingdom Pseudomonadati; phylum Bacteroidota; class Flavobacteriia; order Flavobacteriales; family Flavobacteriaceae; genus Flavobacterium; species Flavobacterium sp. RSB2_4_14. The sequence goes on from NZ_JBPTTL010000006.1 coordinate 165,100, forward strand.
CATTTATAGCGCCAATATCAAAATTGACCTCTTGAGAAAAAATAGTTGTGGTAATGAATAGTATAAAAAAGGATATAAATTTAGTTTTCATTCAATGCTTACTATTACACTAATTTTAAAATCGTTGGTTAGTTTTAATTAAAATATTTGATGTCCGTTATTTTCTTCAAATTCTCTTCCTTGAAATAATCCTAATTTTTCAATTACTGGCAAATCATTGAAATTAAACAAACAAGCATCTTCGGTTTCTGATAAATTATGATGTTCATGCCATGCCCACGAAGGAACACAGAATATATCCCTTTCTTTCCAGTCAAAGCGTTGTCCGTTGATAATAGAATAACCTTTTCCTTTAGCACATTGATAGACAAAAGAACCAGTGTGTTTGTGTGCTTTTCCTTTGAAACCTGCTGGTAATAATTGCATGGAAGCGCTCATGGTTTGCATCACATGTCCGCCAGTTAACGGATTGGAATACTGCATTAAAATTCCATCAAAAGGATTGACATCAGTTACTTTTTGTGTTTCCAATAACGCAGGATACACTTTACTCCATGAATATTTGAATAAAGGAGAATACGGTTTGTCCCAAGATTTATCAGCTGGAATTAAACCCGAACAACCATAAGCAATTGGGGAGTAATTTATTGGTGCAACCAAAGCTTGTTTGCCATCATACACCGCATAATCATTAGCTTCCAAAGCATTTACTAATGGAATATCTAATCCGTCTTGCCAAATGCATGTTTGTCCGTCAGCTTCTACACCGTGTTCGTGCCAAGTAGAATTGGGCGTAATCACAAAGTCATTGACTTCAAGCATAATTTTATTACCATCGACTACGGTGTATCCTTTTGAACCTTCCATGATAAAACGCAATGCCGATGCTTTGTGTCGGTGAGCCGAAGTGCTTTCGCCTGGACGTGTAACTTGAATTCCAGTGTACAACCAACCCACGGCTGCAGAAACATCTTTACGTTTGTCATTTACAAGATAAACAACGCGTCTTCCGGCTTGTTCTGGTGTAACTAATTCTGATGATTTTAAAACTAATTCTCTTAAATCATCATATTTCCAAAGCATAGGAACGGATGAACTTCTTGGTTCCCAAGGTTCGATATCGTTGGCAACTGTCCAAAGTGCACCAGCACCAAGAGTTTCTAATTCTTTATAGTAAGCTTCTAGTTCTGGTGTGTCCTGAACTCGAGCTCTTCCTATTTGATCGTCTGAAAATTTATCTTCCATATTGTTTTATTTTTCAAACCATTAAGATAGTTGAGAAAATTAAGAAGTATACTTAATGAAACTTAATTCCTTAATGGTTTATTTTTTTATTTCTTATTAAACTCCTCGTGATTATCAATAAAGGTAATCTTTCTCGTTGGTGCTGTATTTACCCGTAAATCAAAAATATCAAATCGGTTGTAATGCCCAAGGATATCGTGCATTTGCTTCGGTTGAATGCATTTTTCCAAATCAATATCAGCATAAATGATACCTTCATCATCAATTAATGCTTCCCCAATTACAGCACCGTTTGGACCGATAAACCCAGAGAAAGCAGAGTTTTTGCGAGTTAACAATTCATCCACATTAGGAACATCAGCACGCAAAGCGTCTTTGATTTCTTGTGAAATAGTAGAACACGAAACAATGGTAAACAATTTACCTTCAAAAGAATGGGCTGCAGCACGGATTTTAATCGCTTCTGCCATATCATAATCTGGTGGAGCAACAGGAAGTGAAATGTAATTGGCAATGTGAATTAACTCGCCTTGTGAAAGCAACGTAAAACGCGCTAACGTATTGGTGTTTTCTCCACAAGCTAACGTTCCTATTGGACCAACTTCTGTATCATATACTTTCAGTGAAGAACCATCACCACTTGTCCAAGTCAGTTTTTCAGCCCAAGTTGGCACTAACTTTCGGTGTTTTCCAATTAAATTACCGTTTTTATCGATGATTAAATTGGTGTTATAAATTTCACCATAACTTTCACCACGTTCGTTAATTCCGATAACGATGTGGATGTTGTTGTCTTTCGCGGCTTTAAATAACGGTTTCATAGATTCATCAGTAACAGCCACTGAGTTTTTATACAATTGCTCATACCATTTACTACCTTGAACAGGTGTCATAATCCAGTTCCAATAGGGATAACCAGCTACGAACACTTCAGGAAAGGCAATCAATTGCGCACCATTTTGACTAGCTTCTTTGATAAAAGAAATAGCTTTTGCTATTGTTTTTTCTACATCCAGAAAAACGGGCGAGGTTTGTACTGTGGCGGCTTTGAATTTTTTAAAGTCCATAAATAATTACGAATTACTAATTACGAATTTTGATATTTTTTGTTTCATATCCTCATTAAAAGCTTCTGCTTTAATATTACCTCTATCATCAGAAATGCCAACATTTACCAATGTCACTTCGCCTTCTAAACTGGTTTTACCTTGTTCATCTTCAAATCTGAAACCGCAATGAACCGAAGCACCACCTAATTTTATCACCCAAAGTTTTTTGGTTAATACTTCACCCAAACGAGCTGGTTGTTTGAATTGTACTTTCAAATCAACTGTTGGGATACCATTGGTTTCATGGATTTTAGAAAAAGGTCTCTCGAGCGCTTCTTCAAACCAATCTTCTACCAAATCATTCAGCATTTCCAGAAAGCGTGGATAGAAAACTATACCAGCGTAATCCACATGTTTGAAACGTATTTTTTCTTGTTTTGTAAATTGCATATGTTATTCTTTAAATACTAATTTAGACTAATTGTTATTTTCTATTTCTCCAAAGTATGTTATACCGAATTCTTTAAATGTATCTTGAAGCCCTAAAGCACATCCTGAAAAGCTATTAAAATTATCAGAACTTCGACTACCGTTACAATCAAAACATAATTCTATGTATCCAAATATTTTATCATTTTCATCATAAAACAAAATCGCATGTCGTGGATCATAACAAGCAGCGGCATAATTTTCTGTCTTACATTTTATAAGTCCATTTTTTAGAATTTCAATTTGTTCTTTATTTAAGGAAATTCTATTTTTTAAATACTTTTTATTTATTTCAAGTTTACCGTTTTTAATGTAATTTATTTTAAAAAAATCAGGATTGTCTTCTTTATTCCATTGATTTCTGTCAATGTATGCCAAAATTTCAATTCGTTTCACATTCTCAAAGTTAGAATTTATTTCTTTTTTAAGTTTTAAATTACAAGAATTAAAAATAAAAATAACGAATAAGAATGTAGCTAATCTAATTACATGATTTGGTAAAATCTTAATACTTAATACTCCCATCCTAATACTTGTAACTATTTCAGTTTAAATCGTTGTATTTTTCCAGTCTCTGTTTTTGGCAAAGCTTCGGTAAAATATATTACTCTTGGATATTTATATGGTGCAGCTACTTCTTTGAACCAGTGTTGAATATGGTTCTTCATATTATCTGTAGCTTTACTTTTTTCTTTTAGCACAATGTGAGCGCAAACTAGCATTCCTCTTTCTTCATCAGGTAATCCAACAACTGCGCATTCTAATATTTCTTCATGGGTCAAAAGCACACTCTCCACTTCGATGGCTGCAATATTATACCCCGAAGAAATAATCATATCATCGCCTCGTGCCACAAACCAAAAATACCCTTCTTCATCTTGGCGGAAAATATCTCCTGTGATGTTCCAGCCATTTTCTACATATTCCTTTTGTTTGTCTGTTCTATTCAAATATTTACAACCTGTAATACCTCGAACGGCTAATCTTCCTGGCTCATTAGTAGCTACTTCATCGCCATTCATATCTATAATTTTTGCTTCATATCCAGTGATGGCTTTTCCTGTTGCGCCAGGTTTCATATTGGCTTCATTGGATGATATAAAGATATGCAACATTTCGGTAGCGCCAATACCATCAATAATTTTTAATCCGGTTGTGTTATACCAGTCTTCCCAAACCTTTAACGGTAAGGTTTCTCCAGCAGAGACACATTTTCGTAAACTAGAAATATCAAAGTCATGCACTTTGGTGGTGATAATTCGCCAAGCTGTTGGTGCTGTAAAACAGATGGTAATTTTATATTCCTGAATGGCTTGTAAAAGCATATCAGGACTTGGTTTTTCTAACAGAAAAGTAGATGATCCAAAATACATTGGAAACAAAACCAATCCGCCTAATCCAAAAGTAAAGCCAATCGGTGGACTTCCTATGAAAATATCTTGAGCAGTTGGTTGTAATGAATAGGATGGAAATGCTTCGCAAATGTTTAAAATATCTTTGTGATAGTGCGAGGTCATTTTAGGCAATCCAGTAGTTCCAGATGTAAATCCGATTAAGGCGATACTGTCTGCTTTTGTATAGTAATTGGAGAATGTTTTAGGTTTACTTTGCATCAATTCCTCTAAATGAGAATTGCCATAATAACTAACAGATTTTATAAAATCTGACTTTACCAAATGCATTTCATCGGCCAAATTATGGTCGCAAAAAGCATGACTAATCTCGGCACAATCGATAATAGTAGTTAATTCTTTGGAACGTAGTAAAGGCATCGTAGCCACCACAATTCCGCCCGCTTTTAGTATTGCAAACCAACACGCCACCATCATAGGATTATTGGCAGAACGGATTAAAACTCGGTTGCCTGATTTTAATCCCAAATCATCGATTAATACATGAGCAATTTGATTGGCTTTATCATATAAGTCTTGATACGTCCAAGTTTCTTCGAAAGTTCTTAGGCAAATAGTATTTCCTCGACCTTCTTTGATATGATTATCCAAAAGCCTTTCGACACAATTAAGCATTTCAGGTCTTTGAAACTGAGGTAAATCTAAAAACACATAGTCGGGTTGCAAGTCTATGCTTGGTAAATTATCGTGAGCAAAATTGTCTTCGTAATGCTTCATGATTTCTTATTACTCTTTGGTTTCAATGCTTTTTTCATTCCTTCAACTTGCTTTCTTTCAGTGGCTTTAAGAGGATACAAATGCGAGCTTCCTGCTTTGTATTGGCTTGGAATATCAGTAGCTTCATATTGTTCATAGGCTTGTGCATTTCTCACAAAGTTAGCATCAGCCAGTAATGGTCTTCCAAGTGCTACCAAATCAGCTCTTCCGTTTAAGATAATGGTATTGATTTGGTCAATATCTTGTATGTAGCCTGCAGTTATGGTTGGAATGTGTATCGTATTTCTAACAGTGTCAGCAAAAGGCGTTTGCCACATTCTACCAATTTGTGGCTTTTGATTAGCAACTGTATTTCCTGTAGAAACATTGATGATGTCAGCGCCAGCGTTTTTGAAAGCTGAGGCAATAGTGATTACCTCTTCTTCGGGAATACCATTTTCTACCCAATCGGAAGCGGATATTCTAACAGACATGGGTTTGTTTTGTGTAAATACTTTTCGCATTTCATTAAAAACGCGTAATGGAAACTTCAATCGGTTTTCGATACTTCCACCAAATTCATCAGTTCGGATATTGGTTAAAGGCGTTAGGAAAGAAGCTAAAAGGAAGCCATGATGTGCTTGCAATTCTATCATGTCAAAACCTGCTTTGTCTGCATTTTTAGTCGCTTGAACAAATTGCTCCACAATCAAATCCATGTCAACTAAGCTCATTTCTCTAGGAATAGGTAGTTTTTCATTGAATGCTATTGGCGAAGCCGAAATCAAATCCCAAGGTAACGCTATGGGTTCATTATTACCTTCCCAAGGTTTTTTAGTAGCTCCTTTTCTGCCAGAATGGCCTAGTTGAATTCCTATTTTAGTTTTAGTATTATTGTGAATAAAATCGGTTATGTTTTTCCAGTCAACTAGTTGTTCTTGAGTATATATACCAGCACAACCTAAAGTAATGCGGCCAGTTTCTGAAACAGCTGTCATTTCGGTAAGAATTAAACCAACACCACCTGTTGCTCTGCTTCCGTAGTGTACTAAATGCCAATCGGAAACTTTTCCATTTACTGCAGAATATTGTCCCATTGGCGACATGACAATGCGGTTTTGTAATTCTAAATCTCTAAGTTTTAATTTGGTGAAAGCCGCAGGCAAAATTTGATTATTGCCATTGCTATTGAAATTGTCATTGAATTCTTTTAAAACTTTATCAGTAAATGATTTGTCGCGTAGGCGAAGATTTTCATAAGTAACTTTTTTGGAACGTGTCATACAACCAAACGCAAACTGATAGAATGGATGTTGGTTGTTTCTATCCATATTTTCAAACCAATCGAGTGAAACTAAAGCCGCATGTTGAATCATCTCCACAGTGTTTCTTCTAGTTTTGTCATATTGTTCGAAAGCGGCTTGCACATTGTTTGGATTAGCAATTACAGCATCGGATAATCCTATAGCACAATCCATGGCTAGTTTTGTTCCTGAACCGATGGAGTAGTGGGCAGTAGCTTTGGCATCACCAAGTAAAACGATGTTGTTGTGGTACCAATTTTCATTGGTCACGTGAGGAAACTGTCGCCAATGTGATTTATTAGAAATTAGAGGATGTCCGTCGAGTTCTTCTGAAAATATTTTGGAGATTTTGGCAATGGTATCTGCTTCGTTGGTGACTTCAAAGCCATGCTTTTGCCAGGTTTCGTCACTGCACTCAAATATCCAAGTGCTCATACCTTCTTGGTATTGATAGCTGTGGGCTACAATTACACCGTGTGGTGTAGTTCTGAAGAAATAGGTAAAAGCATCCAATGGTTTGGTGGAACCTAACCACACAAAGCGATTCTTCTTTAAAACGATTTTGGTGCAAAACTCTTTTTCATATTTAGTGCGTATGCCACTAGCAATACCATCGGAAGCTAAGATGATATCTGCATCTTGATATTGATTTAGATCATCTATGTTTTGCTCAAAGTGAAGGTTTACACCTTCTTCTAGACAACGTTGTTGGAGTAATTGCAAAAGGGTTTTACGAGAACAACCACAAAAACCATTGCCGGCAATGCTTACCTCTTGTCCGTCTCTAGCAATAATAATGTCATCCCAATAGGCAAACTGGCTTCGGATGAGTTCATAGGATTGCATGTCACGTTTTAGAAATTCTCCTAGAGTTTCATCGGAGAAGACCACACCAAAACCAAAACTATCATCTGGTTTGTTGCGTTCGTATATATCGATTTGGCAATGAGGCATTGCTTTCTTGGTTAGTATCGAGAAGTATAGTCCGCCTGGACCACCACCTATAACTGCTATTTTCATAATTTTATGGAACGCGGATAAAACGGATGTTTTGCAACGCGAATTATCGCTGATTTGTTATTTTATTTTTAGTTTTTTTGGAACACAGATTTAAGAAATTAGAGAGATTTTAAAAATTATTATAATTTCTTTAATCTATGTTCCTTATTCAGCTATTCTTTTGATGGAAAATAATTCCCCCAGTTTCGCATAGTTCGAACCCGCCAATCTTGCAATGGGTTTATAGTTTTCTAAATTGATCTTATAATTATCAAGCAACACACTATCATCAAAATGCATCATCACAATGCGGCCTATAATTACACAAGCACCACCATTTTTATGATCTTCCAGAAAATAATGGTGGACTAATTCGCATTCAAAAGTTATGGGACTTTCTTTTACACGCAATGGTTTTACGATTACGGATGGAATAGACTCAATTCCTGCCATTTCGAATTCATCTACTTCGGGAGAAACGCTTTTAGCTGTGCTATTCATTTGTTCTGCCAAGGCTTCGGTAACCATGTTTACTACAAATTGTTTGGTAGCCAAAACGTTGTTCAAGGTATCCTTATTGGTATTGTTTCCTCTTCCTGCAGAGAACATGACATGTGGTGGATCTTCGCCAACGGCGTTGAAATAGGAGAAAGGGGCTAAATTATTAATACCGTCTTCACTAATACTGGAAATCCAGCCTATAGGTCTTGGGATAATAGAACCTGTGAGTAGCTTGTATACGGCAATATAATCTAAATCGTTAGGATTAAATTGCATTGTGTTGTTTGTTTACAACAAAAGTAATGCAATTTTTTTATTTTTTATTGTAACTTTTTAATAGAAAAATTCAAGGTTATTAGCCATAATAATATTAAAACTGCTTAAAAGAATTATTTCCATTTTTTAGTGCCAAAAGTATAAGCAGCTCTTAGAGATAGTCCATTATTTCCCCATTTAATTCTTGCATCTGCTCTTTTACCGGTAACATCAATAGTTGTATTTAGACTGTTAAAACCTCCAGTGATATTAAAATGGTTTGACAGTTTGTAAGTAGCTGAAAGGTTATAACTTAACACTTCACCATCAATATTGTCAATTTGAACTGCGAAATAATCAAATTCGCCATTTACTGCAAATTTATCAGTAAAAGCGTAGCCACCCCAAATACCAAAATCAGGAAGTGGAGCTGTAACACCAAAATTATCACTAACTTCTGCATTAATATTATCACCTCTTACTCCAATACCCAATTGTAGTTCTAAAATATGAGCACCAACAGACAAACCAACCTCATATTTTGGTTTGCTCAAAATAGCATATCCGTAGGAAAAACGATAAACACCTACGTTGAAATAAGAGTAAATAGTGGTATTTATTTCATAAGTGTTTTCCCCAAAATCAAATGTTTTTTCTAATTTTTTAGATGAGTCTCTTCTCAAATTGTAATAAGCCAACATAAATCTTGAACGACTACTAGAACGCCATTGAAAATCAGTAAAAATGGAAGATGTATAAGAATTATAACCTAAATCATTTTCAAAATCTACTTCTGCTCCAGCATCTCCCGATTTGCTATCCAATTGAATATTAGTGTTGTTATATCCTCCATAAAATCCAAAAGAAAATTTGTATCGTTCCACAAACCATGGCACATCTCTCATTTCTTTTACTTTGGTGCTGTCTTTCTGAATTATACCCATAGAAAGATTATTTTCTATGTTATAAGATGATTGATTACTAGCTACATTTTCAGAATTATTTGTGCTTTGTCCAAAAGCAGTAATTCCAAAAAATAAAATAGCGATTGAAAGTTTATAGTTTAGTTTCATTTTGTATGGTTTAAAATTAATATAGAGTGCCTAAAATAATTTCAATTCACAAACCAAAAGAATCGTGATTGCATTTCATTTTAGTATAGTAAAATTAGCTATTTTTTTTAATATTTTAACATTTAGTTTTTACTTTTTATAACGGATAAATTTATTTTACTATAGTGTTTTTATAAATAACACCGTCTTTCATAATCAAAACAAAATTCTTTTCTGGACTAGCTAATAAATCTATGTTTTTCATAGGATTACCATCTACTAAAATCATATCAGCATAAGCTCCTTCTGAGATTTCGCCAAGTTTACCTTTTTGATAAGGATTTCGTTCACCACTCAATTCAAATACTTTTGCATTATCATATGTAATAAGTTTTAGCATTTCAAAAGGGGTAAACCACTTTTTTAATTTAAGTATATCGGTGCTTTGTCTTGCAGCAGATTTTGGATCAAATAAATAGTCTGTGCCCCAAAGTATTTTTATGTTGTATTTTTTTGCTGTACGGAATGCTAAATCGGTACCATCAATTACTTGCTGTTTTTTTACTTTTACAGTTTCTGGTGCTTGTGGTGGAGCAGGATCTAATGCCTGTAAGCTCAAGAATATTCCTTTATCTGCCATCAGTTTTAGTGTTTCATCATCGAGTAATTGACCGTGTTCTATGACTTTAACTCCTGCTTCTATAGAGCGTTTGACGGCTCTGGAAGTATAAGCGTGTACACAAACATAAGTTCCCCAATCTTCGGCGGCATCGACAGCAGCTTTAAGTTCTTCAAAAGTATATTGTGAAACATCTAATGGATCGTATAAAGTAGCAGCACCACCACCTGCGTGAACTTTAATTTGTGATGCTCCAGAACGCAAGCTTTCTCGAACTGCATTTAAAACCTCCGGAACTCCATCAGCAATATAACTTACGCCCATCAATTCTGCTTTTGATACTTCTCCACCATAGTGCTTTGATTTTTCATAAGGCATACGAGCATCTCCATGTCCTGATGTTTGCGAAATCATGGCACCACTCGGATAAATTCTTGGTCCGGGGAAAGTTCCTTTATCAAAATCTTTTTTGGCTGTAAAAACCGGTCCGCCTAAATCTCTAATGGTAGTAAACCCGCGTAACAACATTTTATTTCCTTCAATTCTTTGCAGTGAATCCAAGCTTGCCATAGACAACGTAAGTAATACCTCTTGTGGTGCGGTATTCATGGCTAAGTGAACATGGTTGTCAATTAACCCGGGGATTAAATATTTTCCTTTCCCATCAATGATTTTGGTGTTACCACTTTTGTTGGTCATAATTGGTCCTGTGGAAATTTTGGTAATAATATTATCTGTTACAAGTACATTGGCTAAGACTGATTTTTCATCCTTTCCATTTAAGATTTGTACGTTGTTTATCAAAACCCAAGAGCTTTGTGCTAAAGATAAATAGCTGCTCAATATTAAAATTGTTGTTACTAGTTTTTTCATTTTTTTACTCTTTACTTCGTTAACACATATTTTTCAGCTAATGCTCCCGTAATGATTTTCCCATTCATATCGAGTTGTATCAATCTGTTTTCACCTACTTTATATTGGTTGGGCTTTCCTTTTAAATCGGTTAATGTAATGGTTGAACCTGATTTATCCCAAACGAAAGTTCCTTTTTCTTCAAATACTTTTCCGTCGCCTTTGCCCAAATATTTTGTTTTTAGACTAAATGTTAAATCAGTATTCAGAGTGATTTCGGTTGCTATTCCTTCACAATCAGCACATGGCGTTGTTCCTTTGTAGGTTCCTTGCCAGTCTAATGAATTTTGAGAATTGTGAGTGTCTGTTAAAACTTTTTCAAAACGCATCATGGCAATGTCGCCCATAATAAAATTTAAGGTTTTCCCATCTTCTGATATGCTGTAAGTTTCTATTTTATTCAAAGTAGACATAAATACTTGTTCGCCTTGACCCGGACAAGCCATCATGGTAGCAATCATCTTTGAGTCTTTAAAGTTGATTTGGTTTCCTTTTACAATAAGATTTCCAGAATAATTGTTACAACTATTATCTCCCGAAACCCTATTTTCTTTTAAATCAAAAGTGATGGTTGGTTTTTTCTCAGGATACAATCCTCCAAATGCAATTCTTGGACCAGTAATATAATTTAATTGCCATGTTCCCTCAAGCGTGTTGGTGGTAGCTGTTGATTGTGAAGATTTGCAAGAAGTAATTAATACAAATGCAATGGGTAGTAATAAGACAACTTTCTTCATAACGTTCTATTTTTTTTGTAATGCAATATAATCAAACACTAAATTACTAAGCGAAATAACCCCTAATTTAAACGAATCATCTTCAATGATAAACTCTGGGGTATGATGTGGTCCAACAGTTTTGATATCTTTTCCTTTCGCTGTTCCACCCAATCGAAAGTACAGTCCAGGTACTTTTTGTGCAAAAAATGAAAAATCTTCCGAACCAGTAATGGCAGGAACAAGCAACACGTTTTCAGCTCCAGCCGACTTTTGTAAAGAAGGTAACATCGTATTTGTCAATTCAATATTGTTAAAAGTAACTGGGTAATGAGTTTGGTAAGGCATCTCTACAACGGCGGTTGCTCCGGCAGCTTCGGCGGTTTTTTCGGCTATTTGTTTGATACGGTTAACAATTAGCGCTTCATCTTCATCCGTAAATGTTCTGATATCGCCTATCATTTCTACTTCTTTAGGAATAATATTAGAACGGTTACCACCATTAATAGCTCCTACTGTGACTACGGCGGCGTTATCTGTAAGTTTTACATTTCTACTTACAATAGTCTGAAGGCTGTTAATAATTTGAGCCGCAACTACTATTGGATCAACCGAATTCCAAGGTTGCGAACCGTGACTAGGTTTTCCTTTTACGGTAATTTTAAAATCTTCAATACCAGCAAATGTTCCTGCCGGACGATAAGACAGTTTGTTAACTTCGAGTTGTGAATTTAAGTGTAATCCAAAAATCACATCTACTTTTGGATTTTCCATAACCCCTTCTTTAATCATCAATGCAGCGCCGCCTTCTTCTCCTTTTGGTGCACCTTCTTCCGCTGGTTGAAAAATAAATTTCACCGTGCCTTTCAATTCTTTTTTCATACTGGCCAATACTTCGGCAACACCCATCAATATAGCCGTGTGTCCATCATGTCCACAAGCATGCATGACACTAGTTTCTTTTCCGTTGTACATCGTTTTTACCTTTGAAGCAAAGGGCAAATCATTTACTTCTTCTACTGGCAATGCATCCATGTCCGCTCTTAACGCCACTACTGGTCCTGGTTTATCACCTTTCAAAATCCCTACAACACCTGTATAGGCAACGCCAGTTTTAACTTCCATCCCCAAGGACTGTAAATGCTTGGCAACTATGGCTGCAGTTCGTGTTTCTCGATTACCCAATTCTGGATTTTGATGAAAATCATGTCGCCAAGCAATCACTTTTTGTTCAATAACAGTAGCTTTTTTGACAATAAGATCACTGTAATTGTTTTTTTGAGCAGTGGTTAGTTGAATGCTCAACAGTAAAAGGAGTACGATGGTTTTTTTCATAATAGTATTTTGTTTGATGATGATTTTTATTTTTTTGTAACTCAATCTAAAATCTTTAAATGTTGGTTGATTGCATTTTACAAATAACTCAACCACCATTTTTCTTTATGTGATTGTTTATAGGCATCAAATTTTTTACACAAAGGATAAAGCAATGCAATAACCCCAACCCAAACAACATAAACCACCCACAGTGGAAATCCAAATCCTTTCAAGGCAGGTACTTCTGTCATCCAATCGGCTAAAATCATTTTTTGCCAACCAAATCCAGAGAGTTCAGCAAAAAGCAACGCAACCAAATGAATAAGATACAAATGTAAAATGTAATAGAAAAAAGGAACTCTGCCAAAAGTGCTAAAGAAATCAACCACTTTCCCTTTCAGTTTTTCGGCATTAGCCAAGAAAATGAAGGCCACACCAAGCGTCATTAATAAGTACAATAAAGAAGGCGGATATTTAGAAGGATTAAAAAATGACATCAAATCTTTGGTAGTAGTGTCATAATCTGTATAAAGTGCAGAATCACCATACACATTACTAAATCGTAAAATTACAAATGCCACAATAGCTATAATGCCTATAGTGTTAAAGAGTTTTTTTCGTTGCAAGCCATCATACGAGCTATCATAATAAGCACCAAAATAATACCCCAATGCCATCACGGCAATCCAAGGAATAATAGGGTAGCCAACCAAAAATTCAACACCATCAGTTAGTTGAAAAATAGTAAACTCATGCAGTATTGACCAAAAAACGTTGCCATCAAAATGCACGGTGTCCAAAAGATTATGACCCAAAATCAAAACCAAACTAAACACCAAAATAAACGTTCTCGACAGGTGAACTAATCCTGCCAAAACAATCATACTAATTCCCAAAGACCAAATAACTAACAATCCTGGACTTCTAAAATAAACATCAAAATACCAAGCAAAATTAACAATCGTCATTTCGATAAAAACCAACCAAAGCCCACGTTTAAATAGAAAACTAGACAATTCCGATTTTGATTTCCGTTTCCCAACCATAAATGCAGAAGTACCTGCCAAGAAACAAAAGATAGGCGCACAAAAATGCGTTATAAATCGCGTAAAGAAAATGGGAAACGTACTCTGGTTAGGATCAGTCGGATCAAAAATATAAGCCGGGTAATGAAGGTAATCTCTAATATGATCTAGTGCCATGATAACCATCACTAAACCTTTTAATAAGTCTATGGATTGAATTCTGGGTTTTGTAATTGTTGTCATAAATAAGGGATTTAATGGCTCAAATAGTTTGATTTAAAAAGTAAAAACAAAACAATGCTAAAAGGCCCTCTTTTAAAAGTGTTAGGTTTTTAATTTTATGTAAGAAACGAAGTTAAACAAAAATTAGGTACAGTTTAAATAAATTAAATGTAATTCTTGCTCTTTTAACGGGTTAGGAGTGTGATTTTTAGTTAGTACTATTTAGTTTGAGAATGTATTTTTTTAAAGAGTTTACTCTCCATGTCTGCCATCAGTGCTATCCAGCACGACAAAGAACTCAAATTATAGTATCAGAAAAGAGTAGAAGAAGGAAAACCAAAAATGGTTGTACTAAACATCATTAGAAACAAAATCGTATCAAGAGTATTTGCAACCGTTAACAGAGGAACACCTTATGTGGAAATAAATAAATTTTTAGCGTAAAAAATTTGGATTTGATCTTGG
>NZ_JBPTTL010000007.1:0-157659 GCF_051547085.1 Flavobacterium sp. RSB2_4_14
ATCGTTAGGCAGTCATGTCATCCATGTTTGGGATACCGAAGGCGGCATTTACAGCTGTGAAGAACTGATTATCCAAGACGTTCAAATCATCGATTACCCGCATTACTTCACCCCGAATGGAGATGGCATACACGATACTTGGAATATTGTTGGACTAGCAGGACAACCGTCAGCTAAGATTTACATCTTTGACCGCTACGGAAAACTAATCAAACAGCTTAGTTCCACAGGAACTGGATGGGATGGAACCTACAACGGCCAACTACTACCTTCAACGGATTACTGGTTTAGTGTAGATTATCTAGAACAAAACGTTGCCAAACAGTTTAAAGCCCATTTCTCATTGAAGAGATAAAGAATAAAAAATAAGCAAATTAAAAAAGCCACTCGGAGGAGTGGCTTTTTTATTGGGTGTAAATAAAAAAACTCCACTATTTCTAGTGGAGTTTTTGTGGGCGATGAGGGATTCGAACCCCCGACCCTCTCGGTGTAAACGAGATGCTCTGAACCAACTGAGCTAATCGCCCTGAATGCGAGTGCAAATATAGACTACTTTTTTAATTCTACAAATAAAAATCAATAAAAATTATAAAATTTCTGCAACTACAAAAGTACTACCACCTATGTATATCAAGTCTTTTGAAGATGCATTTTCCTTGGCTTTTTGATAAGCAATTGAAACTGAATTATATATTTCACCACTAAGATTATATTCAGCAGCTTTTGTACTTAAGATTGCTGCATCAAGTCCTCGAGGAATATTGGGTTTACAGAAATAATAAATACCAGTTTTTGGAAATAAGGGCAAAATTTCTTCCAAGTTTTTATCATTTACAACCCCTAGAACAATATGCAGTTTTTCAAACTGTTCTTTTTTTAATTGATTCAAGACAATAGAAAGACCATGAGCATTGTGGGCAGTATCACATATCACTTTTGGATTGCTTCCTAGTTTTTGCCATCTTCCTTGAAGATGGGTATTTTTAATGACATTCAAAAAGCCTTTCTCAATATCTTCTTCGGTAATAGTCAAAAGTTGTTTTTCTTGCAGCACTTTAATAGTTTGCAATACTGTTTTTTTATTGTGAATTTGATAATCGCCCAATAATGCCGATGGATAGGTTTCGTGAATTAAATCAGCTGCAAAATATATTTCAGAATGTGTTGTAGTTGCTTTTGATAAAAAAACTGGCATGGTTTCTTTTGTATATTCACCTATCACGACAGGAATGTTTGGTTTAATAATTCCCGCTTTTTCAAATGCGATAGCTTCTAATGTATTGCCTAAAAACTGTGTGTGGTCTAATCCAATATTAGTAATGACAGAAATCAACGGAGTGATAATATTAGTGGAATCCAATCTTCCACCCATGCCCACTTCAATAATATTGATATCTGTTTTCTCTTTCACAAAATACTCAAAAGCCAATCCAACACTCATCTCAAAAAAACTCAACTCATTCGCTTCAAAAAACGACTTGTTCTTGTTGATAAATTCGCATACATAATCTTCTGAAATAGGTTGCCCATTAATTAGAATTCGTTCTCTATAATCTTTTAAATGTGGAGATGTATATAAACCCACTTTATATCCTGCTTCTTGTAAAACCGAAGCCAATAGGTGAGAAGTGGAACCTTTACCATTGGTTCCAGCGACATGAATACATTTCAAATGTTGTTCAGGATTTCCTAAATGTTTGGCTAACAAAACAGTATTGGTAATGTCTTTTCGATAGGCACTTGCGCCTTGCATTTGATACAAAGGCAATTTGTTAAACATCCAATCTAAAGTTTCTTTGTAGTTCATAATTTCATGAAAAAATTAAACTGTCGATATACTTTAATATATATTTTTTCGTTTATATTGTGGCACGCATTCAACAAGTGCAAAATTGATATTATTTTCAGAATTAATAGTCAAAAAATAAATAAATATGATCAGTACATTTTTACAGTTACAAGTTGATACATTGGCTCAAGCTATACCTTCAGTGGATACTACAAATAATCCTTTAACCAATGAGGTTTCTGTTTTAGAATTTATTTTCAAAGGTGGTATTTTTTTAATACCCATTGCTATTCTATTATTTTACACTTTATATCTCGTTTTTGAAAGATACTTGTATATAAGCAAAGCCGCCAAGATTGATAATCATTTAATGAATGATGTCCGCAATCATTTGAATAACGCCAATATTGACATGGCAGTAAATGCTGCGGAAAGAAGTGGTTCATCTCAAGGAAATATTTTAAAAGAAGGCGTACTTACTATTGGGAGACACATCAATGAAATAGAATCTAATATGGATCGCGCTGCCAATATCGAAATTGGCTATATGGAAAAACATCTTGGCCAATTAGGGCTTATTGCTGGTATTGCGCCAACGCTTGGTTTCATTGGAACGATTTCGGGAGTTATTAAAATTTTCTACAGTATTTCGGTGACAGAAGATATCAGTATCGGAAATATTTCTGGTGGATTGTATGAAAAAATGATTAGTAGTGGTGCTGGTTTGATAGTAGGAATTATTGCCTATAGTGCTTACCACTTATTCAATGGAAGAATTGATGCCTTTTCATTGGCTATCCAAAAACAAGTATTAGAATTTATCAATATAATTCAAAGACCAAATGGCAATAAAGCGAAATAAACGATTTCATGCAGAAGTCGCCACATCCTCTTTGAGCGACATTATGTTTTTCTTATTGTTGTTTTTCCTAATCATTTCTACGTTGGCAAACCCAAATGTGATCAGAATGACATTGCCAAAATCGAAAACTAATGAAAAGACCAATAAACAGTTAATTACCTTGTCGGTTACTGAAGAAAAACGATTTTTTGTAGATAAAGAAGAAGTAGGTTTTGACCAATTAGAAGCCAAGTTATTATCCAAAATGAATCCAGCAAAAGACTTAACTGTTGTGATTAGAATTCCGGCAACTATGCAAGTGCAAGACTTAGTTGATGTTTTGCAAATAGGAGTGAAGAACAAGCTGAAGTTCGTTATTGCTACAAGTCCAAAATAATAATTAATTCATTAAAAGATGAAACTACAAATAGTACTTTTGATGGCGTTTCTATCGACATCAACATTCGCACAAGAAACTGAATTCAAATTCTCGAAAGACGGCTTAACCGATTTTATTGTGACTACTTATGATGGTTCTGCTAAAGACACTTACAACAGAGCATTAGCTTGGGTAAAAGAAAACAGCAAAAAAGGATATAAAGTTGTTTCGGCTGTAGAGAATGAAAAAATGACAATAGAAGGAGGAAAGGAAAATTTTATTTGTAGTAAAGCAGGAGGAACAATTGTTTGTACCTATGCAACTTTTACTATTGAAATATCGTTCAAAGAAGGGAAATATAAATTTGCAGCGATTGGTTTAAGTGAAAAGCCAAATAACTCAACTACTACTATTATTCATAATCTTGATGATTTTTCTGAGTATTATGATAAAGATGGTTCCTTGAAAAAATACAAAGACGATGTTCCAGTAGCGTATGAAACTCTTTTCAATGACTTGAATAAAAATCTCATTCTCTTCATGGATAAAAAGAAAAAAGCAGAAAACTGGTAAAGCACCCCATAAAAAAAGCATCCAAAAGGATGCTTTTCTATTTAGTTTAAACTAAAAGTATAAATAATCTTTCCTACTTGCTTTTCTGGCGCATTACTATCGGCTTGCCATTTGGTATTCATCGCAGCTATTTTTGCTTGGTCAAGTAAACACTTTGCTGTGTTTGTTGTACCTTGCACACCAGCCGTAACACTAATGGTGTTTCCATTTCTATCTACAGAAACTTGCACAGCCACTCGTCCTTGTTCTTGACAAGTATAATCGGGTTGGGGTTTGTTTAGAGCTTTTCGGTTTCCTAACGAATAACCAGAACCACTTCCATTGCCATTACCGTTTCCACTGCCGTTTCCTGAACCTGTACCGCTACCACTTCCTGTTCCACTTCCTGTGCCATTTCCACCGCCAGAACCTGTTCCGCTTCCACTGCCATAATAGCCATTGGAATTTAAATTCCCATTGGCACTACCTTTATTTCCGCCTTTTGTATCATTTCCATCACCGCCTTTGTTGCCACTTAAAATACTTGATAAAGCATCGTCAGCACTTTTAGAAACTTTTGGTTTTTCAACTACAGGTTTAACGTCTTTTTTGACTTCAACAGGTGCTTTCTTTACATTCTCTTTCTTCGGAATAACAACATCATTATCGGCATTATCATCCGAAATAATATCCTCATCTGCAGAAGTAGCTGTAGGAGTAACTTTGGCTTGGTCTTTCACATTCAAAACTTCGCTTTTATAATTATCGCCCATGCCATAATCACTATCGCCAAAATTCATTTCGATGCCACCACCGCCACCACCGCCCATAAGTTTCATATTTGATGGAGGCCAAAAACGAGCTAGGAAAAGTAAAAACAAGAGTAAGGCATAAACCAAAATGGTTAATCCCAAAGATTTCTTTTCGTCATTTGAAATTTCAAAACTCATAGCAATGCTGTTGTTTGTTCTGTATGATAATAACGTTTAAAAGTAATAAATATTGTTTAAACTCAATTGATTTTTTATCCTAAACCAATTGGCTCAAAGCAATTTCAAAAGCTGTCGCACTAATATTCTTTTTATTAGCATGCAAATTGTGTGCCTTTTCTAAAGCTCTTTTAATCGTTTCCGAAATATCATAAAAAATAGCCTCGTCTGTCATCTGCACTTTTTTCTCCATGAAGTAAGCAAAAACTCTTGCCATACCACAGTTGGAAATAAAATCAGGAATCAAACTCACTTTGCTATCGGTTTCTTCCATGATGCTACCGAAAAAGATTTCTTTGTCAGCAAAAGGAACATTCGCACCACACGAAATCACTTCCAATCCATTGGCAATTAAATTATCGATTTGGTCTTTAGTAACCAATCTTGAAGCGGCACAAGGTGTAAAAATATCAGCACCCAATGTCCAAATTTTCTCGTTGATAGTTTCAAACGGTATCATGTTTTCGGCTACCAATTTGTTACCATCTTTATTCAAGAACAATCTTTTGATTTCGTCAAAAGAAAATCCTTCTTCGTTAATGATTCCACCATCGCGGTCAATAATACCAATAACTTTCGCACCCATTTCTGCCAAATAAAAAGCAGCAGCCGAACCTACATTCCCAAACCCTTGCACAATCGCTTTTTTGCCTTGCACATCGCCACCATAAATATGATAGTAATGGCGCACTGCTTCGGCAACACCATAACCAGTAATCATATCGGCAACAGTATATTTACGTAAAACATCTGGAGAGAATTTCGGGTTTTCAATTACCTTGATAACACCTTGACGCAATTGGCCAATTCTGTTGATTTTATCAGCTTCTGTTGGTTTGAAGTGACCGTTGAAAACGCCTTCTTGCGGATGCCATACACCACATTCCTCTGTAAACGGAATAACTTCGTGAATTTCATCCACATTCAAATCACCACCAGTACCATAATAACTTTTTAACAAAGGCGAAACCGCTTTGTACCAACGTTGCAAAACGCCTTTTTTTCTTGGATCATTTGGGTCAAAGTTAATCCCAGATTTTGCACCACCAATTGCAGGACCAGAAACAGAAAATTTCACTTCCATAGTCTTAGCAAGCGAAAGCACTTCGTTCATGTCCAATCCTTTTCTCATTCTTGTTCCTCCGCCGGCAGCACCGCCACGAAGACTATTGATTACCGTCCAGCCTTCGGCTTCCGTTTCTGCATCTTTCCAGTTGAAAACTATTTCGGGTTCTTTATTCTCGAATTTTTTTAATAATTCTTTCATTATATTTAATTATTTGTGGTGCAAATATAGGAAATACGAATTATGAATTGGGAATTACAAATTAGTTATGTTTTGATATTTTTTTAATTGAATTTAGATTGGTAGGAAATGGTCACACATTGGTCGGAAATGGAAAGAATCACATCAGAAATGGCAATCGTGATGACGGAAATGATAAGACTCACATCGGAAATGGTTTCTCTTCACTAAGAAATTGCAATTGTGACGACGGAAATGAAAAGAATCACAGCGGAAATGACTAAACACACATCGGAAACGGTTTCTCTGAACAAAGAAATGGCAATCGTGACAAAGGAAATGAAAAGAATCACATCGGAAATGACAATTGTGATGGCGGAAATGACAAGAATCAGAGCGGAAACGGTCTCTCTTCACTAAGAAATGGCAATCGTTACGACGGAAATTCCAAGTTTCAGACTGAAAATAATCTAAAGCATTACCAAAATAATTTTTTTGAGTATGAAATAGTTAATACTTTGCTATAAATTATAACTAAGATTTTGATATGTTTGTAATATTAATGCAGTATGATACAATTATAAATATAAGCTAGTTCAATATGAAAAATAGAATTTACACAATGATCTTGCTTGTAATTGCTACTTTAGTAAATGCCCAAACAAAAACCGAAATGAATTTGGCAAAAGCTAAGTATGAAAAACTCAAAGTCGGGGATTATGTAAAAGTGTATATGCAAGTGAGGAATTTTGGTGATTTTGAATGCGCTGGTAACTTTGATGATAATAGAAAATTCAATCCAGAAACAGATTTTATACTTAGTGGAAAAGTAACAGAAAAGTTTATGATTGATGGACCAAATTGGTATGTGAAAATTAAAATCAAAAAAATGACTTGGCGAAATAAAGGTGTAAAAAAAATGGTTGTGCTACTAGAAGAAATGAAAATTGGAACAATTGCCACATTTAATTTGTGGAATATGGAGATTGAATAAAAAAACACTATTACTAATAATCTTTTTGTAACAATCATGTGGCTTAGGATTGCTCCGCCAACAATTGAATCATATTCTTTAATTCAAACCATAAACCACACCACTACTGTGATCCCTAACAGCACCAGTAACACTGCTTAGAACATTAATCTCGTTTCTTAATTTTAATATACCGAGCAGTCCAAAAATCAATGCCTCTTTATATTCCAATGTTTTTTCATCAGGAATAACAAGAGTTAGTTCAGGTAAATAATCTTCCATGCACTCCAACAAAAAAGTGTTGTAAGCTCCGCCACCGGTAACCAGCATTTTTCCTTTTCTTTCGGGTAACGCAAAGGCAGTTTGTTTGGCAATATGTTTGACAAAAGTGTGCATTTTATCTGCAATAGGAATATCATAACTATCCATTAACGGAAGTACCATAGTTTTGACAAATTCAAAACCTAATGATTTTGGATATGGTTTTTGGTAATAGTATAAGTTGTCGAGTTCTTCCATTAAACCCATATCTGTTTCTCCCGAACGAGCTATAGCACCTTTATCATCATAGGCAAAACCCAATTGATTCGCATAATAATTCAAAACCGTATTTACAGGTGAAATATCAAAAGCAATACGCTTGCCAGCTTGCTCAAACGAAACATTTGAAAAACCACCAAGGTTCAAACAATAATCATAATCAGAAAAAAGAATTCTATCACCAATAGGAACCAAAGGCGCACCTTGTCCACCCAATTGCACATCTTGTACTCTAAAATCACAAACTACTGTTTCATTTACAATTTTTGCTATTTCAGGAAGATTACCTATTTGTAACGTGAACCCATTTTGTGGTTGGTGCAAAATAGTGTGACCATGACTACAAACGGCATCAAGATTTTTTATTTGGTGTTTATCGATAAACGTTTTGATGATATTCCCTAAAAGGACAGTGTAATCTTCATTGAGTTGAACCAATTTTTCAGTAGAAAAGTCAACGGCAGTTTTCAAATTGTTTAACCAAAGCAAATCATATTCAATGGTGTCACATTCCAAAATTTTATAGTCCCATTTCCCGTCAGTAATACTGAAATGGATATGAGCCAAGTCAATACCATCAAGCGAAGTGCCTGACATAACTCCAATAATATTATAAGTTTGTTTAAACATTATCTAAATTAACGAAAACGTTTGAAATTTTAAGTTTTATATCCTATTTTTGCACACCAAAAGTAACCAAACATCAAACATAATCACAACATCTAATGGATTTTAATTTAACCGAAGAACATTTAATGATTCAACAAGCAGCGCGAGATTTTGCAGTTGCCGAATTGTTGCCTGGCGTAATTGAAAGAGACGAACACTCAAAATTCCCTACTGAACAAGTCAAAATGATGGCTGAGCTAGGTTTCATGGGAATGATGGTTGACCCAAAATATGGTGGTTCAGGTTTGGACAGTATTTCCTATGTTTTGGCAATGACCGAAATTGCAAAAATTGATGCTTCAGCGGCAGTTATTATGTCGGTGAATAATTCATTAGTATGTGCTGGAATGGAAAGATACTGTTCAGAAGAACAAAAAATGAAATACCTAGTACCATTAGCAAAAGGAGAAGTAATCGGTGCCTTCTGTTTATCAGAACCAGAAGCGGGAAGTGATGCAAGTTCGCAAAAAACGACTGCCAAAGACATGGGTGATTACTATTTGCTAAACGGAACCAAAAACTGGATAACTAATGGAGGAACAGCGTCAACCTATTTAGTAATGGCACAAACCGATGTCGAAAAAGGACACAAAGGAATCAATGCCTTTATCGTTGAAAAAGGATGGGCAGGTTTTGAAATTGGTCCAAAAGAAAAGAAAATGGGAATTCGTGGAAGCGATACACATTCTTTGATGTTCACTGATGTAAAAGTGCCAAAAGAAAACAGAATAGGAGCAGACGGTTTCGGATTTAACTTTGCTATGAATGTATTGAACGGTGGAAGAATCGGTATTGCTTCACAAGCATTAGGAATTGCAACAGGTGCTTATGAATTGGCATTAAAATATTCACAAGAAAGAAAAGCGTTTGGCAAGGAGATTTTCAAACACCAAGCCATAGCTTTCAAATTAGCCGATATGTATGTTAAAATTACGGCTGCTAAACTATTAATCATGAAAGCCGCTTGCGAAAAGGACGAAGGCAAAGACATTGCACACTCTGGTGCTATGGCAAAACTATACGCTTCAGAAATTGCTCTAGAAGTAGCTAACGAAGCTGTTCAAATCCATGGTGGAAACGGTTACGTAGCAGAATTCCATGTGGAACGTATGATGAGAGATTCTAAAATCACTCAGATTTATGAAGGAACTTCAGAAATTCAAAGAATTGTAATCTCAAGAGGATTGGTTTCTTAGACATTAAGATATTTAAAATTTGTTATTTTAAACAAATTGAAACTATTTTGCAAACCCTTTTAGGAAACTAAAAGGGTTTTGTTATTATCTTAGCATTCAGAAAAAAAATACATGAAAAATATCATCATCACAGGAACATCAAGAGGAATAGGGTACGAATTAGCATTACAATTCGCCAATGCAGGCCATCAAGTGTTAGCCATTTCCAGAAAAATTCCTCAAGTTTTAATTGAAAACGAAAACATCACTTGTCTTTCAGTTGATTTAGGAAATGAATCAGCTTTAGCTGAGGTTGAAAACTTCCTTTCACATACTTGGAAAAGAGTTGATGTTATTATTCACAATGCAGGAAGTTTATTGAACAAACCCTTTGCGCAAACCACACAAGAAGATTTTGAAAGTGTGTATAAAGTCAATGTTTTTGGAGTTGCCAACCTTACTCGAGTATGTTTGCCTTATTTGAAAAAAGGAAGTCATGTGGTTTCCATTAGTTCTATGGGAGGAATTCAAGGCAGTATGAAATTCGCCGGACTTTCAGCATACAGTTCCAGTAAAGGCGCAGTAATTACATTATCAGAACTGTTAGCCGAAGAATATAAGGAACAAGGTATTGCTTTCAATGTTTTAGCGCTTGGAGCAGTCAATACCGAAATGCTTCAAGAAGCTTTTCCAGGATACGAAGCGCCAATTTCTGCCACTGAAATGGCGGATTATATTTTTAATTTCGCTCTCACTGGAAATAAATATCATAACGGAAAAATAATTCAGGTTTCATCTTCAACGCCATAATCTTTGAGCGAAGTACTTTCAAAATACCTTCCAGAACATTCCGTTCATTCTTGCTTTGAATTAATCAAAAGCAATAATGTGCATTTGAAAATCGTCAACGAGCGGCAAACCCGTCATGGAGATTATCGAAGAGCAATAGGAGGAAAGCATGAAATCACTGTAAATGCTAATTTGAATAAATACCGATTCTTGATAACGTTGGTTCACGAAATCGCCCATTTGGTTGCCTATGAAAAATATGGTCGAATAATAAAACCTCATGGCAACGAGTGGAAGCACACTTTTCAACGATTGATGGTTCCATTCATTCGTCCCGAGATTTTTCCTCATTCGGTTTTGCCTTTGGTGGCCAATCATTTTAGAAACCCAACAGCTAGTAGTGATACCGATGCTCGATTGGCTTTTGCTTTGAAACAATTTGACGAACGAAAACCCGATATTCATTTCATTCACGAAGTGCCAAGCGGAAATTTATTCCGAATAAAAAACGGTAGAATTTTCCAGAAAAAAGGACTTCGGGTAAAACGCTATGAATGCCTAGAAGTGAAAACGGGAAGATTGTATTTGTTTAATGCCAATGCTGAGGTGGAAATTTTACCGAGTTAATTATGATAAAGAAAAAGCCTTATTTATTGTTTTTTATAGTCTCAATTCTATTTTTGATAGGTTCTTTTTTCAAAAATAGTATTAACAGTATTAATTTTGGAGACACATACTTTGTGATAACGGACAATCATCTTTATAAGTTATTTTCAGTATTACTTCTTCTCGGTTGTTTTATATATTGGGGACTCGATAAGCTAAAGTTTCAATTCATTACTCTGATTTCCAAAATACATATTTATGGAACATTAATTATGCTTTTGTCACTTCTCTATTTTAGTTATAAAAACGCAATAGTCACTCATCCCAAAAGTGTTGAAGAATTATTAAATCCAACAGATTACAATTTACGAATGAGTATAAATTTGTTAGTTATAATATTCCTTCAAATTCTGTTTATTATAAATATATTTGTTTCACTAATTATAAAAATGAGATTGCTTCGTGCCTCGCAATGACAATGAATAAAAATTATTACGCCATATTAATGGCTGGCGGTGTGGGTTCACGCTTTTGGCCAGTAAGTACCACCGATTTTCCGAAACAGTTTCACGACATGTTGGGTTCGGGAGATACTTTGATACAAAAAACATTCAGTCGTTTGTCAAAATTAATTCCAGTAGAAAACATTTTGATTTTAACTAATGAACGATACAATGGTTTGGTTCTCGAGCAATTGCCCATGGTGAAACAAGAGCAAGTATTGTTAGAACCAGCCATGCGCAATACAGCACCTTGTATTTTATATGCTTCGTTAAAAATCCAAAAACAAAATCCCGATGCCGTTATGGTCGTTGCGCCAAGCGATCACTGGATAGAAGATGAAGACGAATTTTCAAGAAACTTGCAACAATGTTTTGATTTCTGTCAAAAAGAAAATGCGTTGATGACATTGGGCATTCAACCTACTTTCCCCAATACTGGTTTTGGGTATATCGAGTTTGATAAAAGTGATACTAATCCAATAAAAAAAGTAAATCAGTTTCGGGAAAAACCCAATTATGAAACAGCAAAATCATTTATTGATGCGGGTAATTTTCTTTGGAATGGAGGTATTTTTATTTGGAGTGTAAAAGCCATTACCGAAGCTTTCGAAAAATTTCAACCCCAAATGAATGCCTTGTTTCAGCAAGGAATGAATAGCTACAATACTCAAAATGAAACACAATTCATTGAGGAGAATTACGCCAAAGCCGAAAACATTTCAATTGATTATGCCGTGATGGAAAATGCGAAAAATGTTTATGTGTTGCCAGCTACTTTTGATTGGAACGATTTAGGAACTTGGGGTTCACTTCACGAAAAACTAGATAAAGATGACCAAAACAATGCTGTGGTAAATGCAACAGTAATTCTCGAAAACGCTTCCAATAACATCATTAGAGCTGATGGAAAAAAACTCATCATCATTGATGGTTTAGACGATTTTATTATTGTTGATAAGGACGATGTTTTGATGATTTACCCAAAAAGTAAAGAGCAAGATATTAAACGAATTACTGCAATGGCAAATAAGTTATAAAAGTAAAGGAGCAAATTTTGCTCCTTTTTTATTCTCCTTTATTCTGTGCTTTCCTAATTTTTTTGAAAAGATTGGAAGAATACACAAAATCAACAATGGCTTCATTATCGGTTTTGAAAATTTCTTTTTTGGAACCTTCCCAAGCTAAAATTCCTTCTTTTAGAAAAATAATTTTATCGCCAATTTCCATCACCGAGTTCATATCGTGCGTATTTACCACAGTGGTAATATTATATTCGACTGTAATTTCATGAATAAGATTGTCAATTAAAATGGCGGTTTTTGGATCCAATCCTGAGTTGGGTTCGTCACAAAAAAGATATTTTGGGTTGTTTACTATAGCTCGAGCTATCGCCACACGTTTTTGCATTCCACCTGAAATTTCAGAGGGTTTTTTGTAATTCGCATTAAGCAAATTCACACGCTTAATGACAAAATTCACACGCTCTCTAATTTCTTCTGCGGATTTATTTGTAAACAGGGTTAATGGGAAACCTACATTTTCTTCTACAGTCATGCTGTCAAAAAGGGCACTTCCTTGAAAAACCATACCTATTTCTGTTCGTAATGTTCTCTTTTCATCAGGTTTTAAATTGGCATAAATTCTTCCATCAAAGGAAATTGTACCTTTATCAGGTGAATGAATTCCCAACAAACTTTTTAATAAAACCGTTTTTCCGGAACCACTTTGTCCAATGATTAAATTGGTTTTTCCTGTGTCAAAAATGGTAGAAATTCCTTTTAACACTTTTGAATTCCCAAAGGATTTTTCTATGTCTTTTACTTCTATCATTTAGGTTAAGAGTAATTGGGTTAATATGTAGTTTACCAAAATAATGGTTACAGATGTCCAAACAAAGGAAACGGTACTTGCTTTTCCCACTTCGAGTGCTCCGCCTTTCATGTAAAAACCATGAAAAGAAGGAATAGTAGCTAATAGCATCCCGAAAAGAAAGGTTTTAATAAAAGCGTAGGCAACGTGAAACGGAATGAATTCTTGTTGTAAACCTTGTACAAAGTCACCACTAGAACCAAATCCACCATAAACTGCGGCTACCCAACCACCAAAAATCCCTAGAAACATACTAATTCCAATTACAAAAGGATACAGTATTAGTGCAATTATTTTTGGGAAAACCAAATAATTCAATGAATTTACACCCATAACTTCCAAAGCATCAATTTGCTCAGTAACGCGCATGGTTCCTATACTTGAGGTTATGAAAGAACCCATTTTACCAGCCATAATTATCGAAATAAAAGTTGGTGCAAATTCTAAAATCACAGATTGTCTTGTGGCAAATCCAATAAGGTATTTTGGAATTAATGGATTAGTAAGATTTAAGGCTGTTTGAATAGAAACTACACCGCCAACAAAGAAAGAGATGAATGCTACAATCCCAAGAGAGTCTATGATTAAATCATCAACTTCTTTGAAAATTAATTTTCTCATCGCCGACCATTTTGTAGGCTTGTTAAAGACTTCTTTCAACATCAAGAAGTATTTCCCAATTTGCGATAAATAGCGCAATAGCATCATAGATTTTAAATATTGGTAAAAATAGTTATAAGTTGTGAGTTATGTGTTTTTACTTTAAAACAATTTTTCTTTCATCTTTTGCAATCTGTAATTCCGAATGAATTTAGCTTGTTCTGCCGTAACCAAAAGTGGTTTTTTTTCTGATTTTGCTTTCCAGAAACCTTTGAGATAATCTAAAAATAATGAAGGTTTCTTTTTTAGCATCGCTAGTTTAGCTGAAGCAATTGTAGTAATTAAAAAGCCATAGCCCAAAGTATAAAATGCTTCACCTTGCTTGTATCTGGCTGTTTTATTGTAGTTTGCTCCCGTTGGTTTGAGGTGTTTGACTTTCAGACTTTCATCGGTTACTACTTTCCAATTATAAAATTTACAAAGTAATTCGTCAACCGTGTCCCAACCCATAGCCGGTTTTAATCCGCCAATTTGTTTAAAAGTTTCCATTCTGTAGGCTTTAAAAGCACCGCGAATATGGTCTTTGTCTGTTAGGTTTTCTAGTATCCAATCACCATTTTTTTCGATATAAGCAAATCCGCCAACCATTCCAATTTTGTCATCCGATTGAAAATGTTTAGCAATGGTTTCAAAATAATTGGATGGAAAAATCAAATCGGCATCGGCTTTTACAATGAAATCATAATTTTCATCTAGTGTTTCTAATCCTTTTTGAAATGCCTGTATCACTTTGCTTCCAGGTAAATGAATAGCATCTGAGGTTTTGTTGACCAAATTAATAAAAGAATACTTATAACAAAAGGATTGTATTATTGCTTCCGTGTTATCAGTAGAACCATCATTTACAACAACAATTTTTTTGGGTAAAATCGTTTGCCCTACTAAAGATTGTAAAGTCATCGGAATGAATTTTTCTTCGTTATAAGTAGGAATGACAATGTAATACTCCATTACTTTACTTTTTCAGCATAAACAATGTAATATCTCGGGGTGAAATAACGAAGTAGCGGACGGAAACCAAATTTCTTAACTGGATGTGTAAATTTTACTCTGTCAATTATTTTCCAACCTGTTTTTTCCAAAAGCCAATCCAATTGCCAATCTTCAAATTCGTGATAATGTCTGTCCCATTTATCGGTTTTACTTCTGTAGGCAGATGAAAACCACAAACGCAATGGAATAGAAATTAATAACTTATCGCATTTTACGTTTTCTAAAACGGTGTATGGGTTCAATAAATGTTCAAAAATTTCAAAGGCGGTAAACACTGAATAAGTTTCATTTTGTAACGCCGTTTGGTCATTATCTAAATCTTCTCCTTTAGTATTTTTAACAGAATACCCATTTTCTTCCATGATTTTGGAAAATGGGTTAGGAACACCTAAATCAAAAATAGTTTCAGAAGTGGAAATATGTTTTTTTAGAAAATCTAAAGTAATGTTGAAGCGTTTGCTTGGATAAGTCTTCTCGTACATTATAAAAATTGTTTCAAGTTTCAAGTTTCATGTTGAAAACGGTTGGTAAAACTAGTGATTTAACTTGAAACTTGTAACCTCAAACTTGAAACAAAAATTACATTTTATAAACAATTGCGTTTACATTCATGCCAGCACCTACTGAGGCAAAAAGAATAATATCTCCTTTTTGAATAGATTGATTTTCAAGTTCTCCTCTCACAAGCATATCATATAAAGTGGGAACAGTTGCTACACTTGAGTTTCCAAGTTTATGAATACTCATGGGCATAATTCCTTCTGGCATTTTTTGGTCGTAAAGTTTGTAGAATCTTTGAACGATAGCTTCGTCCATTTTTTCATTGGCCTGATGAATTAATATTTTTTTCAGTTGGCTGATATCAATTCCACTATTTTCAAGACATTCCTTCATAGCTTTTGGAACATTGCTTAATGCAAATTCATATATTTTTCTGCCATACATTTTTATGTACCGAATGTCTTGATTATTTTCTTTGTTGAAAGAACCACCAAAGAATAAATAATGAGCCTCATCAAAAGCAAATGTAGCCGACTCGTGAGCAAGAATTCCACCTTCATCCGAAGTAGCTTCAATGATGGTTGCTCCAGCGCCGTCAGAATAAATCATAGAATCTCTATCATGTGGATCGACAACTCTAGATAAAGTTTCGGCACCAATAACTAAACATTTTTTTGCCATTCCAGCTTTGATAAAAGCAGTTGCCTGAATAACACCTTCAACCCATCCAGGACAACCAAAAAGCATGTCATAAGCCACACATTTTGGGTTTTTAATTCGTAGGTTATGTTTTACTTTAGAAGCTAAACTCGGCAACATATCACCTTGTATAGCATGTTTTTTTACATCTCCAAAGTTGTGAGCAAATATGATGTAATCTAAAGTTTCAGAATCAATTTTGGAATCTTCAATAGCTCTTTTTGCAGCAATAGTGGCAATGTCTGAAGTTTGTAATTCATCAGACACATAACGGCGTTCTTCAATACCTGTTATATCATAAAATTTTTCAGTAATGACTTCATTTGGCAAAGGAAAAGGCGAGCCATCATCATTTAGGAAAATATGTTTTGTGAAATCTTTATTGGTAACTATTTCTGTTGGGATATAGCATCCTGAACCAGTTATTTTTATATTCATTATTTGTGAATTATATTGTAAAATTATAAATAAAAGTATTTAAATAGTGCTAAAAAAGGAACAATCAACAATGATTTATCAATATTCTATGGAATCGACATAAAAATTATGAAAATCACATTTTTTAGTCTTTTTCTTGAATAATTTTTATTTGCATTATCGTTGCAATGCTTAAAGCTTGTGTTTTGATTTGTTCAGCTTTTTCGCCTTGAAAGTTTTCATCAACTGCATTGTTGAAATGATTGAGCCATATTTTAAATAATTCGGGAGATAAATATTCTTTAGCATTGATGTCTAAATGAATTTGAGTTAAGTTTTTTATATAACCGCCAGTTCCCAGTATAGCTTGCGACCAAAACGTAACTAAAATAGGTAAATGTTCTTCGATTTTAATTTTAACTACATCCGTAAAAATATAACTGATAGCATCGTCCGATAAGAGTTTTTTATAAAACTCATCAACGAGTAAATATAAGTCCTCTTGGTTTTGAATGTCTTTCATTGATTGGCTTATTAGGGGCAAAAATACTATTTTGTCTATTTAAAATTCCTGATTAAAATCATCTTTTAAATGAAAAGGTTTCAAATTATAAAACTTGAAACCTTTTATCTTATAAAGTATACTTAAATTTTTTATATTATATATAAGCTTCAATTGGAGCACAACTGCAAACTAAATTTCTGTCACCATACGCTTCATCGGCACGACGAACAGTTGGCCAGAACTTATTATCCGCAACATAATCCAATGGGAAAGCTGCTTGTTCACGAGTATAAGGATAAATCCAATTATCAGTAGTAACCATCATCAATGTATGTGGTGCATTTTTCAAAACATTGTTTGGGTTTTCAATGGTAGCCGATTCTATTTCCTTTCTAATGGATATCATCGCATCACAAAAACGATCTAATTCTTCTAAGTTTTCGCTTTCTGTAGGTTCAATCATTAAAGTTCCAGCCACTGGGAAAGAAACAGTTGGTGCGTGAAATCCGTAATCCATTAATCTCTTTGCAATGTCCGTTACTTCAATTCCTTTTTCTTTAAAAGGGCGACATTCCAAAATCATTTCGTGTGCAGCACGACCCATTTCTCCAGAATATAAGGTGTCGTAATGACCGTTTAATTTTTCTTTGATATAATTGGCATTCAAAATAGCATATTCAGTAGATTTTTTCAAACCTTCTGCACCCAACATACAAATATATCCGTAAGAAATTAAGCAAACCAAAGCTGAACCCCAAGGTGCAGCAGAGATTGCAGTAATAGCATCATTTCCACCTGTTGGAATAACAGGATTTGTTGGTAAAAACGGAACTAATTGTGGCGCAACGCAAATAGGACCAACTCCTGGACCACCACCACCATGAGGAATGGCAAAGGTTTTATGTAAATTTAAGTGACAAACGTCTGCACCAATTGTAGCTGGATTGGTCAAACCCACTTGGGCATTCATATTCGCACCATCCATGTAAACTTGTCCACCGTTATCGTGAATAATTTGTGTAATTTCTTTGATAGCACTTTCAAAAACACCATGAGTTGATGGATACGTTACCATCAAACAAGAAAGATTGTCTTTGTGTAAAATGGCTTTTTCACGCAAATCTTCTACGTCAATATTTCCGTTTTCTAATGTTTTTGTAACCACCACTTGCATTCCAGCCATGGCAGCCGAAGCCGGGTTTGTTCCGTGTGCCGATGATGGAATTAAGGCAATATTTCTGTGGTGATCGCCACGAGATTGATGATATGCACGAATAACCATTAATCCTGCATATTCACCTTGTGCGCCAGAATTAGGTTGTAAAGTGGTTCCTGCAAAGCCAGTGATTACATTAAGTTGCTGTTCTAATTTAGTCAACATTTCTTGATAACCTTGTGCTTGATCTAATGGTGCAAATGGATGAATATTGTTCCATTGTGCCATGCTTAAAGGCAACATTTCTGCAGCAGCATTTAACTTCATCGTACATGAACCCAATGAAATCATCGAATGATTTAACGCTAAATCTTTACGCTCTAACATTTTGATGTAGCGCATTAAAGCCGTTTCTGAATGGTATTTATTGAAAACATCATGTTGTAAAAAGGTTGATGTTCTTTCTAAACTAGCAGGAATTTGATTTTCGTTTAGTAATTCAGAAATTTTAGAAACTTGTTTTCCATTTGCTTCAGCAAAAATCGAAACTATTTTATTTAAATCAGCAATACTGGTAGTTTCATTCAACGAAATGGAAACCGTATTTTCATCAACGTAATAAAAGTTAACTTCATTTCTTTCTGCAATTTCTTTTACTTTTTTAGAAGCTGTTTTGATAACAATAGTATCGAAATAGGCCGTATTTGTTTGATATAAACCAAGTTTCTCTAATTCATTTGCTAAAGTGGCTGCAGAAGCATGTACTTTATTGGCAATATATTTCAACCCTTTTGGACCATGATAAACCGCATACATTCCTGCCATAACAGATAATAAAACCTGCGCGGTACAAATATTTGAAGTTGCTTTATCACGTTTAATGTGTTGTTCACGAGTTTGTAACGCCATACGTAATGCACGATTTCCGTCAGTGTCAACCGTTACACCGATAATCCTTCCTGGCATGGAACGCTTGTATTCTTCTTTTGTAGCAAAATAGGCTGCATGTGGTCCACCATAACCTAATGGAATTCCGAAACGTTGTGTAGTACCTAAAACTACATCAGCACCCATTTCTCCTGGAGGTGTTAATTTCACTAAACTTAAAATATCCGCTGCCACGGCAACTTTAATTTCGTTGTTTTTTGCTTTGGCAATAAATCCAGCATAATCATGAACTTGTCCATATTTCCCTGGATATTGAAGGATTGCTCCATAAAACTCATTTGAAAAATCAAATTCTTCATGATTTCCTATTACTAATTCAACACCAATAGGAGTTGAACGCGTTTGTAAAACAGATAAAGTTTGAGGTAAAATTTCTTCTGAAACAAAGAATTTATTCACATTATTTTTCTTTTGATCACGAGAACGAACATCAAAAAGTAACGCCATAGCTTCTGCAGCGGCAGTTCCTTCGTCAAGAAGTGATGCATTTGCAATTTCCATTCCGGTTAGTTCGATAACCATCGTTTGAAAATTTAGAATTGCCTCTAAACGACCTTGTGCAATTTCTGCTTGATACGGTGTGTAAGCAGTGTACCAACCCGGATTTTCAAAAACATTTCTTTGAATTACCGCAGGAATAATAGCTTGGTTGTAGCCCAAACCGATATAGGATTGGAACATTTTATTTTTATCACCTAACTTTTTTATATGGTTTGCAAACTCATATTCGGTCATGGCAGGTTCTAAATCCAAATCTGATTTTAAGCGAATATCATCTGGTAGCGTTTCAAATATAAGTTGCTCCATTGTTTTAGCACCTATAGTTTTCAACAAGTGTTGTAGGTCGTTTTCACTTGGACCTATGTGGCGTAATGCAAATGCGTCTGTTCTCATTAAATAGTAAATTCTTTAGTGTGTTTAGTTGTGCTTGTACCGATGAATATCGGTGTTGTTTTTAACGTCAACAAAAGTAATTATTAAACTCTTAATGTTTGGTTAATTAGCTGTCAAATTTCGTGATTTTTTCAACTAAAAATGGTTGTTATTAACAGTTTGATTAGTTTTGTTGAATGCAGAATTTTAGACGACTTATCGACTTTTACATTCAATCTTCGCTACACGTTGGTTTGGCGGTAGTATCATTGGTTTATGTCACGGTGTTTTCTAATGATTTATCTAAACACATTGTGTATCCAAGTTGTGTTTTTTTTGGAACAATATTGAGCTATAATTTTTTGAAATATTTTGAAGTATTTAGAAGTAAGAATTTCCATTCCAATACCTATTACAGAATTTTGGGAGTTAGTTTTTTGGCTGGAATTGGGTTCTTATTTTGTTTTTTTTGGTTACAAAGAAGTGTTCAAATCCACATTTTAATTTCTGGATTATTTGTGTTACTCTATCCTTTTTTGAGAAAATACGGTTGGTTAAAATTATTTTTAGTGAGTTTTGTTGTGACTTATGTCACGGTTTATATTCCTTATCAAACTATAAAGTGGTTGCCACTCGATTTCTATGCCGATTTATTACAGCGATTTTTAATTCTGACTAGTTTGCTCATTCCATTTGAAATTATGGATAGCAAAACCGATGCAAATGCTTTAAATACCTTGCCACAACTTTTTGGAATTACTCAAGCCAAACTCTTTGGTATATTGTTAGTAATTCCGTTTATGGTTTTGGAATTTTTAAAGCATAGCCCAAGTTATTTGAGTTTAATCATAGGCATGGTCACAGTACTATTTATTCATTTTACTACTTTGTATAGAAACAAATATTTTACTTCTTTTTGGGTGGAAAGTGTGCCGATTTTTTGGTTGATTCTTTTAATTTTATTTCAATAAAAAACCGAAGTGTAAGCTTCGGTTTATTAAAATTATTTTTTTATTTTCTAAGTATCTTTTTTGTACAAGTTTTTCCATCGGCGGTAATATTTACAAAATACATTCCGCTAGCAAAATCAAGATGAATTTCTGTTTTATCTGTGTTTTGATTATTTTGATGGTAGACTTCTATTCCTCTAATATCAAATACTTTGATATTTATTTCGGTATAAACTTGTTTAAGTTCAATATTTAAATATCCATCAGTGGGATTAGGATAAAGCACAATGTTTTTTAGTAAATTATTGTCTGCTATATCTAATGTGCTCATGTTAAATTCACTTGTAGATATGCTACTCCAAAGGTTTGAGTCGTCTTTAAATCGTATATTAAGTTGATGTGTACCAATACCTAAACCTGAATTTTCTGGAATGATAAATGTATTAATATTCACCGTTTGTGACGGTGTTATTGCAATGGCTATTTTATTTGAATAATCGTCATTGAACCAATATTCATATTCAACAATATTTTTTAATACTAAACTTCCATTTTGATTTTTATAGAAAAAACTACTTAAAGTACTGCTTGACAAAGTTGTACTATCTTTAAATCGAATGTTGAATGTATGAATTCCATTTGGAAGAGTAGTGGGAATAACATTGGTGTTCAAGGTAAAAGTTTCTTGATTGTTTGCCGTTTCCGAAACTTTATTAGCATAATCATTATCAAACCAATATTCGTAAGTCACAATTTTTCTATCAAAAGTTGATTGGTCTGGAACTTTGTAAAAAAAGCTACTCAAAGTACTGCTTGTTAATCCTGTGTTGTCTTTGAATCGAATATTGAATATATGGATTCCAAAAGCAAGTGCGGAGGGAACAGCATTGGTATTCAAGGTAAATGTTTCTTGATTATTTGCCGCCACCAACACTTTATTGGCATAATCATTATCAAACCAATATTCATAATTCTCAATAGTTCTATTTAAAGTCGATTGTGCTGGAACTTTATAAAAAAAGCTACTCAAAGTACTGCTTGTTAATCCAGTGTTGTCTTTGAATCGAATATTGAATGTATGGATTCCACCAGCAAGTGTGGAGGGAACAACATTGGTATTCAAGGTAAATGTTTCTTGATTATTTGCCGCTACCGAAACTTTATTGGCAAAATCATTATCAAACCAATATTCGTAATTCATAATAGTTCTATTTAAAGTCGATTGAGTTGGAACTTTATAAAAAAAGCTACTCAAAGTACTACTAAATAATCCATTCGTATCCCATGAGCGAATATTGAAAGTATGAATCCCAGACACTAGATTAGAAGTTGCCACACTAGAATTTATTGTGAGAATAGAAACTGGAGCAACAACTGTGTTTACTTTTTCATTGTAATTATTGTCAAACCAATATTCGTAACCCACAATAGAATTCTGTCCATAAGTCCAAGCAAGGACAAAGAACATTATAAAGGAGAATAAACGTTTCATTTCTATGATTTTAATTAGTTTGTGCTTTCACTAAAACTTGAATGTTAAGTTGTCCAGTTGCATTTGTTTGGGGTGCAATTGTTTTAGATTCAATATGAGGATTTGATGGAATCGCTCCTTCTTTGTATGGGAATAAACCACCATAAATCCCTACTTGAGTGCCATCTAATCCTAAATAGGAACTTGGGTTTTGAAGATGATAGTCTTGAGAGTATGTAAAAACACTACCTGTTAGATTTATAAAAATTGCGTTTTGAGCAATGCCAAAATAGTTTCCAGAGGTAGTTGGTAAAATTCCAAAACTAGGTGCTGCAAACGTACAAAGATTGTTTTTGGCTACATTGCCATTTCCATTAATCAAGTTTCCATAATTAGCTTTTGTAAAAATGTTATTATTTACTTGATTATTGTCACCATTTATAGGGGCTTCATTGCCGTAATTAACATATTCATCCAAAAAAATATTGTTGTTAAACGCATTTCCAATCGAATTAAATACTCTTCCTTGAATTATGGAATTGGAGAATAATACATTTTGAGCATTAGTCAAATCAATATTGCCAACAATGACCGATCCAAACAAACCAAAATTGTTTGATGGAATTGATAAATTTCCTAAAAAATTCAATGTTCCATTAATTTTACATCTTTTTAATACCACTTGGTTAACTGACTCGTTGTCAGAAAAATAAAAGTTTCCATTTACTTCTACTCCTTCCATATAAAAATTATCAGCATTACCTTGTAAAGCAAGATTTCCATTAATGAATGTTTTTCCTGTTGCTGATGTGGTACTTTCGTAATGTCCTGCTCCAAAAACCGCAATTCCTTTGTCAATATTAGATGGAGAAGCAAAAGTTCCACCAGGTAAATAGATAGTGTCATTTGTTACAGCTGCTGTGTAGGCATCAATTAATGGATTTGAACCGCTATACATGGTAGTTGTTCCATTATGATGCAACGCTACTTTTTGTTGTGCATTTAATGATAAACAAATCAAAAAGAGTCCAACAAATAAGGATTTCATAATTGTTTTCATGATTTTTATTTTTAAAATTAAACATTAATTATTTTGTGCTTTCACTTGAACTTGAATATTGAGTTCACCACTAGTATTAGTTTGAGGCGCAATTGTTTTAGAAATTATGTTTGGATTTACGGGTATTGCCAATTCTTTATATGGGAAAAGACCGCCGTAAATTCCCACTTGAATGCCATCTGTCCCTAGATAGGTAGCAGGATTAACCAAATGATAGTCATCTGCATAACTAAAAGCATTGCTGGTTTGGTTTACAAATAAGCCTGTCATGGCTACATTGTTATAATTGTTTACAAAAGTGTTAGAACCAACATTAGGAGTTCCTGAAAAAATATTATTAGAGAAAGTGCTAAGTTCGCAACTAGCATGAATATAGTTTACCCCTGAATATTGTTGTAAAACAATATTATTTGAAATACTTGAATTGTCAACATTATTAAAAACATAAGAAGAGGTATTTAATAAAAATATATTGTTTGAAACTCCCATTTCGGTTCCATTTACAATGTATCCACCTATAATATTATTAGAAAATGATAAAGATTTAGCATTGCTAAAATCGATATAAGCATTTATAACACATTCACGTATCGTATTGTTTAAACACGGAGTAGTGCCATCGCCACCATATCCAATAATATTTATTCTGCAACGTTTAATTACAACGCCATCAACTTTATGATTGTTGAAGAAACTTAGAGTGGAAGCAATTTCAATACCTTCTAATTTTAAGTTATCGGCATTTTCGCCAATAGTCAAACTTCCATTAAGTACTGTTCTATTTGTTGCTACTGTCGCTGCAGGATAATGACCTGCTCCAATTATAACCAGACTTTTATCTATGAATGAAGGATAAGGTAAACTGCCTCCAGGAAGATAAATTACATCACCATTTACAGCAGCATTATATGCATCCGTAAAAGGATCTCCACCTCCAAAAATGGTAACTTCACTACCATGAT
Source organism: Flavobacterium sp. RSB2_4_14 (assembly GCF_051547085.1). Lineage (NCBI taxonomy): Bacteria > Pseudomonadati > Bacteroidota > Flavobacteriia > Flavobacteriales > Flavobacteriaceae > Flavobacterium > Flavobacterium sp. RSB2_4_14. The sequence continues at coordinate 24,116 of NZ_JBPTTL010000007.1, forward strand.
GAAGCGCTACTTTTTGTTGAGAAAACCCAACAAAACCTAATAAAAATAACATTAGGAATAAGATAGAATTTTTCATAATAAATAAATTTAAATTATTCTTTAAAACACTGTAAATCAGTGTTAAATTATCCATAAATTTATTACTAATTACTTATTAATTCTATGATATATGTCATGTATTTAATGATTTTTAAATAAAAAAACCGAAGCAATACTTCGGTTCCTTATATTATTTAAGTGGCCTAAAAAACTAAATCAATCCAGCTCTTTTTAATAATGCTTCTGGTTTTGGTTCTTGTCCACGGAAGCGTTTATACAATTCCATAGGCAATTCTGTTCCGCCTTTCGAAAGTACATTATCTTTAAATTTAGTAGCTACTTCTTTATTGAAAATACCTTTTTCTTGAAAATAGGCAAACGCATCGGCATCCAATACTTCTGCCCACTTGTAACTGTAATATCCCGAAGAATAGCCACCTTGAAAGATGTGTGAAAATGATGTACTCATGCAGTTCTCTTCTACATCAGGATACAAAGAAGTGCCTTCAAAAGCTACTTTTTCAAACACTTTTACATCAGTAATTTTTTGAGATTTTCCATGATAAGCCATGTCTAAAATTCCGAAACTCAATTGGCGTAAAGTTGCCATTCCTTCTAAGAAACTCGCGCTTTCTTTTATTTTTTCAACATAAATCTGCGGAATAATTTCACCCGTTTCGTAATGTTTGGCAAACAATGCCAAGGCTTCGGCTTCGTAACACCAGTTTTCAATCACTTGACTTGGTAATTCTACAAAATCCCAATAGACCGAAGTTCCAGATAAACTTGGATAAGTCGTGTTGGCTAACATTCCATGTAATGCATGACCAAATTCATGGAACAGTGTTGTTACTTCATTAAAGGTTAGGAGTGAAGGCTTTGTTTCTGTTGGCGGAGTGAAATTACAAACGATAGAAACATGTGGTCTTTCATTTACTCCGTTTTTGATAAATTGTGGTTTGTATGATGTCATCCAAGCGCCATTTCGTTTTCCTTTTCTTGGAAAAAAATCGGAATAGAAAACAGCAACTAAATTATTTTCAAAGTCCAACACTTCAAAAGTTTGTACATCATCGTGGTATTTGTCAATATCAAAAACTTCTTTAAAGGTAATTCCGAATAACTTTTCAGCAATTGTAAATGCTCCATTCAACACATTTTCTAATTTGAAATAAGGTTTCAACAATTCATCATCCAAACTGAATAATTTTTGTTTCAATTTTTCGGAATAATACAAACCGTCCCATTTTTCTAATTGGTCTATTCCGTCAAGCTCTTTGGCGAAAGCGGTTAGTTGGGTAAATTCTTCTTGTGCCGCCGGCTTGGCTTTTTCCAATAAATCATTCAAAAACGAGTGTACTTTTATCGGATTTTGAGCCATTCGTTCTTCCAAAACAAAATGCGAATGTGACTCGTAACCTAATAAATTAGCTCGTTTATGACGCAATTCAACAATGCGTTTTACATTTTCTTTGTTGTCAAATTCGTTGTCATGAAATGATTTTTTTCCAGCTGCAATAGCCATTTCCTTGCGCAATTCACGATTGTCAACATAAGTAACGAAAGGCAAATAACTTGGAAAATCCAATGTAAAAACCCAACCTTCTAATTTTTTTGTCCCGACGCTTCGGGATGCCAAACTTGCTGCCATTTCTTTGGCACCATCAGGTAAGCCTTTCAAATCTTCTTCGTTGGTAATATGTAATTGATAGTTGTTGGTTTCTGCCAAAACATTTTCGCCATACGTCAATTTGATTTTGGCTAATTCGGTATCGATTTCACGTAATATCAACTTGTCATCTTCCGAAAGTAAGGCTCCATTTCTGGAAAATCCTTTGAATTTCTTGTCTAATAAAGTTGCTTGTTCTGGCGTTAAAGTTAAAGTGTCTTTTTGGTCATGAACTGCTTTTACACGTTTGAATAAATCTTCATTCAATGAAATATCATTACCAAAAGCAGTTAACAAAGGAGAAACTTCTTGAGCAATTTTTTGCATTTCGTCACACGTTTCCGCTGAATTCAAATTGAAGAAAATAGATGATAATCTATCTAATTGTTCACCAGCAAAATCTAAAGCAACGATGGTATTTTCAAAAGTTGGTTCATCAGGATTGTTAGTTATTGCATCAATTTCGGCTCTTGCTGTAGCGATATTTTCGATAAAAGCAGGTTTGAAATCTTCCAGTTTTATTTGTGAAAAAGGTGCGGTGTTGTGTTTGGTATTGAATGTTGAGGTAAGTGTTTTCATTTTTAGTTTCACAGAGTTTCACAAAGTTTGTTCACAGAGTTTCACAAAGGACTTTGAGTAACTTTGTGATTGACTTAGTTAACTTTGTGTAATTTTTTTATTTTTTCAATTCATTAGAAGCTTTGTTTACGGCTGCAGCCAAGCTTTCTTTATAGAAAATTATTTTATCAAGTACACATTTATCATGACTGCCGATGATTTGCGCGGCCAGAATTCCGGCATTTTTGGCTCCGTTTAAAGCCACTGTTGCCACAGGAACACCACCAGGCATTTGCAAAATTGACAAAACCGAATCCCAACCATCGATAGAATTACTCGATTTTACAGGAACACCAATCACAGGCAATGGCGACATGGAAGCGACCATTCCGGGTAAATGAGCCGCACCACCAGCACCAGCAATAATTACTGAAATGCCTCGAGTGTGGGCATTTTTACTGAAATCAAATAATTTTTCGGGAGTTCTGTGAGCCGAAACAATATCTACTTCGGTTTCGATGTCAAATCCTTTTAAGATGTCGATGGCTTCTTGCATTACAGGCATATCCGAAATGCTTCCCATTATGATGGCTACTTTGCTCATTTGTTTTTTTGTTTCAAGTTTAAGGTTTCAAGTTAATTTGGTTTTAAAACTGCCAACTGCGACTGATTACTGCGACTGATCACTAATCACTCTTATACTATTCTTCACTTCTTCCGCAATTTTTCTTGCTTCCACCATATCTTCATTTACAATGGTAACGTGTCCCATTTTTCTGAAAGGTCTTGTTTCTCTTTTTCCGTAAATATGTGGTATTACGCCATCAATTGCCATTATGTTGGAGATGTTTTCGTAGATTACTGGTCCTGAATAACCTTCTGCACCAACCAAATTTACCATAATTCCGGCAACTTTACTAGCGGTATTTCCCAAAGGTAAATCTAAAATGGCGCGCAAATGATTTTCAAATTGCGATGTATAACTCGCTTCAATCGAATAATGTCCCGAATTATGTGGTCTTGGTGCCACTTCGTTGACTAAAATGTCATCGTCTTCAGTTTGAAACATTTCAACTGCTAATAAACCAACGTGATGGAAAGCTTTGGAAACTTTTAAGGCAATTTCTTGTGCTTTTTGAGCCACTTTACTCTCAATTCTTGCAGGACAAATTACATATTCTACTTGATTGGCTTCGGGATGAAATTCCATTTCTACTACAGGGTAGGTTTTTACTTCACCTGAAACAGAACGAGTCACAATTACAGCCAATTCGTTTTTGAACGGAACCATTTGTTCGGCAATACATTCCACATTTGGTAAATTCTCTAAGTCAGCTAAGGAACGTACAATTTTAACGCCATTCCCATCGTAGCCAAATTGTGCACATTTCCATACGAATGGCATTTCGACTGCTTTCGATGTGAGATCAGATTTTAGATTTTCAAGATTTTCAAATCTTTTATGGGTTGAAGTTGGAATGTTATTTTCAACATAAAAATCCTTTTGTCTTCCTTTGTTTTGAATTAATCGTAATGTTTTTGGTGATGGATAAACAGGCAATCCTTCTTCTTCTAATTTATCTAAAGCGTCAAGATTAACGTTTTCAATTTCAATACTTAATACATTAACTTTTTTACCAAAATCATACACAGTATCAAAATCCATTAGACTTCCTTGAAAGAATTTTGTAGCGCCAAATTGTGAAGGTGCTTCACTGCTAGGATCTAAAATATAGGTTTGTATGTCGAATTTTCGGGTTTCAGCCAATAGCATTTTGCCCAATTGTCCACCGCCAAGAATGCCTAATTTAAAATCAGAAGAGAAATAATTCATTCGTCGTTGTTATTGTTTTTTAAAGGTTTCATGCAATCGCTTCGCTTACGTCATGTTGCCGTAGTTGTTGGTGCAAATATAATCACTCTAACTATAATTTTATTTCGTAATTATATCAAATTTGTAAAAAAGTCCAAATACTTTAGTATTGATACTCAATACTTGTGTAAATTTGCACCTTCAATAAAAAAATGATAAAATGATACACTTACACGATAAAACTTTTGAACCTTTTATTTCATCTGATGAAATTGATTTTGCTATTAAAAATATGGCCAAACAAATGGATGATGATTTTTTTGATGATGTTCCCGTTTTTATTGGTGTTTTGAATGGCGCTTTTATGGTTTTGGCCGATTTGATGAAACAATATCGAGGCATGTGTGAAGTGAGTTTTGTGAAACTAGCGTCTTACGAAGGAACTGAAACTACCCATGAAGTAAAACAATTGATTGGGTTGAACCAAGATTTAGAAGGAAGAACGGTTGTAGTTGTTGAAGATATTGTTGATACAGGAAACACCGTAGAAGAATTAAAAGCTATTTTCAAAGAGAAAAAAGTAAAACATTTGAAAATTGCTACTTTATTTTTCAAACCTGAGGCTTATAAAAAAGATATCAAAATAGATTATGTTGGGATTAGAATTCCTAATAAATTCATTGTTGGATATGGTTTAGACTACGATGGATTAGGAAGAAATTTGCCAGACGTATACCAATTAGCACAATAAAAAAAATTAACGATTGAAGATTAACGAATTTTGATTTTGGAAGTTAAAAAATCAAAAATCAAAAATCAAAAATCAAAAATTAAAAATCATTATGATTAACATCGTTCTTTTCGGAAAACCAGGTGCAGGAAAAGGCACACAAGCTGAATTTTTAAAAGAAAAATACAATCTAACACATCTTTCCACCGGAGATATTTTTAGATACAATATAAAAAATGATACCGAATTAGGGAAATTAGCTAAGACATTTATGGACAAAGGAGATTTAGTTCCTGATGAAGTGACCATAAAAATGCTGGAAAGCGAAGTGGATAAAAATCCACAATCAGCTGGTTTTTTATTTGATGGTTTCCCAAGAACGTTAGCGCAAGCTGCAGCTTTGGACGCTTTTCTAGAGAGTAAAGGTCAAAGTATAACAGCAACAGTAGCTTTAGAAGCTGATGATGAAATTTTAGTACAAAGATTATTAGAAAGAGGAAAAACATCGGGTAGACCTGATGATCAAGACGAAGAAAAAATTCGAAACCGTTACCAAGAGTACAACGAAAAAACAGCACCTTTGATGGATTATTATAATACACAAGGTAAATTTCACGCTGTTAATGGAATTGGCTATGTTGCAGAAGTGACTCTACGATTAAGCGGAGTAATAGACAATTTATAATTGAAATTTTTAGTTAAAGTTATATTCATAACTAGCTTTGCTCAAATCGCCCTTGGCTCGGGTCATAACTTATAGCTCCTAACTGAAAAATGGAAATACTAATTATTCTTTTTTTAATTCTTCTCAATGGGGTTTTCTCAATGTCGGAAATCGCTTTGATTTCTGCACGTAAAAATCGCCTAGAAACTGCAGCAAAAAAAGGAAATAACAATGCAAAAGTCGCTTTAGATTTAGCTAATTCACCTAATAAATTTCTGTCCACGGTTCAAATTGGAATTACATTAATTGGAATTTTAACGGGTATTTATTCTGGCGAGAAAATCACTCATGATGTTAAGTTTTTTATCGAAGGATTTGCTGCTTTAAAACCTTATTCAGATACCCTTGCTGTGGTTATAGTGTTAGTAGTTTTGACTTTTTTCTCTTTAGTTTTGGGCGAATTATTACCAAAAAGAATTGGGCTAAATTATCCTGAAGCTATTGCAAAAGGAGTCGCCGTTCCTATGAAAATGGTTTCAATAATCACGATGCCATTCATTTGGTTGTTGACTATTTCAACAGATTTTATTTTAAAAGTACTTAAAATAAAACCAACTGCCGATGGAAAAGTAACCGAAGAAGAAATCAAAGCCATCATTAAAGAAGGAACAGAAGGTGGTGAAGTGCAAGAAATTGAGCAAGATATTGTAGAGCGCGTTTTTCATATTGGTGACAGAAAAGTCAACTCATTAATGACTCACCGTCAATCTATCATTTACCTTTCTTTAGAAGACACAATTGAAGAATTAAAAGGAAAAGTTCTGGAAGAATTACATTCGGTTTATCCTGTTTGTAACGAAAATATGGACGATGTAGTTGGTATTGTTTTACTAAAAGACTTGTTTAGAAGTTTTGAAACAGGACCATTTGATTTAAAATCGATTACAAAAGAGCCGGTTTATTTTATTGAACATACATCGGTTTACAAAGCATTGGAGAATTTTAAAAAATCAAAAGTACATTATGCTTTGGTTACGGATGAATATGGAGTTTTTCAAGGAATTATTACTTTGAACGATATCTTGGAAGCTTTGGTGGGTGATGCGTCCGATTTTGATGAAGATGAATACCAATTGATAGCAAGAGAAGATGGAACATGGCTAGTTGATGGTTTGTATTCTTTACACGATTTCTTGACTTATTTTGATATGGATGAGTTGACCAATGATTATGAAGTGACTACAGTAAGCGGATTAATTATGACCGAATTAGGAAATATTCCCAAAACAGGTGAAAAACTGATTTGGAATAAATTTGAAATGGAAGTCATAGATATGGATGGCGTAAAGATTGATAAAGTGCTTGTGAAAGCGATAAAAGAATAAATTAGTTTACAGTCGCAGTCACAGTTTACACTAACTTTTATAGTAAAAAATTAAAAACTGAACACTGAGACTGAACACTGAGACTGAACACTGAAATTATGACAGAGGGAAATTTTGTAGATTACGTTAAAATATATGTTTCTTCCGGAAAAGGAGGGAAAGGATCTTCGCATTTACACCGCGAAAAATTTATTGAAAAAGGTGGGCCTGATGGTGGTGATGGTGGACGTGGAGGTCATATTATTTTAAAAGGAAATAAAAGTCTTTGGACCTTATTTCACTTGAAATTTGCTCGTCATGTCAAAGCTGGTCATGGTGGCGATGGTGGAAGTTCAAGAAGTACCGGTCACGATGGTGAAGATAAAACAATAGAAGTGCCGCTAGGAACAGTAGTTCGAGATAAAGAAACAGACGAAATTTTATTCGAAATTACAGAACATGGCGAAGAGAAAATCTTACTTAAAGGTGGTAAAGGCGGTTTAGGAAACTGGAACTTTAGAAGCTCTACCAATCAAACGCCAAGATATGCCCAACCAGGAATGCCATCCGAAGAAATGGATGTTACTCTGGAATTAAAAGTCTTAGCTGATGTGGGATTAGTTGGTTTTCCTAATGCGGGAAAATCTACATTACTTTCGGTTTTAACTTCTGCTAAACCAAAAATTGCCGATTATCCCTTTACTACTTTAAAACCTAATTTGGGAATTGTTGCCTACCGAGAATTCAAGTCGTTTATCATGGCTGATATTCCAGGAATTATTGAAGGTGCAGCCGAAGGAAAAGGTTTGGGACACTATTTTTTAAGACACATTGAGCGAAATTCAACGTTATTGTTTTTAGTACCTGCCGATGCCGATGATATCAAAAAAGAATATGAAATTTTACTCGATGAGTTGCGTCGTTATAATCCTGAAATGTTGGATAAAGACAGACTAATTGTAGTTTCTAAATGTGATATGCTGGATGAAGAACTTAAATCAGAACTCAAATCACAATTGGACAAAGATTTCAAAGGAACACCTTACTTGTTTATTTCATCAGTAGCCAATCAAGGATTGACAGAGTTGAAAGACAAATTATGGGAAATGCTTAATGCTTAGTCAATAGATATTTATCATCAAATCATTACGTTTTATCTCTAGTATGTAATGTGTTGAAAAAAATGTATTTTTGAAAAAAATAAATTGTACAAAAAAATGAAAATGAAAACAAAATTACTTTTAGTTCTCTTTACGCTTGCTTCTCAAGTATTTTTTGCTCAACAAAGAACATGTGGAGTAGATCAAGCTATGCAATTAATAATGAATGACCCAATTCAAAGAGCTGCTTATCTAGAAGGTCAAGCTCGTTTTGAAGAAGAATATCAGCGTTTGTTAACCAATTTTAATAGAAATGGTAATGCTATTAACTCAACAAATGAAGTAACAAGAATACCAATTGCGGTTCACTACACTACAAGTTCTGCTGATCTTGCTACTGCAACATCGGGTGTGAATTTAGTCTTGAGAAATTGTTTAATTGCATTAGCTCAAACCCAAATTAATATATTAAATGCTGATTACAATGCCAATAATTCGGATTTAGTTTTATGGACTGATCCTTCGACAGGCGCTAGTCAATACTTTCCTGATGTTACTGTAGGTAATATGGATATTCAATTTGAATTAGCCACACAAAATCATCCTGCTGGTTCTGGATTAGTAGAAGGTCAACCGGCTGTAACATTTGGTTATAATTTTGGTTCTGGACAAAATTTAGATGCTAATTGGGCGGGTTATTTTAATATTATTATTAGAAACTTAGGTGGTGGAACTTTAGGTTTTTCACCTCTAGGACCACAGTTGTCTGGATACGGTGTAACGATTGATAATAATTCTTTTTCTTCCGGAACTGGATGTACAGGAACAGGTTCTGGTGGAATTAATCCTACTTCGCCTTTCAATAAAGGTAGAACTTTAACCCATGAAATGGGACATTATTTTAGATTAGACCATACATTCGTTTCTTGTGATGGTACTAATTGTGCTACTTCTGGTGACCGTGTTTGTGATACTCCAACAACATCAACACCAACATATGGATGTCCTGCTGCAGATTCAACATATGATGCAAATTGTGTTGGAGATTTAGTGCAAACTATGAATTATATGGATTATGTTGATGATGCTTGTATGTATTTGTTTACTGCAGGTCAAGCTACTAGAATGACTGCATGGTTGAATACTGTTAGAAGCCAAATTAAACAAAATTCATTGAGTAATGATGCTTTTGTTAAAAACAACTTTTCAATATACCCTAATCCAAATAAAGGAGAATTTACTATTCAATTCAAGGAATTATTGGCCGACTATGCTGTTGAGGTGTTTGATGTTACAGGAAGAGTAGTTTTTGAAAAAACGTACAATCAAAACTCTGAACTTTTACAAAATATTGTTATTCAAAATCCAACTTCAGGTGTTTATTTTGTTAACATCAAGAGTGGTAATAGCATCATTACGAATAAGATTATTGTAGAATAATTTTTTTTAAATCGTATTCTAAACCTTTCAGTGCTGCTGAAAGGTTTTTTTATTTTCAGTTGTTTCTCTTTTTCTGAAAAATATATATTCTCATACTGAAGTTTTTTATTTTTCTAAATAATACGTTAAAATTTACTAAATCGATATAGTTTTTATGGGTTGTTTGCCTGCTTAATTATCAAAAAAAAGTATATTCGCACACTGAAAAACAAATTATTATAAATATGAAAAAAATTATTCTATCCCTAATCGCAGGAATTATGCTTATGCCAATGAGCATGAAAGCGGATGAGGGAATGTGGTTTTTAATGTTCATTGAACGATTAAACCACCGCGACATGCAAAAAATGGGCTTACAATTGACAGCCGAAGAGATTTACAGTATTAACAACCACAGTTTGAAAGATGCTATTGTACAATTCAACGGAGGTTGTACAGCAGAAATTGTCTCAAAAGACGGATTGGTTTTAACTAATCACCACTGTGGATATGATGCGATTGCAGAACTTTCTACTGCAGAGAAAAACTTGTTGAAAGACGGTTTTTGGGCTGAAAACAGAAAAGCAGAAATTAAACCTTCTAGTTTGTTCGTACGTTTCTTCGTTAGAATGGATGACTGTACCAAACGTATTTTAGCTAAAGTAAATGCTTCAATGACCGAAGCGGAGAGAGAAAAAGCAATCAACCAAGAAATTGCTCTAATTGAAAAAGAAAACAACGAAGGTGGAAAATATACCGTTTCTGTTCGTCCATTTTTTCAAGGAAATGAATTTTACTATTTTGTTTACCAAGACTATAAAGATGTTCGTTTAGTAGGAACGCCACCAGAAAGTTTAGGAAAATTTGGTGGTGATACAGACAACTGGGAATGGCCACGTCATACTGCCGATTTCTCAATGTTTAGAGTATATGCTGATGCTAATGGAAATCCAGCGGATTATTCAGAAAGCAATGTGCCATTAAAACCAAAACATTATTTACCTGTTAGTTTAAACGGAGTAAAAGAAAATGATTTTGCGATGATTTTAGGATATCCAGGAAGAACTAATCGTTGGATGCCAGCAGCTGGAATTGAGCAAAATGTAAAATTTGCTTATCCTGCATGGGTTGAAGGTGCTAAAACCGGTATGGACAATATGAAGAAATACATGAATCAGAGTGATGCTTTGAATTTAGTGTACGCTTCAAAATATGCTTCTACAGCTAACTATTGGAAAAATCGTCAAGGAATGATAGATGCTTTGACCAAATTTGGAACTGCAAAATCAAAAGCAGCTCAAGAAGCTAAGTTTGATAAATGGGCAAACAAACCTGCAAATAAGGCAAAATATGGTAATGTAATTACTAATATTAATAAGTTCTATGCATTGACCAATGAAAAATCCCGTCACGACAATTATTTACAACAATTGTTTAGAACTACTGCATTCGGAACTATTTCAAGAAATTTAGGAAGACAATTGGATATGTATGTTAAGGCTGATGCTACTAAACGTGCTCAAATGGCTCCTGCTATAACTGAGATGGCCACAGAAATGTATAAAGAATTGTATATTCCAGCTGAAAAAGATTTATTAGCAGCACAATTAAATGTCTATGCAACTAAATCAACTGGATATGCTATTGCGCCACTTGTTAAAAAAATAGGCGATGAGAACAATAACAATTTTACTAATTATGTAAACGCAGCATTCGACTTGAGTATATTTACTTCTGTAGATCGCATTAAAGCTTTTTTACAATTACCTAGTGAAGGGTTATTGTCAAACGATCCTTTGTATACTTTGTCTAATGATATGACGACACATTTTTCAAATCGTTCAGAAGAAATTATCAAAGCTCAAAATGATTACGCTTCTTCATTCCGATTGTTAGTTGAGGGTTTAAGAGAGTCTAAAATTGGAGCTATTAAATATCCAGATGCTAACTCAACTTTGCGTTTAACTTACGGAAAAGTTCGTTCGCTTCCTGCTGATAAAAGAAATGATGCTACTATTAATAACTACACTACTTTAGTTGGTCAAGTAAAAAAATATAAAAAAGGAGATCAAGAATTTGATTTGCCAACCAAAGTACTTGAGATGCAAAAAAATAAAGATTTCGGTCGTTATGCTGATAAAGACGGTTCATTACACGTAAATTTCTTGACAGATAATGATATTACTGGAGGAAACTCAGGTTCGCCAGTATTAAACGGAAAAGGGGAATTAATAGGATTAGCATTTGACGGAAACATCGAAGCTATGGCTGGTGATGTTATTTTTGATAACAAATTACAAAGAACAATCAACGTAGATATACGTTACGTTCTATGGGTAATTGAAAATTTCTCAGGAGCAAAACACATTGTTGATGAAATGACACTGGTGAAGTAACTTCCAAATGCTTTAAATTATAAAACGTCCCGATATGAATTTTCATATCGGGACTTTTTTTTTATTTGAAATTTTGCTATTTAATTCAATAGTTTACGTTTTACAACACTATCATTATCAAGTTTGATAATCGCTAAGTAAACGCCATTTGCATAAGGAAAATTTTCCTCAAAGTTATTTTGCATTATGTCGGGTTTGTAAGTTGTAATTAACTTCCCAGTCATGTCAAATATTTTGATTTCTTTGATGTTTTCTTTTGATTGGACTTTTACTATATGGTTGTTTATATAGGCAAATGTTTCATTTTCATTAATTGAGGGATTGCCAAGTGACTCGTTTTTATAGCGTAAAATAAATCTATTATCATATCTTCCTGTGTTAATCTGGAAGGTATATGGCGCTAATCTTAGATCATGAATAACATTTGTATAAGTATCTTCTAAAAAAATATTTTGATTATCATTCATGAATAATCCTTCTGCTTGACTGATGCCTATGGTATAAACACCATTATTAGGAATGGTAATGCCAAGAGGAATAAAATCATTATCGTCAAAAGGAAGTTGTCTACCTTGAATAATAGTTGTTTTATCATTCAGTATAGAATATATACCTACTTCTGAAACCGGTTTGTAAACCGCATCAAACAGTCTGTCTTCACCATAAGTTGCGTCTTCAACATAACCAATAAGAGTAGTTGCTGCTAAATTATCTGGTCTAACCAAACTTATCCAAAATCTATCTTTTTCGGGTTCAGTTTCAGCTATATTATTTTGTCTGTAAAACTGACTGTTATTATAAGTATTACTTCGCAAGCTATTGTTAAATGTAACGATGCCAGATGAAGCGGTTCCATCGTTCATTATAACAAAGAAACTTTGTCCAGCTCCAATTTTTCCGTTAAATCCAGGTGGCGTTGATCCCACACCGTTGAAGCTAACATAGTCATTTACGTTGTAATTAAGATTAAAACTTCCATAGAATGGATTGGCATTACCTGAGCTAATTGGTGAACCATGCGTCCAAAGTCTAACATTACCATTAATGTTAGTGTTTAACAATAAAAAATCTTTGGCATCAATAGCAGATGGATAAGGATTTCCGAGTAAATTCCAATTATCATCTAAATTAGTAATGGTAATTCCATTCGTGCCAGCATAATTTGCACCAGTATGTGATCCTCTAAAAATAGGAACACGTTTGATACCATTATTAGCAATACCATTAAATGTAGCAGTCATAGGCGCAACAGCACTTGCACTATATGAAAATGGAACCATTCCTATATATCCTTTGCCCACAGCCATATTCTCAAGGCCTGAGACCCAATTTCCTTGTCCTCCATTACCATTAGAAATAGTGGTATTCCATTTAAATATATAGCCAGTAGGAGCTGATGGAATAATACTTCCTGAATTAAATGTTCTTACAGGACTACTCCAATAGACATAGTCGTATTTTTTAACATTCGTTGTTCTGTCCATTGTGATATTCCCAGTATTAGTAGCAGTATTGTTAACTTGAACTAAACTTGCGCTATTTTTAATATCAAATATACCTCCAGTATTCACATTTACAAAATCGGTTACTGTGATAGTGTTGCTTGATTGAACCGTAAGTGAAGCTCCATTATTTATGGTAAGATTATGGCAAAATGCGTTATATGATGTTCCAGAAATTATAGGTTTATTAGTCACATTTGGGATGGTTATACAGTCCATATTTGTGGGAACCCCTGATGGCGACCAGTTATTGGCAACGTTCCAATTAGTATCGACACTACCTGTCCAAATTTTACCTGTAGAAATAGTAACATTAGTTTGACCAGTAATTTTTGTTGTAACACCATTGCAAAATGCATAAGTTATTTCGGCAGTATAGGTAGTGCTTGATGATGGACAAACAGTTATATTGTTACCTGTTCCAACTTGAGTTCCACCAATTCCAACGCCTTGAAACCATTTAACACTAGCTATAGAAGCTCCAGCAGGAGTAAATCTCCATGCCTCTTGTAATACGGTCCAATCAGTATCTAATGAATTTCTGTTAGGTGCTACTGTTGCTATTGTTCCAGTTGAATTTTGGATACCAATTATAGCATTACCTCCATTCCAGGAAGGACAAACATTTTTTTCTTTTACAAAAACATCAATAATATTACTGTTTTCATGTAACACCATCATACCACTATACAGTATATTATTACATACAGAAGAGAACATAGGAATATCACTCCAACTTGCAACAAGTGCTCTACATCCACTACTTAAAGTTACTAATTCCCATCCTACTTGTCCTCCTTTGCTTGGGTCAATATCATGATGTACTCCAAAAATACTGTTTAGTGCTAATGAAGGACTCGGTAAGTTATTAGCTATTGTATATCCAGTTCCTCCTCCAGGAGTGTATGTGGAAGTGTTAAATGTAATCACTCCATTTGAACCTATTAATACTTGATTGTAATTGTTTCCATAAAAGCAAAAATTAAAAGGAAGCGTTACAATGTTTGACCACACATCATCAATATTTACACTTATAGGATTTGCCAAACAGTTAAACTGATAAGGCGGTGCATATGGTATAGAGGTTACACTGTAACTGGTTGTTTGGTTAAAGTCAGGGTACACTGCTTCAAGATTTACACAGTTGTTTGGAGCAGTACATGCTATTGTTGGCGGGTTTACACCATTCAAACTAGCCGCACCTACCAATAAATTTGGACAACTAGTGGAACTTGTCCCAGTGCCAGGACCAGCGCTACAAGGGGTAGTTACACAAATCGAAAAGGTCCCCGCATTTCCTGCGTTACCATTACTATATACTCTTACAAGATAAATAGTTCCAATACTTAATCCTGTTAGGGTTGTAGTTTCAAAATTTGCCCCGTTTGTATTATTTACACATTGTAAACTTGTTAAACCTAAACAATTTCCACTAAAAACTTCAAAAACTACGTTGTTTAAGGTAATTGGATTTACAGTAACTGTATGCCTTGTTCCAGTTGCAACAAAACTATACCAAACATCATCATCTGCATTTCCCGTGCAACCTACTTGTGATTGAGTAGCATATTGTGTATTTCCATTTGTACTAGTGGCACAAGTAGTTGTTGGATTGACAGTAAGTGGAGTTGCGCCGGCACAATCATCATTTGTTGGTGCAACTGGTGTTGTAATACAAATACTAAAGTCACCTCTATCTGGTGCAGTCGAATAATAACTATAAACCCTAATATAATATACAGTGCCAATATTTAATCCCGTAAACGTTACAGTTTCGGGATCATATGGTAAAAAAACTGAACCATTGTCGATGCAATTTGCTGGGGTTGCACAATTCCCTATATAAAGCTGAAAAACAGCATCATATAATGTTGATGGTGTTACCGTTATTGTATGTGAAGTAGTCGTAGCAGTAAAGCTATACCATACATCATCATCAGCAGTTCCACTACAACCAGGAGTTGATTGTGTAGCGCCAATTGTAGTTCCTACTGTTGAAGTTACACATACAGAAGACGGATTAACAGTTAATGGAATAGCATTTACACATTCATCATTAATTACGCTGGTTGTTGCAGTGCCTAAAACATAAGCGCTTTGACAGCCATTACTAGCTAATATTCTATAATAATACGTTGTACCTGGACTAAGTCCAGTCACACTTTGAGTAGTCGTAGGATTTGTTACAGTAAATGGTGAGCCAATAACATTAGTGGTGTAGGTTGGATTTGTTGTAACTTGTAATGTATAGGTTATACTTGATGCACTTCCTCCTACTGGTGCAACCCAATTAAATACAAATGAATTAGTAGTTATACTTGCAGAAGCTACTCCTGTTGGTATTCCTGCACAAGTAACTGCAGTACCTGTCAATGCACCAGCGGAATTATAAACTGGTCCACCACTACAATATATCGAGCCATTAAACGCATAAATATAATAATAATACCTTGTATTTGAAAGTAAGCCAGTGTTGTTGAAAGTATATAAACTGCTTGATTGAACAAATGTTAGACCACTTCCAAGTGTTCCTATATTACCTGCATTATACGTAGTACCATTAATAGGTTGCGAAGGAGGAGTTGCACTTGTTGAACGAATTACTAAATATCCATCTGCTGTGCCTGAAAAGCTAGCGGCAATTGAGGTATCTGTAATGGTTCCAGAAACAAAATTAAATGCCTGTGATAAAGGTGGTGCACAAGGATTTGGTAATGTAGTTATAGTTCCATTTACATAAGCACTAGAGCATCCATTATTTGCCAAAATTCTATAATAATAGGTTGTATTACTCAAAAGTGTGTCAATATATAGAGTAGTTGTTGGATCAACTACTGTGAATGGTGAGTCAATAACATTGTTTGTAAAAGCTGGGTCTGTGGTCACTTGAACAGTATATGTTATTGCAAATTCACTTCCTCCTGTAGGAGTTGTCCAATTAAGTATAAAATCATTTTGACCAATACTTGCAGTCGATACTGTATTTGGAACAGCTACACAAGTAACGGAATTGTTTGTTAACGGGGTTAATGTGTTGTATGCTGGTCCGCCAGAACAAGAGGTGTCATTAAAAGAATAAACGTAAAAATAATATCTTGTGTTTCCAGACAAACCAGAAGCAGTAAAACTAGTCGCGTTAGTATTTGATACTACAGTAGCGCCACTAAAAACACCATTAACAAGGTAGGTTGTACCGTTTACTGGTCCTGGACTTGGAGCAGTTGCACTAGTGCTTCTAACAACCAAGTATTTATTTGGTGCAGGACTAGCAGCAGTAAAAGAACCAGCAATAGTTGTGCTAGTAATTGCTCCAAAGACTAAACTTGTGGGTTGCGCCGTTGGAGTAGTGCAAGACGTTGTAAATATATGTACGGTAGAATTAGCACTATAGCCACCAAGCGTACATACTTGTCTTACATATACTTGATAGGTTGTGGTTGCTGTCAAACCCGTTAATGCATAGGGAGAAGTTGCTGATGAAGAAGCTATAGTCCCGCCAACACCTGCAGTTGCCCCAGTTCCTGGAGTAAAACCAGTCAACCCATATTCGACAATGTAATTTCCAGTTCCAGTCCAAGTGATATTGGCAGAAGTTGTTGTGATTGTATTGGATGCAACAGTAGTTCCTGTGGCGCAAAGTGTTGTTCTAGTACCAGATAAAATAGATGTGGTTAAATATACAGGACCACCACTACATGCTGTATCATTAAAGGAATAAACATAGAAATAATATTGTGTGCCAGGAGTTAAACCTGTTGCAGTAAAACTAGTCGCGTTAGTATTTGATACTACAGTAGCGCCACTAAAAACACCATTAACAAGATAGGTTGTACCGTTGACTGGTCCTGGGCTTGGAGCAGTTGCACTTGTGCTTCTAACAACCAAGTATTTATTTGGTGCAGGACTAGCAGCTGTGAACGATCCAGCTATGGAAGTGTCAGTAGTAGTTCCAAAAACTAAACTTGTGGGTTGTGCCGTTGGTGTAGCACAAGCCGTTGTAAATGCATGAACGGTTGAATTAGCACTATAACCTCCAAGCGCACATACTTGTCTTACATATACTTGATAGGTTGTGGTTGCTGTCAAACCCGTTAATGCATAGGGAGAAGTTGCTGTTGAAGAAGCTATAGTCCCGCCAACACCTGCAGTTGCCCCAGTTCCTGGAGTAAAACCAGTCAACCCATATTCGACAATGTAATTTCCAGTTCCAGTCCAAGTGATATTGGCAGAAGTTGTTGTGATAGTATTGGATGCAACAGTTGTGCCTGTGGCGCAAAGTGTTGTTCTAGTACCAGATAAAATAGATGTGGTTAAATATACAGGACCACTACTACAGGCTGTATCATTAAAAGAATAAACATAGAAATAATATTGTGTGCCAGGAGTTAAACCTGTAGCAGTAAAGCTAGTTGCGTTAGTATTAGAAACAATAGTACCACCGCCAACAGAACCATTAACAAGATATATTATTCCATCTACTGGTCCAGGGCTTGGTGCCGAGGCACTTGTGCTTCTTACGATCAGATATTTATTAGGTGCTGGGCTTGCAGCAGTAAAAGAACCAGTTATTGAAGTGTCAGTAGTTGCTCCAAAAACTAAACTTGTGGGTTGCGCCGTTGGTGTTGTGCATATAGGAGTATGAGTAACACATATAGTAAAACCATTTGCTGTTAAATCGCCCCAATAGTCATGTACTTGAATTTTGTAAAAAGCACCAATAGTCAATCCAGTTAATGTTCGAGTTTCTATACCGTCGTCAGCTGTTGCATCAATGCAGCCACCACCTGAAGGAATAACAGCAGAACCACAATTACTAATTACATTTAAAACTGGATCAAAACCAGCTGCTCCATCTACTGTCACGACATGAGTAGTTGCTACAGCTTGAAATTGATACCAAACTGCATTTTCGGTCCCTGTTGTACAGACACCAGTTCCAGTATCAAATGTAGCGCCAAGTGTTGAGCCAGTTGTGTTAACACAACTAGTGTTTGAAGTTATAGTAGATGCTCCTCCACAAGTATCATTCAACGGAGTTGTTGATACACATAAACTCGTTAAAGTCATGTCGTTGTTGTTGCCAACATTTGCAACTTTTATGTAATAGGTTCCGTTAGCTAAATTAGTTACTGTAATTGTTTCAGTTTGTGCAGTATTTCCATTAGTATCACTATTTGCACATCCTATTTGAGTTAGAGTACCACAAGCTGTAGCTTCGGATATTAATTGAAGAAATAAATTTCTATTTGATGCATTACCAGTAATTGTTAAATTCAATGGTCCGCCTGTAACAGTAAATTTATACCATCCTTCTCTTCTAAAGGTGCCTGTTGCACATGTTGCCAAGGCAGGTAAATCTGGGGAAGTATCGATAATTGTTCCACTGCCACATGCACCATTTATTGTTATTGGTATTGCGGTAGCACATGTTGTGCCTTGTCCATTTGTTGAAATAGTTGTAAAAAAAACTAATAATAGTAAAATATTACCAATGTAAAGTTTATTCAAAAAAGAAAAACAGATGTAATTAAAGTATTTTTTCCCCATAATTAATTTACTATTTATAATATATTTTATATAAAATTATTCCCTATTGGTATACAAACATTGACAAAATACATTACTTATTATGTATATTGTTAACACTTTTGTAGTGTTTGTATCATAATAACATATAAAGTTAATTTTCATCAAAAATTCACTTAAAAACAAGTCTAAATGCAAATAATATCGACAAAATATAATATAAATTTTATTTTATGATATAACAATTTATTTAAAATCAAATATATTGTAAATAGTAAAACATGTAATATTCTATCGTTAAACTACTGTCTTAATCGTTGAAATACAGTTTTTTGAGTGGTTTTATGAAATTCGTAAAAAAATCTCAAAAAAATAGCAATTTCCTATGTTTTGTATTTAATGGCAAATTGTTATCCATATTACTAACATGGTATAATTTACATTGAAACATCATGAAATTTGAGTGAAGGGTTTAATAGGGTTTCAAGTAAATCCCAAAATAACGTACATCTTTTATAAAAATTATACTGACAAAATAGGATTATTGTATTATGAAATGAAGAAAGGAAACAGACACTTTACATATTAGCAATGGATAGTTAGTGTGTTTTTGCATAGCAATGCGTTTGAACTGCAAAGGTTAGTTAAAAAAAAACTCCCATCTTGATACTTCGGAATGGGAGTTGATTGATTATAGAAAAGTGCTTTAATGAACCAATTTTTTGCTAACTACTATGCCATTACTTAGTTTAATAGTTGCTATATAAACTCCATTAGCATAAGGAAACTCTTCTTCAAAATGATTGCTTATAGTATCTAATGTATAGGTTTTAAATAGCTTACCTGAAATATCATAAATGGCAATTTCTTCGATACCTTCTGTTGATTGAATTTTAAGTTTATCGTCAGTAATATAGGCTAAGGTAGTATCCATTTCTTGTGTTAGATTACTTAAAGTAGTATCATTATATCGCAATACAAATCGTTCTGTATATGTTCCTGTTGTTGCAGTAAAATTATAAGGTGCTTGTCTTAAATTATGAATAGTATTTAATAATTTATCTTCTAAAAAGATATTTTGAGCTGTATTTAAAAACAATCCATCTACCATTGCTAATGCTATACTATATTGACCGCTTTCGTATATGTCAACACCCATTTTTACTTGATCCAAATCATTAAAAGGTAAGGAACGACCTTGGATGATAAATTTGTCTTCATCGGTCAAAGAAAATAATTTCAAACTATTATCTTTTTTAGAAATGGCATCATACAAGTTGTCCTTTTCCATTGTAGCACCACTCACATAGCCAACCAATGTTCTGACAGCTTGATTACTACTATTGAGCTCAAGCCATATTCTGTTGAATTCAGGATTTTCAGTAGTTGTGGTGTTTTGGGTTCTTAAAAAATTGGCTCCAGTACTATTGCCATAAGTATTATTTCTTAGACTATTGTTGAAATTTACGGTTGCAGATGCTGCAGGACCATCAATCATAGTCACAAAGAAACCTTGACAAGCGCCAATGTAATAATCGGGATTAGGACTGAGCAAATTTCCAGTCAGGTTAAATGGAATATAATCAATTGGATTATAATTTGATACAAAGTTGTCATAAAATGGATTTCCTATAAACGTTGATGGAAGATTACCATGTGTCCAAATGTATAATGCACCCGTTAAAACACTTGAATTTAATGTTAAAAAATCTCTGGTACTAATAGCTGACGGATAAGGGTTTCCTAATAAATTCCAGTTGTCGTCTAAAGTGGTAACTTGTGCTCCACTTGGTAGCGTGTAAGTAGAACCACTATTATTTGATCCACGATAAATAGGAATGGAGATATTACCATTTCTAGGGATTCCAGTAAAGGTAACTTGTAAATTTTGATTGGCGGTATTGTTAAACCAGCTTGGTCCACCTACAATATACCCTTGACCAGCATTCATTATGCCTGAAGCTGTTTGCCAATTACCTTGAGTTCCATTAGCGTTTGAAAAAGTCGTATTCCAGCTGTATTTATACCCATTAGAAGGATGACTGTTGATGTTAAAATTTTCAACTGGTGATGACCAATAAACATAATCAAGGCGTTTCTGTTGTGCAGTTCTAGTATAAGTAATAGTACCAGTATTGACTACATTATTGATTTGAATCAAACTTCCATTATTTTCTATAGTAAATAAACCTCCAGCATTAACGGAAATAACATCGGTTACAGTTAACGAATTATTGGGTTCTATTTCAAGATCTCCTCCATTTAATATTGATACAGAATAGGCAAAGGCATTGCTATTTATTTCTGGGTCGTTTGTTACGTTAGGTATAGTTACACAATGTGTTGCATCAGGAACACCAGTTGGAGTCCAGTTTGCTGCATTGCTCCAATCTGAATTTACAGCACCATTCCAAATTTTTCCAAATGAAGTAACTTCTATACAGTTACTGGTGGTAGAACAGCTTTGGCCATTCAGCGTTGAGGTAACTCTCACTTGAAAATAAGTTGTTTGTGTTACAGCTGGAGGATTATAGGTTGCACTAGTTGCTCCCGAAATATCAGCCCAGCTTCCTCCACATCCTGTAGTATTGCTTTGCCATTGATAGCTTACTGTTCCCGAGCCTGTTGCAGCGGTAGTAACCGTAAACGCAGCTGGATCCAAATTACTACATAACGATTGATTTCCTGCAACGGTTGATGGGGTTACATTATTAACAAAAACGGTTATGAAATTTGAAATAGCAAAACAATCGGTTCCGTTTACAGTAGCTTTTACCACTCTTTGATAAAAGGTATTTTGTGTAATTGGTCCTGGTGCATCATAAGTGGCACTTGTCGCACCAGATATATCAGTCCATGGTCCAGCACCACTAGTCAAACTATACTGCCATTGGTAAGTTAATCCAATGCCTGTAGCAGCTGTAGTCTCTGTAAATGCAGCTGGATCACCACCAGAACAAACGGTTCTATTTCCGCTAATGACACCTGCAGTTACACTATTGGCTGTTACGGTAATACAATTGCCTATAGCAGTACATGGAATTCCATTTAGGGTTGAAGTTGTAATTCTTCTATAATAGGTGGTTACTGTTAATCCTGGTGGTGGATCATATGTGGCGCCTATTGCTCCTGAGATTGCGTTCCATGTTCCTCCACAACCTGTTGTATTACTTTCCCATTGATACGAAAGTGTTCCCGAACCAGTAGCTGGAGTAATCACTGAAAAGGCGTCTGGATTGTTGCCACAAATGGTTTGATCACTTCCTACCGTTCCTGCAGTGACATTGTTTACAAATACAGTTACACAATTACTATAATCAAAACAAGCAATAGTTAATGTTGAAATGGCTTTTCTTCTAAAATAGGTGGTTACGGTTAATCCTGAAGGAATATCATAAGTTGCTGATGTTCCGTTTACAGTAATATCACTAAATCCAGAGTTACAGTCTATTGTGCTGCTTTCCCATTGGTAGGTTATGATTCCTGCTCCTGTTGCAGCCACACTAGTAAAGGCAATTGGATCTCCTCCAGAACAAATAGTTTGAGTTCCAGCAATACTTCCTGGATTTATAGTATTTATGGTTACACTTATAGGAGTTGTATTTTGGGAACAACTAGCACTATTGGTAGTATAGGTTACTCCAGTTACTACTGGTGGAGTTGCACCGCTTGACAAGGAAGTAGCGGTTCTAATATACCAAGTGTTTACTGTTACTCCTATTGGTGTATAGGTTGGAGAAGTGGCTCCAGAAATAGGAGAGTATGGTCCTGCAGGTCCTGTTGTGCTACTTTGCCATTGATAGCTTATCGTTCCTGCTCCTGTAGCCGCAGTTTGTGTAAAAGCTACAGGATTTCCACCACTACATATGGTTTGATTGGTAGCTATAGTTCCAGGATTAACTGCTGGTGCTACAGTTATTGTAACTGTTATTGGTGTTCCTGAACAGCCATTTGAACTAGGTGTTATAGTATACGTTACGGTTTGTGAAGTTAATGATGTATTGGTCAGTACATCAGGAATGGTATAGGTTCCAGCAAAAGCTACTGGTGTATTACTTCCTGATCCCAAAGTACTTATTAAGTTGGCATTCGCACTTCTTGTCCATGTCAAAGTGGTAGTAGCATCGGTAATATTCCCTCTTATAACAATGCCAGCATTCGTACCACTACAAATAGTTGCACTTGGAACCGTTGCAGTTGCTGTAGGACGTGGATAAATGCTTACATTAAGAACGGTTGGTGAAGCGCTACAAATAAAATTATTGTTAGAACTATTATAAACATTAGGTGTTATTGTAATTGGAGTAACAACTGTTGCATTTGTATTATTTATTGTAGTTAAAGAGCCAATACTAGCTGAAGAAATAATTCCAAAAGATGTTGTTCCAACAGGTCCTCCAGTAGAAGGGGTAATATAGGCTGAATTTGCAATCCATATATAACGAACGTATGAAGTTGGTAGGTGTATTGCACTAATATTTGGTGTAAATGATGAATTAGGACATAAGATACCAGAAGGAATATTTGATACATTAAAAGTAAAACCAATATTTGTAATAACTTCAACCCAAACAGTATTACTAGTTACTGAACCACATAAATTAGTTACTACAAGTTGGTAATATAGATCATTAGCACTAGAA
The DNA here is from genome assembly GCF_051547085.1 of Flavobacterium sp. RSB2_4_14. Lineage (NCBI taxonomy): Bacteria > Pseudomonadati > Bacteroidota > Flavobacteriia > Flavobacteriales > Flavobacteriaceae > Flavobacterium > Flavobacterium sp. RSB2_4_14. The sequence goes on from NZ_JBPTTL010000007.1 coordinate 47,539, forward strand.
ACAATAAAAGGAGGAGAATAAGAAAGTGAATTTGTTCCAACATTTGTCCAAGGTCCTCCTGAAGCATTTGGACTGCTTTGCCATTGATAGGTATAAGTACCTGAACCACCTGTTGGTAATGTAGAAGTAAGTGTTGCTGGAGTAGAGAATACACAAACTGTTTGAGCAGCACTGATCACTGGAGCCACTAATGGAGCATAAACTGTAACGGTAGCTGTTAAACTACTACTACAGCCATTGGCTGCTGTCGCAATTATTGTAAAAGTAGTGGTTTGGGTTGCAGTACTATTATTAGTTAATGTTCCTGTAATTGATGAACCTGAACCGCTTGCAGCTATACCGGTTAAGTTTGTTAGATTATCTCTTGTCCATGTATAAGTAGTTCCAGTAACATTATTTGGGTTGGTAATGTTCATTGGAGTTATCGCGAGACCAGTACAAATAGTTTGGGATGAAGGTGAAACCAATATCGTTGGGGTTGGTCTTACAATTACAGTTGTATTCGTAGTTGAAAAACAAGTTCCCGCAGTAGCTGTAACCGTAAAGTTAGTGGTTTGATTACTATTGGTGTTGTTGACTAATGTTCCTGAAATTGGTGTTCCTACGCCACTAAGCATTCCACTCAGGTTGGTGGTATTGTCTCTATTCCAACTATAAGTTGTTCCAGCAACACTATTAGGGTTGGTAATGGAAACTGGTGCAATGGCTGTACCACCGCAAACTGTTTGTGAAGCTGTACCTACTGCAACCGTTGGTTTTGGGTTCACGGTTATAGAAACAGTAGTAGTTGATGAATCACAACCGTTGGCAGTCGCTTTTATGGTGAAAATTGTTGTTTGTACAATATTAGTTGTATTGGTTAAACTACCCGAAATCGTTGCACCGATTCCGTCTGGAATTCCTGTGATGTTTGTAGTGTTAGTTCTCGTCCAACTATAGGTTGTTCCAGTTACCCCATTTGGATTACTTATAGTAATTGGGGTAATGTTTCCTTCGGAACAAATAGTTTGATTGGTTGCTGGAGTTGCTAAAACAGTTGGTATTGGGTTTACTACAACATTAACAGAAAATGGTAAAGAATTACAGCCATTTTGTGTAGTGGCAATCATAGAAAACACAGTTGTTTGGGGATTATTAGTTGTATTGGACAAATTACCTGTAATTGATGCGCCACTTCCTGAAGGCGCCATTCCAGTTACAACTCCAGTATTATTTCTGGTCCAGTTGTAATCTATTGTGCCAGCAATACCGTTCGGATTAGAAAAAGTAATTGGAGTACCAATAGCTCCACCAGAACATAGAGATTGTGTCAATGGTGAGCCAGATACTGTAGGTCTTGGATAAACCGTTACTAATACAGAGAATGTAGTTGCCGAACAACCTCCCGTGGAAGCAGTCACGTTATAAGAAGCGGTTTGTGTTGTATTGGTTGGGTTTGTTAATGTTTGATTAAAATTACTTTGTCCGCTTAATGCTGTAGCACCAGTAATTCCTCCTGTAACTGTTGGTAATCCCCAAGAATAGCTAGTGCCAGGTGGGACAATGTTTCCTCCTCCATTGGCTGGTGAAATGGTTACTAATTCACCACTACAAACTGTTGGTGAGTAATTTAATGTTATGGATGGTGTTATGTTTACTGTAACAGTATAGTTGGCAGATAGTATTCCGTCTCCACATGCATTGTTTCCTTTTACGGTAACAATTCCTGAAGTTGCCGCCAAGCTATAATTTACTGTTATGGTTTCTGTATTGTTGCCTGAGGTGATGGTAGCTCCTGTAGGTAATGTCCAAATGTAGTTCAAAGCATTAGCAATGACTGGAACGGAATATACTACGCCAATATCGCCTTGACAAACTATTGCAGGTCCGGAGATTGTGCCTGCATTGGCAGGTAATGGATTTACAGTTACAGGAAAATTTGCGGATACAATTCCATTTCCACAGCCATTTGTTCCTAATACAGTTATATTTCCTGATACTGCTGTGGTTGAGAAAGCTACAGTTATGGTATTGGTATTTGAACCTGCGGTTATTGTTGCGCCACTTGGTAAAACCCATGTATAACCTGTTGCATATGTTATGGCTGGAACAGAGTAAATAACACTATTTTGTCCTTGACAAACGGTTGCACTTCCAGTTATATTTCCTGCTGCTATTGGTAATGGATTTATCGTAACAGGAAAATTAGCAGAAATAATTCCATTGCCACAAGCATTTGTTCCTAGAACAGTTATGTTTCCTGATACTGCGGATGTGTTAAAATCTACAGTTATAGCGTTTGTATTGTTACCTGATGCTATTGTTGCTCCAGAAGGTAAAGTCCAAACGTAACCCGAAGCATTTGCTATAGCAGGAACTGAATAAGTTACTCCATTTTGTCCTTGACAAACGGTTGCACTTCCAGATATAGTTCCAGCGGCCACTGGCAATGGATTTACTGTTATAGGATAATTAGCTGAAACAATTCCAGTACCACAAGCATTGGTGCCTCTTACGGTTATGTTACCCGAAGTAGCTGAAGCACTGAAATCTACAATTATAGAATTAGTGTTTGCACCAGATACTATTGAAGCACCAGATGGTAAAGACCATATGTAACCTGTAGCATTGGCAATAGAAGGAACAGAGTAAATTACTCCACTTTGCCCTTGGCAAACGGTTGATGTTCCAATGATTGTACTTGCTACATCAGGTAATGGGTTTACTATTATAGAATAATTAGCAGAAACGGTTCCGTTGCCACAAGTATTGGTACCACTTACGGAAATATCTCCTGAAAGAGCTATGGTTGAATAATTCACAGTTATGAAATTGGTATTGTTACCCGTTGCGATGGAAGCTCCATAAGGTAATGTCCAGCTGTAACTTGTAGCATTGGTAATAGCTGGCACAGAGTAAGCAACATTATTTTGTCCCTGACAAACGGTAGCGGAACCCGAAATTGTTCCTGCAGCCACTACTAGATCTTCCACAGTTATTGTGCCCGTAGCATTGATACTACCACAACCACCAGTTAAAGGAATGCTATAATTAAAAATACCCGATACGGTTGGTGTACCACTGATAGTGATAGTGTCTAAAGCCCAAGTAGCCGATACACCTGCTGGTAAACCGTTTGCTCCTGATACACCATCATTGGCTATACCCGTTGCGGTTGTTGTAGCATGAGTAATGGCCGTCAAAGCAGTATTGATACATAAGGTTGGTGTGCTGGATGCTACGCCTGCTGTATTGTTTGGGGTTACTATTATGGTTCGAATAACCGCTGGTGAAGTTGGACCGTTACAACCATTAGCAGTTACTTGAATAGTTACGGTTCCTGAAAAACCATTTGACCATGTCATCACACCTGAAGAATTAATACTACCTGCTGCAGGGTTACTCAAACTCCAGTTTAATCCAGTATTGTTTGAAGCTGTTGTAGCATAGGTTGTAGTTGTTGTTCCATTGGATAATTGGCAAGTAGGTTCTGTTCCTCCTGCAATTGTTATTGATGTTGGAACTCCAACGGTCGGGATTATAATTACAGTTCGAATCACTTGAGATGATGGTCCATTACAACCATTAGCAGTTACTTGAATATCTACGGTTCCTGAAAATCCATTTGCCCAAGTCATCACTCCAGTTGTAGCATCAATACTTCCTGCCGATGGATTGCTCAAACTCCAGTTGAAGCTGGTGCTGTTTGAAGCAGTTGTGGCATAGGTTGTGGTAGTTGTTGAGTTTGTTAACTGACAAGTAGGCTCTGTCCCTGATGCAATTGTTATTGTTGTTGGAACTCCAACGGTCGGGATTACTGTTACTGTTGCACTTCCTGTCATTGTTTTTACACAACTCGTAGTTGTATTTGTAGCAATAACCGTATAAGTCGTAGTTCCTGTTTGTGTACCAAAAGAAATAGCAGAACCCGTACCAGCAATTGAAGCGCCTATTGGAGTAACACCATTGAATAATTGATAATTTACTCCTAATGTAGAACCGTCTATCCCAACTGCTAATCCTGAACCTCCACTGCAATATGATCCTGTTCCGGTTACATTAAATGCTGTGGGTAATGTATTTATTGTTACTGTTCGAACCACCTGTGCTGACGGACCATTACAACCATTGGCAGTTACTTGAATATTTACAGTTCCTGAGAAACCATTGGACCAAGTCATAACACCTGAAGAATTAATACTTCCTGCTGCAGGGTTACTCAAACTCCAGTTTAATCCAGTATTGTTTGTAGCTGTTGTAGCATAGGTTGTAGTAGTTGTTCCATTGGATAATTGGCAAGAAGGTTCTGTTCCTCCTGCAATTGTTATGGCTGTTGGTGTTCCTACGTTTGCGTTTACAGTAAAATTACTTGGACTAGTTGCTATCCCTCCTGGTGTTGTAACGGTAATAGCTCCAGAAGTTCCTGCTGCAACTGTAGCCGTAATTTGTGTAGCCGAGTTAACTGTAAACGAAGCCGCATTTGTTCCACCAAATCGTACAGCAGTTGCTCCTGTGAAATTAGTTCCAGTTATAATTACCGTAGTTGAATTTGCACAACCATTATTAGGGGTAAAATTAGAAATGGTTGGGGCAACATGAGTAACACAAATGGTAAAGGCATTAGCGGTTTGGTCACCATTTGAGTCATATACTTGAACTTTGTAGCTTTGTCCTATTGTCAATCCCGTTAATGTCATAGTTTCTATTCCACCGTTACCTGTTGCATTTACACATCCGCCGCCAGTTGGTATTGTTGTCGAACCGCAAGTAGAAATAGCACCTATAACAGGGTCAAAACCGGGAATACCATCTACATTAATAATATGAGTGTTTGCAACAGCCGTAAATTGATACCATACTGCATTTTCAGTACCATTGGTACAATCACCTGTTTCATTATTGTCAGTTGCACCTATGGTTGAACCTGTTGTTGTTGTGCAGGATGTGTTTGATGTTAATCCAATTGCTCCAGCACATACATCATTGTTAACTTGTGTTACACACAAACTTGATAAAAACATATCACCATTGCTTCCAACATTAACAACTTTTATATAATAAATTCCATTGTTAAGTGTAGCATTTATACTTTCGAATTGAGCACTATTTCCACTAATATCGTTAGCACATGCAATTTGAGCTAATCCTGTACATGCGCCTGTTTGTGAAATTAATTGTAAAAATAAATTTCTGTCTGTTGTTGTTCCTGTTATTGTTATATTTAATGGCCCACCAGTTACGGTAAAAGTATACCAACCTTCGCGGTTAAATGTTCCTGTGCAACTACCTATATTTGGTAAGCTTTGATTAGTATCACCAATATTATCGTTTATGGCACAACTGCCAATTGTTATAGAAGTTGCATTTCCACAATTTGTTCCTTGTGCAATGGTTTTCTGTAAAGGGAAAAACATAACCACCATCATCAAAAATAAAATGAATTTAGAGTGGTTGTTAAGTGAACTTCTTTTTGTTTGTTTTATAGGGTAGTATTTTTTCATCATATTCCGTTTTTTAAAAAGATACTCAGTAATCATTTGAAAAAGAGTAACAAAAAAAGAGTAATACTTTTTATAATTTTTATTTGATAAGTTGTGTTTTGTAAATGGGGCTTTTTAACATAATTCATTCATTTTCAGAATAAAATAAATTAACTCTGCAAATTTTATAAATGTAAGATTATAAAGCAAAAAAAATTGACCAACTTCATTAAAAACCGATAAACTACAGTATTAAAGAGTCAATTAGTTTCCTAGTATTAACAATCCTTTTTCATAAGTTTAAAATATTAGTATATATTTGTGTTTCACAATAAATTAAAATTTTTAAACAAAATAAAAATGAAATATTTTTTCTGTAGTTTTTTATTGTTTCCTATCATGATGAATTCACAAGCCAATTTTGATAAGGCAGAAAAGTTGTTTTCACAAGAAAAGTATACTTTGGCCAAACCCATCTTTGAAAACATTATAAAAGACAATCCTAATCATCTCAAAGCATTGGAATATCTTGGTGATATTGAAGGTCATTATAAAGCATGGGACAATGCTATGGTTTACTATGGTAAACTCAAAAAACTAAAGCCCATGGAAGCAGACTATTACTATAAGTATGGTGGTTGTCTGGGCATGAAAGCGAAAGAGGTTAATAAGTTTGCTGCCCTAGGAATGATTGACGATGTTAAGCTTTCGTTTGAAAAAGCCATTGCACTCAATCCAAATCATATAGATGCACGATGGGCACTGATCCAATTATACCTTGAATTACCTGGAATTGTAGGCGGAAGTGAAAGAAAAGCCCAGAATTATGCCAACGAATTGCTTAAAATATCACCTGTAGATGGTTACCTTGCTAAAGGACACATTGCGGAATATTTTAACAGATACAAAGAAGCCGAAAAAAATTATACCAAAGCTATCGCTGTTGGTGGTTCTAAAAACACTTACCAAAAACTCTCTAATTTATACAAAAATAAATTAAACCAACCCGAGAAAGCCAAAGAAGTCATGGATACCTATTCTCGTAAAGGATAGTTCAGAAAACTGAATTACAAGGAATTAAATTATATTTTTTTGTCATGCTTTGGTTTTTTTATACATTTGAATTATAACATTAAACTTCAACATGATGAAAAAAATCTTTTTTTTAGCTATTGCATTAGTAGGTTTTAAAGCAGGCGCACAATCGGTTTCAAAAGCTAAAGCAACAACCCCTTCTGCTACAAAGTCAGCTACTACAGCAACAGCAAAATCAGCAACAACAGCAACAACACAATCAACAACAAAAGAATAAGAAGCCGCTGGTAAAACAGAAGTTAATACCGCGAAAAAATCCAACTCCACAGTTAAAAAAGTCAATAAAACAGCCAAAGATGTAGAAAAAGGTGCTGATGAAGCTTCTAAATATTCAAATAATAAAGCTATTAATACAACTAAAACAGGAGCAAAATCTGTAAAAGAAGCCACTGCTGAATAATTTAATAGAATGTTTTTTATAAATGACCTTTAGATTTTTCTAAAGGTTTTTTATTGCCTCAATGTTTTCTTTTTTGTGTATTTTTGGGCTAATTAAAAGTATAAATTACTATACCATACAAAATGCGTACACATTTCATAGCCATTGGCGGTGCAGCCATGCACAACTTAGCATTAGCATTACACAATAAAGGATATCAGGTTACAGGAAGTGATGACGCTATCTTTGAACCATCTAAATCACGATTGGAGAAGAAAGGATTATTGCCTAAAGAAATGGGTTGGTTCCCAGAAAAGATAACCACTGATATTGAATCTATTATTCTTGGGATGCATGCTAAAGCGGACAATCCCGAGTTATTAAAAGCCAAAGAATTAGGTCTGAAAATTTATTCCTATCCTGAGTTTCTTTACGAGCAATCCAAAAATAAAACACGAGTAGTTATTGGTGGTTCTCACGGAAAAACAACTATTACTTCCATGATTTTGCACGTGATGCACTATCATAATATTGAAGTCGATTACATGGTTGGCGCACAACTAGAAGGTTTTGATACTATGGTTCATCTCACAGAAGACAATGATTTTATTGTTTTGGAAGGCGATGAATATTTGTCTTCTCCAATAGATAGACGACCAAAATTCCATTTGTATCAGCCTAATATTGCATTACTTTCGGGTATTGCTTGGGATCACATCAATGTGTTTCCAACCTTTGAAAACTATGTAGAACAATTTGAAATATTTGTCAACCAAATTACCAAAGGAGGAATTCTAGTTTATAACGAAGAAGACGAAACGGTTAAAAAAGTTGCCGAAGAAACCACCAATACCATTAGAAGAATCCCATATCAAACGCCAAGTTATTCTGTAGTTGATGGAACAACCTTGTTAGACACACCAGAAGGACCGATGCCCATTGAAGTTTTTGGCGCACATAATTTAAATAATTTGGCTGGAGCCAAATGGATTTGCCAAAATATGGGCGTTGACGAAGCGGATTTTTACGAAGCTATTTCCAGTTTTAAAGGTGCTTCAAAACGCCTAGAAAAAATTGCCGAAGGCAAAGGAAAAGTCGCCTACAAAGATTTTGCCCATTCACCAAGTAAAGTATCGGCAACAACCCAAGCCGTGAAAGCACAATATCCAAATAGAAAATTGGTAGCTTGTTTGGAATTACACACTTACAGTAGTTTGAATGCCGAATTTTTAAAAGAATATGAAGGTGCGCTTGATGCAGCAGATGTAGCATTAGTCTTCTATTCGCCCGATGCGGTGAAGATTAAACAATTAGAGGAAGTAACCTATGATCAAATAGCTCAATCCTTCAAACGTGATGATTTGATTATTTATACCAATCCACAGGAATTTAAAGATTTTTTATTTGCCTATGATTTGAATAATTCAGCTTTGCTTTTAATGAGTTCAGGAAATTATGGCGGATTGAATTTTGATGAGGTGAAAAGTTTAATTAAAGACTAATTGCCATTGGAACAAAATTTCTCCATAAAAAATTGGGCCGAAGACGACAAGCCACGCGAAAAGCTAATGCTGAAAGGCAAAGGTGCTTTGAGTGATGCCGAGTTGGTCGCTATTCTTATAGGTTCTGGAAGTAGAAATGAAAGTGCTGTTTCATTAAGTAAACGAATTCTATCGAGTGTTGATAACAATTTGAATGCTTTGGGGAAATTATCCTTGAAACAATTGATGGAGTTCAAAGGAATAGGAGAGGCAAAAGCTATTTCTATTGCGGCAGCATTAGAATTAGGACGACGACGAAGAGCCGAAGAAACGTTGGAACTAAAAAAAATCACATCTAGCAAAGCGGTTTTCGAAATCATGCAACCCATTATAGGTGAATTGCCACACGAAGAATTTTGGGTGCTGTATCTCAATAATTCTAACAAAGTAATTTATAAATCACAACTTTCCAAAGGCGGAATTACAGGAACAGTAGTTGATGTTCGGTTGATTTTCAAAACAGCTTTGGAAAATAGCGCAACCTCTATAATTTTGACGCACAATCATCCATCGGGGAAATTACAAGCCAGTGATGCCGATAAAGACATTACCAAAAAACTAAAACTCGCTGGCGAACAACTGGATATAAAAGTTTTAGACCACATTATCATTACAGAAAGTGGGTATTATAGCTTTCAAGACGAAGGCATTTTTTAAATAAATTTGGATTATGTTGACAAATGTCATATTTTAGCAGACAAATGTCAAAAGATATGTCTAAAATAGTTTCCAATTCTGATGTTCACCTTGATAAAGTTGTGCGTTTATATGTTTCAAAAGTAGAGAAAGATTATAAAATAGCACTAATTGATAAGAATATCACATACAAAAAATTTCTTTCCAACAGAATGTTAATTGTGCATTCTATTAGAAAAGGACTTCCTTATGAATTATACGATTTGATTAAAGAAAGAACGCCATTTAAAGAGGAAGAATGGGCAAAATTCCTTGGTGTTTCCACACGTACGCTTCACAGAAATAAGTTAAAGAAAGATTTCTTTTTTGATGCAATTCCTTCAGAGAAAATTTTAGAATTGGCAGAAGTTACTGCTTTGGGAAGGGAAATTTTTGACGATGAAGAGCAGTTTTATTTATGGTTAAACACACCCAGTTTTGCTTTGGGAAATTTAAAACCATTAGATCTGTTGACAGATTCATATGGTAAGGAAATGGTCATGACAGAGTTGCATAAAATAGACCAAGCTATTTTTCTCTAATGGAAGTTTATAGGTTACTAAACAAAAAGCATCCAATAGAATTATCAGGAATTGGAGCTGCAAAATTTGGCGCAAGATGGAATTCAAAAGGAACCGAAATAGTGTACACTGCTCAAAGTAGAGCTTTAGCAATGGCAGAAGTTGCAGTACATTTAACATTGGCTACTTTACCAAGTAGTTTTTTAATGATAACCATTCAAATTCCTGATGATATTGAGGTAATTGTTTGTAATCAAAAAAAAATAGTAATCGGTTGGAATGAATTTCCAGAAAATACCACCACACAGATTATTGGTGATGAATTTATTCAAAAAAAAGAGTATTGTGTAATGAAAGTTCCATCGGCAGTGGTTAGAGGAGATTTTAATTATTTATTAAATCCTTATCATCCCGATTTTAAAAGAATAAAAATTACCCATCATGAAAATTTCCCTTTTGATAAAAGAATTTTTAAATAAAAAATAAGTTGCAGCCAAATACTATCACCGATATATTTTTTGATCTCGATCATACCCTTTGGGATTTTGACAAAAACTCTCATAAAGCATTTGAAAAAATTTTCAAAGCCAGACATGAAACCATAGATATTCATCAATTTATCGAAATTTATGCACCAATCAATCAAGCGTGTTGGAAGTTATATCAAGTGGATAAAATGACTCACGAAGAGTTGCGGTATCAGCGGTTGAAGCAAACATTTGATGTGTTAAACTACGCTATTTCGGATGAAGAAATAGACAGAATTTCTATTGATTACATTGACTTTTTGCCCGATAATAATCAACTTTTTGATGGTGCTATTGAAGTTTTAGAGTATTTATTTCCTAAATATAATTTGCATATTATTACCAATGGTTTTGCCGAGGTACAACGAAGAAAAATGAACTATTCTGGACTAGATATCTATTTTAAAACCATTACCAATTCTGAAATGGCAGGTGTTAAAAAGCCACATAAAAACATATTTGAATTAGCACTATCTTTGGCTAATACCCGAAAAGAAAATGCCATTATGATTGGCGATTGCATCGATGCTGATGTGAAAGGTGCATTGGACTTTGGAATGAAAGCTATTTTATTTGACGAAAAAGAAATTCATGCTCCAGAAGAAGAAATTTTAGTTATAAATCATTTATTAGAATTAAAAAATATATTGTGATGAAGAAAATACTTTTATGTCTGGTGTTATTTGTTTCATTTGCTGCTTTTTCGCAAAGTATCAATGATTATCAATATGTAATTGTTCCCATTAAGTTTGATATTTTTAAGGAAAATGACAAGTACAACCTGAATACAACCACCAAATTATTGTTGCAGAAATATAATTTTAAAGCTTATTTGAGTACAGATGATATTCCTACTGAAGTCATTAACAATCAATGTTCCTATTTAACAGCGACTTTGGTAGAAAAAAATACCACTTTTATGACTAAAGTAAAATTGGTACTTATGGATTGCAAACAGAAAGTACTGTTTGAAACCGAATTTGGCACAAGTCGCAACAAACAGTTGGCGCCAGCTTATAATGAAGCTTTGAGAATGGCATCAAAATCATTTGACAAATTAAATTACAAGTACAATGGTTCCATTATTTCAACAGTTACTACGGTTGTTCCTGTTGCAACACCAGTGCCAACTCCAACTGATAATGTTTCTCCTAATGATAATAAAAATTCAGAAATATTCTATTTTGCACAACCTATTGCGAATGGTTTTCAAGTGGTGGACAGTGAGCCAAAAGTAATTATGAAATTATATACAACCTCACAAAAAAATGTGTTTATAGGAATAAAAGGAACCATTAATGGCGTTGTTCTTTCAAAAGAAAATCAATGGGTTTTTGAATATTACGAGAATGGAAAGTTGGTTTCGGAAGCGATAAATTTGAAATTTTAAAAATAACTTTCTTCGTACTTAGAATTTCTTAACTCGTACTTTTCAATACCCATACTTATCTTTCCAACGATTTTTTAAAAAAGTCTTCATCTCATTTTCGCGAGCATTGTTGCCTGGTTTGTAGAAAGCAGTATTTTTTATTTCCTCTGGAAGGTATTCTTGTTCCGAAAAATTATTAGCATAATTATGCGAATATTGGTACTCTTCACCATAACCCAATTCCTTCATCAATTTGGTTGGCGCATTTCGCAAATGAATAGGCACTGACAAATCTCCAGTTTGTTTTACTAAAGCTTGTGCTTCGCCAATAGCCATATAACTCGCATTACTTTTAGGAGATGTGGCCAAATAAATAGCACATTGGCTCAGTAGAATTCTACTCTCAGGATAGCCAATGGTGGAAACTGCTTGAAACGTATTATTGGCCATGATAAAAGCCGTTGGATTGGCATTACCAATATCTTCACTTGACAAAATCAACATTCTTCGGGCGATGAATTTCACATCTTCGCCACCTTCAATCATTCGAGCTAACCAATACACAGCACCATTTGGGTCGCTACCACGAATGGATTTTATAAATGCCGAAACAATATCATAATGTTGTTCGCCGGTTTTATCGTAAAGCACTGTATTTTGTTGCACCAAATCCAAAACTTTTTGATTGGTAATCACAATTTGACCTTCAGGACTTGCATTTACGACGAGTTCAAAAATATTTAATAGTTTGCGTCCATCGCCACCCGAAAGTCGAAGTAACGCTTCGGTTTCCTTTAATTTTATTTTTTTGGTCGAAATGATTTTATCTTCCTTCATCGCTCGCTGCAACAAAGCCAATAAATCTTCCTTTGAAAACGGATTGAGAATATACACCTGACAACGTGACAATAATGCTGGAATAACTTCAAAACTTGGATTTTCAGTTGTAGCGCCAATCAATGTTACCCAACCTTTTTCCACTGCAGCTAATAACGAATCTTGTTGCGATTTACTAAACCGATGAATCTCATCAATAAACAAAATTGGATTTTTAGCCGTGAATAAACCACCACTCAATTTCGCTTTTTCAATCACATCACGAATATCCTTTACGCCACTGTTGATGGCGCTCAATTCATAAAAAGGACGGTTGCTTTGCTTGGCAATAATTTGTGCTAAAGTAGTTTTTCCTGTGCCAGGTGAACCCCAAAAAATCATGGATGGAATCACACCACGGGCAATTTGTTGTGTCAACGAACCATTGTCGCCCACTAAATGCAGTTGGCTAATATAATCCTCTAATCGCTGTGGTCTGATGCGTTCGGCAAGTGGTGCTTCCATGTTGTAAAAATACAGTTTTTTTATTTTTATAGTAGCGAATGTTTTGGGATTTATCAGCTTTTGCATTTCCCGCTATCCGCTACAATCTCTTCGAGGATTTCCGCTATTATCGGGGCTAAATAGCCATCTTTTAGGCACTTTTGTGAGTTATTAACAATTTTTCCCGAAACCTCCAAACACTAGTGCGACACCCTTTCGGGAAAGTCCGAAACCTCCAAACACGAGTGCGACAAGCTTTCGGGAAACCCGAAAAGGTCATACGCCTCTGCAGGAAACTTTCGGGAACTTCCGTAACCTTAACTCACTACTGCAACAAACTTTCGGGAAAAAAAATAATGAAACTGCCAATATAGCATTAATTAAAATTTGGCTTTATCTTTGAATTACAATCAAAAGTTTTTAAAGAAACCCAATACAGCAAAAACCCAATACAGCAAAAACCCGAAACTCGCAATCCAATGAACGATTACCATCATTTCAAGTTTACACCTTCTGTTTGGATTGTTCCATCGTTCCTGCTTATTTTGATTTGGGCCATATTCTTTTTTGAGCACAGTTTCAATGTTGATTTATCTACTCATGGTATTTTACCAAGGACATTTCAAGGCTTGCAAGGTGTTTTCTTTAGTCCTTTTTTGCATGGCGATTTAAATCATATTGCCAATAATTCCATACCGCTTTTTATTCTCACCACAGCACTCATTTATTTTTACAGAGATATTTCGCTAAAGGTTTTGTGCTATGGTATTTTGTTATCTGGAATAATTACTTGGGTAATTGGACGAAATTCTTTTCACATAGGAGCAAGTAGTCTTATTTATGTATTGGTTTCTTTTATTTTTTTCAAAGGAATGATGACACAATATTACCGATTGATGGCATTATCTCTAGCTGTAGTGATGCTTTATGGTGGCATGATTTGGTATATTTTTCCCGAAGTAGATAAAAGGATTTCGTGGGAAGGACATTTGGCAGGATTGCTAACAGGATTTATTTTTGCCACTTATTTTAAAACCCCCGATTATGTTAAGTCCACGCAATTCCCTTGGGAAAAACCCGATTTCAATCCCGAAGAAGATGCTTTTATGAAGCACTTTGATGAAGACGGTAATTTTGTAAACACACCAAAAGAAGAGGAGATTGTTGAAACGCCTTCTACTGAAATTAAATATGTTTATGAGTATAAAGAGTATAATAATTCTACTCCAACAAATGAGTAATTAAACCATTAAGAAATTTAGTTAATTAAGGGGTAATGAAACTTAATTTCTTAATTGTTTTAAAAAAAAATTATTGACGTTGTCTCACAGCTTCATAAAGAAAAGCACCACAAGCTACAGAAACATTCAGTGAACCAATAGTTCCAAACATGGGTAATTTCGCTTTTTCATCCACAATTTTCAACACCGAAGGATTAATACCTCGGTCTTCGCTTCCCATAATGATGGCAACTGGTTCGTTTAACGAAATATCATAAATGTTTTGATCGGTTTTTTCGGTAGCGGCAACAGTTTTAATGCCACTTCCTTGAAGGTAAAAAATAGCATCTTTAATATGGTCCACTTTGCAAATAGGCAAATTGAAAACCGCACCAGCGGAAGTTTTTACCGTATCACCATTTACTGGTGCTGAACCTGTTTTTTGCACTATAATCCCATCAACACCTGTACATTCTGCCGTTCTGATGATGGCACCAAAGTTTCTTGCATCGCTTAATTGGTCAAGGATTAAGAATAGTGGTGTCTTTCCGCTCGCTACAACGCTATCCACCAACGTTTCTAATTTTACAAACGTGATAGGAGCAATGGTTGCTACTGCACCTTGATGGTTGTTGGGAGTTAATCGGTTTAATTTTTCAACAGGTACGTAGGAGAAATTGATGCTGTTTTTCTTCATCACTTTCATCAATTCCTGCATCAATTCGCTTTGTGTATCGCTTTGTATAAATACTTTGTCAATTTCCTTTCCAGCGTTTATTGCTTCAATTATCGCTCTTATTCCGAAGATTTGGTTCTCTTTTTCCATGGCGCAAAGATATAAAAAAACCACCCCGAAATTGTCGAGATGGTTTTATAAAAAATTTGATCGTTAAAGTGTTATTAGAAAATGTCCCAAAACAATTTAGTTTCTACAAAATCCCCACCAATGGCAGTACTTGCATTTTGATAACTAGCGGCATTGAGCGTTTGTTCAATTATTGGATAAGTAAAACGCACTGGAATTCCTGATACAGCATCAGGTGGTGCAATTAATGTTGGGAAATCCAATCTTCTCCATGATGTCCAACTTTCAAAACCAATGTTGTATAAGGCAACCCAACTTTGAATTCCAATTTTTTGTCTCCAAGTTCCAGTAGCTGTTGTATAAGCAATAGCAGGTTGTGATAAATAAGTTAAAGCATCTGCAAGACTTCCACCCCAATCAAGGATTGATGCAGTTACACCTGCATTGTAGTGTGCTTCAGCATTGGCAGGAGTTCCATACATTGATCTTTCTGCAGCTTCTGCTAATAAAAATTCCGCTTCTGAATAATCTAAAATAGCTCCAGGATAATCAGGCACTTGAATGGTACTTGTGATATGACTTAAATTAGGGAAAGAATTTTCAACTCCATTTTCTCCACCAATATATTCTATTCCAGGAGTTGATGGGTCATCCATATTATCATCAAAATACAATGCGCGTCTTGGATCGTTTTGAGAATTCATATAATCTACAATAGTATTGGTAGGAACAAAATCAGAACGTCCACTTGCTACTAAATCTACATATAAAGGATTTGTATTAGGTGTAGCGGTTAAGTATTTCAATTTTGCGCTATCAGCATTTGAAGCAAAAACAAAAGGCGCTGCACTTGATACTGTGGCTGTTGCTAATGCTGTTTCACTTGGAATATCTGCAATCACAAGACCCATTTTCAGTTTTAACGTATTGGCAAATTTTACCCATTTATTAACATCTCCAAAGTAAATTCTGTCGCTTTCGCCAAAACTTTCTGCTGAAGTGTCTAAATTTGAAATAGCAACATTTAGTCTGCTAATTAAATCTCTGTAAATTGTTAAACCATCGTCATATTTTGGTTTTTTAATATTGATATCCAGAGCTTCTGAGTAGGGAACATCTCCAAAAGTTTCCACTAAAATAGAGTAGGTGTAAACATTCAATACTTCAATAATGGCAAGTTTATTTTGCTTAACTGATGGATTGTCTGTTGCTAATACAGGAGCATTTTCTATGTTTATAGCACCTTGGTCTAAATCTTTAAGAACATCTTTGTAAAGAAACTGCCAGTGTTGTTCTGGAATAGTTCTGGTGGTCAAGTCATAGTTACTTTCATCTGTATAGGTCACTTCGGTCCAATGTTGGTTTATTAACCTAAAAATGTTATTGTTAACATTGGTATTTACCATTTGATCAACTAGTGCTTTTTGAGCGCTAGTGAATAGCGCTTCACCGGGAACGTCAGATGGATCTTTTACGTTCGTATTTAAATCTTCAAGGTTATCGCAAGAAGCAATAAACATTGATGCCATTAAAATTAAAAATATTTTTTTCATGATTTATTTTTTTAGAATTGTAATTTAACGTTAAAAGTTACATCTCTTGTTGAAGGTAAAGAACCTGTTGAATATCCTTGTAAGTTACCTGCACCTAAACCAGACTCAGGATCAGCATCGGGTAAATTTTTACTAATAATCCATAGGTTTGTGCCTATGATACTAAAAGTAACGCCATTGATGAAAGTATTTTTCAACACCTTTTCACTAAGTGAATAGGAAATAGAAGCTTGTCTTAATTTTACATAACTTGCATCATATACAAATGCTTTGTCAGGTAAACCTCTTCTGTAACCGAATGCACCATATCTATCGGCACGGATTCTTGTGTCGTTTACGTTTCCATCAGGATTTACTCCAGGGTTAATAAATCCTCCGCCATCAGCTAGACTATTTCTTACTGGGTTTCCTAAATCGTTAATGTAAGCAGTATCATCATAAAGACCTGTGGCTAATCCATAATATCTATCTAATGAAAAAATATCACCACCTTGTTGCACATCAATCAAAAATTCTAAACTAACATTTTTATAGTTGAATCTGTTGTTAAGTCCAGCAATCCAATCTGGATTTGCATCCCCAATAATTTGATCAGAAGTATCTGTTTTTATGTATTGTCCATTGCTGTCGTCAACTACTCGTTGGCCATCAAGATAAGTATAGTCAGTTCCAAATATTACACCATAAGGTTGTCCAACTTGAGCATTGATTGTTACACCACCTTGAAATGAACCTAGTTGTAAATTATCAATACCATCTAGTAAAGACACCACTTTACTCTTGTTCTGTGACCAGTTAAGATTAATGTCCCAAGAAAAATTAGGTGTTTTAACTGGAGTACCATTTAGGGAAACTTCAACTCCTTTGTTTGATATTTCACCAGCATTAATAAGTTGGTATAAATAACCAGTAGCAGCAGTTACACGCAAAGGGATAATTTGGTCTAACGATTTTGAATTGTAAACAGAAACGTCAAATCCTAATCTCTTTTTAAACATAGAAACTTCTATACCTGCTTCAACACTTTGTGTTTTTTCAGGTTTTAGATTTGGATTGTTTTTAGTGTCTTTTACAGTTGCTGATGCCGCTCCGAAAGCAGTATTCACAGCATAGGTATCTAACACTCTGTCAAAACCAGGACTATTTCCAACTTCGGCATAGTTCAGTCTAATTTTTCCAAACGATAACCAACTCGGTTTAACAAATTCTGAAAAGACAAAACTTGTTGAAACTGAAGGATAGTAATAAGTACTATTTGCTGAAGGTAGTGTAGATGAGTGATCTTGTCTAATAGTTCCTTCTAAAAATAAATAGTTGTCATATCCAAAAGAAGCACTACCATATAATCCATCAACTCCAATGGTTTCGTCTCTTTCAATAGGAGCCAAAAGTGGACTTGCAGTGTTTTGTAATGAATATAACCCTGGAATAGAAATCCCACCGTTTGTTGCAGCCCAAATAGACTTGTAAGTACTTCTGCGGATATTTAGTCCAACTACTCCTTTAAGGTTTAATTTTTCGGTAAGGTCTGTATTATAATTTAACATTAAATCATAATTGTATTCTCCGTAGGATATATTTTTTCTAGAATAACCTGACCCAGCTGGATTTCTTCCTGTGCTATAGTCACCGCCGCCTGAACCAATTCCAAAATCAGTAGGTACACTACCAACGGCGCGTCTTTCTTCTTGTAACTCGTCATAGGTATCAACCGAAATTCTACCGTAAATATCTAACCAACTTGCCACTTTATAATTTAAAGAAGCATTTCCAATAAATCTATTTCTTTCATCGGTTTGGTAGTTTTCATAACGTTGAAAATAAGGATTGTCCCAAAATATTGGAGTAGGATCTGTATATGAATTTGGATTCCATGTAACGTTTCTGCCTGTGTCAAAATAAGCATTGGCTAACGATTTAATATCAACATTGGTTTGCCACCATTGACGGAAGTTACCAGCTATATTATCATTATATCCTGTGCTGTTTCTACCTATGGTACTTGTTTTAGTATAATTGGCATATCCAGCTACAGTTAATCTATCATTTATTAAAATAGAAGAATTTAAAGTAAACGTATTTCTTTTTAAGTTACTGTTTGGTAATAATCCATTTTGATTAAGATTAGTTGCGCCAAATCTTAAATAGCCACCTTCAAAACCTTTGTCAACTGAAAATGAATTCATGTAAGTCTTTGGGCTTTCAAAAAAGGTTATTGGACCATTTTTAGCATTTACCCACGGTGTTGCTTGAAGATAATTTGGCGACTCAGGGTAAAAAGCATCCCATTGATAAACCAATAAATTAGGATCAAAAGCTTGACCGTAAGAAGCATCTTCGGTTAAAGGAGTTACAAAATCTAAATTTCCATCGCCATCAATGTCTATTTGGTCTAAATATGAATCTCCATCTGGACCATAATAGGGTCCGTAACCGCCACCATATTGATTTTGATATTTCACAAAAGTACTTTTATCAACAGAACCCGTAGTTAAACTAGAATTGACAGTGATTGAATATCCTTTTGCTTTTTTACTGCCTTTTTTTGTTGTAATCATAACAACTCCGTTGGCAGCTCTTGAACCGTATAAAGCACTTGCAGCAGAACCTTTCAAAACATTTATACTTTCAATATCCTCAGGATTAATGTCGGATGCGGCATTTCCATAATCATAGCCATTACCAGTTTGCTCTTGAGCTCTACTATTCGAATTGTTGTTACTTACAGGAACACCGTCAATAACAAAGAGTGCTTGATTGTTACCAGTTAAAGAGGCATTACCTCTAATTACAACATTGGTTGAACCACCAAAGTTGGTTGTTCTTTTTACTTGTAATCCAGAAACTTTTCCAGAAAGAGCATTTACAAAATTGTCGCTCTTCACAGCGGCAATATTTTCTCCTTCTACTTTTTGAGTGGCATATCCCAGAGATTTTTTGTCTCTTGAAATACCCAAAGCTGTTACAACAACACCTTCTAATTCAACTGCATCATCAACCATTTTAACATTAATGGATGAGGAAGAAGCCACAATTTCTTGCGTTCTCATTCCAATGAAATTGAATACTAGTGTCTGACTAGAGGTTGCTTTGATGGAATATTTTCCATCCATGTCAGTTTGAACACCCAGATTTGTTCCTTTTACAAGAACATTTACGCCAGGAATTGGTAATCCGCTGTTATCTGATACTACACCAGAAACAACTCTGTCTTGTGCAAAAGAGATTTGCACCAATAACGCTATGAACAGCGTTAAGAAGCCGTTTAACTTTGTTTTCATAAATAAATTTGGTTTAATTTAGTAAAGCCAAAGCTGACTATTATTTATCAAGAATCCTAATAAAAAGTTAAAATTTTTAAAATAAAATTTTAGCAAATTAAAAATTAGCTTTAAAACTAATGTGTATAATGGAATTGGATAATTTTATAGCTTGATTGCTTGTGCTTCCATTGGCATACACAATATTAAAAAGACCGTTTTTTGATAATATGCCAAATCCAAAGCCCAATCCGAGAAGATTTTCTTGACTATCGGTTGTTTTATCTTGTAAAAAACCATAATCGATAATAGAATGGATGTAAATAGTAGGCGCAAGAACATAGCGATACTCGGTTAAAAGAGAACCAAAGGCATTTCCCTGTAAACTGTTTTCTTTAAATCCTCTAATTGAATTTATACCTCCAAATCTGTATAATTCATTTACTATATAGGTGTCGCTTTGTAGATAGAAATTTTGTGTTCTAAAATTAATGATGTTTTTTTCGTTTAAATAAAAATTATGTTTGAAGAATACACTACCAAATGATTGACTGTCTGAAACAACGTTGGTGTCTCTATTTCCAATGCCTATTTTAAAATTTAGTGCTGTTTTTTCTGGGAAAAGAAAATCATCATTTTTAAAATTTAAAAACTCAAAAGTACTAGTCAAAAATGAATTGTTGAAGTCACTCAAGCTTGCGGTATTGACATTTTGAATATCGCTTGATTCGGTAGCTTGATATCCCAAATATAGGCGACTATTGTAATTGAAAAAATAACCTAAATCAATTGCCGTACGTGTATTTTGAAAAGTACTATCTTGTTTGAAAATATTAAGTTCGGCTTTTAATCCAATAGGGCTTTTAAAAATATAGGGTAGTTCAACGCCGAAATTAAAAGTTTTTTGATCTTGACCATCGCTTTTCCAATACAACGCCAATTTTTCCCCAGAGTTTAAAATATTGTTTAAAACCAAATCCAGATAACCACTAAAAACCAAATTGCTGTTTTCATCATTGGTAAAACCTATATAGCCGTCAAATGTATTTGATTTTACTTTTTCCAAATACACATATACTTTAGTGGAGTCTTTTGTGAATAGTATTTCGGGATATTTACTTTGTTTGCTGAATCTAAATTTTTCAAAATCATTATAAAGATTGTCTAGGTTTTTTTGATTAAAAATTTTGTTGCGATACAATCTGATAATGTTTTTTTTGTGACCTTCAGGAAATTTGTCATACCCATTAATGACAATATCATTCAATTGTCTTTTGGACTCTTTAATTATAGATAAATCAGCCGAGATGAAGTTTCTTTTCTTTTGAAGGTTAATGAGTTTTACTTTTGCCATTGAAAAACCATTGCTTTCTAATTTTTTTAAAATTGTGTTTAAAAAACTTTCACTTTCTTCATAAGGAATGTTTAGGGTATCGCTTTTTATAGGATAAGTATTGATGAGGTTTTCTTGAAATTCTTTAGTTACATATATATGTATAAAGTCAACTTTTATCCCGATGTTATATTTAAAACAAAAAGTACTGTCATTTTGTTTGAAGTTCTCTGTGATTTGAGCTTCGGCATATCCTTTTTTAGTTAGTTTATCATAAAAGGAATTGTTTTCATCGAGAACTGACTTTGTGTTTTTGTGTTTTGTTATATAGCCTAGACTATCAATTGTATTCGTCTCTTTTTCATTTTGCCCAATAATTTTCAAATAGAATTCTTGTGAAGAAGCATTCCAGCTGATGGTAAAACTAAAAATAAGGAATAAAAGCTTTTTCAAGTGATTTGAATATTTGCATAAAAATAACGCAAAAAAAACATTTTTATTATGATTTATCGAAACTAAAAACAAACAGTTTGAAACACCGAATGGAAATGATTTAATTTCTAAAATAGTTGTTCAAAATTGCGGTTCTGTATTTCTTTAATTAACAAATAATTAGTTCTTGAAAAAATTAATTACTTATGATTTGTTTCATTAAAAATAATTACTACATTTGCAACCCCTAAAAAAGTGGGAATTAATAAAATAAAGAAAAATTAGTATTTAATTATGCCAACAATTCAACAATTAGTAAGAACAGGAAGAACTCAAGTCACTAAGAAGAGTAAATCGGTTGCTTTAGATTCTTGTCCTCAAAGAAGAGGTGTTTGTACGCGTGTTTACACTACTACTCCAAAAAAACCAAACTCAGCGATGCGTAAAGTAGCGCGTGTACGTTTGACTAATGGAAATGAAGTAAATGCATACATCCCAGGAGAAGGACACAATCTACAAGAGCACTCGATAGTATTAGTGCGAGGCGGAAGGGTAAAAGATTTACCAGGAGTTAGATATCACATTGTGCGTGGTGCACTTGATACATCAGGTGTAGCAGGAAGAACACAAAGAAGATCTAAATACGGTGCTAAACGCCCAAAAGAAGCTAAAAAGTAATTTTAAACTTTTAAAGAAAAGACATGAGAAAAAGAGCGGCAAAGAAAAGACCACTTTTACCAGATCCTAAATTTAACGATCAGTTAGTAACACGTTTCGTGAACAACTTGATGTGGGATGGTAAGAAATCAACAGCTTTCAAAGTATTCTATGATGCCATGGAAATCGTAGAAGCAAAAAAGAATAATGATGAGAAACCATCATTAGAAGTATGGAAAGATGCTTTAACAAACGTTATGCCTCACGTAGAAGTACGTAGTCGTAGAGTAGGTGGAGCTACATTTCAAATTCCAATGCAAATTAGACCAGATAGAAAAATTTCTATGGCTATGAAGTGGATGATACTTTATGCAAGAAGAAGAAATGAAAAATCAATGGCTGGTAAATTAGCTTCAGAAATTTTAGCTGCGGCTAAAGAAGAAGGAGCAGCAGTTAAGAAAAGAATGGATACTCACAAAATGGCAGAAGCTAACAAAGCATTCTCTCACTTTAGATTTTAATTCATAAGAAATGGCTAGAGATTTAAAATTTACAAGAAATATTGGAATTGCGGCTCACATTGATGCTGGTAAAACAACAACAACTGAGCGTATATTATTTTACACAGGAAAGTCACATAAAATTGGTGAAGTACACGATGGTGCTGCAACAATGGACTGGATGGCACAAGAGCAAGAAAGAGGTATTACGATTACTTCTGCAGCTACAACTTGTGAATGGAGCTTTCCAACAGAACAAGGTAAACTATTACCTACTTCACAAGATTATCACTTTAATATTATTGATACTCCAGGACACGTTGACTTTACCGTTGAGGTAAACCGTTCTTTACGTGTATTGGATGGATTAGTTTTCTTATTTAGTGCTGTTGATGGTGTTGAACCACAATCAGAAACTAACTGGAGACTTGCAGATCAGTATAGAGTTCCACGTATGGGATTCGTAAACAAAATGGACCGTCAAGGTTCAAACTTCTTGGCAGTTTGTCAACAAGTTAGAGATATGTTAAAGTCTAACGCAGTTGCGATTACTTTGCCAATTGGTGAAGAAAACGACTTTAGAGGAGTAGTTGATTTAGTTAAAAATCAAGCTATTGTATGGCATGATGAAACGTTAGGAGCTACTTTTGATATAGTGCCTATTCCTGCTGACATGATTGCTGAAGTTAAAGAATACAGAGATATTCTTATCGAAGCAGTAGCTGATTATGACGAAAACCTTCTTGATAAGTATATGGAAGATCCAGACTCTATCACTGAAGAAGAAATCAATACAGCATTAAGAGCAGCAACAATTGACATGGCTATCATTCCTATGATTGCAGGTTCTTCTTTTAAAAACAAAGGAGTTCAATTCATGTTGGATGCAGTTTGTAAATATTTACCATCTCCTTTAGATAAAGAAGGTATTGAAGGAATTCATCCTGATGATGCTGAATTATTAGAAGAAGATCAAAAGAAAATATTACGTCGTCCTGATGTAAAAGAGCCGTTCGCAGCTTTGGCATTTAAAATTGCTACTGACCCATATGTTGGTCGTTTGGCTTTCTTCCGTGCTTATTCAGGTCGTTTAGATGCGGGTTCCTATATTTTGAACACGCGTTCAGGAAATAAAGAAAGAATTTCTCGTATATACCAAATGCACGCTAACAAACAAAACCCAATCGATTATATCGAGGCAGGAGATATTGGAGCAGCTGTTGGATTTAAAGATATCAAGACTGGAGACACTATGTGTGATGAAAAACACCCAATCATTCTTGAGTCAATGAAATTCCCTGCGCCAGTTATTGGTATCGCTATTGAGCCAAAAACAAAAGCAGATGTTGATAAAATGGGTATGGCTTTAGCTAAATTAGCTGAAGAAGATCCAACGTTTACTGTTAGAACAGACGAAGCTTCTGGTCAAACGATTATCTCAGGTATGGGTGAGTTACACTTAGACATTCTTGTAGATCGTATGAAACGTGAATTCAAAGTTGAGGTTAATCAAGGTGAACCTCAAGTTGAATACAAAGAAGCTTTCACAAAATCGGCTCAACACAGAGAAACTTATAAAAAACAATCTGGTGGTCGTGGTAAATTCGGTGATATCGTATTTAGATTGGAACCAGCTGACGAAGTTGATGGAAAAGTGCCTGTTGGGTTACAATTCGTTAACGAAGTAAAAGGTGGTAACGTTCCTAAAGAATATATTCCATCTGTAGAAAAAGGTTTCAGAGAAGCTATGAAAACTGGTCCATTAGCTGGATATCAAGTTGATAGTTTAAAAGTTACTTTATTAGACGGATCTTTCCACCCTGTAGATTCTGATGCACTTTCTTTCGAGTTGGCTGCTAGAATGGGATACAGAGAAGTTGCCAAAGCAGCTGGAGCAGTTATCCTTGAACCTATCATGAAAATGGAAGTTATTACACCGGAAGAAAACATGGGAGATATCGTAGGTGATATTAACCGTCGTAGAGGTCAGGTTAATGACATGGGTGACAGAAATGGAGCAAAAACTATTAAGGCAAATGTACCACTTTCTGAAATGTTTGGATATGTTACTACTTTGAGAACATTGTCTTCAGGTAGAGCAACTTCAACAATGGAATTTTCACACTACGAACAAACTCCTTCTAATATTTCAGAAGAAGTTATCAAAAAAGCAAAAGGTAACGCTTAATTCTTATAAAGATGAGTCAAAAAATTAGAATAAAATTAAAGTCTTACGATCATATGTTGGTTGATAAATCAGCAGAGAAAATCGTAAAAACTGTGAAAAGCACAGGTGCTGTTGTAACAGGTCCTATTCCGTTACCTACACACAAAAAAATATTTACTGTATTACGTTCTCCACACGTTAATAAAAAAGCAAGAGAACAGTTTGAAGTAAGTTCTTATAAAAGATTATTAGATATTTACTCTTCATCTTCAAAAACTATTGATGCTCTTATGAAATTAGAGTTACCAAGCGGTGTTGAAGTAGAAATTAAAGTATAAGTACTCTTTAAAAGTTTAAGTTTTAAGTATTAGAGTGTTGAAAAATAGTCTAATACTTAATTCTTTATAATTGAATAACAAAAATTTATTAATTAATAATTAGTTTACTATGTCTGGGTTAATTGGAAGAAAAATCGGCATGACTAGCATTTTCGATGAAAACGGGAAAAACATTCCTTGTACAGTAATCGAAGCTGGACCTTGTGTCGTTACCCAAGTCAGAACCAAAGAGGTTGACGGGTATGAAGCTCTTCAGCTTGGTTTCGATGACAAAACAGAAAAACACGCTACTAAAGCTGACTTAGGTCACTTTAAAAAAGCGGGAACTTCTGCTAAAAAGAAAGTCGTTGAATTCCAAGGGTTTGAAGAAAATTACAAATTAGGTGATAATATCACCGTGGAAGTATTCAGCGAAGGAGAATTTGTTGATGTACAAGGTGTATCAAAAGGTAAAGGTTTTCAAGGTGTTGTAAAGCGTCACGGTTTTGGTGGTGTTGGACAAGCTACACATGGTCAACATAACCGTTTGAGAGCGCCAGGTTCTGTAGGAGCATCCTCTTATCCATCTCGTGTATTTAAAGGTATGCGTATGGCTGGAAGAATGGGTGGTGAAAATGTAAAAATACAAAATCTTAGAGTTTTAAAAGTAGTTTCTGAAAAGAACTTACTTGTTGTTAAAGGAGCTATTCCTGGATGCAAAAACTCTTATGTAATCATTCAGAAGTAATGGAAGCAAAAGTTTTAGATATCAACGGAAAAGATACTGGAAGAAAAGTTCAACTTTCTGATTCAGTATTCGGCATTGAGCCAAATAATCATGCAGTATATCTTGATGTTAAGCAATACTTAGCCAATCAAAGACAAGGGACGCACAAAGCAAAAGAAAGAGCTGAAGTAGCGGGAAGTACACGTAAGATTAAAAAACAAAAAGGTACAGGTACAGCACGTGCTGGTAGCAAAAAAAGTCCATTGTTCAAAGGTGGAGGAACAGTATTTGGTCCAAGACCAAGAAGCTATTCTTTCAAACTGAACAAAAACTTAAAAAGATTAGCAAGAAAATCCGCTTTCTCTATAAAAGCAAAAGAGTCAAATTTAGTAGTGGTTGAAGATTTCAGTTTTGAAGCGCCAAACACTAAAAATTTCATCAATGTTTTGAAAGCTTTAGGGTTGGAAAACAAAAAATCTTTATTTGTGTTGGGTGAATCAAATAAAAATGTATATTTGTCGTCACGCAATTTGAAAGCCTCTAGCGTTGTAACAAGCTCAGAATTAAGTACTTATGCAATTTTAAATGCAAATAATTTAGTTTTATCTGAGGGTTCTTTAGAGGGAATTGTTGAAAATTTAAGCAAATAACAGATCATGAGTATCATAATTAAACCTATCATAACAGAAAAAATCACCAAAGAAGGTGAGATTTTCAATCGTTTTGGTTTTGTTGTTGACAAAAAAGCAAACAAAGTTCAAATAAAAAAAGCTGTAGAAGCTGCTTATGGAATTTCTGTTGTTACTGTTAACACGATGAACTATAGAGCTGATAGAACTACTAAATATACAAAAAGTGGTTTGATTAGTGGAAAAACAAATGCTTACAAAAAAGCAATTGTACAAGTTAAAGAAGGAGAAACAATAGATTTTTATAATAATATCTAATAGAAAATGTCAGTTAGAAAATTAAAACCTATTACCCCTGGTCAGCGTTTTAGAGTTGTGAATGGTTTTGACGCCATCACGACTGATAAGCCGGAGCGTTCATTGATCGCACCGATAAAAAACTCAGGTGGTAGAAATAGTCAAGGAAAAATGACCATGCGTTATACAGGCGGTGGGCACAAACAAAGGTATCGTATCATTGATTTTAAAAGAACTAAAGTTGGTATTCCAGCTACAGTTAAATCCATAGAATATGATCCAAACAGAACTGCTTTTATCGCATTATTGTGGTATGCTGATGGAGAGAAAGCTTATATTATTGCTCAAAACGGTTTACAAGTAGGGCAAACACTTTTATCAGGTGAATCAGCTTCTCCTGAAATTGGAAATACTTTACCATTAAGTAAAATTCCATTGGGAACAGTAATTTCTTGTATTGAATTGCGTCCAGGTCAAGGAGCTACAATAGCTCGTTCTGCTGGAACATTTGCTCAATTAATGGCAAGAGATGGAAAATACGCTACGATTAAAATGCCTTCAGGTGAAACAAGATTAATCTTGTTGACTTGTTCAGCAACAATCGGAGCAGTATCAAACTCTGACCACCAATTAATTGTATCTGGTAAAGCAGGTAGAACTAGATGGTTGGGTAGAAGACCAAGAACAAGACCAGTAGCTATGAACCCTGTCGATCACCCAATGGGTGGTGGTGAAGGACGTTCATCTGGAGGTCATCCACGTTCTAGAAAAGGTCTTCCTGCAAAAGGTTACAGAACTCGTTCTAAAGTTAACCCGAGTAATAAGTATATTGTTGAACGCAGAAAGAAATAATTAGATAGACATGGCACGTTCATTAAAAAAAGGACCTTTTGTACATTATAAATTAGATAAGAAAGTTCAGGAAAATATTGCTGGTGGAAATAAAGGTGTTGTTAAGACTTGGTCTAGAGCATCAATGATTACTCCAGATTTCGTAGGACAAACTATCGCAGTACACAATGGTCGTCAATTTGTTCCAGTTTATGTAACTGAGAACATGGTAGGACACAAATTAGGAGAGTTTTCACCAACAAGATCTTTTAGAGGTCACGCTGGAGCAAAAAATAAAGGTAAAAAATAAGAAGCAATGGGAGTTCGTAAAAGAGAAACAGCAGACGCAAGAAAAGAGGCTAATAAGTCTATAGCTTTTGCAAAGTTAAATAACTGCCCTACTTCACCTAGAAAAATGCGCTTAGTTGCGGACTTGGTAAGAGGTCAGAAAGTGGAAAGAGCGTTGAATATTTTAAGATTCAGCACTAAAGAAGCTTCAAGAAAATTAGAGAAATTAGTATTATCTGCAATCAACAATTGGGAGCAGAAAAATGCAGATGGAAATGTTTCTGAAGCAGGCTTATTTATAAAAGAAATCCGTGTTGACGGTGGAATGATGTTAAAAAGACTTCGTCCAGCACCACAAGGAAGAGCACACAGAATTAGAAAACGTTCAAACCACGTGACAATCGTGTTAGGAGCTAATGATAACACACAAGCAAATTAATAATTAAGATGGGACAAAAGACAAATCC
This sequence comes from Flavobacterium sp. RSB2_4_14, assembly GCF_051547085.1. Taxonomy (NCBI): domain Bacteria; kingdom Pseudomonadati; phylum Bacteroidota; class Flavobacteriia; order Flavobacteriales; family Flavobacteriaceae; genus Flavobacterium; species Flavobacterium sp. RSB2_4_14. The sequence goes on from NZ_JBPTTL010000007.1 coordinate 75,908, forward strand.
AATAGGAAACAGACTTGGTATCATCAGAGGATGGGATTCAAACTGGTATGGTGGAAATGATTACGGTGACAAAATCGCTGAAGATTATAAAATCAGAAAGTATATTCATGCTCGTTTATCAAAAGCTAGTGTATCAAAAGTAATCATCGAGAGAACTTTAAAACTTGTAACCGTTACTATCACTACTGCTAGACCTGGTATTATTATCGGGAAAGGCGGACAAGAGGTAGACAAGTTGAAAGAAGAACTTAAGAAAGTTACTGACAAAGAGGTTCAAATTAACATTTTTGAAATCAAAAGACCTGAACTTGATGCTTATTTAGTTGCAACAAGTATCTGTCGTCAAATCGAAAGCAGAATTTCTTACAGACGTGCAATCAAAATGGCTATTGCTGCTTCTATGCGTATGAACGCTGAAGGTATCAAAGTTTTGATTTCTGGTCGTTTGAATGGTGCAGAGATGGCACGTTCAGAAGGTTTCAAAGAAGGAAGAATTCCTCTATCAACTTTCAGAGCCGATATTGATTATGCTTTGGCTGAAGCGCATACTACTTATGGTAGAATGGGTATCAAAGTATGGATCATGAAAGGTGAAGTATATGGAAAAAGAGATCTTTCTCCACTTGTAGGTATGGATAAAAAACAATCCGGTACTGGTGGTGGAAAAGGTGGAGATTCTCCAAGAGGAGACAGAAAGCCTTTTAACAAAGGTGGTAAACCAGATGCTCGTAAAAGAAAGTAAATTTTTAAATTAAAGAAAAATGTTACAGCCTAAAAGAACAAAGTATCGTAAGGTACAAAAAGGTAGAATGAAAGGAAATGCTCAAAGAGGGCATGAACTTTCAAGTGGAATGTTTGGGATAAAATCTGTTCATGAGGATGGAATGTTCCTAACTTCTCGTCAAATAGAAGCTGCGCGTATTGCTGCAACTCGTTATATGAAAAGAGAAGGTCAATTATGGATTAATATTTTTCCAGACAAACCTATAACTAAGAAACCTCTTGAAGTACGTATGGGTAAAGGAAAAGGTGCAGTCGAATATTGGGCTGCTATTGTAAAACCAGGAAGAATAATGTTTGAAGTTGGTGGAGTTCCTCTATCAGTTGCTAAAGAAGCTTTGCGTCTTGCAGCACAAAAACTTCCGGTAAAAACTAAGTTTGTCGTTGCTAGAGATTTCGAAGCATAATCTAAAATTAATTATGAAACAATCAGAAATTATAAATCTATCCGCAGCTGAGTTACAAGAAAAACTTAGTCAATTAAGAAAAGCGTATTCAGACCTAAAAAATGCTCACGCTATTTCTCCAATTGCAAATCCACTTCAAATTAGAAGTGCTAGAAGAGCGGTTGCTAGAGTAGCAACAGAGCTAACTAAAAGAGAGTTACAATAATTGTATGCTAGCTAAAATGGAAGATAAAAGAAATTTAAGAAAAGAGAGAATAGGTGTTGTTACTAGTAACAAAATGGATAAATCCATTGTTGTTGCTCAAGTAACAAAAGTAAAACACCCGTTATACGGTAAGTTCGTGTTAAAAACTAAAAAGTTTCATGCACACGACGAAACAAATGACTGTAACATCGGTGATACAGTAAAGATCATGGAAACAAGACCTTTATCAAAAACCAAATGTTGGAGACTAGTTGAAATTATTGAAAGAGCTAAATAATTATGGTACAACAAGAATCAAGACTAAAAGTCGCAGATAACACAGGAGCAAAAGAAGTTTTGACTATCCGTGTATTAGGAGGAACGAAACGTCGTTATGCCTCTGTTGGAGATAAAATTGTAGTTTCAATTAAAGATGCAACACCAAACGGAAACGTTAAAAAAGGTGCTGTTTCAACTGCAGTTGTTGTACGTACCAAAAAAGAAGTGAGAAGAGCTGATGGTTCTTATATCCGTTTCGATGACAATGCATGTGTTCTTTTGAACGCTGCAGGGGAAATGAGAGGAACTCGTGTTTTTGGTCCAGTAGCAAGAGAACTTCGTGAAAAACAATTCATGAAAATTGTATCATTAGCACCAGAAGTGCTTTAATTCGTTAGTAAGATGATAAAGCTAAAGATAAAATCAGGAGACACAGTAAAAGTTATCGCTGGTGACCATAAAGGTTCTGAAGGTAAAGTTATGCGTGTTGACCGTGAGAAAAACAAAGCAATCGTTGAAGGTGTAAACATGGTTTCGAAACATACAAAACCAAGTGCCAAAAGCCCTCAAGGAGGAATTGTTAAGAAAGAAGCTCCTATTCATATTTCAAACCTTGCATTAATTGATCCAAAGTCAAAAACTGCAACTAAAGTTGGGATCAAAGTAGAAGGAGATAAGAAAGTGAGATTTTCAAAAAAATCTAATCAAGTATTATAGTTATGGCATATACACCTAGACTTAAGCAAGAATATAAGGACAGAGTAATTGCTGCCCTTAAAGAAGAATTCGGTTATAAAAACGTAATGCAAGTTCCAAAATTGGAAAAAATCGTTTTGAGCCGTGGAGTTGGAGCAGCAGTTTCTGATAAAAAATTGGTTGACTATGCTGTTGACGAATTAACAAAGGTTACTGGACAAAAAGCAGTATCTACTATTTCTAAGAAAGACGTTGCGTCTTTTAAATTGAGAAAAGGTATGCCAATTGGAGCTAAAGTTACTCTTAGAGGAGAAAGAATGTATGAGTTTTTAGATAGACTTATTACATCATCTTTACCACGTGTAAGAGATTTTAATGGTATCAAAGCTACTGGTTTTGACGGAAGAGGTAATTATAACCTTGGTGTTACTGAACAAATCATTTTCCCTGAAATTGATATTGATAAAGTAAACAAAATTGCAGGTTTGGATATTACTTTCGTTACTTCGGCAAACACAGATAAAGAAGCAAAGTCATTATTGGCTGAATTAGGTTTACCTTTTAAAAAGAATTAAGATATGGCTAAAGAATCAATGAAAGCCCGTGAGGTTAAGAGAGAAAAAACGGTAGCTAAGTATGCTGAGAAAAGAAAAGCTTTGTTAGAAGCTAAAGATTATGAAGGCCTACAAAAATTACCTAAAAATGCTTCACCGGTTCGTATGCACAATCGTTGTAAACTAACAGGAAGACCTAGAGGTTATATGCGTCAATTTGGTTTATCTCGTGTTACTTTTCGCGAAATGGCAAACCAAGGATTAATCCCGGGAGTTAAAAAAGCTTCTTGGTAATCAATAATTAATTATCAATTGGTTAAAGGTTCATTTAGTGAGTACTTCTTGAAAACCATAACCGCAAATTTATACATATGTATACAGATCCTATTGCAGATTATCTTACGAGAGTTAGAAATGCAGTGATGGCAAACCATAAAGTGGTTGAAATCCCAGCTTCTAATTTGAAAAAAGAAATCACAAAGATTTTATTCGATCAAGGATATATCTTAAGTTACAAGTTTGATGACAATACTGTTCAAGGTACCATCAAAATCGCTTTGAAATATGATAAAGACACTAAGGAGTCAGTTATCAAAGACATTCAAAGAATTAGTAAACCAGGTTTACGTAAATATGCTGGTTCTTCAAAAATCCCAAGGATTCTAAACGGATTAGGAATTGCAATTGTTTCTACATCAAAAGGTTTGATGACAGGAAAACAAGCTAAGCAATTAAATGTTGGTGGAGAAGTAATTTGCTACGTATACTAATTAAAACAGTTAAACAATGTCAAGAATAGGTAAAAATCCAATTTCAATTCCTGCTGGTGTAACTGTAGAAGTTAGTGAAACAGTAATTACAGTTAAAGGAAAATTAGGTCAACTTACACAAGATTACGCTGACGTAACTGTAAAAGTTGAAGAAGGTCAACTAGTAGTAGAAAGACCATCTGATAGTAAAGATCATAGAGCAAAACACGGATTATACAGGTCATTAATCAACAACATGATTATTGGTGTATCTGAAGGTTTTACAAAAGAATTAGAATTGGTTGGAGTAGGTTACAGAGCTTCTAACCAAGGGCAAAAATTAGATTTAGCATTAGGTTTTTCTCATAATATTGTTTTGGAAGTTGCTCCAGAAGTAAAATTAGAAACAATATCTGAGAAAGGAAAAAACCCAATAGTTAAGTTAACATCTTTCGACAAACAGTTAATTGGACAAATCGCTGCTAAAATCAGAGGTTTCCGTAAACCTGAACCTTACAAAGGAAAAGGTGTTAAGTTTGTTGGTGAAGTATTAAGAAGAAAAGCAGGTAAATCAGCTTAAAAAATAACATTATGTCATTAACAAAAACTGAAAGAAGACAAAGAATTAGATTCAGAATCAGAAAGATTGTAAGCGGAACCGCTACAAATCCAAGACTTTCTGTATTCAGAAGTAATAAAGAAATCTATGCACAGCTAATAGACGATGTGAATGGTGTTACTTTATTGGCTGCTTCATCAAAAGATAAAGGAGTAGATATTAAAGGTACAAACGTAGAAGTTGCTACTGCAGTTGGAAAACTTGTAGCAGAAAAAGCGTTAAAAGCCGGATTTGAAACAGTAACTTTCGATAGAGGAGGTTATTTATATCACGGTCGTATTAAATCATTAGCGGAAGGCGCAAGAGCGGCTGGACTTAAATTCTAAGAAATTATGTATAACAGATACAAAAATGTAGAGTTAGTAAAACCTAGTGGTCTTGAATTAAAAGACCGTTTGGTAAGTGTAAATCGTGTTACCAAAGTTACAAAAGGTGGTAGAGCTTTCGGGTTTTCTGCAATTGTAGTAGTAGGTGATGAAAACGGTGTTGTTGGACATGGTTTAGGGAAATCAAAAGATGTTTCTGAAGCTATTGCAAAAGCAGTAGAAGATGCAAAGAAAAATCTAGTTAGAATTCCTTTAAGTGGTCAATCGGTACCTCACGAACAAAAAGGAAAATTTGGTGGAGCAGCTGTGTTTTTGATGCCTGCATCTCATGGTACAGGAGTTATTGCTGGTGGTGCTGTTCGTTCAGTACTTGAGTCAGTTGGTATTCATGATGTATTGTCAAAATCTCAAGGATCATCAAATCCTCACAACGTGGTAAAAGCAACTTTTGATGCTTTATTACAAATGAGAAGTGCTGTTACTGTTGCAAAACAAAGAGGTATTTCTTTAGAAAAAGTATTTAAAGGTTAATTCAAGGAAATTATGGCTAAATTATTAGTAAAACAAGTTAGAAGTAAAATCAACTGTCCTCTTACACAAAAAAGAGGATTAGAAGCTTTAGGTCTTCGTAAAATGGGACAAGTTGTGGAGCATGATTCAAATCCAGCTATCCTTGGAATGATAAATAAAGTTAAACACTTAGTTTCCGTTGAGGAAGTTAAATAACAATTATAGTTATGAATTTAAGTAACTTACAGCCTGCAGAAGGTTCTACGCACAATCAAAATAAAAGATTGGGTAGAGGTGAAGGTTCTGGTAAAGGTGGTACAGCCGCTAGAGGACACAAAGGAGCAAAGTCTCGTTCGGGTTATTCTAAAAAAATTGGTTTTGAAGGTGGACAAATGCCACTTCAAAGACGTGTACCTAAGTTTGGTTTTACAAACATCAATCGTAAAGAATATCAAGGTGTAAATCTTGATGCGCTTCAATTATTAGTTGACAACGGAATTGTTACCGATACTGTAGATTTTTCAGTATTAGTTGAAAACCGTTTAGCAACTAAGAATGAACTTGTGAAAATTCTTGGTAGAGGTGAATTGAAATCAAAATTAAAAGTAACCGCTCATAAATTTACTGCTACTGCAAAAGCTGCTATTGAAGCTGCTGGTGGAGAAGCAGTAACATTATAAAAACGAGAACAATGAAGAAATTTTTTGAATCATTAAATAATGTTTGGAAAATAGAAGAACTGAAAAACAGAATCTTGATAACTCTTGGTTTGTTATTAGTTTACCGTTTTGGAGCGCATGTTACGCTTCCAGGTATTGATGCTACACAATTACAAAGCTTAGCTGGTCAAACAGAAAAAGGTATTGGTTCAATACTTGATATGTTTACTGGTGGAGCTTTTTCTAAAGCATCAGTATTTGCGTTGGGTATCATGCCTTACATATCGGCTTCAATTGTTGTACAGTTAATGGGTATTGCTATTCCTTATTTGCAAAAATTGCAAAAGGATGGTGAAAGTGGTAGAAAAAAACTAAACCAAATTACAAGATGGTTAACCATTGCAATTACACTTGTTCAAGGTCCAGGTTATATTTATAACTTGTATTCTACTTTGCCTGGTAATGCATTCCTATTAGGATTTGATTCATTCCAGTTCTTATTCTCTTCAGTATTAATACTTACTACAGGAACTGTTTTTGCCATGTGGTTAGGAGAAAAGATTACAGACAAAGGAATTGGTAATGGAATTTCCCTTTTGATAATGGTTGGAATTTTAGCGAGATTACCTCAAGCATTAATTCAAGAATTTACTTCAAAAGTTACCAATAATAATGGTGGACCTATGTTGTTGGTAATCGAAATTATTGTTTGGTTATTAGTAATTATCGCTTGTGTATTATTAGTTATGGCAGTTAGAAAGATACCAGTTCAGTATGCACGTCGTACTACAACTGGAGATTTCGAACAAGATATGATGGGTGGAAACAGGCAATGGATTCCCTTGAAGTTAAATTCTGCAGGTGTAATGCCAATCATTTTTGCGCAAGCAATTATGTTCATCCCAGCAGCTTTAGCAGGTCTTTCAAATTCTGAAGCATCACAATCTATTGCTGGAACTTTTAGTAATATGTTTGGTTTTTGGTATAATTTAGTATTTGCAACGTTAATTTTAGTTTTTACTTTCTTTTACACGGCAATTACTGTTCCAACAAATAAAATGGCTGATGATTTAAAAAGAAGTGGTGGTTTTATTCCAGGTGTTAAACCAGGAATAGATACAGCAGATTTCTTAGATAGAATCATGTCTCTTATAACATTCCCTGGCTCATTATTTCTTGCTTTAATCGCTGTGTTCCCAGCTATTGTTGTTAGTCTTGATGTGCAACAATCTTGGGCAATGTTCTATGGTGGAACTTCGCTAATCATTATGGTTGGAGTTGCCATTGATACTATTCAACAAATAAATTCTTATTTGCTGAATAAACACTATGACGGATTGATGAAAACGGGTAAAAATAGAAAAGCAGTAGCTTAATTTTTATGGCAAAACAATCAGCAATAGAACAAGATGGATCAATAATCGAAGCATTATCAAATGCAATGTTTCGTGTTGAGTTAGAAAACGGACATATTGTAATTGCTCATATTTCTGGTAAGATGCGTATGCATTACATCAAATTGTTACCTGGTGACAAAGTGAAATTAGAAATGAGTCCTTACGATTTGTCAAAAGCAAGAATTACTTATAGATATTAAAGATATTCAAAATGAAAGTAAGAACATCAGTTAAAAAAAGAAGTGCCGAGTGCAAAATTGTACGAAGAAAAGGCAGATTATACGTAATCAACAAAAAGAATCCTAGATTTAAACAAAGACAAGGATAGTTATGGCAAGAATAGCAGGGGTAGATATCCCAAAAAACAAAAGAGGAGTTATCGCTTTAACCTACATTTTCGGTATAGGTAAAAGTAGAGCTATAGAGATTTTAGAAAAAGCTCAAGTTAGCCAAGATAAAAAAGTTCAAGATTGGAATGATGACGAAATCGGAGGAATTCGTGATGCAGTTTCTTATTTCAAAATTGAAGGTGAACTTCGTTCAGAAGTTTCACTACACATTAAGCGTTTAATGGACATTGGATGTTATAGAGGTATCCGTCATAGATCAGGTCTTCCGTTGAGAGGACAAAGAACTAAGAACAACTCTAGAACAAGAAAAGGCAAAAGAAAAACTGTTGCTAACAAGAAAAAAGCAACTAAATAATAAGTAATATGGCTAAAGCGACTACAAAAAAACGTAAAGTTATCGTTGAATCAACGGGCGAAGCGCATATTAATGCAACTTTTAACAACATCATCATTTCTTTAACAAACAAAAAAGGTGAAGTTATTTCTTGGTCATCTGCAGGTAAAATGGGTTTCAGAGGTTCTAAAAAGAATACTCCGTATGCAGCTCAAATGGCAGCAGAAGATTGTGGAAAAGTAGCATTAGAAGCTGGACTTAAAAAAGTAAAAGTGTATGTTAAAGGTCCAGGTAACGGAAGAGAATCTGCTATCAGATCTATACACAATTCAGGAATTGAAGTAACAGAAATTATTGACGTTACCCCAATGCCTCACAATGGATGTCGTCCACCTAAAAGACGTAGAGTATAATTTTTACTGAATTTAACTCAGTATCTAATTTATAATTAAGTATAACAAAAGGTAGAAATCAGATTATCGAAGGATATGACCTGAATTCATAATCTCTATCTTAAAACAATTTAAAATGGCAAGATATACTGGTCCTAGTACAAGAATTGCTCGTAAATTTGGCGAAGCAATATTCGGAGAAGACAAATCCTTCGAAAAAAGAAATTACCCTCCAGGCCAACATGGTATGGCAAAAAAGAGAGGTAAAAAATCTGAATATGCTGTCCAATTGATGGAGAAGCAAAAAGCTAAATATTCTTATGGAATTTTAGAAAAACAATTCAGAAACCTGTTTGAAAAAGCAGCAGCTTCAAAAGGTGTAACAGGTGAAATCCTTTTGCAATTATGTGAAGCTAGATTAGACAACGTAGTTTTCAGAATGGGAATTGCACCTTCTAGAAGAGCAGCAAGACAAATCGTTTCTCACCGTCACATCACTGTGAATGGAGAATTGGTTAATATTCCATCTTATCACTTAAAACCAGGTGATAAAGTTGCAGTTCGTGAAAAATCTAAATCTGTTGAAGCTATCGAACGTTCATTAGCGAATTCTTCTCATGTTTATGAGTGGATTACTTGGAACAACGATACTAAAGAAGGAACTTTTGTTTCTGTTCCTCAAAGACTTCAAATCCCAGAAAATATTAAAGAGCAATTAATCGTAGAGTTGTACAACAAATAATAATTGACATCAGTCTAAATTATGGCAATATTTAATTTTCAGAAGCCCGATAAAGTTATCATGATCGATTCAACCGATTTTGAAGGTAAGTTTGAATTCAGACCTTTAGAACCTGGTTATGGATTGACCGTTGGTAATGCACTTAGAAGAGTTTTACTTTCTGCGTTAGAAGGTTATGCGATAACATCTGTTCGTATAGACGGTGTTGAGCATGAGTTTTCAACTATTTCAGGAGTTGTAGAAGATGTAACTGAAATTATCCTAAACCTTAAACAAGTACGTTTCAAACGTCAAATTGAGGATGTTGATAATGAAACAGTATCTATTTCTATCTCAGGAAAAGACCAAATTACAGCAGGTGATTTTCAAAAATTCATCTCTGGTTTTCAAGTTTTGAATCCAGAACTTGTAATTTGTAATCTTGATAGCAAGGTAAATTTGAACATGGAATTAACCATCGAAAAAGGTCGTGGTTATGTTCCTGCTGAGGAGAACAAAAAACAAAATGCAGCAATTGGTACTATTTTTACAGACTCAATTTTTACACCAGTAAAAAATGTTAAATATGGTATTGAAAACTTCCGTGTGGAGCAAAAAACAGATTATGAAAAATTAGTTTTTGAAATTAAAACTGATGGTTCAATCAATCCAAAAGATGCTTTAACTGAAGCTGCTAAAGTTTTAATTCACCACTTTATGTTATTCTCTGATGAGAGAATTACTTTAGAAGCTGATGAAATTGCTCAAACAGAATCTTACGACGAAGAATCATTACACATGAGACAATTGCTTAAAACTAAGCTTGTTGATATGGATTTATCTGTAAGAGCATTAAATTGTTTGAAAGCAGCCGAAGTTGATACACTTGGAGATCTTGTATCCTTCAACAAAAACGACTTGATGAAGTTCCGTAATTTTGGTAAAAAATCGCTAACAGAGTTAGATGAATTGGTTGCCAATAAAAATTTAACTTTCGGGATGGATTTAGGTAAATATAAATTAGATAAAGAATAATCTAATCCCGTTCTTGAAACGAGATTAAATTTTATAAAGCAATGAGACACGGAAAAAAAATTAATCATTTAAGCAGACAGACTGGACATAGAAAATCTATGTTAGCTAATATGGCTTGTTCTCTTATCGAGCACAAACGTATTATTACAACTGTTGCTAAAGCTAAAGCGCTTAAACAATTTGTTGAGCCATTAGTAACAAAATCAAAAGAAGATACAACTCACAATCGTCGTATAGTTTTCGCATATCTACGTAACAAATATGGTGTAACAGAACTTTTTAGAGAAGTTGCAGCTAAAGTAGGTGATCGTCCAGGTGGATATACTCGTATCATTAAAATGGGTAACCGTTTAGGAGATAACGCTGATATGGCTATGATTGAGTTAGTTGATTTCAACGAACTATACAATGGTGGTAAAAAAGAAGAGAAAAAAGCGAAAAGCCGTCGTGGTGGAAAAGCTAAAAAATCTGAAACTGATACTACAGTTGTTGAAGCTCCAGTTGTTGAAGCTACTCCAGAAGCAGTGGTTGAAGAAGTTGTTGAAACTCCGATTGCAGAATCTCCAGTTGCAGAAGTTGAGGAAACTCCAGCACCAGAAGCTCCAGCAGCAGATGAAGAATCGAAAGAAGAGCAAGCATAATGATTGCTTCTTTTTAAATATAAAGGATAAACATTTTGTTTATCCTTTTTTTTTGCCTAATACTTTATAAAGCATAAATTTGCAACATACAACTAACTACAATGACACTAGTGATAATATTGCTTGTGACAATTAACAACAACAACAATGAAATATACAACACGACAACAAGCTATTTTACTACTTGCAGACGGAACCATTTTTTACGGAAAATCAATTGGCATTTCAGGAAAAACATTTGGAGAAGTTTGTTTCAATACTGGAATGACAGGTTATCAAGAAATATTTACTGATCCTTCTTATTTTGGACAAATCATGGTTGCTACTAATCCACATATTGGAAACTACGGAGTGAATGCCGAAGAAGTAGAAGCCGATAAAATTATGATTTCTGGATTGGTTTGTAAAAATTTTAGCTTTAATCATTCAAGACCAAATTCAGAAAGTAATCTTTATGACTATTTTGAAAGCCAAAATCTGATTTGTATTTCAGATGTTGATACACGAGCTTTAGTGAGTTATATTAGAGATAATGGCGCTCAAAACGCAGTGATTTGTACTGATGGAACTCCAATTGAAGAATTGAAAGTCTTATTGTCAAATGTTCCAAATATGGAAGGATTAGAACTAGCTTCAAAAGTATCTACTACAGCACCTTTTTTCTTTGGTAATGAAAATGCAACCTATAAAATCTCGGCTTTGGATTTAGGTATTAAAAGAAATATTTTGAGAAATCTCGCCATAAGAGATTGTTACATAAAAGTATTTCCCTATGATACAAATTTCGAGACATTAAAATCATTTAACCCAGATGGTTACTTTTTGTCCAATGGTCCAGGTGATCCTGATCCTTTAATAGAAGTGCAAAGTGTTGCTCGCGAAATGATAGCTTCAGATAAGCCTGTTTTTGGAATTTGTTTAGGACATCAGATTTTAGCTTTGGCCAATGGTGTTTCGACTTATAAAATGTTTAACGGTCACAGAGGAATAAACCATCCAGTTATGAATGTGTTGACTGGAAAGGGAGAAATCACTTCACAAAATCACGGATTTGCAGTCAATAGAGAACAACTTGAAAAACATCCTGATTTGGAAATCACTCATTATCATATTAATGATAACACAGTGGCAGGAATGCGAATGAAATCTAAGAATTGTTTCTCAGTTCAGTACCATCCTGAAGCAAGTCCTGGTCCACATGATTCACAATATCTTTTCGATGATTTTATTGCCAACATTAAAAATAGAGTAGCATTACAAAAAGCTTTTTAATATCAAATGGATTTAAAATCACTAAATCGTTTGCGTTAATAACATTCTTTTCAATTGTCAAATTGATAAAAAAAGATGAAATATATTTGTAATAATTCTAAAATTTAATATTAAAAATTTAATATCATAAAAATGAGTATAATAATAAAAGTTCACGCAAGACAAATTTTGGATTCTAGAGGAAATCCAACAGTTGAAGTAGATGTAGTAACAGAAAATGGCGTTCTTGGTAGAGCATCAGTTCCATCTGGAGCATCCACAGGCGAACATGAGGTTGTTGAGCTTCGTGATGGTGGAAAAAACTACATGGGAAAAGGTGTTTTAAAAGCGGTTCATAATGTAAACGCTACTATCGCTCCAGAATTGATGGGTGTTTCTGTTTTTGAACAAAATCATATTGACCAATTAATGATTGAATTGGATGCAACTCCAAACAAATCAAACTTAGGTGCTAATGCTATTTTGGGAGTTTCTTTGGCTGTTGCCAAAGCTGCTGCAAATGAATTAGGATTACCTTTATACCGTTATGTTGGTGGTGTTTCTGCCAATACATTACCTGTACCAATGATGAATATTATCAATGGTGGTTCGCATTCTGATGCGCCTATTGCTTTTCAAGAGTTTATGATTATGCCTGTAAAAGCCACTTCATTTACTCATGCTATGCAAATGGGAACAGAGATTTTCCATAACTTGAAAAAAGTGTTACACGACAGAGGTTTATCTACTGCAGTTGGAGATGAAGGAGGATTTGCTCCAAATCTTGCCGGTGGAACGGAAGATGCTTTGGATACGATTAAAAAAGCAGTTGAAAATGCGGGTTATAAATTTGGTGATGAAGTTATGATTGCTCTTGATTGTGCAGCTTCTGAGTTTTATGTTGATGGAAAATACGATTATACCAAATTTGAAGGTGCTACAGGAAAAATAAGAACTTCAAAAGAACAAGCAGAATATTTAGTTTCATTGGCTACCAATTATCCAATTATTTCTATTGAAGATGGAATGTATGAAAATGATTGGGAAGGATGGAAACATTTAACGGATATGATAGGTGATAAAACCCAATTAGTTGGTGACGATTTATTTGTTACCAATGTGGAGCGTCTGTCTCGTGGAATTAATGAAGGTATTGCCAATTCAATCTTAGTTAAAGTAAACCAAATTGGTACTTTGACAGAAACAATTGCTGCTGTAAACATGGCGCACAATGCGGGTTATACTTCGGTAATGTCACACCGTTCGGGTGAAACAGAAGATAATACCATTGCTGATTTAGCTGTGGCGTTAAACTGCGGACAGATTAAAACAGGTTCGGCTTCGCGTTCTGATAGAATGGCAAAATACAACCAATTGCTACGTATAGAAGAAGAATTAGGTAATACTGCTTATTTTCCTGGCGTAAGAGCTTTTAAGCAGAAATAATTTAAATTTAAATACTTACTCAAAGCATCCTGATTTTATTGGGATGCTTTTTTTATTTTCATTATTCTAAAAATGCGTTTTTATTTTTCAATCGAGAATAGTACTTTTGCGCATGCAACACAACGTACTTATTTTAGATTTCGGGTCGCAATACACACAACTTATTGCACGCCGCGTTCGCGAATTAAACATATTCTGCGAAATTTTTCCTTTCAATCATTTTCCAGATGATTTATCATCTTATAAAGCGGTTATCCTTTCAGGGAGTCCATATTCCGTAAGAGGTGAAGATGCTCCTCATCCTGATTTATCACAAATTCGAAGCAAAATGCCTTTGCTTGCCGTGTGTTATGGTGCACAGTATTTAGCGCATTTTAGTGGTGGAGAAGTAGCACCAAGTAATACTCGTGAATATGGTAGAGCAAATTTATCATTCATTAAAGACGACGAAGCTTTTATGGATGAAGTAGCTTTGAACAGTCAGGTTTGGATGAGTCATAGTGATACGATTAAAAAACTTCCAACTAACGGAGTGCTTATTGCTAGTACCAAAGATGTTGAAAATGCTGCTTATCGCATTGAAGGTGAAACTACTTATGCTATTCAGTTTCATCCTGAAGTATATCATTCAACTGATGGCAAACAGATTTTAGAAAACTTCTTAGTTAAGATTGCGCATGTGCCACAAAATTTCACCCCTAATGCTTTTGTAGAAGACTGTGTTACAGCATTGAAAGAAAAAGTAAAAGAGGATAAGGTGGTTCTTGGACTTTCTGGTGGTGTAGACTCTACTGTTGCTGCAGTTTTATTACATAAAGCTATTGGTAAAAACTTGTACTGTATTTTCGTTAACAATGGTTTACTTCGAAAAAATGAATTCGAAAATGTATTGCATCAATACAAAGACATGGGGTTGAATGTGAAAGGCGTTGATGCTTCAGAGCGTTTTCTTTCGGCTTTGGATGGCATTGAAGATCCAGAAACTAAACGAAAAGCAATTGGACGTGTTTTTATAGAAGTTTTTGATGACGAAGCACATCAATTGGAAGATGTAAAGTGGTTAGCTCAAGGTACTATTTATCCTGATGTAATTGAGTCGGTTTCGGTAAAAGGACCTTCGGCCACTATAAAATCACATCACAATGTGGGCGGTTTACCTGATTTTATGAAACTACAAATTGTAGAACCTTTACGTATGCTTTTCAAAGATGAAGTGCGTAGAGTAGGGAAAACATTAGGCATTGATCCAGAACTTTTAGGAAGACATCCTTTTCCTGGTCCAGGATTATCAATAAGAATTTTGGGTGCTATTACTCCGGAGAAAGTTAGGATTCTGCAAGAAGTAGATTCTATTTTTATTGAAGGATTAAAAACGCATGGATTGTATGACTCGGTTTGGCAAGCTGGAGCGATTTTACTTCCTGTTAATAGCGTAGGAGTTATGGGTGATGAACGCACTTATGAAAAAGTAGTAGCACTTCGTGCGGTTGAATCTACCGATGGAATGACAGCAGATTGGGTACATTTACCGTATGATTTTTTGATGAAAATTTCTAATGAAATTATCAATAAAGTGAAAGGTGTGAATAGAGTAGTGTATGACATTAGCTCAAAACCGCCTGCCACAATTGAATGGGAATAGTTTTTGTTAACATAAAAAAGTTAATGAAAAAAGTAGCAATACCTATTGATATTAAAAAGATTTGTTAACTTTATACGTTAAATAAATAGTAACTACATGAAAAATCGTATTCTTTATTCAATATTGCTTACCGTTTTTTCTTTTGCCTTTTCTGTTTCGGCAAAGCAAGAGAAATATATTAAGCATACTGTTTCTAGTGGAGAAACAGTTAATAGTATTGCTCAAAAATATAGAGTAACACCTTATGATATTTTCAAATTAAACCCTGATTCTCAAAACGGAATTCAGTTGAATAGCGTGTTACTAATTCCACCATCAACAGCAGAAGTTACTTCAAATGCCCCAAAACAAACTACTCCAAAATCAAATCCAACCACTCATTTGG
Organism: Flavobacterium sp. RSB2_4_14; assembly: GCF_051547085.1. NCBI lineage: Bacteria > Pseudomonadati > Bacteroidota > Flavobacteriia > Flavobacteriales > Flavobacteriaceae > Flavobacterium > Flavobacterium sp. RSB2_4_14. The sequence goes on from NZ_JBPTTL010000007.1 coordinate 91,265, forward strand.
TGCAACCCAAAGAAACTTTGTTCAGTCTTTCAAGACAATACGGAGTAACTGTTGATGCACTAAAAGAAGCCAATGCTGATTTGCTAAAAGATGGTTTAAAGATTGGTCAAACAATAAAGATTCCTTCTGCTACTGCAAGTCAAGAGACTTATGAGAAACCTCCTTTAGAAAAACCAGTTCCTGCACCAAAAGAGATACCGAAAGTAGTGGTGAAAAGTGAACCAAAAGCTGAAACACCAAAAGGAAATACTACTTATCACATCATTGAGCCAAAGGAAACCAAGTATGGTATCTCCAAAAAATATGGTATGACCATTCAAGAATTGGAGCGATTAAATCCTCAAATTGCAAATGATTTCCCTGTAGGTTTAAAACTTGTAGTATCGGGAAATGCTCCATCAACTAGCGAAACAGTCAATCCAGCTGTAGTAAAACCAGCAACAGAAAGTACTAAGAAATACTTGCAAGAATATGTAGTTAAACCTAAAGAAACTATTGCAAGTATTGCCAATGATTTTGGTATAACGGAAGCGGAATTAATTCAATTGAATCCAGAACTTAAAAAAGGAATTAAACTAGGAATGATATTGCGTGTACCCATGGTACAAAAAGCCAATGTCCCCAAAAAGGAACAAGGAAATTTATTGAAAAGTTTAAACACAAATGCGAGGAAACAACTCGCATTACTTTTGCCGTTTAATATCACTAAAATAGAAAGTGACACGGTTAATTCTACTCAAGCAAGATTAAAGAAAGATAAGTTTCTGAATTTGACATTGGATTTTTATTCGGGTGCTTTGATGGCCATCGATTCTGCACGAGTGCTAGGAATGAAAGTTGATATTAAAATTTTGGATTCTCAAGAAACAAAGAATTCTTCCAATGTGGCTAACTTGGTTCAACAGAATAATTTGTCAGCTATGGATGTAATTATTGGACCGTTTTATCAATCCAATGTAGAAAAATTAGCAGAAATACTTGAGCCAACTAAAACACCAGTTATTTCTCCTTTATCAAAAGAAATCGGGAAAAAGTATTCTAATTTATACCAATCTATGCCTTCAATAGAACTTTTGCGTAGCTCTATATTTGATTATATAAGAAGCAAAGGTGGAAATATTATTGCCGTTGTAGATTCGAAAAAAGGAAGTATTAAACAATATATTCAAGAAAATCATAAAGATACAAAGCTTGTTGGGTTAAGCATAAAAAACTCTTTTGTAGCTGATAGTTTGAAAGTTCATTTGTTGAAAGATAAAATGAATTATGTCATTATAGCTTCAGAAAGTACAGGTATGATTTTGTCTACAACTTCTACAATGCTGGCTTTTCAAAAGGAGTATCAAGTTCAGATGGTGATTATGGAACCAAATGAAACATTAGATTTTGAAGAAATTTCATTGACTCGGTTGACTAAACTCAAATTATTATATCCATCGCTCTCTAGACCAAATGAAACCGAAGAAGCGAATCAATTTGACCGAAAGTATAAAAAAATCAATAAAATTATGCCAAGTGAATATGCCATACGTGGCTTTGATATTACCTTCGATACGTTGCTTCGTTTGTCACAAGAAAAAACATTTGAAGAAACAATTCAAACGGCTTCAACAAATCAAATAGAAAATAAATTTGATTATGTGCAAAATGCAACCTATGGTTATTCAAATCATGGAATTTATATTCTCTATTACGACACCGATTTAACGATAAAAGAAGCATTATAATGGCAACATCAAAAGTAACTTACCTTGGCGATTTAAGAACTTCTTCTATTCATTTGCAATCGGGAAGTGAGATTATTTCGGATGCGCCTCTGGATAATAATGGTAAAGGAGAAGCGTTTTCTCCAACGGATACTGTGGCTAATGGTTTGGCCAGTTGCATGTTTACCGTAATGGGAATTAAGGCAAGAGAAATGAATGTAGATTTCTCAGGTTCCACAGCCGAAGTTACTAAAGTTATGGCAGCAGAACCAAGACGTATTTCTGAAATTCATGTGACTTTTAATATGAATTTGGAAGCCGACGAAAAAACCAAAACCATTTTGGAACGAACTGCGTTGACTTGCCCAGTTCACTTTAGCTTGCATCCCGATATTAAAAGAGAAATTTTTTTTAATTGGAACACTAAATAAATTTTATAATGTTAAAAAATTCTCTTGTTATTCTTTTAATTTTATTTTTTAATTTATCATTTGCACAATCTAATTCTGAATGTGGCATATTAAAAAATTGCAAACTAAAATATTTAGATTCGGATGATAAAACTTCTTACATAGAAATAAAATACAATTATCATATCGAATATCATAGAAATGGCAAATATTATATTAAATCTGAATTAAATTGGATTAATGATTGTGAATATGATATGAAAATGACCGAAATTACCCTTCCTGATTTTCCATTTAAAAGTGGAGAAGTTATGAATGTAAAGATTATTAAGATTGAGGGTAAAATTGCATATATAATTTCAACAGTAAGAGGGAAATCTTTTGAAGGTAGGTTCGAAATTATTGAAATTTTATAAATTTGAACGACCAACAACAACTTCTGATAAAACTAGCACACACCAAAATGCCTTTCGGTAAATATGAAGGCTATTATCTCATAGATTTGCCCGAATACTATGTAGTATGGTACAGCAATAAAGGTTTTCCAAAAGGACAACTCGGTGAGCAATTGCAATTGGTTTACGAACTCAAATTAAACGGATTGGAAGAATTAGTCCGCAACATTAAAAAGCAATACCCAAAATAAGGTTTCAATCTAGTGCGCAATCATAAAACAATGATTCTATTTTGAAATTGCTACATTTTCACATTGACACATTGACTAATTAATTGTACTTTTGCCTCGTTTTTTACAACAACACAACTACAACAAACAGCACAATGAATCAAACGAAATACATTTTTGTTACTGGCGGTGTGACCTCTTCCTTAGGGAAAGGAATTATCGCTGCATCTTTAGCAAAATTATTACAAGCAAGAGGTTATCGAACTACTATCCAAAAATTTGATCCTTACATCAATGTTGACCCAGGAACGTTGAATCCTTATGAACACGGCGAATGTTATGTTACTGATGATGGTGCTGAAACCGATTTGGATTTAGGTCATTACGAACGTTTCTTGAATGTTCCCACTTCACAAGCCAATAATGTTACCACAGGAAGAGTGTATCTTTCTGTAATTGAAAAGGAAAGAAGAGGCGAATTTTTAGGAAAAACAGTTCAAGTTGTTCCTCATATCACCAACGAAATTAAAGAACGTATGCAATTGCTCGGTAAATCGGGTGATTTTGATATTGTTATTACAGAAATTGGTGGAACTGTTGGAGATATTGAATCTTTGCCTTATATCGAGTCTGTTCGTCAGTTAGTATGGGAATTAGGAGAAGGAAACGGAATAGTGATTCATTTAACGTTGGTTCCTTATCTTGCTGCTGCTGGAGAATTAAAAACAAAACCCACACAGCATTCTGTAAAAACTTTGATGGAAAGCGGAATCAAAGCGGATATTCTAGTTTGTAGAACCGAACATGAAATTTCGGATGAATTGCGTCAAAAATTAGCATTGTTTTGCAACGTAAAACGCGAAGCAGTAATACAATCTATTGATGCGTCAACTATCTATGAAGTGCCCAACTTGATGTTGGAAGAAGGATTGGATATTGTGGCACTGAAAAAATTAAATCTACCAAAGAAAGCCGCACCCGATTTAAAAAATTGGAATACTTTTCTGCATCGATTAAAACATCCGAAACATACGGTAAATGTTGGTTTGGTTGGGAAATATGTGGAATTGCAGGATTCTTATAAATCTATTTTAGAATCATTTATTCATGCTGGTGCTGCTAATCAAACCAAAGTAAATATCATTAGCATTCATTCTGAATATTTAGATGAAACCAATGCTGCCGAACAATTACAAGATTTAGATGGAATTCTTGTGGCGCCAGGTTTTGGTGGACGTGGAATTGAAGGTAAAATTGAAACCGTTCGTTATGCTCGTGAAAATAATATTCCATTTTTCGGAATTTGTTTAGGAATGCAAATGGCGGTTATTGAATATTCCAGAAACGTGTTAGGATTAAAAGATGCGAATTCTACAGAGATGAATGAACAAACGCCTCATCCGGTAATTTCTATAATGGAAGAGCAAAAAAATATTACCGATAAAGGTGGAACCATGCGTCTTGGTGCTTGGAAATGCGATATCAAAGCTGGAACATTGGCACATCAAATTTACGGCAAAACACAAATTCAAGAGCGTCATCGTCATCGTTATGAATATAATAATGAATACAGAAAACAATTGGAAGATGCTGGTTTAATAGCTTCAGGAGTTAATCCAGATACTGGTTTAGTCGAAATTATAGAACTTCAAAATCACCCATTTTTTATAGGAGTACAATACCATCCCGAATATAAAAGTACTGTTGCAAATCCGCACCCAATTTTTGTTAGCTTTGTGGCCGCAATGGTAAAACATAAAAAATAATATTAATTAAAGATACTGAACCAAGTTCAGCAGCATATGGAACAAAAGAAATTTGATTTAAATTCGATAATAGGTTTTGCTTTAATCTTTGTGATTATACTTTGGATGATGTATAATAACCGAGAAAGTGAGGTTAAAGAACAAACAAAGGCAACAACAGAAAAAGCGGTTGAAGCCAAAGTAAAACAAGAAGCGACAAAAGATGTTGCCAAGACCATTACGGACACTACAGTTGCGGATTCGGTTAAAATTCAAAAACTTCAAGGAGCTTTAGGAAGTTTTGCGTATTCGGCTACTTTGCCTTCGGCGAAAAATGATTTTACAATTATTGAAAACGAACTTGTAAAGTTGAAAATCGCTAATAAAGGAGGTTTCATTACCGAAGCTACTTTAAAAAATTATAAAAGATTTGATAAAAAATCAAAGGAGTTAGTGGAGTTGATAAAAAACAACAACGCTAATTTCAATTTGCAATTGCAAACCAAAGACAATAGAGTATTGAATACCAAAGATTTGTTTTTTGAACCAACAGTGTCAAAAGTTGGAGAAAATCAAATAGTATCCATGAAATTGAAAGCAGGTGAAAATTCATTTTTGGAATACAAGTATGTGTTAAAACCAAATGAATATATGCTTGACTTTGATGTGCGTTCACAAGGTTTGAATTCGGTTTTAAATAATTCAGAAACGGCAGATTTGCAATGGGATTTGAAAACCTATCGAAACGAAAAAAGTATTTCTTATGAAAATCGTTATGCCGAAATTTATTTTGAAAATGAGGGTAAAGTTGATTATGCAGGATTAGGAAAACAAGAAGATGAAATTCTTGAAAAAGCAACGTTCATTGCCTATAAGCAACACTTTTTTAGTTCAATTCTTTTGTCACAAACACCTATTGAAAATGTAAAATTGAGTTCTACGAACTTGGTAAATGATGAGAAGATAGACACAGTTTTTACCAAAAACTTCAAATCAACAATGCCATTAGCCTTCAAAAATGGAGAGTTGGATTATAAAATGAATTGGTATTTTGGACCAACCGATTATAGAGTATTAAACAAGTACAACAAAAATATAGAAGACATTGTTCCGTTAGGTTGGGGTATTTTCGGATGGATTAATAAATTTATTTTCGTTCCGCTTTTTGGGTTTTTAAGTACTTTCATGGGATTAGGAATAGCCATTATTATCTTTACTATTTTGATAAAAATTGCCATGTCGCCTATTACTTTCAAGTCTTTCTTGTCACAAGCCAAGATGAAAGTCTTACGACCAGAAATTATGGAAATTGGGGAAAAGTTTGCTAAAGATCCAATGAAAAAACAACAAGAAACAATGAAGTTGTATAACAAAGCAGGAGTAAATCCTATGGCGGGATGTATTCCTGCATTGATACAAATTCCGTTTATGTATGCTTCCTTTCAGTTCTTTCCATCAGCTATTGAGTTAAGACAAAAAGGATTTCTTTGGGCGGAAGACTTATCTTCTTTTGACGAAATATACAAATTGCCATTTCACATTCCAGTATATGGTGATCACATTAGTTTATTTCCAATATTAGCTTCGATAGCCATTTTCTTTTACATGAAAATGACTTCTGGAGATCAAATGATGGCACAACCACAGCAAGAAGGAATGCCAGATATGGGGAAAATTATGAAAATAATGATTTATCTTTCTCCTATCATGATGTTGTTGTTTTTTAATAATTATGGTTCTGGATTGAGTTTGTATAACTTTATTTCCAATTTGATTACTATTGGAATTATGATTGTAATTAAGCGTTATTTTATTGACAGTGATAAAATTCATGCCCAAATTCAAGAGAATAAAACAAAACCTAAAACCGAAAGTAAGTTCCAAAAGAAAATGAGAGAAATGATGGAACAAGCCGAAGCCCAAAAGCAAATTCAAAATAAAAAGAAATAAGATTTCGCTTTACAATATACTACGCTGCTTAAAAATATTATATATCTTTAAGCAGCGTTTTTTATTCTTAACATTATGAAAGTACTTATTGTTGGTTACGGAAACATGGGTAAAACCTATGCAAATAGTTTTATTAGTTCGAGATTTATTAAGCCTGAGGATATTCATGTGCTAGTAAGAAATAATACCCTTGCAGCAATTGAAAGCGGTATTCCCGAAATGAATATTTCAACGAAAGCTTCGGATAACATTGGAGAATTCGACATTGTAATTTTAGCGGTTAAACCTCAAGATTTTGCTGTTTTAGCACAATCAATAAAACCTTTTTTAAGAGACAGCCAAATTATATTTTCAGTAATGGCGGGAATTACGTTGTCAAAATTAGCAACCCAACTTTCCTGTTCAAAAATTGTGCGTTCCATGCCTAATATTCCAACCCAAATAGGAATGGGAATGACCGTTTTTACTGCATCTGCAAATGTAGATAGAAAGGAACTCTTTATTATTCAAAATTTAATTAATACTACTGGTAAATCGGTTTATGTAGAAAACGAAAAATTGATTGATGCTGCAACGGCTATTTCTGGTAGTGGTCCAGCTTATGTTTTTTACTTCATGCAATCCATGATAAATGCAGCTGTTGAATTAGGGTTCAATGAATCGGAAGCTGAGTTATTGGTTAATCAAACTTTTATGGGTTCAGTCGCTATTCAAAACAGTTATTCGTTGTCTAACAATGAATGGATTAAAAAGGTAGCTTCAAAAGGCGGTACAACGGAAAGAGCTTTGCAAGTCTTTGAAAAGGGAAGTTTAGAGAAAACAATTATAGAGGCTGTAAAAGCAGCGAATGATAGAGCACTTGAATTAGGTTCATAAAAAAAGCGCAACTATTAAAGTTGCGCTTCTCTTTTTCATAACAATTTAAAATTACAGTACAGGTTGTAAAACTCTGTTTACACCGTGTATTACTCCATTAGAGCATTGAATATCTGCTCTAAATACTCTTGAAAGATTACTAGCTGTATCTCTAATATCTACATTTCCACCACCCAATATAACTGTAGTGTTTTGAACTGGACTTGTAATCATAGGAACTACTTGATTGTTTTGTAGTTGGTTTGAACGAACATTACCAGCTGCTGTTACGTGATATTGCAATACTTTTGTTACTTGTGCGTCGGTAGCGCCATTTGCAAAACCGCCAGTTCCTAATGCAGTTGTAAATGCGGTATTATTTGGAGCAAAAAGAGTTACTGGTGCAGCTGCTGTAACTCCTAACAAAGTATTTAATACTGCACTTTGAGCAGGACTAGTTACTACAGTTTGTAATGTTTCGAAATCTGGGTTAGCAACTACATGATTTACTAATGTTGGGATAGCAATTACATTCCCAACTACATGAATAACACCATTACTAGCATCAATGTCAGCTGTGGTTACAGTTGAACCAGAGTTTGCAGCACCACCATTTATAATAACTGAGCTACCAGATAATTGTATAAACATACTGATGGTTGGTGCATTGGCCGATGAATTGATTGGTGACAATGTTGAAGCATAACCAGTTTGAATGTCCATACTTTTAATTTCATCTCCTATAACGTGGTTTAGTAAAATGTTTGTTAGTGCACTAACAGGTACATCATTTATAGTTGGATAAGGTGTTGTAGCTAAAAAAGCTGTGAAAGCAGCATTGGTTGGGGCAAAAACGGTGTATTGTCCTGGCGCATCTAATACTGCGTCTAAACCAGTGCGTTCTAGTGCATCAACTAGAATAGAAAAGTCTTGATTTCCAGCAGCGATATCTACAATAGTAGGTTGTGCTGTGTTGTTGTCGTCATCATTACAAGAGAAAACCGAAATACATATTGCAACTAATGCAATTTTTTTAAATAATTTTTTCATAATTTTTTTGTTTAATTGTTCTCTACAAACTTATAAAATATTGTCTAACAAAAAATCAAAAATATTAAACAAAACTAATATTTAAATAAAATTTAACAATTTTGTTTAATTGTTAAAATAAAAATAAATAACTGAATATTAATGTATTAAAGGCTTTAATGCGGTGTTTTTCTTTTTTGAAAACAGAATAAGTTAAACAAAATGATGAAATAAATCTATATTTTTTTAACTTTTTATTTTGAATTAAATGGTCAAATGGTATTAATTATTAAATGTAATTTTTAAAAATGAATTGTGAAATAAAAGGTATTATCATTTCATGTTCTTATTTTATAATATTAAAGCCATACAATTTTAAGTTTTAAAACTCAATTTAAAACTAGTTTAAGTTTAATCATAAAATAATTTAATTTGTAGAATGCTAAATTTCATAACGTGAAATTCTATTTTTTATTTTTTACAAAAAAAAAGGGCTGACTTTTAAAGTCAACCCTTTAGGATAATTTAATTTTCTATTTAGCTACCTAAATTTGGTAACAAAACTGTGTCAATTCTGTGGATAATTCCATTTGAACATTTAATATCTCTAGCAATAACTGTTGCGTCAGATGTAATAGTATTTCCGTCAGTAATAGTAACTTCGTCTGCTGTAGTGTCAATATTTACTGTGATATCTTGACCAAGTAATGTAGTAGCAGTAGCTCCATCAGTTAAATCAGTAGAAAGTACTCTAGAATCTAAAACATGATATTTAAGAACATCAGCTAAAAGTACTGGGTCAACATCAGCTAAACTTGTTGCACCAAGTGCAGATAATAAACTTGAAAATGCAGCATTATCTGGAACAAATACTGTATAATCACCTTGTGCGTCAAAAGTTTCAGTTAATCCTGTAATTTCTAAAGCTTCAACAAAAGTGCTCAATTCAGGAGTAGCTTTTGCAATCTCTGCAATCGAAACTGATTTTAAATTTTTCTCTTCGTAGTCTGTTGAACAAGAAAAAGCTACAAAGGCTAAAGCAATTAGCGTAATTTTTTTCATAAAATTTTTCATATGGTTTAGTTTAATTTTTCCAAAAATAAAAAATATTTCATAAAGTATCTAATAAAATATGAAAAAAAATATTTTTTGATAATCTGTATTCTCCAATAGCAAAATTTGCTTTTAGTTAAATACTATTTAAATGCATTTTTCGTTATGGGTATTAGCATTACATTTGTTTTGTGATTTTTAATTATTTTTTTATGAAATATTTGATTGTTTTGTTATTCACCTCATTTTCATTATTAGCCCAAGATTTTAATAAATTTGATTCTGATGGTAAGAAGCATGGTTTGTGGAAAGGGTTTTATGAAGAGTCAAAGAGACAGCGCTACGAAGGAACTTTTGATCATGGCAAAGAAATAGGCTTATTTAAGTTTTTTGACGACACAAAAGCTGGGACAATAATTGCTACTAGAGATTTTAATAAAACAGATAACTCTTGCTATACTATATTCTATAATCAAAATAAAAACAAAGTAAGCGAAGGAAAAGTTGTCAATAAACAATTTGAAGGAGAATGGAAATTTTATCATGAAGATTCTCCTGCTATTATGACGACAGAACACTATAAAATCGGAAAGTTAACAGGTGTACGAAAAGTATTTTACAAAAGTGGAAAGATTGCAGAAGAAACAACTTATAAAGATGGGATTAAAAACGGCGGCTATAAAAAGTATGCAGAAAACGATGTCGTTCTTGAAGAAACTATCTATGTAAATGGAGAGTATGACGGATTAGCAATTTTTCGAAATCCAGATAATCAAATTACAGGACAAGGAAATTTTAAAAACGGGAAGAAAGTTGGGATGTGGAAACTGCTCGAAAAAGGAAAGTTGATTAATGTTAATATGGACAAACAAGGTAAGAAATTCCAAAAAAGAGTTAAACCGCTAGAAGAATAATAATTAATCAAGTAATTTTACAGCAAAATTTTTGCTATAAAATGAAACGAGTTGTAGTTGGACTTTCTGGTGGAGTTGATTCTAGTGTTGCTGCCTATTTGTTAAAGGAACAAGGCTATGAAGTGATTGGACTTTTTATGAAAAATTGGCACGACGACTCGGTAACAATTTCTAACGAATGTCCTTGGCTTGAAGATAGTAACGACGCACTTCTTGTTGCTGAAAAATTGGGAATTCCATTTCAAACCGTTGATTTAAGCGAACAATACAAAGAAAAAATCGTTGACTATATGTTCAGCGAATATGAAAAAGGACGAACTCCCAATCCTGATGTATTATGCAATCGCGAAATTAAGTTTGATGTTTTTATGAAAATTGCTTTAAGTCTTGGTGCAGATTATGTGGCAACAGGTCATTATTGTAGAAAAGGGGAAATTGAAATCGATGGAAAACCAGTTTATCAACTCTTGGCTGGAAAAGACAGTAACAAAGATCAATCCTATTTTCTTTGCCAATTATCACAAGAACAATTAGCTAAATCATTATTTCCAATTGGAGAATTAACCAAGCCAGAAGTTAGAGAAATAGCTTTGCAAATGGACTTGGTGACTGCAGAAAAGAAAGACTCACAAGGGTTATGTTTTATAGGTAAAGTTCGATTGCCCGAATTTTTACAACAACAATTGCAGCCTAAAGAAGGATTGATTTATGAAGTAGGCTCAAACAATTCAATATATAAAGTAGAGCAGCCAATATTTAAAACTTTAGAAGAAAAATTGGCTTATGAGTCAAGAGGCATCACTTATTTACCAGAACACGGTAAAATTGTTGGCAAACACCAAGGTGCACACTATTTCACTATTGGACAACGAAAAGGGTTGAATGTTGGTGGAACTAAAGAGGCACTTTTTATTATTGCCACTGATGTAAAATCGAATGTTATTTATACGGGTCAAGGAGTAAATCATCCTGGATTATTTAAAAAAACATTGAAAGTAACTAATGATGAACTTCATTGGATAAGGGAAGATTTAGCATTGAAAAATGGAGAAAGCATGCAGGTTATGGCTCGTATTCGCTATCGTCAAGCATTACAAAAAGCCACTTTGTATCAATTTGAAAGTGGATTATATGTTTCTTTTGAAGAACCACAATCTGCCATCACAGCGGGACAATTTGTAGCTTGGAATATTGGAGATGAATTAGTTGGTTCAGGAGTAATTTCATAAATTAGCGCATTACAAAATGTAAAATTATGAGAAAGCTTTATTTTATTCTGTTTTTCCACTTAAGTTTTTCTGGATTTTCTCAAGAAGATGCATGGGTTTATTTTAAGGATAAGCCAAATTCTCAATATTATTTTGACAATCCATTACAAATGCTTTCGCAGCGTTCTTTAGATAGAAGAGTTAATCAAAATATTGCTTTGGATATAAAAGACATTCCAATTCATCAGCCTTATGTAAATCAAATTAGTGCTTCTACAGGAATAATTGTGAAAGCAAAATCGAAATGGTTGAATGCAGTTCATGTTCGTGGTGCTGTCATTGATATTCAAAATTTGACTTCACTTTCCTTTGTAGATTACGTCCAATTTGCAGATAGAACTTTAAATGTTTCAGGCAAAATAAAAAGAAACTCTAGTTCTAAATCAATAAAGAGAATCAACAAAAATCTTGACGTAACAACCACTTTTGCTTATGGTAATTCTGGGAATCAAGTTCAAATGCTAAATGCTCACTTATTACATCAGTCTAATTATACTGGTACAGGAAAAATTATTGCGGTTTTAGACTCGGGATTTTCAGAAGTTGATGTCATATTTCCTTTTGAAAGAATGTTAAATAATGGATTGTATTTAGGTGGATATAATTTTGTGGCGCGAAATACAGATGTCTTTTCTACACACAACCATGGTACGATGACATTGTCTTGTATGGCTGGCTATGTTGAGGGAGAATTAGTAGGTACTGCTCCTGACTCTCAGTATTATTTATTTATTACCGAAGATATTTTAGAAGAAAATCCTGTTGAAGAAAGTTACTGGGTAGAAGGCGCCGAAGAAGCTGATAGGTTAGGTGTTGATGTTATTTCTACTTCATTGGGTTATTTTGAATATGATAATCCCAATTACAGTTACACTTATTCTGATATGACAGGAAATACATCTTTTGCTTCTCGAGGTGCCAACATTGCTTTTTCTAAAGGAATGATTGTAGTGGCAAGTGCAGGAAATTCTGGAAATTCATCAGAACCACATATTGGAGTTCCTGCAGAAGCTACAAACGTACTTGCGGTAGGCGCAGTAAAATTTGATGAGACATACGCAACTTTTAGTTCTATTGGGCCAAGCTTTGATGGAAGAGTTAAACCCGATGTAATGGCAAAAGGACAAAGTGCAACAGTATCAAACACAAGTGGAAGCATTGTTACTGCCAGCGGAACTTCATTTGCCTGTCCAATTTTGGCTGGCGCTGTTACAAGTCTTTGGCAGGCAATTCCTTGGGCCACTAATCAACAAATTGTAGATTTTGTAAAACAATCAGCAGACAGATTTTCAAATCCAACCAATCAATTTGGATATGGAATTCCAGATTTTCAATTGGCTTTAAATATGGCTCAACTTTCCATAAATTCAAATTCAAAAGGAAAGTTTATGGTTTATCCAAATCCTACAAATGATTATTTTTATGTCTCTTTTCCTAATGGTATTGAGAATGCTGAAATCACACTGTATAATAGTATAGGGCAAAAAGTTTTCGAAAAGGAATTGAATTCAAGTAATTTAATTTCCATGGAAAATTTAACTTCTGGAATATACTTTTATAAGATAGAGAGTAATTCACTGATACAGTCAGGAAAAATAATTAAAAATTAAATCTAAAATTCAATTCAGCCTACATGAATAAAATCACCCAACTTTTTAAGATTAAATATCCCATTATTCAAGGAGGAATGATTTGGAATAGTGGTTATATGTTAGCCAGTGCTGTAAGTAATTCTGGAGGTTTAGGATTAATCGGTGCAGGTTCAATGTATCCAGCTGTTTTGAGAGAACACATTCAAAAATGCAAGTTAGCCACTGATAAACCTTTTGGCGTTAATGTTCCCATGTTGTATCCCAATATTGAGGAAATCATCAATATAATAGTTGAGGAAGAAGTAAAAATAGTTTTTACTTCGGCTGGAAATCCTAAGACTTGGACGAGCTATTTAAAAGAAAGAGGGATTACTGTTGTTCACGTGGTAAGTAGTTCAAAGTTTGCTTTGAAAGCGCAAGAAGCTGGAGTAGATGCAATTGTAGCCGAAGGATTTGAAGCTGGTGGACATAATGGAAGAGAGGAAACAACGACTTTTACCTTAATTCCTATGGTGAAAGAACAAATACAAATTCCGCTTATTGCTGCAGGCGGAATTGCTACTGGCAGAGGAATGTTGGCAGCGATGGTTCTTGGAGCCGATGGAGTTCAAATGGGATCACGCTTTGCAGCATCCTTTGAAAGTTCTTCACATGATAATTTTAAAAAAACCATAATTAATACAAATGAAGGTGATACTCAGTTAACCTTAAAAGAATTAGCACCAGTTCGATTAATTAAGAATAAATTTTACAATGACCTGCAAGAATTGTATGCCAAATGTCCATCGACAGAAGAATTGAAAACACTCTTAGGTCGAGCAAGAGCTAAACGGGGAATGTTCGAAGGAGATTTAGAGGAAGGTGAATTAGAAATCGGACAAATTGCTGGATTAATTCATGAAATTAAATCAGTAAAGGAAATCATTGACGAGGTGATTTCGGAATTTGAAATGGTAAAACAAGAATTTTATAAAAGTATTTTTTAATTCATTTTATTTTGCATTTTGATGTTAATAGGTTTGTGTTTAAGGGCAAACTTATTAACATTTTTTTTATTTTCTAACCATACTAAAAAGTATTAATAACTTTAATTTTCCATTAATTTATTTTGTAATTAATTTAATATCATTTAGTTGTGTAAAATTTATAATGCACACAGGATGTTAATAATGTTTATTATTTTGTTTATAACAATTTAATAAGTCAAAATACATCCTAAAAATTATAAGTAATATAGTAGTGATAATTTCACTTGACCTATTTCAACGAATTTATAATTGTTTTGAAAGATTTTAGGTTAATGCTTAATTGTTTTCTTAGATGAAGAGGGGCGATGTTTTGTGGAATTAAATTAAAATAAATTAAACTGCTTATGAGAATAACTACTCTTGCCAAAAAATATTTTTTTTGTTGTGTATTAATGTTGGCACTAATAGGGCAGAATAGTATTGTTTATTCTCAATGTCCTACAGTATCAAATTCCGCACAGTCTTTTTGTGATACACAATCACCAACAATTGGGAGTTTAGTTGCAATTGATAATGGTGGAGGAATAAGATGGTATGCAAATGCTACAGGTGGAAGTGCTTTATTGAACTCGGTAAGTCTAGTTAATGGAGAAGATTATTTTGCTGATGATACCACAGGGAATTGTGGTTCTAGACAAAGAGTAGTTGTAACAATTTTTTCAGCGCCAACTGGTGCAAACTTTCAAGGTGTTTGTGTGACTAATTTGAACTTAGCAACTCCGCTTAATCCTCAGTTCGTTATATCTGGTAATAACTTGAAGTGGTATACTGTTCCTACAGGTGGTACTCCTATACCAAATACTACAATACTGAATGATAACACTATTTATTATATTAGTCAAACGAATCCCGGTACAGGTTGTGAAACATCAAGATTTACTTTATTCGTAAATGTCGGACTTGTTCCTACGCCAACAGGTAGTGCAGTTCAAGAATTTTGTAACAATACAGGAAACCCACCAACTGTAGCCGACTTAGTTGCATCGGGTAATAATAATTGGTATTTAACCTCTTCTTTTGGTATTCCGTTAGATCCTTCTATACCTTTAGTAAATGGACAATTTTATTATGCTACTACAGTTGATCCACCATGTGAGAGTAGTACTAGATTAGAAGTTTTAGTTAATATATACGAACCAAATGATGCTGGATTAGATGGTAATAGAGGAATTTGTATAAATCAAATTTCATCAACAGCTCCATTTGATTTGTTTGGTTTGTTAGGTGGATCGCCAGATAACACAGGAGTTTGGTCAGGTCCAATTCCAACAACAAATGGTTCTCAAGGTACATTAAATGTTTCCAGTATGACTTTGGCAGGAAGTCCATATGTATTTACATATACGGTTTCTTCAGCTTTATGTGCCACTGATACATCTACTGTAACCATTACAATTCTCCCATTACCGACTGTGATTTTATCGGTAAGTCCAACAACAATTTGTTCAGGAACTTCTGCCACAGTAACTTTTACTGGTACACCAAATGCAACTGTTACCTATAATATTAATGGTGGTTCAAACCAGACAATACTATTAAATAGCTCAGGAATTGCAACACTATCAAACACTTATATAGCTAATACGACAATTAATATCGTAAGTATAGAAAGTACAACTATACCTAGTTGCACAAATCCCCAAACAAGTAATGTAACTATCACAGTAATACCTTTGCCAACTGCTACGGTGAGTTTCAGTCCTGCAACAATTTGTGCTAATACAAGTTCAACGCTAACTTTTACTGGAACACCAAATGCCACGCTAACTTTTAACTTAGATGGAGGTGCAAATCAAACTATAACATTCGATTCGACAGGTATAGAAACATTAGTGGGAACGTATACTGTAAATACAACAGTAACTTTAGTAAGCATAACCACTGCAGGCAATCCAACTTGCACTAGGTTATTAGGAACTACAGTAACATTAACTGTAATTGACCCAACAGCTACAGCGAGTTTTAATCCAGCAACGATTTGTACTAACACAAGTTCCACTTTAACCTTTACAGGAACACCAAATGCTACAGTAACTTATTCAATAAACGGTGGAGCAAACCAAACCATAACCTTAAACGCTTCTGGCACAGCGACATTAGCAGGAACGTATACAGTAAACACCACAGTAACTTTAGTAAGTGTAACTACTGCAGGCACTCCAAGTTGTACCAAAGCATTAGGCACTACAGTAACATTAACAGTAATTGACCCAACAGCTACAGCGAGTTTCAATCCAGCAACAATTTGTGCTAATACAAGTTCCACATTAACATTTACAGGAACACCAAATGCTACGGTTACTTATTCTGTCAATGGTGGAGCAAACCAAACAATCACCTTAAACGCATCAGGTTCAGCCACATTAGTAGGAACGTATACAGTAAACACGACAGTAACTTTAGTAAGTGTAACCACTGCAGGCAATCCAAGTTGTACCAAATTATTAGGCACTACAGTAACTTTAACAGTAATTGACCCAACTGCCACAGCAGCTTTCAATCCAGTAACGATTTGTGCTAACACAAGTTCCACGTTAACTTTCACAGGAACACCAAATGCTACAGTAACTTATTCAATAAACGGTGGAGCAAACCAAACCATAAACTTAAACGCATCTGGTACAGCGACATTAGCAGGAACGTATACAGTAAACACCACAGTAACTTTAGTAAGTGTAACCACCGCAGATAATCCAAGTTGTACTAAATTATTAGGAACCACAGTTGCATTAACAGTAATTGACCCAACGGCAACAGCAGCTTTCAATCCAGTAACGATTTGTGCTAACACAAGTTCCACGTTAACTTTCACAGGAACACCAAATGCTACAGTAACTTATTCAATAAACGGTGGAGCAAACCAAACCATAACCTTAAACGCATCTGGCACAGCGACATTAGTAGGAACGTATACAGTAAACACGACAGTATCTTTAGTAAGTGTAACCACTGCAGGTAATCCAAGTTGTACCAAATTATTAGGAACTACCGTTACTCTTACCATTCTTGACCCAACGACTACAGCGAGTTTCAGTCCAGCAACGATTTGTGCCAACACAAGTTCCACATTAACCTTTACCGGTACGCCAAATGCCACAGTAACTTATTCCATCAATGGTGGAGCAAACCAAACTATCACCTTAAACGCATCTGGGACAGCAACATTAGTTGGAACGTATACAGTAAACACGACAGTAACTTTAGTAAGTGTGACCACCGCAGGTAATCCAAGTTGTACTAAATTATTTGGCACTACCGTTACTCTTACCATTCTTGACCCGACGGCTACAGCGAGTTTCAATCCTGCAACGATTTGTGCTAACACAAGTTCCACGCTAACCTTTACGGGAACGCCAAATGCTACAGTAACTTATTCCATCAATGGCGGAGCAAACCAAACTATCATCTTAAATGCATCAGGTACAGCCACATTAGCAGGAACGTATATAGTAAACACGACAGTAACTTTAGTAAGTATAACCACTGCAGGCAATCCAAGTTGTACCAAAGCATTAGGAACTACAGTAACATTAACAGTAATTGACCCAACGGCTACAGCGAGTTTCAATCCTGCAACGATTTGTGCTAACACAAGTTCCACATTAACCTTTACCGGCACACCAAATGCCACAGTAACTTATTCCATCAATGGTGGAGCAAACCAAACCATAACCTTAAACGCGTCTGGCACAGCGACATTAGCAGGAACGTATACTGTAAACACTACAGTAACTTTAGTAAGCATAACTACTGCAGGCACTCCAAGTTGTACCAAAGTGCTAGATACTACAGTTAATCTTACCATTCTTGACCCGACGGCTACAGCGAGTTTCAATCCAGCAACGATTTGTGCTAACACAAGTTCTACTTTAACCTTTACTGGAACCCCAAATGCCACAGTAACTTATACCATCAATGGTGGAGCAAACCAAACCATCACCTTAAACGCATCTGGGACAGCAACATTAGCAGGAACGTATGCGGTAAACACGACAGTAACTTTAGTAAGCATAACTACTGCAGGTAATCCAAGTTGTACCAAAGTATTAAGTACTACCGTTATCCTTACGGTAATTGATCCAACAGCTACAGCGAGTTTTAATCCAGCAACGATTTGTGCTGACACAAGTTCCACTTTAACCTTTACAGGAACACCAAATGCTACAGTAACTTATTCAATAAACGGTGGAGCAAACCAAACCATAACCTTAAACGCTTCTGGCACAGCGACATTAGTAGGAACGTATACAGTAAACACCACAGTAACTTTAGTAAGTGTAACTACTGCAGGCACTCCAAGTTGTACCAAATTATTAGGCACTACAGTAACATTAACCGTAATTGACCCAACTGCCACAGCAGCTTTCAATCCAGTAACGATTTGTGCTAACGCAAGTTCCACGTTAACTTTTACAGGAACGCCAAATGCTACAGTAACTTATTCCATCAATGGTGGGGCAAACCAAACTATCACCTTAAACGCATCTGGTACAGCCACATTAGTAGGAACGTATACTGTAAACACTACAGTAACTTTAGTAAGTATAACCACTGCAGGCAATCCAAGTTGTACCAAAGCATTAGGCACTACCATTACCCTTACGATTCTTGACCCGACGGCTACAGCGAGTTTCAATCCTGCAACGATTTGTACTAATACAAGTTCCACGTTAACATTTACAGGAACACCAAATGCTACGGTTACTTATTCTATCAATGGTGGAGCAAACCAAACCATAAACTTAAACGCATCTGGTACAGCGACATTAGCAGGAACGTATACAGTAAACACCACAGTAACTTTAGTAAGTGTAACCACTGCAGGCACTCCAAGTTGTACCAAAGCATTAGACACTACAGTAATATTAACAATAATTGACCCAACGGCAACAGCTAGTTTCAATCCTGCAACAATTTGCGCCAATACAAGTTCCACACTAACTTTTACGGGAACGCCAAATGCCACAGTGACTTTTAACTTAGATGGAGGTGCAGAACAAACCATAACATTCGATTCAACGGGAATAGAAAGCTTAGTTGGCACTTTTGCTGCAAATACTACAGTAACTTTAGTAAGCATAACTACTGCAGGTAATCCAAGTTGTACCAAAGTATTAGGCACTACAGTAACATTAACAGTAATTGACCCAACGGCTACGGCTAGTTTCAATCCAGCAACAATTTGTGCTAACACAAGTTCCACATTGACTTTTACCGGAACGCCAAATGCCACAGTGACTTTTAACTTAGATGGAGGTGCAGAACAAACAATAACATTTGACTCAACGGGAATAGAAAACTTAGTTGGCACTTTTGCTGCAAATACTACAGTAACTTTAGTAAGCATAACTACTGCAGGCACTCCAAGTTGTACCAAAGCATTAGGAACTACAGTTACTCTTACTGTTCTTGACCCAACAGCTACGGCTAGTTTCAATCTAGCAACAATTTGTGCGAATACAAGTTCCACATTGACTTTTACCGGAACGCCAAATGCCACAGTGACTTTTAACTTAGATGGAGGTGCAGATCAAACGATAACATTTGATTCAACGGGAATAGAAACTTTAGTTGGTACTTTTGCTGCGAATACTACCGTAACTTTAGTAAGCATAACTACTGCAGGCACTCCAAGTTGTACCAAAGTATTAGGAACTACAGTTACTCTTACTGTTCTTGACCCAACAGCTACGGCTAGTTTCAATCCAGCCACAATTTGTGCTAACACAAGTTCCACATTGACTTTTACCGGAACGCCAAATGCCACAGTGACTTTTAACTTAGATGGAGGTGCAGAACAAACCATAACATTCGATTCAACGGGAATAGAAAGCTTAGTTGGCACTTTTGCTGCAAATACTACAGTAACCTTAGTAAGCATAACTACTGCGGGCAATCCAAGTTGTACCAAAGCATTAGGAACTACAGTAACATTAACAGTAATTGAACCAACGGCTACGGCTAGTTTCAATCCAGCAACAATTTGTGCCAATACAAGTTCAACTCTAACTTTTACTGGTACACCGAATGCTACAGTAACTTATTCCATCAATGGTGGTGCTAACCAAACGATACTATTAGATTCAAGTGGCTCGGCAACACTGTCAAATACTTATATAGCTGATACTACTATCGATATTCTGAGTGTAGCCACTTCGGGTTCGCCAAGTTGTATCAATACTCAAACAAGTAGTGTGACGTTAACAGTCATTCAGCCACCAGTCGCAGGGACAGACTCAAATCTTAATGTTTGTGTTTTAAGTCCATCTGTTGATTTGTTTTCATTATTAGGACCAAACGCTCAAGCTGGAGGAACATGGTCGCCACCGTTAGCCAGTGGTACAGGAATTTTTAATCCAGCAGTTGATGTTTCAGGAACATATACCTATACAATTGCAGGTACAGCTCCATGTTTATCTTCTTCAGCATCAGTTCAAGTTATATTAAATCCAGTTCCAGATGCTGGAAATGACAATACATTAAATATATGTTCTAATCAAAATGCTGTAGACTTATTTGCTTCATTGTTAGGTACACCTCAAACTGGTGGTACATGGTCTCCAGCTTTAGCAAGTGGAACAGGTTTGTTTAATCCTTCAGTTGATGTTTCAGGAGTATATACTTATACAGTAACTGGAATTGCACCTTGTATAAATGATACTGCAACAATTACGGTTACAGTTATTCCTGGACCAGAAGCAGGAACCGATAATTCAATTACACTTTGTACTAATAGTCCAAGCCAAGATTTATTTTTATTGTTAGGACCAAATGCTCAACCTGGTGGAGTTTGGTCTCCAGCTTTAGCAAGTGGAACAGGCGTCTTTAATCCAGCTGTTGATTTACAGGGAAGTTATACTTATTCGCTAACAGGATCACAACCTTGTGATAACGATTCTGCTGTAGTTTCTGTGGTGGTAAATCCAATTCCTAATGCAGGAAATGATAGTGCATTAACATTATGTTCCAATAGTCCTTCACAAGATTTATTTTTATTATTAGGTCCAAATGCACAAACAGGTGGTACATGGTCACCAGCATTATCAAGTGGAACAGGAGTTTTTGACCCTTCAATAGATATTGCCCAAACCTATACTTATACAATCGGTGGTGGTTTGTGTTCAACAGCTACAGCTGAGGTAGTTGTTTCTATAACTTCAGCACCAAGTTCGGGTGGTATAGGTCAAACTTTGGATACGTGTTCAAATATAATAGCATTAGACTTGTTTACAGGCTTAGACGGAAGTCAAGGTATCGGAACTTGGAATGATAATAATGCAACGGGTGCTTTGACGGGTTCAATTTTCAATCCTTCGGCAGTTGGTGTAGGAACGTATCAATTTACATATACTGTCATTGGAACTTCACCATGTACGAATGCTACTTCGACGGTTACAGTAATTGTAAATTCTTTGCCAAATGCAGGAAACAATAATTCTTTATCGTTATGTTCGAATGACTCTTCTCAAGATTTATTTTTATTATTAGGTCCAAATGCAGAAACAGGGGGAACTTGGTCACCTGCACTAGCTAGTGGTTCTGGTTTATTTAATCCTGCAGTTGATACTTCAAATACTTATACTTATACTGTAACTTCAGCTACTTGTGGTTCTGTTTCGGCTACCGTAAATGTTTCAGTAATTCCAGCGCCAAATGCTGGAGGAATTGGACAAACTTTAAATACGTGTTCAAATATAACAGCATTAGATTTGGCAACTGGATTAGATGGTACGCAAGGTATTGGAACTTGGAATGATAACAATGCAACTGGTGCTTTGACAGGTTCAATTTTCAATCCATCTGCAGTTGGAGTTGGAACGTATCAATTTACATACACAGTAATAGGAACTTCACCATGTGCAAATGCTACTTCAACGGTAACAGTAATTGTAAATTCTTTGCCAAATGCAGGAAACAACAGTACTTTAACATTATGTTCGAATGACACTTCTCAAGATTTGTTTTTATTATTAGGTCCAAATGCAGAAACAGGGGGAACTTGGTCACCTGCACTAGCTAGTGGTTCTGGTTTATTTAATCCTGCAGTTGATACTTCAAATACTTATACTTATACCGTAACTTCAGCTACTTGTGGTTCCGTTTCGGCTACTGTAAATGTTTCAGTAATTCCAGCTCCAAATGCTGGAGGAATTGGACAAACTTTGAATACGTGTTCAAATACAACTTCATTAGATTTGGCAACTGGATTAGATGGTACGCAAGGTATCGGAACTTGGAATGATAATAATGCAACTGGCGCTTTATCAGGTTCAATTTTCAATCCATCAACTGTTGGAGTAGGAACTTATCAATTTACATACACAGTTATAGGAACTTCACCATGTGCTAATGCCACTTCAACGGTTACAGTAATTGTGAATTCTTTGCCAAATGCTGGAACATTTTCTGGAATAGTTTCTATTTGTCCATCAACGGGAGTTTTAGATTTGAATTCTTTATTGAATGGAGAAGATGCTAATGGGGTTTGGACAGATAGCAGCTCTACGGTAGTTACTTCTCCATTAACAATTATCAGTTTTGCACCAGCAACCTACAGTTATACTTACACAGTTACAAATTCTTGTGGAACAGATACAGAGGTTGTTCAATTTACAATTTTACCAAATCCACAGTTAACTTCGATTAATGTTTCAACATCTCCAGCTTGTATTGGTTCATCTGCAGTTGTTAATTTAAATGGAATGGCTGATGGCGTTTATACTTTGAATTATGATTTATCAGGTAGTAACACATTAGCAGGTCAATCAGTAACCGTAACTATCGCTGCTGGAATTGGAAGTTTTACAGTTCCAAGTGCTTCGCTTCCTAATGTTGGAACAACAGTTATTTCTTTTACTAATATTATTAATACAGTAAGTAATTGTGCTAATACAATTGTAAATGTTGCCAAACAAATAATAGTTAGACCACTTGCTGATATTGATGCTACGAATTTAAGTGTTCCATCCGTTTGTTTCGGAAATAATATACTTGTCAATATTACAAACGCTACCAATCTTCCTGATGGTGTTTATCAATTTAATTATTCCATACCTGGTGCAACACCTACGACAGGAAATTCAGGAGATGTTACCATAACAGCAGGTGTTGGACAGTTTTCAATTCCTTCTTCTGTGTTTACTACTGCAGGAAATTATACGTTAACAGTTATTGGAATTATAGCAACAACTGGTTGTACCAATTCAAATGAAAATGCAACCGTTAATTTCACTATTAATCCGATTCCAAGTACAACAGGAGCCACAGTTTCAGCACAGGATACTTGTCCTAATTCTGATAGTAATGTTACCATAGCCGGAATTAGTAATTTACCTGATGGAACTTATTCATTAACATACTTGTTGTCAGGTGCAAATTCAGGAACGGCGACTATTTCGGTAACGTTTACAAACGGCGGAACAACATTTACTATTCCTGGCGTTAGCATAGTAAATAATGGACAAACAACAATTCAAATCACTGCCCTAACTTCTACAAGCAATACTTGTGGAATAACTGGAGCAGGTGCACTTACAGGTAATTTCAATGTCGTATCAGACCCAGCGCCAGTGTTGAATGATAGAGGAAATCTTTTCTGCGGAACCAATGTTCCTGCACCAACTATTGCCGACTTATCAGCAAATATTGTTGGAACTCCGAATGTAATTTGGTACGATGCATTAACAGGAGGAACAGCATACAATCCATCTGATTTATTAATCAATGGAACAACATATTATGCAGCTGTAGTTTCTGCTAATGGTTGTGAAAGCCTTCGTCTTGCTGTTACTGTTGATTTAACTGTGTGTGATATATTTATTCCAGATGGATTTTCTCCTAACAATGATGGAATTAACGACACATTCGAAATACCAAACTTGGCACTATTATATCCAAATTTCAAATTAGAAATCTATAACCGTTATGGAAGTTTAATTTATACAGGAAATAAAAACAAACCAAATTGGGATGGAACAGCTACCGCAGGTGGAGTTACTTTAGGTAACAATTTATTACCTACAGGAGTTTATTTCTATATTCTGTATTTCAATGATGGAACAAGAAAAGACGTTCAAGGTAGAGTATATCTAAATAGATAAAGCAGAAATGGGTACATTTATGAAACATAAAATAAAATATTTTTCAGCAATACTTCTTGTATTCTGCTCTTTCTTGTTGCATGCTCAACAAGATCCGCAGTTCACACATTATATGTATAATATGAGTGTTATTAATCCTGCATATGCTACTGAAACTCCAGATATTATTAATATGGGTGGTTTTTATAGAGCACAATGGGTTGGGGTAACAGGAGCACCAACTACGCAGTCCTTTTTTGCCCACAAACCCTTATCCAAAAAAGTAGAAATGGGAATTTCATTCGTTCATGATGAGATTGGAGATGTGGTGAATGAAAATAACATTTATGTTGATTTTGCTTATGTATTACAACTTTCCGAAGAGACACGATTATCATTTGGAGTAAAAGGTGGTGTTACACTTTTTGATACCAATTTTAACGGATTCCAATATACTGATCCATTACCCGATCCTGCATTTCAAAATAATTTAAGTCAAGTTTTTCCAAACATTGGAGCAGGAACTTATTTGTTTGGTCCCAATTATTATGTTGGTTTCTCTGCGCCAAATTTATTAACGACTAAGCACATTGAAAATACTAACGGAATTACAACAACAGGTGTAGAGGCAGTTCATTTTTTCCTAACAAGTGGTTATGTTTTTACCATTAATGGAAATGATAATTTAAAAGTCAAACCTGCTTTTATGGCCAAAGGAGTTTCTGGAGCGCCAATTTCGTTAGATGTAACCGCCAATGTTTTATTTAACAACAAATTCGAAGCAGGTATTGGATACAGAATTGGAGATTCAGTGAGTGGTTTGGCTAGTTTATATGTGACACCATCACTGAGAATAGGATATGCCTATG
The DNA here is from genome assembly GCF_051547085.1 of Flavobacterium sp. RSB2_4_14. NCBI lineage: Bacteria > Pseudomonadati > Bacteroidota > Flavobacteriia > Flavobacteriales > Flavobacteriaceae > Flavobacterium > Flavobacterium sp. RSB2_4_14. The sequence continues at coordinate 116,388 of NZ_JBPTTL010000007.1, forward strand.
ATTACACACTCACCAACCTAAGAAATTTTAACACGGGTTCGCATGAGTTATTTATTTTGTTCGATTTAGATTTAGGTCGACTTTCTGGAAAAGGGTATGATAAATCACCACGATTCTTTTAAAATGGAAATGATGAAAAAAATTCTATACATACTTTTTATTTTTTGTAGTATCACCACTCTTTTTGCCCAAAAAAAGGTAACGGTAAAACAAGCCAATGGTTTGTTTGCAAAAAAAGCATATGTCAAAGCGGCAGCTGGTTATGAGCAACTGGGACAATCGAAAGAAGTTTTACAAAATCTTGGCGATTGTTATTATTACAACTTTCAAATGAATAATGCAGTTCGTGCCTATGGGCAATTATTTTTTACCTACAAAGACAGTCTTGATAAAGAAGTTTATTATAGATATGCCAGCGCATTGAAAGGAATTAAAGATTTTGATAAAGGCGATGCTATTATGTCTGAGTATTTAGGTTTTGAACAGAACACACCTAAATTCATGAAAAACGTTACTCGAAATATCCCAGACAGTTTCAAATTAGAAATGATGTCCAAGAATAAAACCAACGGCGATTTTGGTATTTCTTTCTTTGGCGATAAAGTAGTTTTTGCCTCTGTTCGAAATGCCGAAAGCAAAGCCTATGGTTGGAATGAAAGACCTTATCTCGACTTGTTTTCTGCCACGGTAAATGATAAAGGACAATTAGAAAAAGTCGAACCATTTCCAGAAATTATAAATACCAAAAATCACGAAAGTAACGCTACGTTTAGTGCCGACGGGAAAACTATGTATTTCAACAGAACTGGCGATAAACAAGTAAAAATTGGTGAAGAAAGAATAGCTACTGTTAAAATATTTAAAGCAGAATTCAAAGAAGGCAAATGGACAAATGTTACCATGCTTCCTTTTTCTAGCGATGAATATTCTGTAGAACATCCATTCTTGACCAAAGACGGTAAGAAACTTTATTTTGCCAGCGATATGAAAGGAACTCTTGGTTCTATGGATATTTTTGTTGTCGATATTTTGCAAGACGGAACTTTTAGTCAACCACGAAATTTAGGTGAAACTATAAACACTATTCACCGCGAACAATTCCCTTTTCTAACAGAAGATGGAACGCTTTATTTTGCCTCTGATGGACACCAAGGCAATGGGAATTTAGATATTTTCATGAGTTTGAAATTAAGTGAAAATGAATTTGATAAACCATTGAATTTAGGTTCCACTATCAATAGCGAAATGGATGACTTTAATTTTATTCTTGATGAAAAAAATGATAAAGGATATTTTGCTTCCAACAGAACGGGTGATGATAACTTATACACTTTTATTAAAGAAGATAACAAACTACAATACTTAGTAGAAGGCGAAGTAAGAGATATGAAATCTTTAGAGCTTTTACCTGGCGCAACCGTAAAATTGTATAATGATAAAGGCGAATTACTTGAAGAAGTTTTAGTAGGCAAAGATGGAGACTTTGTTTTCAATACCGAACCTAACAAGAAATACAAAATAATGGCTTTCAAAGATTTTTACATTCCTGCCGAAGCCGAGTTTGATACCAGCGTAAAAGGAAAAGTATACATCGATTTACAAATGAAAGTAGAGTCTTATTATGATGCTGAAGATATCATTAATAAGAAAGAGGATGGAACCGTACTTATTGAATTAGAAAATATTTATTTCGATTTGGATAAATGGAATATCAAACCACAAGCCGCTCAAGTGTTGGATGTATTAGTTGGTCTTTTGAAAAAATACCCATACATGGAAATTCAAATTGGGTCGCACACCGATACTCGTGCCTCTGAAATGTATAATTTGAGATTGTCCAATAAAAGAGCTGCTTCTGCCTTAGAATATTTAGTGCAAAATGGAATTCCTAGAAAACGATTAACCTCTGTTGGTTATGGTGAGTCGAAACCATTAATTATTTGTCCTAAAAACGATTGTACCGAGCAAGAGCATGCCACTAACCGTAGATGTACGTTTATGATTTTGAAATAGTTTTTTATGAGAGTTGTTTAATAGTTGTGATTTTTTTCAAATGCATACAGTAGTTGGTATGCATTTGTTTTTTATAAGAACATTTGATTTGAATTAGTACTTTTGTATTCAAATTACAATTTAAAAAAATAAACACATAGAAACATAGAAAAATAGGATTATATAGACCATTTATGGTTCATATAGCTTATGATTTCTATACTAAAGTGTAACGCCTTCACAATATCAAAAAAACTATGTCTCTATGTGTTTAAAAAAAATCCAACCAAACAAATATTCAAAATCATTTGTTATGAAAAAGTCTCTTCCTTTATTTTTCTTATTCTTTACTTTATCTTTAGTAGCCCAGCAACGCCCAAAACTGGTTGTCGGCATTGTAGTCGATCAAATGAAAATGGAATACCTATACCGTTTTCACGACGATTTCTCCGAAAACGGATTCAAGCGATTGATGAATGAAGGGTACACGTTTCACAACATGCATTATAATTATATGCCAACCTACACCGCGCCAGGACATGCATCCATTTATACCGGAACAACGCCATCTATGCACGGCATTGTGAGCAATGAATGGTTTAGCAGAACCGCTGGGAAAGAAGTGTATTGCACCGACGATGCTTCAGTACAAACCATAGGCGATGGCAAAAAAGACGAAGGTGAAATGTCTCCCAAAAATTTACAAACCACTACCATTACCGACGAATTACGATTGTCTACCAATTTCAAAGGAAAAGTAATTGGCATCAGTATCAAAGATAGAGGAGCAATTCTTCCTGCGGGACATTTTGCCAATTGGGCTTTTTGGTATAGCAAAACAGGCAGTTTTATTTCCAGTACTTTTTATGGCGATGCTTTGCCAAGTTGGGTAACCGAATTTAATGCCCAAAAAGGGTATATGAAATACATCAGCCAAGGTTGGGATTTATCAAAACCTTTGGCTACCTACAACGAAAGCATGCCCGATGACAACAAGTATGAAGGCAAGTTGTATAAAGTGGACAAACCTGTTTTTCCGTATGACTTGAAAGCGATGTATAATAAAAACGATGCCGGAGTTTTACGAGTAACACCTTTTGGCAACGATTATATAAACGATTTTGCCAAACTAGCCATCGAAAAAGAACAACTAGGAAAAGACAATATCACTGATTTTCTAGCGGTTAGTTTCTCTTCACCTGATTATGTTGGGCACATCCTTGGGCCACGTTCTATGGAATTGCAAGACACGTACCTCCGTTTGGATAATACCATTGCCGACTTTCTAAACTATTTGGATAAAACTGTAGGCAAAGGAAATTATTTGGTTTTCTTAACTGCCGATCATGCTGGTGCGGAAAATGCACAATATTTAAAAGACAACAAATATGAAGTGACTAATATTGAACCTAAGGAAATCAGAGCCTCTTTAAAAAAATTCTCTACTGATACTTTTGGGGAAGATTTGGTGCTCAATTACGGAAGTTTTAACCTATTCTTCAACAAAGAAATTATCAAGACAAAAGGGTTGGAGTTAGCCAAAGTAAAACAGTCGTTCAAAGACTTCTTGATGACACAAAACTATGTAAAGAGAGTTTATACTGAAGAAGAAATTCTGACCAGTTCAGGCAGTGATTACTATTTGAATTTTATAGCCAAAGGATATGATGTAACCCAAAACGGCGATTTGATTATTCTTGATAAACCCGGTTATATAGAATATGGCCCAACGGGAACATCCCACGGGACAACTTATAGTTATGATACTCATGTGCCGCTTATTTTCTACGGTTGGAATATCAACAAAGGCGAAACCCACGCTAAAAAAGAAATCACACAAATAGCCCCAACGCTGGCACAGAAACTAAAAATCACCATGCCTAACGCTACGGAAAGCGAAGTGCTTTTGGAAGTGTTGGATAAGTAATGGTTTTACATCTAGTTCCACACCTGACAGGTTTTGAAAACCTGACAGGTGTTTATATCTAGTCACAACTAAGACGCGAAAGATTAACTCCTTCAAATTTCATTTCTCGTGAAACGGGGAAGTGCTTTTGGAAAAATAATGGTTTTCACACCTGACAGGTTTTAATAACCTGTCAGGTGTTTATTTCTAGTCACAATTAAGATGCGAAAGATTAACTCCTTCAAATTTTATTTCTCGTGAAACGGGGAAGTGCTTTTGGAAAAATAATGGTTTTCACACCTGACAGGTTTTGAAAACCTGTCAGGTGTAGTTATTCTCCTAAAAACGACTCCGTCGTAGTAAATTTTTGCGATTGATGCGCATATTTAAAATTTTCTACATCATCAAACATTTCAATTATTTCTTGACGTTTTAACTTTGTTGGTTTATCCGAAAGGCAACTCGAATAAGAACTCCATGCATATTCTAATGGATGTTCACAGATAGCATGATGTACAGGATTATTATGTATATAGACGATAAGATTTTGAAAATAGGTATCATAATTTACACATTTTCTTCTGAATGGTCTCTCAAAAAGGGCACCATGTCGATTATACTTTTTATTATATGCTTTGGTATATGCGTTAAATAAATTTGAAAAAGATTGCGAGGGTTGAATTTTAATTTCTGTATTAATTTCTTCAATTTCTTTGATACGTATCAAAAAATGAAAATGGTTTTTCATTAAGCACCAAGCAAAAGTTTCACCAATCGGGTCAATGTGTGTTTCATATAATTTTAGGAAATAATTGTAGTTGTCATTTTCCTTAAAAAGAATGTCGCTATTGATACCACGATTGTAAATGTGATAATACTTTCCATTTTCTAGAGGGATAATGTGTTGCATATTAATTCATTTTCCACACCTGACAGGTTTTCCACACCTGTCAGGTGTTTTGTTATACAGCTTTTTAAAACCTATCAAGTGTATTTTTATACCTTATACTTTTTTGAATTTGTCGTTATAAGCAAATAAGGAATTCCTACTACCATGGCTACTATAAACATAATGAAATCTATATCTTGATTTTCAAATTTTTGAGCCATAAAGTACCCCAATATAATACATCCCGCCATGCCAAACATCGTATTCCGAAAAACAGTGGCTATGCCTTTGATGTCAAATTTTTCTTTTTCTTCTTTGGAAAGCGTGTTGTAACCGGCAATTAAAAAATACATTTTGCCATATTTAATTAAAATTCCTAGTACTATAAATAGTAATGCTGCTCCAATCATAATATATAGTTTATTTTTAGTTCAGTTAAAATAACCCGTTACTGCTACCAGCAAGACGCTCGCATTAGCTGGGAGATTAATTTATTTCATATTAATTTATTTTCCACACCTGACAGGTTTTAAAAACCTGTCAGGTGTGGAAATCCAAGTCTTACTACTACGCTTGTACAAGCATCACATTTTGTAATTTATAACATTATCGGCACCATCATGATGTTTGCGTTAGCGGGGAATATTACTTATGATACACTTTTGTTTTCAATATCGTTCAAAATATAATTTCTAGACATTGCTAAAGTGAAAAGCAAAACAATTGAAATCATAAATATTTGTGTGTAGTTTAATTTCAGATACAATAATATTAAACCAATAATCGCAATATTTGTTATGCCTAAAATCCAAAAATAAGATTCGGTAATAATTGCTAGGTGTTTAATTCTCGATATTATCCGTGATTTAATTTTTGTAAAAATTTCTAATTCAGTTGGATGCTTTGTAAAGAAATTATTCTCTTTTAATGTTTTAAAATCTTGATTTGATATTGTATCAATGTATGATAAGTCATTAAAATTAATTTTAAGTAATAGAACCAAATATACGTTTGTAATCAAAATTACTATAATTAAAAGTATAAGAAATAATGGGCTTTCTTTAACTTTCTCAATTGCAAATAGAGTGGTTGCTATAAGTATTGGAAATCCAATAATCTTTTGAGTTAAATTATTTAGAATTTCTGAAACTTCTTTGAAGTATTTCGATTTATACTCATCATATTCTTTTCTTATTTGATCAATGGATAAGTTATTTAAATATATTTCAAAATTTATTTTTGCGCTATTTGTAATATCATTTAATTCTTCAAAAACTTTATAAATTCTGTTATTTACTTCATATCTTGATGCATATTCAATAATTGAACTTTTTAAAAATTTTGGTAAATGATTGTTTTGCTCAGCAAAACAATTCATAAAGTTTTCTAGAGATTTGGTTATATTAAAATTTTCGTTGAAATGGTTGATTTCATTATGATACTTAATTATTAATCTGCCTTTATCAGTTAAACTTGTAAAAACAATTTTTCTAGAAACATCATTTAGATAGTCTACAAAATGAAAAGCTTCTTCAGTGTCTATTTCTTGAGTTTTCAAGAAATCTATAAAGGTGAAAAATGAAATTGTATTTTTAAAAAAATAATTTTCTGCGTTTTCTTCAAAATTAATATAGGTTGTTTCACTAATCAAAGAATAAGGCAAACCTGCATGATTCAAAATTAAAACATTCAAGTTATCATTTACTTCTGAGAGCTTTAAGTATGAAGTAAAATCATTATAAATTTTTAATGGTAAATTTTCTTTTTCAACACTTAATATTTCCTCTCTAATTTTCTCGTATTCTATTTCTAAATCTTGCAATTGACTTTCAACTTTCTCAGAAAATCGAAAATCAATCTTATCAGCCTTAATTTCAAAGCCAGTTTGATTAAAAAGTTCAAATATTTTTTTATGAATTTCTAACATTAGTTGTTTTCAATTTCATTTCTTAGAGCATTCGCAAAACTTTGAGATTCAATTATTACAAGGTTTGGGTTATCTGGTGATAATCTGATTTTTTCATTTAAAACCCCACGATTAAATTTTAAATTAATACCATCTCTATTTACTTCAAGTTTAATGAATTTTTTTAATTGTCTTTTGTTAAATCTGAATTCTGTGTCAATAGAAATATTATTGTTGTTTGCAAAGTCTGAAATTGTATTTTCATTTTGATAAAAATGCATGCTTAAATCTCTTATGTTTACTGAATCAGTTGGACTGCTTGATGTATAATTGTAAACTAAGCTTCTAAACGTATCAATCTCATAAGGTATATTTGTGTCTGCATTAATAGGAGGTTGAATTTGTGTAACAATTTCGTAAAGAGATTTTGTATAATCACTGCTTGATTCAAGTTGCTCTATAGAAATCCAATTTTTAAAGTATTCAGAAACTTCTTGCTGTCTTAACTGTGTAAATGATAAATAATTTATTTCATCTACATCTATTCTATTTTCATTTATTCGACAAGCCATTGCCAAATTTTTGGTATCAACATATTCAACGGTTTGTATAGAAAAAGAATTTGCTGTTTTACTCAAAATCTTTCCTTCAACATCACGAATTAAAAAAACAGAAACAAAATTATAACCATTGTCAACATACTCTGCAAAAACAAAATAACCACCAGTTGCAAAAGTTATTGGTTGTATCAATCCAACTAAATTGCCAATAACTAATCTTGTGAACGTAATGAAATCATCATTATTTCTATGCGTTTCTCTATATTCATGAAATTTTTCCGGAAAATATTTACCTTCAGAATCATCAAATACAGCATATAAAATTCTATCACTTTTATAACTATCAGAAAGAGCTGTAATTAATGCTGTTGATTCTGGATTATTTGGTATTAATTCTTCAGAAAGTATTAAATCTACTTGATTACTTTCGCTTTCCTTTTTTAATTCATGAATAATTATTTTGTTTAGTATCATATTTTATAGTTATTGTTTATGGATGCTTTGCAAAGGAATTCAGTTGGAAATAGTTTTACAACATTGTTTCTAAAAATTTTTTTAAATTTTTTTCAATAGCTGTTTTACCAGCTATTGTATCTTCATAAAAAAGTGTTCTAAATCCCGAAATATCAAATGGTAGCCTATCACGTTTTTTTCTATCACATAAGAGTATTGTTGGTTTGTTAATTGCGTGAGCATATCCAACTTCATAAAATACATTTGGATTATCTGGAGATATTTCTGCAATTATGATTGAACAATCATTTAATGATTTAACAATGTCAGCTATTATAGGAGTTGAAGTGTAAAATTCATCAGCTCTTTCACATTCTAAATTATTATCTTCGCAAATTGGTCTAATTACTTCAGTATAAAGGTTATTAAATTCATCTGAAAATTGCATCACAATAAATGCTTTTGGTTTGATGTTATGGACTTTCAATTTTGAAATTATTACTTCATTACTCGAAGAAATATAAAACTTAATTTGTCCTTTTCTTATATCTTGTGTAGAATCAATTATTTTTATGTTATTGACATACAAAGTGACTTTAGAGCCCAAAACAACTATTTTACAAGTATATTCTTTATCAACTTCAAAAGTTTCTGGATTACCTAAACCAGCTTGCCATTCCCATCTTTGCGCTTCAAAATCATATTTAGTTATCCCAAACAATGAACCGCTTGTGTTCATTCCAATATTTAGACTTGGAGTCTTTTCAGTATTTAATACTAATTGACAGATTGATGATTTATCATTTGCTTTGAAACTAAATTCGATAGTTCCATTTTCAAATTCAATATCACTATTCACATGAGCAGTTAAATTAAATTCATCACCATTGGCATCATATCCTCTAGTTGGTATGTAGATGATTTTTTCTTCTTCTATTTTTGCAGTTCCAGATGTTACTAACCAATTGTTTTTCATGCTTTTATATTTAATATTATTTTGCTTATAAAGATAAAATTACTGACAACTTGTATATTGGAAAAACAAACATTCCCCAATCTATCCAAATTTGAGTGTATAGACTTATGTTTACTTCACTTTGTTTATTCCACCACTAAAATATAAAAATATTCCACATTAATCATTTTCCTACCTAAATAAATTATCAACAAGAGAGCTAAGCAAAACATTCTCACTCAAAAATTCATGATTTCAACCCAAAAGCAGATGAGTTCTACGGAATAAATCATAAGTTCTACTCAAAACATCATGATTTTTACCCGCGACCTATACTTTTTTGAGTTCCACCTGTATATTTTTGAAACAGTAATCATGATTTTTTGGTTCAACCTGTACATTTTTGGGCTCGAGTTTTACATTTTTGTGTATGACCTATACATTTTTGACTTTGTCTTGTACATTTTTGGGACAGAACTTATAATTTTTAAAACAGAAATCATGATTTTTTGGCTTGATCTGTACATTTTTTAGCACGACCTATACTTTTAGGAACACGACCTGTACTTATTAGCCCAAAAAGCATATAAAATAGGATTTTTAGTAAATTTTAACATTTTCAATATACAATTTGGTACACAATCTGCGTTATTGAAAATAATGGTACCATTTTTTTATTTAATGTTTTAATAATCATTTAAAAAAATCATTTATGGCAAATCAATTTTGCAAGTTGGAGTTCCACAAGTATGGAGCTTCAAGACTGGATACCTTTACCAGTCAGGTTAAAAATGGTATTTATACCAACCCAACAGTGTTTGTAACGCCACCTGTTTCGGAAGGCGATTTTTCAAGAACGCAAGAAACATTCAATGCTGCTGCAGCGGATTACACGACTTATGGTATCACTAAAAAAACGGCGTATTTAAATGCAAAAAACAATCTTTTGGAGGAATTAGATTCCTTAGCTGCTTATGTTGATACAACAGCTGATGGAGATGTTTCCATTATTGCGTTGAGTGGTTTTGAACCTTCAAAGGAAACCTATCAAAGAGCGACACCGCTCGATAAAATTGAAACGTTTTTGTTGAAACGTACTAATGTAGCGGGTCAAATAATTATTGAAATACCAGTAATTAGTAACAAAGGCACGGTGAACTACTGCTGTGTTTGCTCGGAAGGAGTGCCTATCGCTAATCCTGAGTTGAGTAATGGTCAAATTATATTAGAACAAGGCGATCCACAGGTGAGACAAGATTTCAACAAATCGCGCCGCAAAGTGTTCAACGGATTGACTCCGGGAACGGTCTATTATTTTTATGTTTTTGCTACTAATACCGTTAGTGTGTCACCCATTAGTGACCCTAAAAATTTGATGGCAGCATAGTGCTGTTGAGGTGCTAAGGTGTTAAGGTTCTAAGGTTTCGTAAAGATACTTTTGAACCTTTTTTTTATGGCATAAAAAAAAACACCTGCTGTGAGACAGGTGTAATTAACCATTAAATTTAAATCTTAAAACTCATATGCTATGGACATATAAACAAGAAAACAATCAAATTTAAAAAGGTAGCATTACCTATCCAAACATTTTTATAGAAAATCGATGAACTACACTAGTAGGGTTTTGCATAAAAAAAAACACCTGCCGTGAAGCAGGTGTTTTCCCCCGTATTATCTAATTAAAAACCTTCTTGATAACTTATGACAATGTACAAGAATTTACCAAAATTAAAAAGGTAGCATTACATAGCCAAATATTTTTATAGAAAATCGATGAACTGCACTTTAACTGACGGTATTAACTTTCGTCACTTTAGTTTATCCCGAGACTTCGGGAAGTGATTTTTAAAAGTGAAAACGCCAGTTTTTGCTTTTGAAAATAATATCGAGAAGCTATAACAAGACAATGGTTCTCGATACATTTTTACATTTCAAAAATTGCATTTTTAAAATATAAAAACACTCGAACTGACGTGACCTTAGTATTGAGAAGCTTTAAGTACAAAAGATGTCGCATAAAAAAAGTCCCAATTGCTTGGGACTTTTCAATTATAGGTCAATCAATATTTGATTTTTCAAAATATCTTCCATCGTTTCGCGCTCACGGATTAAATGGCCTTTACCATCTTTCCAAAGTACTTCTGCAGGTTTGAAACGCGAGTTATAATTAGACGCCATGGTAAAACAATAAGCACCAGCATTGCGGAAACACAATACATCGCCTTCGTGAATTTCCGAAATTCTACGGTTGTTGGCAAACGTATCGGTTTCACAGATGTAACCTACCACAGTGTAAAAACGTTCCTTTCCTTTTGGGTTGGAAATATTCTCTATTGTGTGTTGCGAACCATACAACATTGGGCGTATCAAGTGGTTGAAACCAGTATCAACACCTGCAAAAACGGTAGAAGTGGTTTGTTTTATCACATTTACTTTAGCCAAGAAATAACCCGCTTCGCTCACCAAGAATTTACCAGGTTCAAAAGCCAAGGTCAATTCACGACCATATTCTTTTTCGAAAGCCAAAAAGCGTTTGGTTAGTTTTTTACCCAACTCTTCAATATTAGTTTCGATATCTCCTTTTTTATATGGTACTTTAAATCCGGAACCGAAGTCAAGGAAATCTAGTTCTTTGAAGTTTTTGGCAGCATCAAATAAAATTTCAGCAGCATACAAGAACACTTCAATGTCTAGAATGTCCGAACCCGTGTGCATGTGAATGCCATTGATGTGCATTTTGGTGTTTTCAACAATACGCAATATCAGCGGAATTTGATGTACCGAAATTCCAAATTTACTATCAATATGACCTACCGAAATGTTGGAATTTCCTCCTGCCATTACATGAGGATTAATACGAATGCAAACAGGGATTTTAGGATATTTGCTACCAAAATGTTCCAACACCGAAAGGTTGTCAATATTGATTTGAACACCCAGTTTAGCTACTTCTTCAATCTCTTCAAAAGAAACACCATTGGGCGTGAAAATTATTTTATCAGGAGTAAAGCCAGCATGTAAACCCAATTGCACTTCCTGAAAAGAAACGGTATCAAGACCTGAACCTAAATTCTTCAGTAGCTTCAAGACAGTAACATTTGACAATGCCTTCATAGCATAATTAATACGAAGTTTTTCCACCTTGGAAAACGCAGTCGTCAAACGGTTGTACTGTTGCTCGATTATTGCAGCGTCATAAACGTACAATGGATTGCCAAATTCTTCGGCAAGTGCTAGTAATTCTTTAGGTTGCATGATGTTAAACTATTTATTTTAATTTTTTGCAAAGATAGTTTATAGAATAAGTAAAACCAACTCCATTTTCATTTCTGTGAAATTGTCATTATTTAAAGTATATTTTTTCGATTTCTATAGTTTTTCGCTTAGATGAAAGTAGCATTCTTCGTTTATTCATTAGGAATATAGCCGTCAAAGTAAATGCTCCTAAAAAAAACACTAACAAATGTGCTAAATTGGTATATTTTCACTTTAAAGTTTCATTCAAATGTGTTACTTTTGTGCACCCTTTGGATGGGTTTAAAAGTCAAAAACCTCATTATGAATATACACGAATATCAAGGAAAAGAAATTTTAGCAAAATATGGTGTACGCGTACAACGTGGAATTGTTGCTAATAATCCTGTAGAAGCTGTGGCTGCTGCAAAACAATTAACTACTGAAACTGGCACAAGCTGGTATGTTATTAAAGCCCAAATTCACGCCGGTGGAAGAGGAAAAGGTGGCGGCGTTAAGTTGGCTAAAAACTTAGAGCAAGTAACTGAAATTTCAGAACAAATTATCGGAATGCAATTGATTACTCCGCAAACTCCTCCTGAAGGAAAAACGGTTCACAAAGTTTTGATTGCAGAAGATGTATATTATCCTGGTGAAAGTGAAACGTCTGAATTTTACGTATCAGTTTTACTAAACAGAGCTACTGCAAGAAATATGATTATGTATTCTACTGAAGGTGGAATGGATATTGAAGAAGTAGCAGAACACACACCACATTTAATTTTTACCGAAGAAATAGATCCACAAGTGGGATTACAAGGTTTTCAAGCAAGAAGAGTTGCTTTTAACTTAGGTCTTTCGGGAAATGCTTTTAAAGAAATGGTGAAATTTATTGAAGCTTTGTATGCCGCTTATATCGGTTCTGACGCTTCCATGTTTGAAATTAATCCAGTTTTAAAAACATCGGATAATAAAATTATGGCAGTGGATGCCAAAGTAAATATTGATGATAACGCATTATACCGTCAGGCTAAATATGCTGAAATGCGCGACGTTAGAGAAGAAAACCCAATTGAAGTTGAAGCTAAAGAAGCAGGATTGAACTACGTTGACCTTGACGGAACTGTAGGTTGTATGGTAAACGGTGCAGGATTAGCAATGGCAACAATGGACTTAATTAAATATGCAGGTTTTGAACCAGCCAATTTCTTGGACGTTGGTGGAACTGCAGATGCTAAACGTGTGGAATTAGCTTTTAGAATTATCTTAAAAGATCCAAACGTAAAAGCTATTTTGATTAATATTTTTGGTGGAATTGTACGTTGCGATAGAGTAGCACAAGGTGTTGTGGATGCATACAAGAACATGGGCGATGCTATTAAAGTGCCAATCATTGTTCGTTTGCAAGGAACAAATGCCGAGATTGCAAAAGAATTAATTGATAATTCTGGAATGCCAATTTTATCTGCGGTGCAGTTTCAAGAAGCAGCAGACCAAGTTAAGGTTGCCTTATCATAAAAAATCAATTTCGAAATAGAATTAAAATCCTGAGTGAAAGCTTGGGATTTTTTGTTATTTTTCGGCACGAATTAAAGTATCAAGTCAAATTTGTAAATGAGCAAAATTAATTTTTCTGTTAAGAGAATAGACCTAATTATTCTTTTGATTTCATCAGTAATGATGTTAATCGTTCTTAATTTACCTTTTAAAGCAAAACCTTTTGGGGATATTACTTTTCATGAAGAAGCAAAAAATCTAGCTTTCTTTTTAAAAGGAGATGTTGGTTATGATAAAGTAATGATTACCAAAGCACCTGGACCCATTTTATTCTATACACCGGCATACTTTATGGCACCATCGGGTGCAACAGACAACCAACTTTGGGTGTATGGTGTAGTCTTTACATTCATTATTACTACTATAAGTTTGCTGTTAATTTTTAGAATTGGCACTTCTTTTTTTTCTAAAGAAGTTGGTTTGTTAAGCGTTTTATTGTTTTTTATTTTCCCCATACATATTTATTATTCACTAGGAATAATTGCCGAAGCACCAGCTTTTTTTTCATTGGCATTAGCGCTTTATGGTTGGTCAAAAGCTTTTCATAGTCCAAATAAAATGACTGGATGGATTTGGTTAACACTAGGTATTTGGTTTTTAATTTTGAACAGACCCAATACTATGTTACTACTCGGATTGGGGTTTTTAATTATAGGATATGCTTTTTTTAAGAATAAAGAATTTTTCAAAATCTATGGAAAAAAAATAATGCTTACTTTATTAAGTGTTGGGTTTTTAGGTTTCGGAATATTGCAATTGGCCAAAGAAATCACTAAAACAAAATCGAATGACAATCAAGAAGGACTTTTATATTATGTAGCTCACCAAGGAAGATTTCAATTCAGAGAAGAACCAACTGATTTTCGCTTTTGGGAAAGTGATATAAGACCTGACAGCAAGGATTATCAAAACTGGGGTAAAAGCGGTGAAGCTTTAGGAATAATAATGGCTAAAACGAATAGAACTTCAAATGATGTTTATAGAGAATTTTTAATCAATGATGTTTTTGAACATCCGTTTTGGTTTACGCGTCAATTTGTTGTCAAATGTTTTTATGGTCACGTTTATTTTATCAATAGCGTAAAACCAGAGAAGTTTCAACTTGGACCAATTCATGGTGTTTTGGGTTATTGGTTTATAATTTTACTTATCAATTCTATAAACATCATTATTATATTGGGTGCTTTTTTATTTTTATTCAAAGAAAAAAACCTAATACAGTATTGGCTTTTTTGGTCAGTCATAATAGCACTTTTACTATTTCACGGATTGACTTACATGGAACCAAGATACATGTTTCCTTCACGCGTAGCATTATATATTATGAGTGCTGCAGGATTGTATAATATAAAATGGATTAAAAATAAAGTGGATTTTATTTCAAAATTTGCAATTAATAAATAGTCTCACGTTTTTTTTATATCTGACTTACTTTAAAATTTATTTTTTTAGAATTCAACTCCTTTTTTAGTTTCAGAAAATTTATCAAATAATTAACGAAAACGTTGTCATAATTCTTTTTTATTTCATTCTGAATTCCCTAATTTTGTTAAATTATTAATTTATCAAGATTTAATTCCCTAATTTATATCATGTCTAAAACAGCAATATTAGAATTTGATGGGCAAAAGTATGAGTTTCCAGTAATAGTTGGAAGCGAAAATGAAGCAGCCATTGATATCGAAAAATTACGCGCCTTGACTGGTGCTATTACCCTTGATCCAGGGTATAAAAATTCAGGTTCATGCAAAAGTGAAATTACTTTTCTAGATGGCGAAGAAGGAATACTTCGTTACAGAGGATATGCTATTGAAGATTTAGCTGAAAAAGCTGATTTTTTAGAAGTAGCGTATTTAGTCATTTTTGGAGAATTACCAAGTAAAGAACAATTAGAGCATTTCGAAAATGACATTCGAAAATATACTTTGGTAAATGAAGAAATGAAAAACATCATTGATGGTTTTCCAAAAACAGCTCATCCAATGGGTGTGTTGTCTTCGCTTACAAGTGCTTTAACTGCATTTAATCCAAAAGTAGTTAATGTAGAGAATGAAAAGGAAATGTATGAAGCTGTTTGCAAAACCATGGGTAAATTTTTGGTTATTGCAACTTGGACTTACAGAAAAATGATGGGTTATCCTTTAAACTATTATGACAATACTAAAGGTTATGTAGAAAACTTTTTGCACCTAATGTTTGAACTACCAACAGGACCTTATAAAACAAATCCTGTTGTAATCAATGCCTTGGATAAATTATTCATCTTGCATGCAGATCATGAGCAAAACTGTTCAACTTCTACAGTAAGAATAGTTGGTTCTTCTCATGCGGGCTTATTTGCTTCTATTTCTTCAGGGGTTTCGGCACTTTGGGGTCCATTACATGGTGGCGCTAATCAAGCGGTTTTAGAAATGTTGGAAGAAATTCAAAAAGATGGTGGTGATGCTGACAAATACATGGCAAAAGCGAAGGACAAAGATGATCCATTCCGTTTGATGGGATTTGGACATAGAGTTTATAAAAACTTTGATCCAAGAGCAAAAATCATTAAGAAAGCTGCTGATGAGGTTTTAAGTACTTTAGGAGTTGATGACCCAATTTTAGATATTGCTAAAAAATTAGAAGCTGCTGCTCTTGTTGATGATTACTTTGTATCGAGAAAATTATATCCTAATGTTGATTTTTATTCAGGAATTATTTATCGTGCATTGGGTATACCAACAGAAATGTTTACCGTAATGTTTGCCATCGGTAGATTACCAGGATGGATTGCACAATGGAAAGAAATGCGCATCAACAAAGAACCTATAGGAAGACCAAGACAGGTTTATGTAGGTCATCCTCTAAGAGATTTTGTTCCTATGAATAAAAGATAATTTTTTTTAAAATACTTTTAAAAACTCCTTGCAATAGCATGGAGTTTTTTTTTAGTTTTTACTTTCCTATTTCAAATAATACTTTTTTGTTTTTTAATATAAGAATAATACATATATAATTTTAAAAATTATGTATTTCATCGAATATATATGTTTTTAATGGATATTTTTAAAATTTACTTTTACATTTGAATTGTTGTTTTATTAGAATATAATTAAGCAGCAACCTGTCAACCCTCACCCTGCATAATCATAAATAAAATATGTTTTAATTGGTTTTTAAAACCTTAAAATCTTTTAGTTATGAAATTAAAAAATTACTTTTTCTTTGCAACGTTACTTCTTTTTGGGGTGATTTCTAAAACAAACGGTCAAACTGATAATACTTTTTCTGGTATCGGTTCAGGAACCAACAACACAGGGGATTTTAATACTGGTTTTGGTAAAAATGCTTTGCAATTTAACACGAGCAACAGTAACAATGCTTTTGGATTAGGAACGTTACAGTTTTCTACTGGAGGTTTTAATTCTGCTTTTGGTAATGAAGCGCTTTCCAATAATGGAATTGGAAGGCTGAATAGTGCTTTTGGTACAAGAAGTTTGTATAATAACAATTCTGGATCAAGTAATATTGCCCTTGGACATCGAACATTAGAAGCAAATATTGCTGGAAATAATAATACAGCTATAGGATATGCTGCTTTATTAACCAATATTGGGAGTGATAATATTGCTATTGGTGCTATAACTCCAAGACATTTAAAGTCTGGTAATTCTAATATTTTTATTGGAACTCAAACAGCGGCTAATTTGTTAAATGGTAATTTTAATGTTTTCCTTGGGTATGTAGCATTAGAAAAACTTCCTTCAACGGCTTTTAAAGCAGGAAATAATACAGATAAGACAATTATTATTGCTGATGGTGCTGGAAATCAAAGACTATTTATTCATAAAAACGGTAATACAGGAATTGGTTTAGGAAACAATGTAATTCCGGCTAACAAATTAGATATTAAAGGTGGAGTTGTTATTGGGAAAAATTATACTCCTAATGCATCAACAAATCAAGCGTCAAGTATAATTGCTCCAACAAATGGTCTTTTAGTGGAAGGAAAAGTTGGCATTGGTAATACATCGCCTAATAACAAAGTTGAAATTACTCATGGAACAAATGGTAATTCAGGACTTCGGTTCACAAATTTAACAAGCGAATTTAATCCAACGACAGCAAATAGTTCTAATAAATTTTTAAGTGTGAATGCAACTGGAGATGTTGTGCTTCAAAAAATGCCCAATGCTGTAAACTCAAATGCAATCACTTCAAATGCAAATTTGATGACTAGTAATGTGAATAGTATTATTTCTTCTGCCAATATTGTTAACTCTATAGCTAATACTATTAATGCCAATAATCAATTAATAACTTCAGTAAATGGAGTAGCTAGTGCACCAGTGAATTTACCTGTTCCAACATTTACACAAGTTCCTCAAACAATAACTCAATCAGGTAATACAATTACACTTTCAAATGGTGGTGGATCATTCACACTTCCAATATTTACAGATACAGATGTTGATGCGCAATCTTTAACATTAACTGGTAATACATTATCCATTTCTAATGGGAACTCTGTAGAGTTACCTATTTATACAGACGTTCCTCAAACTATCTCGCAATCAGAAAATACAATAACACTTTCAAATGGTGGCGGTTCGTTTACACTTCCAACATTTATAGATACAGATACAGATGCTCAATCTTTGTCATTAACAGGAAATACATTATCCATATCAAATGGAAACTCAGTTGTGTTACCTACATATACAGATGTTCCTCAGATAATAACACAAACAGGTAATACCATTACCCTTTCAAATGGTGGTGGATCTTTTACACTTCCATCGACAAGTGTAGTTGCAGGAACAAATGTAACTGTAACAGGAACTGGTGTAACTGCATCGCCTTTTGTGGTAAGTGCAAACGATACTAGTCTATATGCTAATAATGGTGTAATAAATCAAGCTACAACAACTAGTGGTAATAGAGTAGTGGATATGAATAATAGTAATATTTGGTTTAATACAGCTAATAGTACTTCTAATGGTAAAATTTATTTAGGTTCTTCTTCAGCTTATCCTAGCACAACAGGTAACTATAAGCTTTTTGTTGAAGGAGGAATTTTGACAGAAAAAGTTAAAGTAGCTCTGAGAAGTTCAGCAAATTGGGCGGATTATGTTTTTGCAAATGATTATAAATTGATGCCATTGAAAGATGTAGAGCAATATGTAATCGCCAACAAACATTTACCTGGAATTGATTCAGCTGAGGTGTTAGCAAAAAATGGAATTGATGTGGCTGAAATGCAATCCAAACAAATGGAAAAAATAGAAGAGTTGACATTATATATCATAGATCAAAACAAAAAAATAGAAAAGCAAAATAATGAAATTGAAGAATTAAAAATTCAAATGAAAGCTTTAATCGAAAAAACTAAATGAGATGTATAAGATATTTAAAATAGTTTTGGTTAGCTGTATTTGTTTTAATTCAGCTGCAGTTTCGGCACAGCTCAATGAATATTTGGAAGCTGAAAATGGGAGAATTTCATTGGCTCAAGAGACCGAAAAAGAAGTAATAAAATTTGTTACTGATAATTTCAAAAATTATAAATTATCACAAGAAATTAGTGAGGATGTAATAAACCATCTTAAAAGCGAAGAAGAATTTACTCAAGCTCAATTAGAAAATGCATTATTAGATGCAAAAAGAGTTGAATTGAGAAAATTATTCTTTTATGAAAATCCAGATAAAAAGGAGCATTACATGGCTAAACCTCCGCCACTTAGTATAATGCAACAATGTGTCAATGGAGATTTTGAAAGCAATACTGCGGGTTATTCATTTTGGTCTGATCCACATCCACAACCAGCAAGTGGAAGCGCATTTTTTTTGTCATGTGCAACACCTACTGCTTTAACGGCAACAAATGTTGTTACTCCAGGTGTCAATGATTTTAATTCAACAATTACAATGATTGATAATACAAGTCCGGGATACCAACAATTTGACCCAACACTAGCTGGACTTAGTATAAATGTTCCAACTTTGAATACTAATGGTGGCAATAAATCCATCAAGTTGAATAATGCTTTTGGAATGGGTTCTTCTGATCAAACTACCATGTCGCGCTACTTTCCTAGCATTAATCAATCTACTATAGATTTTAATTTTTCGCTGATAATGGATAATAAACCAGCACATGGTCAACCCATACAGCCTTTTTTTAGAGTAAGAGCTTATGACCAGTTCAATAATATAGTTGATGAAATTTGTATTATTGCAAATCCTGATAACTGTTTGTTTAATACTTTAGTGGTTAGTACCAATAGAAGAGTTCTTTATACAGGTTGGATTTGTGCTCGGTTAAATGTATCTAATATATTAAATCAACCTTGTAGAATTGAATTTACGGTAAGTGATTGTCAACCTTCGGCACATTTTGGAACCGTTTATATTGATAATATTTGTGGTTTTACTTGTGCTGTTCCTCAACTTGGAGCATTGAGTTTAGATCCAACTAATATTAATTGTCCTGATGTGTCTAATAATTTACCAATTCAAGTATGTGGTACCTATCAAGCACCTGTAAATGCTACTTTAAATACACTAACATTAGATGTTTTACAGAATAACATTATCATTGGAACTATAAATACTCCATCACAACTTACATCCAATACCTTTTGTTTTGCTGTTTTGCCAAGTATATTTGGAGCAATGCCATCGGGTGATTTTGAGTTTAATTTAAATGCCACATTTAATGTCAATTGTCCTGCGGGAACATTTATTTATGACATCACAGACACTTCAGCAAGTATAGGTCCAGATGTAACTTTTAATAATTGTTGCTATCCAATATTGACTTTGACATCGCCAAATGATGATCTCAGTAATTTAGCTATTCCTGAAATAAAGCAGAGGGAAAGGTCTGATTGGATAAAAGCGGCAAACATAGTTTCAGTTGGAGATAATTCTTTATCAAATGGAGTTGTTTATCATGCAGCAAATTACGTTGAATTAAATCCAGGTTTTGAAGCCATTCTCGGTTCACAATTTGTAGCTTATCCAGAAGGATGTTCGGCTAATTATGTTTATAAAAATGAAAATCAAAGTACGTCAATAAATCAAACAGTAATTGATGATGAGGTTATTAATTTGGTGAAAGTAGCTAATGGATTTGCTATAATTCCAAATCCGTCAAGTAGTACTATTGAAATTGTTATGAAAGGTACTAGCTTCAATAAAGTGAGTATAACAACTATTGATGGCAAAGTGGTCTTGAATAAAACAATAGAAAAAACAGATAAGACTCAGTTGGATGTTAGCAGATATGCTAATGGTATATACATTATTAATGTTATTTCTGAAGATGGACAGTTATTGTCTGAAAAATTGATTAAGAATTAATTTTTACTAATAAATACTTATAAACAAAAGCTTCGCTAATCAGCGGAGCTTTTTTATATTTGCCAAAAGCTATTTTATGCTACAATTAAATATTAAAAACGAAACATCAAGATTAAGAGCTGTCGTTTTGGGTTCAGCAGTAAATAATGGACCAACACCAACAGCAGATGAAGCCTATGATCCAAAATCTTTAGAACATATTCTAGCAGGAACATATCCTATAGAGTCAGATATGGTTAAAGAAATGGAAGCTTTTAATCAAGTGTTTCAAAAATATGATGTAAAAGTTTTTCGTCCTGAAATGATTGAAAACTACAATCAAATTTTTACACGCGACATCGGTTTTGTTATTGACGATATTTTTATTAAAGCCAATATTCTTCCCGATAGAGAAAGAGAATTAGAGGCAATTCAGTATATAATTGACCAAATTGATCCAGCAAAAGTGGTTCGTCCTCCAGAAGAAGTGCATATAGAAGGTGGAGATGTAATGCTTTGGAATGATTATATTTTCATTGGAACCTATAATGGTTCAGACTATAAAGATTATATAACAGCACGAACCAATTGGCAAGGTGTCAAGTACATCAAAGAATTATTTCCGCATAAAAAAGTTAAAGAATTTGATTTAGTAAAATCAAAATTAGAAGCTCGAGATAATGCACTGCATCTTGATTGTTGTTTTCAACCGGTTGGAAAAAATAAGGGAATAATATATAAAAGTGGCTTTCGTGAAGAAGCAGATTACGTTTTCTTAGTCAAACTTTTTGGTAAAGAAAATCTCTTTCATATTACTCGTGACGAAATGTATCACATGAATTCCAATGTTTTTTCAATTGATGAAAATGTAGTTGTTTCAGAGCAAAATTTCACCCGATTAAATAAATGGCTTCGCGATAATGGATTTGTCGTTGAGGAGATTCCCTATGCAGAAATTGCCAAACAAGAAGGACTTTTACGTTGTTCGACCTTACCTTTAATAAGAGACTAAAAACATGAAACAAACTACCAATTCCATATTGATGATTCGTCCTGTGGCTTTTCGCATGAACGAACAAACCGCGGTAAATAATTATTACCAAAAAGTGCTTGACGGACTTTCGCCAGAAACTGTTAATGCAAAAGCACAAGCAGAGTTTGACAATTTTGTAACCAAGCTGAGAAAAGTTGGTGTTAATGTTACGGTAGTTGAAGATACTTTGGAACCCAACACACCCGATAGTATTTTTCCAAACAACTGGATTTCATTTCATGAAAATGGAGACGTTGTTTTATATCCCATGTTTGCCGAAAATCGTCGTGACGAAAGAAGAGAGGATATTCTAGATATTCTTGAAGATGAGGGTTTTGTAATTAATCAAATTATAGATTATACCTCTGCAGAAGAAGATGGTATTTTTCTTGAAGGTACAGGAAGTTTACTTTTGGATAGGGAAAACGGAAAGGCCTATTGTGCTCTTTCACCTCGTGCAGATGAAGAATTAATGATTGAATTTTGTGAAGATTTGGAATTTACTCCTGTGCTATTTGAAGCATTTCAAAATGTAAATGGAGAACGTAAATTGATTTATCATACTAATGTGATGATGTGTTTAGGAGATACATTTGCCGTGATTTGTGCCGATTGTATCGATGATAAAAAAGAACGCAAAATGGTGCTTGATAGTCTTCGTGGAGATGATAAAGAAGTGATTTTAATTACAGAAGAGCAAGTAAACAATTTTGCGGGCAACATGCTAGAAGTAAAAGGAAAAGACGACAAACGATATGTAGTGATGAGTGAGTCGGCATATAAAAGTTTGACTAAAAAACAAATTGGACAATTAGAAGCACATGTCGAAATTATTCATTCTAGTTTGGATACTATAGAAGCTTGTGGTGGTGGAAGTGCTCGATGCATGATGGCGGAAATCTTTTTGCCAAAAGATTAAATTCCAAAACTTATAATCTCAAAAAATAAAAATTCCAAATTCCAATACTAACCTATTGGAATTTGGAATTTTTAATTTGGAATTTAATCAAGTCTATATTCCTCGTACAATTGCCAATACCGAACTAATAATATACTGTATACCAATAGCAATAGTTAAAAATCCAATAATTCTAGAAATAGCAACTATTCCTGATGCACCAAGAATTTTTGCTAAATAATGAGCACTTCTTAAAATTACAAAGATTAAAATACTTACTACTAATATCGCTATTGAAGAATACATAATCTCAATTGCTGTGTTATGATCTTGATAAAAAGCAATCAATAATGAAATAGAACCTGGACCAGCAAGCATAGGCATAGCAAGTGGTGTAAGCGCTATAGAATTTCTCATTTGAATATCTTCTTCCACTTTTTTATCAATACCACGATTTTTACTGAATTTTCCGTTAAGCAAAGCAAAACCTGAACTGGCAATAATAATTCCGCCGGCAATTCTAAGGGCAGTTATCGTTATCCCAAAAAATTCTAAAACATACTGACCTACAAAAAAAGATATGATTAAAATGATGAAAACATTCAAAGCAGTTAATAAAGATACTTTTGAGCGTTCACTTTTAGTATAATCTTGAGTTAAACCTACAAAAATTGGTACTGTTCCAATGGGATTTAGAACTGAAAAAAGTGCTGCCAATAGAAAAATAAAAAGCTCCATAGTTTTTTTGGCAAAGGTAAATTTTCAATTCAACTTTAAATATTAAATTGTAGTTAAATAAACCTAATGAAATATAAAGATACCATTATCTTTGAAAAATAGAAATGTAAACAATGAAAAACAAAAAAACTTTAGTACTCGGTGCTTCCAAAAAACCTGAAAAATATGCTTTCAAAGCCATTTCAATGCTTGTGGAAAAAGGACATTCGGTACTAGCAATTGGCTCAAATACTGGAGATGTTGCAGGAATAACCATTAGAACAAAAGCCATTCCTCTAAAAAATATTGATACTGTTACGTTATATTTAAATCCAGTGCGACAAAGAGAATACTATAACTACATTATAGAAACTAAGCCCAAGCGAGTTGTATTCAATCCAGGAACAGAAAATCCTGAATTTTACCAATTATTGCAAAGTAATGGAATAAAGGTAGAGGTTGCTTGTACATTAGTTTTATTAGCTACGAATCAATACTAATACCGAGTATTTTCTGTAGCAGGTTTACTAATTAATAGCAATCCAATAAATGTGATAAATCCATTGACAATGATTAACTCATTATCCAAGGTGTAATTCCCCAAAAGCTCCACCGAATATTTGCTTATAAAGAAACAAATCGCAGGGGAAATCAAGCAAATGAATGGCACTAATTTATCATGAACTGTTTTTGATTTCATAAACAAACCAAAAGCGTACAATCCTAATAATGGTCCGTATGTATAAGAAGCAATTTTAAAAATCATCTTCACCACCGAAGCATCATTCACGGCATTAAAAATAATTATTACCAAGAACATGAGCAATGAAAACCCAATGTGAACAAAATGTCTGGTTCGAACATTGGTAGTATTGCTTTTGTTTTCGGATTTATCCATGCTGAGGAAATCTACGCAAAACGAAGTAGTCAATGCGGTTAAAGCCGAGTCTGTGGTGGCAAAAGTTGCTGCTGTCAATCCTAACAAAAAAACCACTGCTGGAACTATTCCTAATGATTTCAATGCGATTTCTGGAAACAAAAAATCAGTGCGTGCAACACCATCAATCATGGGAATTTCTATCCCATTTTTTGCTGCAAACATATAAAGCAAAGCACCAACACTCAAAAAGAAAATATTGATAACAACAAATATTCCTGTGAAGGTGAACATGTTTTTTTGAGCTTCGCCAATGTTTTTACAACTTAAATTCTTTTGCATTAAATCTTGGTCAAGACCTACCATTGCTATGGTTACAAATATTCCGCCTAGGATTTGTTTCCAAAAATAATTACCTTTTAAATAATCTTCAAAAAAGAAAATCTTCGAATAATTACTTTCCTTCACAGTTTCAAATGCTTGGAAAAATGATAAGTCTAAACTTTGACAAATGAAAATAATGGTTAAAAAAACAGAAGACACTAAAAAGAAGGTTTGTAGACTATCGGTGATAATAATAGTTTTTAATCCGCCACGATAAGTGTAAGCGAAAATTAATCCCAGTGAAATTAAAACAGTCAAAGCAAACGGGACATCAAATGCGTCAAAAACATAACGTTGCAACACAATAACTACTAAATACAATCGAAAAGCAGAACCAATAGTTCGACTAATCAAGAAGATACTTGCGGCAGTTTTGTAGCTTACAACACCCAACCGTTGTTCTATATAACTATAAATAGAAGTTAAATTCATGCGGTAATAAAGTGGCAGCAAGACTTTGGCAATGATTAAAAATCCTATAGCATTTCCCAAAACAAATTGAAAATATTTGAACTGTAAATCGGGATTGCCTACTTCACCAGGAACAGAAATAAAAGTCACGCCAGACAAAGCAGTGCCAATCATTCCGAAGGCTACCAAGTACCATTTTGAATTTTTATTGGCTTTAAAAAAAGTGTCGTTGTCAGAACTTTTTTTGCTAACGATATTGGAAATCAATATCAATAATCCAAAATAAATAATAATGATAATAAGTATGGTTGTTGGTGACATAAGTTAGGTTTTACAGTTAGCCAAAATACAAAAAAAGTTAGAAGTTGGAAGATGGAAGTCAGAAGATAATTTACTTCTAACTTCTAACTTCCAACTTCCCGCTTTTTATTACTTTTGTCCCATGGAATTTTCTTCAAAACTTCTCGAGAAAGCAGTAAACGAAATGGCTCAACTACCAGGAATTGGAAAGCGAACGGCTTTGCGATTGGTATTGCATTTGTTAAAACAACCTTCAGAACGAACACAATTTTTATCGCAAGCGCTAACAACTATGCGTGAAGAAATAAAATTTTGTGTTAGTTGTCATAACATTTCCGATATAGAAATTTGTGAAATTTGTAATAATCATTCAAGAAATCATAAAATAATTTGTGTTGTTGAAGATGTTCGCGATGTAATGGCTATCGAAAACACCAATCAGTTCAAAGGAATTTACCATGTTTTGGGAGGTAAAATTTCACCTATTGACGGCATAGGTCCAAGCCAATTGAATATAATTTCATTGGTAGAAAAGGTAAAATTGGGAGAAGTTGATGAGTTGATTTTTGCTCTTAGTTCAACCATGGAAGGTGATACAACCAATTTCTATATTTTCAAACAGATTAAAGATTTTAATGTCAAAACATCTACAATTGCTCGAGGAATAGCTGTGGGTGATGAATTAGAATATGCTGATGAAGTGACTTTGGGCAGAAGTATTTTAAATAGAGTTCCATTCGAGAATTCATTAAAAAACTTATAATCAAATTATAGTAAACTACATTTTTGTATTTAGATTTGAAAAACTATCTTTGTTTGCTAATTTTTTTATAAAAATAATGAAGAATCCCAAAATACATTTTATTTTTCTAATCAGTATTCTTTTTGCTTCCTGTGTTCCTACCAAAGATTTAATTTATCTACAAGATAATGGTAATACAAAAAATGAAGTGGTAACTTCATCAAATCAAAAGCCTTATCGTCTTCAAACTAATGATATATTGAGTGTTACTATCAAAGCAATTGACCCAAAATTAGTTGATATTTTTAACAGTTCTGGAAGTCAAACAACAGCAAATACATCAGCTGAAAGCAATTATTTTAATGGTTATACTGTTGACGATCATGGCAATATTAGATTACCAATACTTGGTGAAATTAATGTTTTAGGATATACAGCTGAAGAAGTGAGGGTTGCAATAGAGAAAATGCTTAATGAGAAATATTTTAAAACAGAAGCAGGAATATTTGTTGTTGTGAAGTTAGCTGGATTCAGATATTCAATAAATGGAGAAGTAGGTAGTACAGGAACAAAAATTATCTACCAAGAAAAGGTTAATATCATGGAAGCCATAGCAAATGCTGGCGACATTACTGTAGTAGGTGATAGAAAAGATGTAAAGATAATTCGAATGTATCCTCAAGGAAGTGAAACATTTAGTATAGATTTGACGGATAAGAATGCTGTTAATTCAACTGCATTTTATTTACAACCAAATGATTATATTTATGTAAAGCCCTTAAAACAAAAATCATGGGGAACGGGAACAACTGGTATACAATCCTTGACAACAATAATTACTGTTTTATCACTAATTACTACAACTTTATTGTTAATTCAACTATAACTCCATTTCATGTTAGATACAAAAGATTTTACTTTTTTTGATAAACAAAACAATTTTGATTTTAAAGGTTTTTTAATCAAGACAATAAGTTATTGGAAATGGTTTGTAATTGGACTAATAATTACTTTTTCTATAGCACATCAAGTAAATGTTAGAAAGCAAAAAATTTATGGTATTGAGACTACCATTGCGGTGCAAGAAGAAAATAATCCTTTGTTTACTGCAAATACAAGTTTAGTGTTTAATTGGGGCGGAACTTCAGATAAAGTTCAAATGATTTCAACAACTCTAAGATCTAGATCACATAACGAATTAGTAGTTGATAAATTGCAATTTTACACTGATTACTTAAAGCAAACCAAATATTTTCTCCAAGACGTTTATGGACAAGTTCCATTTAAGATAACAATTGATAAATCTCAAAACCAACTTTATGGGCAGTTTATTAAAGTTAAAATGCTTTCTAATGCAACTTATAGAATTACCATACCTTTTCAGAATAATAGCGCACAAGTTATAAGATATGCTGACAATAAGGCTTCATCAATTTCAACTCCAAATAAAGAGTTTTCTAAAGTATATAAAGTAGGACAAGATGTAAATTTACCTTTTCTACACTGGAAATTAGATGTGGTTAATTATGAAAATGAAACTTTTGATGAAGAAATTCTTATACGTTTCAATTCTTTTGATAACACAGTTTCGGCATACAAATCTTTGAAAGTTGCTATTGATGAAAAAGCAGGATCGATACTTAAGTTGGCAATGGAGGGAACGAATAAAGAAAGAATGGTTGATTTTCTTAACGCCACTGTTGAAGTGTTAATTCAAAGACAACTCGATGAGAAAAATAAGTTCGCCGAAAACACGATAAATTTCATTGACGAAACGTTGCATGACATGGAAGAAAAGTTAAAAAATTCTGGCGACGATTTAAAAGAGTTTGGAAAAAATAATAATGTTATTGATATAGAAGAAGGAGGTTCAACATTCAAAAGTCAGTTACTAGATTTTGATAGACAGAAAGACGAAGTAGAGCGAAAAATTGCCTATCTGAATACATTAAAAACATATTTAAAAAATAGTGTAGACTTTTCCAAACTACCAGCACCTACTGTAGTGGGTATTGAAGAACCCAATATTAATACTAATGTAGCAAAATTGATTGAACTATCAATTAAGAGGTCAGAGTTGGTTTATTCTATAAAAGGGGAAGTATATTTTGAAAGAATTGATAACGAAATTCAGTCAGTTAAAAGAGTTTTGCTTGAGAACGCAAATTCTTATAGAAACGCTTTAGACTATGATTTAAATTTAGCCAATCAAAAAATTCAAAAACTTGAAAGTGAAATTAGTAAGCTTCCAGAAAATAAACAAGAATGGTTAAAATTGTCACGAAAATATAATTTAAGTGATAATATATATAATACATTCCTTCAAAAAAGAAGTGAGGCATCTATAGTACAAGCAGCCAATTTGTCTGATATAAAATTTATTGACCCTGCAAAAGATGTTGGAGGAGGATTATTAGGACCTAAGACTGGAGTAAATTATGTTTTAGCATTCTTTATGGGATTAATAGTGCCATTAGTGATTGTATTCTTTATTTTCTTTATTAGTAATTCAATTCAAAATATTGAGGATATTGTTAGTCTAACACAGTTGCCACTTATAGGTATTGTAGGTGTAAAACATTCTGAAACAAATCTTTCGGTATTTGAAAGGCCAAAATCAGCACTTTCAGAATCTTTTAGGGCTATTCGTTCTTCACTACAATTTTTATACAAAAAACAAAGTATTGAAGGAACAAAAACATTAATGCTAACTTCATCAGTCAGTGGAGAAGGAAAAACATTTTGCTCACTTAATATTGCTACAGTATTTGCATTAAGCGAAAAGAAGACTATCATTGTAGGTTTAGACTTAAGAAAGCCTAGGATTTTTGACGATTTTAATATCCAGAATGATTTAGGCGCCGTTAATTATTTAATTGGTCAAAATAAATTAGATGAGGTTATTCAACATACCCATATACCTTATCTTGATGTAATTACTTCTGGTCCAATTCCACCAAACCCATCAGAATTAATTCTAGGTGACTCCATGAGGGAAATGATAGAGGAATTAAAACAAAAATATGATTATATTATCTTAGATACACCTCCAGTTGGATTGGTTTCTGATGCTTTGGAGTTGGTTCAATATTGTGATGTTACTTTATATATTGTTCGTCAAAATTTCACTAAGAAAGAAATGTTAACCCTTTTAAATAATAGACATAAGAGAGGTGAACTTAACAATATAAGTATCATTTTTAATGGTTATGAAAATAAAGCAAAATATGGAGTTGGTTATGGTTATGGCTATGGCTACGGATATAGCTATGGTTATGGTTATGGAAGTGGTTATCATGAAGATGAAGAACCTACTGGCTTTTTTGCAAAATGGCAATATAGATTATTTAAATTATTCAAAAAATGATCCAAAATAAAACTGCAGTCTTAATTACCGGTGGTGCCGGATTTATAGGATCCAATCTTTGTGAATATTTCTTGTCAAAGGATTATTTTGTAGTTTGTTTAGACAATTTTGCTACAGGACATAGACATAATATTAAACCATTTCTTGATAAGGCTAATTTCAAATTAATAGAAGGCGATATTCGAAATCTTGAAACTTGTAAGGAAGCTGTTCTAAGTATAGATTATGTTTTGCATCAAGCGGCTTTGGGTTCGGTGCCGCGGTCAATTAATGACCCGATAACTAGTAACGATGTGAATATTGCTGGATTTTTGAACATGCTTGTTGCCTCTAGAGATGCTGGTGTTAAACGATTTATTTATGCAGCAAGTTCCTCAACTTATGGGGATTCTGAGCGCTTGCCTAAAGTAGAGGATACTATCGGAAAACCTCTTTCGCCCTATGCTATTACGAAATATGTAAATGAGCTGTATGCTGATATTTTTAGTAAAACTTATGGTTTGGAAACCATTGGGTTGCGCTATTTCAATGTTTTTGGAAGACGTCAAGATCCAAATGGAGCTTATGCGGCAGTTATACCAAAATTTGTTATGCAGTTGATGCGTCATGAAAGTCCTGTTATTAATGGTGATGGTAATTATTCTAGGGATTTTACCTATATTGATAATGTGATTCAAATGAATGAGTTGGCCATGTTGACTCACAATTTGGAAGCGATAAACACGGTTTACAATACCGCTTATGGCGATAGAACTACGTTGAATGATATGGTTCATTATTTGAAATTATTTTTGTCAGACTATGATAAAAAAATTGCCGATATTCAAGTGATTTATGGACCAAATAGAGTAGGTGATATCCCTCATTCCTTGGCGAGTATTGAAAAGGCAAAAAAATTATTAAACTATCATCCCAACTACTCTTTTCAAGAGGGTTTGAAAGAAGCCGTAAATTGGTATTGGGAAAACCTAAAATAAGAATATATAATACAAATTAGAATGAAAGTAAATACTATTTGTTGTATTGGAGCGGGTTATGTTGGAGGACCAACTATGGCAGTTATTGCTCAAAAATGTCCTCATATTAAAGTAACTGTTGTCGATTTGAATGAAGCCAGAATTGCTGCTTGGAACGATAAAGATGTCAATAATATTCCGATATATGAACCAGGATTGAACGAGATTGTTGCCAATACTAGAGGGAAAAATTTATTTTTTTCTACTGATGTTGATAAGGCAATTGATGAAGCTGATTTAATTTTTATTTCAGTAAATACTCCTACTAAAACTTATGGTACTGGTAAAGGAATGGCTGCCGATTTAAAACATATTGAACTTTGTGCCCGACAAATTGCCAAAGTAGCAAAAACCGATAAAATTATAGTAGAGAAATCCACCTTACCTGTTAGAACAGCAGAAGCTTTGAAGAGTATTTTGGATAACACAGGAAATGGGGCACAATTTCAAATATTGTCTAACCCAGAGTTTCTTGCTGAAGGTACTGCTGTAGAAGATTTGTTAAGTCCAGACCGCGTTTTGATTGGTGGTGACTCTACTCCAGCAGGGCAAAAAGCTATTGAAGCCTTAGTTGAAGTTTATGCGAATTGGGTTCCAAGAGAACGTATATTGAAAACCAATGTTTGGTCGTCTGAATTGTCAAAACTAGTTGCGAATGCCTTTTTGGCGCAACGTGTTTCTTCTATTAATGCAATTTCTGAGTTGTGTGAAAAAACAGAAGCAAATGTGAATGAAGTGGCTAAAGCTATAGGAATGGATAGCCGAATTGGGTCTAAGTTTTTAAAAGCGTCTGTAGGTTTTGGCGGTTCTTGTTTTCAGAAAGATATTTTGAATTTGGTTTATATATCCAAAGCATTTGGATTGAATGAAGTGGCGGATTATTGGGAGCAAGTTATTATTATGAATGACCATCAAAAAAGACGTTTTTCCAAAAATATTGTACAAACGCTTTACAATACTGTTTCGGGTAAAAAGATCACTTTTTTAGGTTGGGCTTTCAAGAAGGATACTAATGATACTAGAGAGTCGGCGGCGATTTATGTTGCAGATGATTTGATTAATGAGCAGGCCAATATTGCTTTATTTGATCCAAAAGTATCACAAAAACAAGTACTATCCGATTTGGATTATTTAGCAACCAGAGAAGCAGCTGACAATGAAAAGCATATTAAAAGTTATAGTAATCCTTATGAAGCTTGTGAAAATGCGCATGCTATTGCGGTGCTTACGGAATGGGATGAGTTTAAAGACTACGATTGGCAAACCATTTATGACCGCATGTTAAAGCCGGCTTTCGTTTTTGATGGTAGGAATTTATTGGATGGTGAGAAGTTGAAATCAATAGGGTTTGTTTATCAGTCGATTGGGAGTTAGTTAGAGAGTGTTCAGTGTTCAGCTTTTAGTGCTCAGATTTCATGGGTTGGAAGTTAGAAATTGTTTAAATGTATAAAATAGTTTAAGAGTTTAAAAATACCACAAATACAGAATGATGAATATAAAAATAGCCATTATTGGTTTGGGATATGTTGGATTACCACTAGCGCGATTGTTTGCTACCAAATACCCAGTTGTTGGTTTTGATATTAATCAAAATAGAATTAATGAACTGAATTCGGGGTTGGACTCTACTTTGGAGATTGATGAAGCTACTTTGAAAAACGTGCTTTTGACTTCTCCGAGTTCTTCCAATGGGCTTTATTGCAGTAGCAATATAAATGACATTTCCGATTGTAATTATTATATCGTTACGGTACCAACGCCAGTTGATAAAAATAATCACCCTGATTTAACTCCACTTTATAAATCGAGCGAAACGGTGGGAAAAGTGTTGAAAAAAGGAGATATTGTTATTTATGAGTCAACAGTGTATCCCGGTGTGACAGAGGAAGAGTGTATTCCTGTTTTGGAAAGAGTAAGCGGTTTGAAATTCAATGTTGATTTTTTTGCGGGCTATTCACCAGAGCGAATTAATCCGGGTGATAAAGAGCATACCGTTGAAAAAATTCTGAAAGTGACTTCGGGTTCTACTCCTGAAATTGGTCAGAAAGTTAATGATTTATATAAGTCGGTTATTACTGCTGGTACGCATTTGGCACCGTCTATAAAAGTAGCCGAAGCTGCCAAAGTTATTGAGAACTCGCAACGTGATATTAATATTGCTTTTGTCAATGAACTAGCCAAAATCTTTAATTTATTAGAAATTGATACGCATGCGGTATTAGAAGCTGCGGGTACTAAATGGAATTTTTTACCGTTTAAACCGGGATTGGTTGGTGGTCACTGCATTGGGGTTGATCCTTATTATTTGGCCCAGAAAGCGCAAGAGAAAGGATATCACCCCGAGATTATTTTGGCTGGAAGACGCTTGAATGATAGTATGGGTGAGTATGTGGCCTCGCAAGTGGTGAAACTGATGATTAAAAAAGGAGTCGCTATTAACAGAGCAAAATTATTGATGTTGGGTATTACTTTTAAAGAAAATTGTCCTGATGTGCGCAATACCAAAATTGTGGATGTGGTTCATGCTTTGGAAGATTATGGGATTAAAGTTTCCATATTCGATCCTTGGGCAAAACCTTCTGAAGTGAAGCATGAGTACCAATTAGAAACGACTACTGAACTGCCTAGTGAAACTTTTGATGCTATTGTATTGGGTGTGGCTCATAGTGCATTTACTTCTATTGACTTATCAAAATTGAAAAAGGGAAATGGTGTTTTGTTTGATGTTAAAGGGGTTTTGAATGAGCAAGCGGATGGGAGGCTTTAAGATTTAAGATTTAGGATTTAGGAGTTAGGATTTTTGATTTAAGATTATTTAAAATGAAAAAGATATTAATTACTGGTGGTGCGGGATTTATTGGTTCGCATGTGGTGAGACGATTTGTGACTAATTATCCAGAATATCAAATTTTTAATTTGGATGCGTTGACGTATGCCGGGAATTTGGAAAATATTGCGGATATTGAAAATGAACCTAATTATACTTTTATTAAAGGTGATATTGTTGATGCTGATTTTATAAATGCATTATTTCAGAAACATCTATTTGATGGTGTGATTCATTTGGCTGCCGAGTCGCATGTGGATCGTTCTATTACGGATCCGTTGGCATTTGTAAGGACTAATGTTATTGGGACGATGAATTTGTTAAATGCGGCTAAAGCTTCTTGGGCTAACGATTTTGAAGGTAAACGTTTTTATCATGTTTCTACGGATGAGGTGTATGGTAGTTTGGGTGCTACAGGGTTGTTTACCGAAACGACACCTTATGATCCTAATTCTCCTTATTCGGCTTCTAAAGCGAGTTCTGATCACTTTGTGAGAGCCTATGGTGAGACGTATGGCTTACCTTATGTTCTTACGAATTGTTCTAATAATTATGGACCTAACCATTTTCCTGAGAAATTAATTCCGCTTTTTATTAATAATATTATTCATAAAAAGCCATTGCCTGTTTATGGTGATGGTAAATATACTCGTGATTGGTTGTATGTGATTGATCATGCTATCGCTATTGATTTGGTTTTCCACAAAGGGCAAAATCACGAAACGTACAATATTGGTGGGTTTAATGAATGGCAGAATATTGATTTGGTGAAATTGCTTTGCCGTCAAATGGATGGTAAATTGGGTAGAGCAGCTGGTGAGTCGGAGCAGTTGATTACTTATGTGAAAGACCGACCGGGTCACGATTTGCGTTATGCTATTGATGCTACTAAGATTAATAGGGAATTGGGTTGGAAACCTTCGGTTACTTTTGAAGAAGGTTTGGAGCAAACTATTGATTGGTTTTTGGCTAATGATGCTTGGTTGCGGAATGTTACTTCGGGGGAATATGCGAAGTATTATGAGAAGCAGTATTCTTAGTTGGAGGGTTTCGAGTTTCGGGTTTCAAGTTCAAGTTTCAAATAAAGACTGCTAAGTTTTTGAGAGGGGCTCTCTAAGTATCACAAAGGTTTCACTACGTTACACAATGTTTTTTTAACCATGATGCTCACTAAGTTTTTTTTTGCTAAGAAGGCACTAAGTTTTTTAAACCATTAAGGGATTAAGATTCATTAAGAAGTTGGTTTTCTTAAAGCATTTTTTTGTTATGTTTTTTTTTTGGAACACAGACCGGTATGCAGGTTAGAGAAATTGGGGAATTTTTATTTTGACCAGATGATAGAGACCGTGTTGTTGCTTCTTTTGAGTTCTTTTATTTTTTTTCTTTCTTGGATTGAGAAACCGATGAATAGGTATAGCAGTTGAATAGTGCCTGCAGTGTTTTGTATTGCGCTTTCAGTTGTGAATACTAATGTTTGTGGTTCTTCTTCTTTGTGCATTATCACTTCCTGACTGTAGCAGGTTTCAAATTTATTATCGATGTAATTCCAATTGGCATGAGCTATAGCTATATGGACATTGTCTGCTTTGTTTGGCCAATCGATGTGCGTGCTAGGGTTTAAATCTGGAAATGTTAAAGTGTTTTTGTTTTCTTCCCATGTCCAATTTGTTTTCAGTACCTTTTTTAAAGGGCGCAGAATGTTTCCCTCAAAACCGATGAAGAAGCTTCTTGTTTCTGGAGTTTCTATTCCTGTTTCAAAGGTACGTTCGCCATGTGGGTTGGTGGTATCTTCCTCAATGATTTCAAACATGAGTTTGTTTCCTCTACCGGAATAGCTTCCGTCTTTTGCCCTTTTGTTGAAATAGAGTGCGATTCCTCTGAAACTTTGTCCTTTTTTAGCTGCTCGTCCAAATTCTTTTCCGTGGTTTTTCACTTTGGTGAAGACGGGGTTTCTTTTAAATTCTTCACTGGACACCCCTGTTTTTCCTTTTTCACGAACGCGATTTATATCCGTTTGGTCCATAAAGAAGTTGAGGCCGTTTAGGGTTCCGACGATTTTGAAGGGTGCGATTACTTTTGCCATATTTGTAGGATTTAGGTAGATGTAAATGTATGAATTTTTTATTTCAACCTTGATTGGGTTCGAATATTTTTTGTAAGATTTAAATAAGTTTCTCAAAGGTTTCACGCAAAGACTTCGAAGTTTTTTGTGATGGGTTCACTAAGTTTTATAAAGGTTTCACGCAAAGACCGCAAAGTTTCTCTCAAAGTCCGCGAAGTTTTTTTTCTACGAAGGCACTAAGTTTTTTAAACCATTAAGGGATTAAGATTCATTAAGAAGATGCCTTTCTAATAGTATTTTTTTTTTTAGTTTTTGGAACACAGATTAGAGAAATTGGAGAAATTTTCACGGATCTATTTGACGGCAGAGAAATGTTTAGTTGATTAATAATGGGTTTGAACGCTGATGTTGCGGATTTACAAGCGCTGATGTGACTGATTTTACTGCAAATTAATTATATGAAGTTTTTTAAACCATTAAGGGATTAAGATAAATTAAGAGGTTGTCTTTCTAATAGTATTTTCTTTTTTTTAGTTTTTGGAACACAGATTAGAGAAATTGGAGAAATTTTTACAGTTTTATTTGAGAGTAGATTGATGTACGGCTATTGATTTTGGGTTTGAACGCTGATGTTGCGGATTTACAAGCGCTGATGTGACTCATTTTACTGCAAATTAATTATATGAAGTTTTTTAAACCATTAAGAGAGTAAGATAAATTAAGAAGTTGTCTTTCTAATAGTATTTTCTTTATTCTGCTTTTTGGAACACAGATTAGAGAAATTGGAGAAATTTTCACGGATCTATTTGACGGTAGAGAAGTGTTCAGTTGATAATAATGGGTTTGAACGCTGATGTTGCGGATTTACAAGCGCTGATGTGACTCATTTTACTGCAAATTAATTATATGAAGTTTTTTAAACCATTAAGAGAGTAAGATAAATTAAGAAGTTGTCTTTCTAATAGTATTTTCTTTATTCTGCTTTTTGGAACACAGATTGGAGAAATTGGAGAAATTTTTACAGTTTTAATTGAGAGTAGAGCGATGTATGGCTATTGATTTTGGGTTTTAACGCTGATGTGACTGATTTTTTAATTTTAAGTTCGCAAGTTTTTTTAGGGTTACACAACTTTATATTGTGGCTTTTCATACCTACCAGCAGGCAGGGAGAGTGAAGTTTTTGTAGGCTGTCTTTTATTTATTCCATACTATGTAAAAGGGAATTGTGTTAGACTGTGTGCCTTTTTTTAGTTTTAATTTTCTGTTTAAATACCCTTTGATGAATTGTAGCTGTATGTGTTTTCCAAAAAATGCTATACTTATTTAGTTGTTTTTCTTTTGTTGTAAGATTTTCTTTTTTATGCGTATTTTTTCACTTTAGATAAACGTGTATTTAATCTATAATTTTTTAACGTTTGTCGATTTTTTAGTTAAATAATGGTTTTTAAGTGAAAATGTTAAAAAATATGTTAAAAAAACAGTAGATATATAGTATTAAATCTTTTAAATTTGAAGATTAACTTTTTAACAAAATAATCTTATGTTTAAAAATTACAATTCTTCGGTGTTGGGTAGGGATGCTCAACTTGGAAATGAAAAGACTAGTGGTGTTGGCTTGCCGTCAGCCCAATGGTTTTTTGGAATTTTTCTTTTATTTGGAATGCTTTTTACAGGATTTAGGGGAGGTGCACAATGTACACAAACTGGAGGTCCATATCAAGTTTTTGAAAGTTTTAGTGCTTCATTGCCTACCCAGGGTGGTACATGGGCTTCTACTTCACTGACCTTTGGTACTACAGCTACGACGATAAGAACGGGTTCACATTATGCAATTTTTAATGCAGTTGGGGATGTTATTAGAACTCCATCAATTGTAAACCCTGGAGTTTTTTCATTTTGGTATTCAAGATCATCAACATCTACAGGTACACCCCAATTTACGATTGAAACTTCTCCTGATAATATTGCTTGGACAGGTAGGGGTACTGTAAGTACATTTACTACTACCTACCAAAAATTCACCCTTGATATTGGTGCACTTGGTCTTACCAATGTTTTTGTACGTGTAAGAGATACACGTGCGAGCGGTACAGCAGAACGATATATAGAGGACATGTCATGGACTTCTACTTCGGGCGCTAACAATACTATTATAAATAATCTTGGTGCAGGTACAGTAGTTGTTAGTAGCTTACCTTACTCAGCAACAGCTCAAACTACTTGTGGTAACGGAAACAATGTTACTTCTCTTAATGCTTCTGTTGTTTGTGGTTCTTCTAGTTATTATTTAGCAGAAGACAAAACTTATGTTTTTACTCCGACTTCAACAGGAGTACATACTATACTTATTACTACTTCTACTGATGATGATGCTGGAATTATGTTATACCAAGGCTGTCCACTTAGTGGAGGAACCTGTGTTGCCAATGCACAAGGTACAGCGGGTTTGACAAGAACACTTTCACAAAATCTTACAAGTGGTGTGACCTATTATCTTGTAGTTGATAATTTTACTGCACCTGCATGTATTAACAGTTTTAACATAAATATTGATCCACCACCAATTCAGCCTATTGTTTCAAGTTTTACACCAAATGCAAACTTATGTATTAATGGTGGTCAAACCGTAACTATCACAGGTGCTAATTTTACAGGCACAACTGCTGTTACCTTTAATGGTGTAAATGCTGCTTCATTTTCGGTGGTTAACAGTACTACTATTACGGCAGTAACTCCTGCAACCTTGGGTGCCGGTATCATCACGGTTACTAACCCTGCAGGTAGTGCCAATAGTGCTGCTTATACAGTTGTTGCAAACCCTAGCGTAGGTGTCAGCCCAACTACAGCAACTTTTTGTACAGGTGGTACACCAGTTACATTAACGGCAAGTGGTGCTTCTACCTACACATGGGTAGGTACTGGTACGCCAGTATTATCTGCTGCAGTAGGAACTTCAGTTACAGCAAGTCCAACAACTGCTACTACAATTACTGTAACCGGAACTGATGGGAATGGTTGTACTAATACCGCAACAGCTGTAGTTACTCCTTCTGCAACTCCTTCTGCTCCTACAACAACTCCATACTCGGTTTGTGTTGCTGGAACAGTACCTGGAGGTCAAGGACTTGTTAGTTCAGCGTCTACGCTAACGGGAAGCCAAACGGTTAATTTTACTGTTTCGGCACAACCAATTGAGACTAACGCAGCGCCTGGAAATATTGTCGCTAGCGCCACTATGGCAGCTTTACCAGCAGGAGCAACGGTAACTAGTATCACATTGAGTTATCCTAATCTTACAGCGCTTTCCTCTTCATACAGATCTGATATTAACTTAGGGCTAAGTGGCGCGATAGTTAATACAGCAGCAGCAGGAACTGGGGCACCTTCTTTTTCGGGTTCATTTAATTATACCCGCACCACAACAACTGGTATAACATCAACAAATATAGGTGGTGCCGTGAATTTATTGTATTGGGATAGTTTAGATGATAACTTTGGTTTACCAGAAGCTACATTCCCAACAGGAACTAATGTGGCTACTTTAACCATTAATTTCAGCTATCCGGCTACAATAAATTGGTATACTGCCTCAACAGGAGGTACATCAATTGGTTCAGGAACACCATTTAATCCAGTAGGTGTGGCTAATTCAGGTTTAGCCGATACCAATACTGCTGGAACTTTTACTTACTTTGCAGAAGCTTCCAATAATGGTTCTTGTCCATCTGCGAGGACTTCAGCATTGTTTACCGTTTCTTCAGGGGCTGCCATTACCGCTGACCCTTCATCTATAGCTAGATGTGTTGGACAAACCGCTACCTTTACTGTTACTGCAACAGGAGTAGGTTTAACTTATCAATGGACTAAAAATGGTGTTGATATTCCAATAGGAGGAAATGCAAGTGCTGGGACCAATAGCTTGTCATTAACTAACGTTACTTTGGCAGATGCTGACACTTATGCCGTTAGAGTTTCTTCAACCTGTGGAAGCCCAGTAACTAGTGCTGGAGCTGTTTTAACAGTTAATGCTTTACCAGCTGTTACCACTGCTTCTGGTGCTGGAACTTTCTGTACAAGTGCAACAATTTCGGCTACCAACGGTAGCGATGGTACTATGTATTTTCAAGGTACAACTTCGGGTGGTACTTCAACAGCAACGGCTTCTGCTTCTCAAGTAGTTTCTGCTTCAGGAACGTATTATTTTAGAGCTCAATCGGCTGCCGGTTGTTGGGGAACAGAAGGAAGTGTAGTAGTAACTATACAAGCACCAGTTACAATTACAACTACGGCAGCTAGTATTTGTGCTGGTGGGACAGGAACCCTTACTGCATCTGCCACTTGTTCTGGTTTTGTAAACTCTGGAACTTCAATAACAGGTTCGTGGTCTGGTTCAAGTCCAACTGCCAATAGAATTACTACTTCCATGGATAACAGTACTACATGTGGTTTTAGTACTACTGTGAGAAGATATACTGCTACTCAATTCCAAGTATCTGTAACAGGTGCCTATGTTTTTGAAATGAATGATAATTCCGCTTATGACGGAATGGGCTATATTACTACTGGAGCTTTTACACCAGGGAGTTGTGCGACTGGAACATGGGTAAGAGGTGATGATGATGGCGGTATTAACGATGAACCTATCCTTGGATCTTCCAGTGGATCTGGGTCAATGACCCTTACTGCTGGAGTTACCTATACTTTATATTCTGGCGTCTTTGCCAATGTCGGTGCTTCTTATACATGGACTATAACCCCTCCAAGTGGTGGGCAGATTATGTTGCCAGTTTCAGGTACTCTTGAATGGTATACTTCAGCTTCTGGTGGTTCATCAATCGGAAGTGGTTCACCATTCAATCCAGTTGGCGTTGCTGGTTCTGGATTAGTAGATACTACTACTCCAGGAACAACTACCTACTATGTAGCTTGTTCTTTAAGTTCAACTTGTAGAACACCGGTTAATTTTGAGATAAAAGCAAAACCTACTTTAACTAGTGGTAGTGCCATCACTCCAGCTTGTGGTGTTACGACTGCTGATATAACCGCAGGTGTCACTTCTAATGGTTCTGTAAGTTATTTTGGTGATGCTGGTTATTTAACCTCTGTTCCAACGCCTACAGCGGTAACGGTGGCACAAACTTATTATATTCGTGCTTCTTTGAATGGTTGTACGACAGATGGTTCAAGAGTGGTGAATGCCTTTAAAGCTAATCCAACGACTTCTTCTATTACAGGATCAGGCAGTGTTTGCTCTGGTTCTACTAGTGCATATAGTGTTACTGACACAGCGGGTAGTTCTTATGCATGGACTATTACAGGTGGCACACAAGCTTCTGGAGGTACAACGAGTAGCATCACTGTTACTTGGGGTGCAGCAGGTTCAGGAAGTGTTAGTGTTGTAGAAACTAATGTAGCAACTTGTGTTGGTACGGCAGTAAATTTATCCGTTACGGTTAATCCAAACTCCACCCCAACAGTCACTTTAACCAGTAGCGACGGTGATAACACCTTTGCCTATGGTACTCCAGTAACGTTTACTGCTACTGAAGCGAATATAGCAGGTGGTACGGTTAGTTATGATTTCAGAGTGAATGGTACTTCCATACAAAACGGTGTTTCCAATACGTATGCAGTTAGCAACTTAGCCAATGGCAATCAAGTAAGCGTAGTTATTACGGTAACTGGTGGTACGTGTTTGACTACTAGCACTGCTACTAGTAACACGATTACCAATACGGTAACGGGTGCCTTTTTAACTAGCATCACCAACTATTGTGGACAAACGTTACCATTTATCAATAGTGGTATTGGTTGTTCCGTTCCAAGTGGTGTTGTAGGTACCTTAGGGTATAGATTTAAAGTA
>NZ_JBPTTL010000008.1:0-118858 GCF_051547085.1 Flavobacterium sp. RSB2_4_14
AGTTTTTGATGTAAAGCAAATGCGTAAAGATGTAAAACAAGTATATGAAGATATGGCTAACTATGTACTTTCGATGTCAAAAGCGGTAAACAGTGATCAGTTTAATCAATCATTGGATGTGATCAATGCCGTAAGATCGTACTATGATAATTTATTGGCCAAAAGAAAGCCCGCCAAAAAAGGGGAAAAACAAGAAGAAATTCCGCCAATGGAATAGTTGCAACATCATTAGTAACACAAAAAAGCCCCGATTTCTCGGGGCTTTTGTAATTTAATTTGGAAACGGATTAGACCATTTAGCATCAGTATAGACATTGGTTCCCGATAAAGTTCTAATGAAAGCAATAACAGCATTTACTTCGGGTGCTGTTAGATTTAGCTTTTGCCCAAAACCATTAGGGCGTAATCGTGGGTCGAGATTGGTGTTTCCAGGAGCCAAATTAATCGTTCCATAATGTCCAATAGCGGCTTGCAAAGTAGTAATGACACCAGTATGCATCATCGGTCCGTTTACTGTTCCGTCTGTTTTTACTAAATCTCTCAACGATGGAGCACGAGTATTGGTAATATCAATACTAGTTCCGTTTATAACTCCAATAATGCCATTGTTACCAGAGTTGGGTGCAATATCAAATTCGGGGGCAGCATGACAACCGGCACATCCTAATCCGCCAGCAGTTCTATTGCCCGTAGCATCAAATTGTGGAGGTGTCAAGAAAAGATTTTTTCCTTGGTTTTCCTGTGCGGTATAATTGGGAAAAGGTTGGTTATCATTGGCAACTTGCGCTCTTCCGGCATCATATTTACTATCGAATGACTGAATACTACGAACAAACTGGGCTAAAGCCAATTGAATTCTATTTTCGGTGACTTCTTCATCACCATAAACAAATTTAAAAAGCTCTTTGTAATAATCAATAGCACTCAATTTTGTGATTAAACCGCTAAAAGGCTCGTCGCCATTGGTACCACTAAAACCCATTTCGCCATGATCTTTGATAGGCATGGTGGTTTGTGTTTCCAAGTTAATGGCGCGTTCGTTCCAAAAGAATTTGGTTTCATTGGCAAATCGTGAATTGATTAATCGCATGGAATGTCTACCGGTTGTGCCATTTACGCCAGTACTGGCAATGTTTGTATCGCTGAAAGCATGGGTTTGTTGGTGGCAACTCGAACAGGATATGGTAGTATTGGAAGATAGGTTTTTATCATAAAACAATATTCTTCCTAATGTAGCGCCTTTATCAGTAATGGAATTTCCAGCGGTATTGTCTTTGGTAATGTAGGCAGGAATAGTTTGATTGGCATAATTGGCCAAATTGTCCAAATCGATGTTGGTGCCAAAAGTTGCTTTTACATTAGCATAAGGGTCAACATAGTTATCGGAACTGTTGCTACTGCATGAACATAGCGATGCTACAGCTAAAAAAGAAATCCATTTTGAATACATATCGTTATTTTTTAATAATAATTTTGACTGTTTTATCGTTTTTACCGTCAGTAACTTTTATGAAATAAATGCCGTTATAAACAGTGGTTAAATCCAATACGCAAAGTGTGCTTCCTTGTAAAATTTTATCTGATTTTACTATTTGTCCCAATTCATTAATCAAAAACACATTCATATCGTTTGCTGCGCTATCCGTTTGGATGGCTACAAATTCTTGTGCCGGATTGGGAGCAATGGATACTTTATACTTAAAATCACCAAATGAATTGGTTGCCAAAGTAGTCGTTCCCGAAGGAACCGAAGTTACGGTCGTCACGGTTATGTTGCCATAAAATGTAGGGCCAACGGCATAAGGATAGGCCGAATTGTGATTGGCATCAACCGTAGTAAAATAGCAGTAAATACCATTTGGATATTCGGGCGTAACACAAAAACGTCCGTTATGACTGTCCAAATACGTTGGGTCACTAGGATGCGCCACATATTCATAATCTTCTCTGAAGTAGCCATTAAAATAAGTCGCATTCACCGCAGGACCATTGGTTCTTGTGGTATTGGTGCGCAGTTGATAGCTCGATTTCATTCGGGCAATGGCTCCAGTTCCGTTAGTATTGGTATAGGCATAAGCACCATAAATAGGGAAACCGTCATAGGCAAAACCCAATAAAGGCGAATGTTGCGAAGGATTAATGACATACAATCCATCGGCTGGATAGGTATCACACACATTTGACAATACAGTTAAATCCAAATTAAACGCACTCGGATTTTGATGATGGTGGTAATTTCCCATGGCAGGATGTGCTTTGGCACAATCAAAACCAGGACGTTCAGCAGGCACTGCATCTCTATTCCATGCTTGAGTTGCCGCTGGACCACCAGCGCAAGGAGGATTTCCTGGACCGCCACACAATGCGTTTGTGGTTGTACTCCAAGCTACGCCATCGCGGTAATCAAATAGTGCCACACCATTTTTAAAAACCCCAATATTTCCTCCAGTAGTTGCTACTGTCCCTGAACCTTGCACTGGATTTAGAGGAATTCTGAAAATCTTATTTTGAGCTGTGGCTAAGGAAGGATTTCCATCCTGAAAAGGACCTGTGATATAGGCCGGAATTCCTGTGGCAGATACATAAGAATAGGTTGTATTGTATTGCACGGTTTGCACATTGGCTAGAACGGCATCGTTAATAGGCGTTGGATTTCCCGCTACATAATGACGACCCGTAATGCCGGAGGTATTGATTAACCAAGAAGTTATCGCTGGATTGGTTTGTGCAAAAACAGCACAGTTGGCTGTTACAATCAATAGTAATGTTAGTTTTCTCATGCTTATAGTTTTTATTAGTACATACTTTGTTTTTCGCCTCTAAAAAATATTCTACATCCAAAGGACTCTGTGTCGGTTTCAGAAACGGGTTTGTTATTTAGTAATTCTTCCACGGCATTGGCCAGGAATGGTTTCGCATTATTGGCATCGCCAGCATTATCATCAATAGCACCTTTATATTTTATAGTGTATTGGCCTGTTTTGTTTTTCCAAATCACAAAAGCTTGTGGAGTGTGAGTGGCTTTAAATTGTTTGGCTACCACTTGCAATTTGTCTTGTAAATAAGGAAAAGTAAGTTTGTCTTTTTTTGCTTTTTTTTGCATTAAATCAAACGATTCTTCCGCATAAGCTAAGGTATCCATAGAGTTTATGGCTAATAAATACACCCCTTTTGATTTGTATTTGTCATTTAACTTATTTAATCTATCGGAATAGAATTTAGCCATAGGACATTTATTGCAGGTAAAAACAATCATAAAACCCTTAGCATTTTT
The DNA here is from genome assembly GCF_051547085.1 of Flavobacterium sp. RSB2_4_14. Lineage (NCBI taxonomy): Bacteria > Pseudomonadati > Bacteroidota > Flavobacteriia > Flavobacteriales > Flavobacteriaceae > Flavobacterium > Flavobacterium sp. RSB2_4_14. The sequence continues at coordinate 3,275 of NZ_JBPTTL010000008.1, forward strand.
ATAACTAGAAAGCGAAACCGCTTTGTTATCTACATTTTTTAAACTGAAATTTTTTATCAATGTTTCCTTAGTATAGTCAATAGAAGTAAAGCTCAACAAAGTGATTGTTAAGAACAAGAACAGACTAGGTAAACATCCTGATTTCTTCATTGCTTATTTCTTGATAAATTTTTTCGCCGTTAAAGATTTTGTCTTTTTATCCATCATTTGAATTACATAAACGCCCGAAGATAAACTGCTAATATCAATACCGTTTTGCCACTGTGGCTGAGGCAACATCATAACCACTCTGCCAGTAACGGTAACTATCGTAACATAATACACTTCTGTATTACTATCGCTAAGGTTAAGGTATAATTTATCATTTGCCGGATTAGGAAATACATTAAAATCGGTTGATGGATTGACATCATCGTTGCCCAAAGCAGTGGTTACAATAAATTGTCCCATCATACCACCATCTTCATGTCCAGCAAAGTGACAATGATACATATAAGGATGATTAACATCAGAATCGGCAAAGTCATCAAATTTCCCTATAAAAGTAACCGATTCATTTCGTGGCAAATAAAAAGTATCTTTCCAGCCACTTTCATGGGTTCCTACTTGAGTAGTAACGCCATTTCTGGCCACAATTTTAAATTCTATATCATGTAAATGAAAGGAATGCCCAAAGATATTGTTATTGGTTACAGTCCATTTTTCAGTGTCATTCAAATTAACCGTTTTATTAATCGTGGTTAATGAAAAAGGAGTATTGTCAAATGTAAAAGGTGTAGGACCTTGTCCACCAGTTACAGCTAATGTTCTAGTCACGTTTACTGGAGTAGTAGCCGTCCAATACGTATTATTTTCTAATGTGGCTGGCACTGATGTTATGGGGTTTGCTGTAGTTGCAGCCACATTAATGTGCAAAACAGTAAAATCAATATTGTTTAACAAACTTCCAAATTGCCCAGTTGTGTTAGGTTCACCACCAGGAAATCCAAGAGTTTGTCCTGAATTATAAGCTTTTAAATCAAGAGAAGAACCTACAGTGTCATTGCCTAAATTCACCATGATTTCAATTCTTTCTCCTACCATAAGTTTAACTCTAGTAACAGCTACTGGAGCGTTTAAAAGTCCACCATCATTAGCAATGATATAAAAAGTTCTATTGTCACTAAATCCTAAATTGTAACCTCTTTCGATTTCAGCATTAAGAATTCTAAGTCTCACATATTGTTTTGGTAAACTAATTTGAGCATTGGGAGTTCCATTGGTTAACATATAATCGCCATACACACGATTAGAAGTTGGTGGCGCTTCAAATTGATTGGCTGTGGTATAACTTCGGCTCGTTAAAGCTAACACTATATCATCAACACCATAAGTTCTTGGTAATGCTAAAGCAGATTCTATTGGGTCTTTGACGATAATAAAACCACCAACACCTTTCGTCATTTGAGCGTGTGTAGTTTCGTGTAAATGCGGATGATACCACAAAGTAGCCGCTTGATTTTTTACCGTCCAATACGGTTGCCAAAGTGTTCCCGCAGGAATTACTTGATGCGGTCCACCATCCATAACGGCTGGTAAATGCATCCCATGCCAATGCACTGTAGTTGATTCGTTCAAATTATTAGTCACGTTCAAATGCACTTCATCTCCTTTATTGATGAATAGGGTTGGCCCCCAAAAGGTTTCATTGTTAATCGATCCAGTAACAGTAAGATTTCCTGTTCGTAATTGTTTGGTTGACTCGTGAATATTCAAATTGAAAGTAGTTCCATACAATGCTTCTGGTACGCTCATCGTGTTGTATTGAGCTTGAACAAAAAGCGTTATGGCGAAAAATAATAGGGTAAAAATTGATTTTTTCATAGGTAATAGTTGGTTATGATTTCTTAGACGCAACATTTATTTTATTCTTGCGCAGTTTTTTTATTTATTCTTTCGGAAAGCTAAATCGTTGATCAAATAGAAACTCTTTATCGGTTAACGTTTGAAGAAAAACTACCAAATCTACTCTGTCATTATCCGATAAGTTCATAGGTTTAGCCAACACTGCGGGTAAATTTTTATCATGACCTAATGAATTGTAATGTTTTACTACTTCGGTTAACGTTTTAAATCTACCATCGTGCATGTAGGGAAAAGTAAATTGAATGTTTCTTAATGTTGGAATTCTAAATCGCATTGCATCTTCGTTTTTAGTGCTGATTTTAATTCTTCCCAAATCGTTTAATGTTGAATCAATAGCCAATCCATTTTTTTCAAATTTATCATCGCTAAAGAGAGGCTCTTTGTGGCAAGAAGCACAATTGGTTTTAAACAAATCATAACCGTGTTGCTCTTGTTCGGTAAAAGTTGCTTCTTTTCGCATTACTTTATCATACTTGGCATTGGATGATTTTAACATAACTGTAAATTGGGCAAGAGCTTTTAAAAGGCGTTGGCTGGTCACTTTGTCATCGCCAAAAGCTTTAGAAAACAAGGTTCTATATTTTGAACTCTTTTGCAATTTGGCTACTACATTTTCTAGCTTTTCATCCATTTCTGTTGGATTGGTAATAGGATTTATCGCTTGTACTTCCAAATTATTTACACCGCCATCCCACATGAAACTTTTATTCCAAGCCAAGTTGATTAATGCCATCGAATTGCGTGTGCCCATTTTCCCATCAATGCCATGACTGAGTTGGTGATCGACATGAGTAAAACCTGTTTGTTGCAAATGACAACTGGAACAGGAAATAGTACTGTCTCTTGAAATTATTGGATCGTAAAACAAATGCCTGCCAAGTTGAAAACCTTCTTCGGTTATTGGGTTTTTCTTGAAATCATAATTGGGTTGAGGCCAACCTTTGGGAACTTCAAAATATAAAGGTGTAGTGAATGTATCAGAAAAAGACAAAATCCCAATCATTAAAATCCCAAATCCCAATAAGTAGGCATAGTTTTTCATTCAAGATAAAACATTTTGGCACTGATATCGGCTAATTCCATAGCTATTTTTCCTGGTATCATAACCGAATTTGTTTTGGCTAAATTGATTTCGGCAAAAAATATGGAAGCATCAATTCCGATGTTGATATGTTTAGTAGCACTTTGATTGACTGTAAACACCTTTTTTCTAATGGCATAATACGGTTGAAGATAACCACCAATATGGAACTGAAATTCGTTTTTTCTAGTATTACAACTTGGACTATTGCCTTCTATCTTCATGTTGATATACCCACTTTGCCAAGCCCAATACATCCCTTTTGTTGGGTCTAAATCACCACTCAAAGCACCAGCTGTACTAGTCAAACTATCAATTCCTATATTGAAAATCACTCTGGCAATTTGCTTGTCATTCTTTTTGGTGAGCGGAATTTGAAAGGAATTTGGATTTTCTAAGTCAATAAGGTGATAACTATTCTTTTGTTTGAAAACGGTTTTATCCGAATACTGAATTTCAATGTTGGAGATATAGCACTTAAAAGTAGTAAGTGTAACTGTATCCTTCTTAGTGGTAATAAATTTTTTATTCAGCTCTAAAGGAAATTTATCAAAATTGACTTTAAAGTTTAAACGCAATGTATCATTACTTTGAGCATAAAACTGAAAAGTAAATAATACTAATAATGCTAACCAATTTTTTTTAGTCATGTCTTGGTCTTGGCGGTTTGTTACGAGAAAATAGTTTGCCTAACTCTTCGGTCAAATCATTAAAATATTCTTGTTGCTCTGGTTTACATAGCTTTTTGATGTCTTCAAAATGTTTGAAATGGGTTTCTTCAATTTGTTTTTGACTTCTAGCCAAAAGCGTAATCAAACTATCTTTGGTTTTTACGTTGACTTCTGGTTGCATCAATTCAGAGTATAGTTTTTCTTTAGCTTCGTGGATAGTATCTTCAAGTTGTCTAATTTCTCCACGATGCCATTGAATTAGATTTTCATATTCCTTTTGCTGATGGGCATCCAAATGTAATTTTTCGATGATAATTTCTTTGGGTTCTGGTCTTCCTTCTAGTCTGTCATGTGGTGATTTAGGTCCTTTTGGACCACTAACAAATAAAAATCCCAATGTTGCCAAATTGAGTAATAACAATCCAATAATGGTAATTGTTAACAGTTTTGTTTTTTCCATAACTATTGATAAAGCTGATTGCTTTGATTTAAAGTGTTTTCAAAATAAACCGTCGTAGTGATTTTCTCTTCTTTTGATTTGGATTTCAAAAGAGTAATATTTAACAACACCAATACAGCAATAGAAGCCGCAACCAACCAAACGGTTTTTGGGGCTACTTTATTTTGTTTTTTTATTTTTTGTTGAATTTTAGAAAACAAATCATCACTTGGGATAACTGTTGTCATTCCGTTGGTGCTGTTTAAAATGTTTTCTATCCAATTTTCTTGTTCCATACTTGCTTAGACGAAGGTTACTTTTATTTCTTGCGGTAGTGATTAAATTTTTCTGCTAATTTATCTTTCAAAGCACTTTTTGCCCTAAAGACTAAGGATTCTACAGATGAAATACTGAGTTGCATTATCTCACTTATTTCAGGATTTGACAAACCATCGAGTTTGGAAAGGAGGAAAGCTGTTTTCTGATTTTCGGTTAAAGTATTGATGACATTAAACAGTATTGCGGCTTCTTCTTTGTGTTCCATCAATATTCCTGGATGTTCAAAAGTAGAAGTGTTTAGGTATTCCTGTTCGTTTTGACTTTTTTTTCCAAATATAAATACTCGTTTTTGGCTATTCTTATGTTTCAAATAATCCAAGCATTGATTGATGGTAATTCTATAAATCCAAGTTTTATGAGATGATTTTTGATTGAAGTTCTCCAGAGAATTATAAACTTTAACAAAAACGTCTTGTGTAACTTCCTCAGCATCTTCTGTATTTTGTAAATAATTGAGCGCCACATTGAACACGAGCACATGAAACTCGCGATATAATTTTTCAAAATGGTTTTGGTTATCCATCATCTTTGGGCTACAATACTGCTCTTTGAATTGCAATAGTACTAAAGGTTTAAATATAAATGTAATTTTTTACTAAGTATAAATTATTCTATATTTGACCTTTCATTAAAACAACAAACCTAACTTTTATACAAATGAAATTATTAGAAGGAAAAGTAGCCATTATTACTGGTGCCAGTAGAGGAATTGGAAGTGGCATTGCCAAAGTTTTTGCACAACACGGAGCTAATGTTGCCTTTACTTACAGTTCGTCAGCCGAGTCTGCATTAGTATTAGAAAATGAATTGAATGCTTTAGGAATTAAAGCCAAAGGTTATAAATCAAACGCAGCCGATTTCAATGAAGCACAAAAACTAGTAGATGATGTTATGGCTGAATTTGGAAATGTAGATGTCTTAATCAACAATGCCGGAATTACCAAAGACAACCTTTTGATGCGTATGTCGGAAGAAGATTTTGATAAAGTTATCGAAATCAACTTGAAGTCGGTTTTCAATATGACTAAAGCGGTTCAGAAAATCATGTTGAAAAACCGTAAAGGTTCTATCGTGAATATGAGTTCGGTAGTAGGAGTGAAGGGTAATGCGGGTCAGGCAAATTATGCTGCGTCTAAAGCGGGTATGATAGGGTTTACCAAATCGGTTGCGCTAGAATTAGGTTCTAGAAACATTCGTTGCAATGCCATTGCGCCAGGATTTATTGAAACTGAAATGACAGGAAAATTGAATGAAGATGTAGTACAAGGTTGGAGAGATTCTATTCCGTTGAAACGTGGTGGAACTCCAGAAGATGTTGCTAATGCCTGTTTATTCTTTGCTTCAGACATGAGTGGGTATGTATCCGGACAAGTATTAAATGTTTGTGGAGGAATGTTAACTTAAATGTTTTTGGTTTGTAGTTTATAGTTTCATAGTTTTGAACTATCTAACCACAAACTATAAACCACAAACTCAAAACTATGAACACATCAACAATCTTGTTATTACTTGTATCAATACTAATTGCTGCTGGAGTTTCATTTTATCAATACTTATATAAAGTCAAAAGCAGGTCAAAATTCACTTTGCTTTTGGCTTTTTTGCGTTTCTTCAGTGTGTTTGGGTTGTTACTTTTATTAATCAACCCGATTATTACTAGAAAAAACATTGAAACCATTAAAACACCATTACCGATTGTTATTGATAATTCTGCTTCGATGGCAGATTTAAAAGCGGACAAATCAGCCACAGAATTGTTTAATAAACTGAAAGAGAATAGCGCATTAGCCGATAAGTTTGAACTACAAACCTATCAGTTTGATGCCGATTTTTTACCTTCGGACACTATCGATTTCAAAGGAAAGCAATCCAATATTGATGTGGTGGCCAAAAATCTAAAGAACATCTATAAGAACCAAACGTTTCCAACAGTTTTAATTACCGATGGTAACCAAACTTCGGGTGAAGATTATGTTTTTGGTTTTAATCCTTTAAACAAAGTATATCCAATGGTAGTAGGCGATACGACAACTTATTTGGATATTAAAATTACACAACTTAACGTTAATAAATACGCTTTCCACAAAAATAAGTTTCCTGTAGAAGTATTCTTGAATTATGCAGGAACAAAAGCTATCAATGCCTCTTTTAAAATTACTCAAGGAAACACAGTAGTAAACGAACAAACAGTAGCTTTTTCTCCTGATAAAAAATCGGCGACGCTCAATGTTTTACTACCTGCGGATAGAGTAGGGCTACAAATATTTAGAGCTACCATTTCGTCAAAAGCGCAAGAAAAAAATACCTACAACAATACTAAGAATTTTGCTGTAGAAGTCATTGATCAAAAAACAGAAGTCGCTTTAGTCGCTGCAACTTCTCATCCTGATTTAGGTGCTATTAAGCGCAGTATAGAAACTAATGTACAAAGAAAAGTAACCATAGTTAAACCTAATGATATCAATTCATTAACAGATTATAATGTTTTGATATTATACCAACCAACAGTCGAGTTTAAAGCTGTCTTTGAACAAAATGCAAATGCCAAAATCAACACTTGGATTATTACTGGAAATGACACTGATTTTAACTTCTTAAATCAAAATCAGAACCTATTTACTTTCAAGATGAGCGGACAGAAAGAGGATTATTTGGCTTCGTTTGACAGTCAGTTTAATCTTTTTGCTTTAGACAATATTGGATTTGAACAATTTCCACCACTAGAAAATCCTTTTGGAACAATTACAGCTAAAGGTAATGTTAATACTTTATTATCTTCTACCATTCGCAATATAGCGGTTAATCAACCACTATTTACCTTTACCGAAAACCAAGGTATCCGTTCTGCTTTTTTGTTTGGAGAAAATATATGGAAATGGCGTGCTGAAAATTATGTAAACAAAAAAGACTTTGTCGATTTTGATATTTTCCTAGATAAAACCATTCAATACCTGGCGTCAAACAACGCACGAAAGTCATTAGTAGTGAACCACGAACGTTTTTACAATTCGGGAGAAGGCATTGAAATTACAGCACAGTATTTCAATAAGAACTACGAATTAGACGAGAAAGCGCGGTTAACTATTGCTGTGACCAATACCAAGACAAAACAAGTTAAAAACTACGATTTACTAAGAACTACCAATGCTTTTCAAGTAAATCTTGACGGATTGGCAGCAGGAAATTATAAGTTTACGGTAAAAGAATTAAACTCTAATTCTTCTTATAGCAGTGGTTTTGAAGTACTAGATTTTGATATTGAAAAACAATTTGTCAATCCCGATTGGAATAAGTTAAATCAATTGGCTTCTCAAACGCAGGGTAGGGCCTATCTTCCTAATCAAATTGACGCTTTGATTAAACAACTTGTAGAAGATGAAAGTTACAAAGCCGTTCAAAAAACCATAGTTACCAAATCGCCTTTGGTGGATTGGGTTTGGCTATTAGTACTGTTAGCTCTTTCACTTGCAGCAGAATGGTTTATTAGAAAGTATAACGGATTGTTATAAGATAGATTAATTAGTGTAGCGCTTGAACGTTAACTTTTTCAATGTTTATTGTGTGTAGTTCTATATGTTTTTCGTGAGCTTTGGTGTGATATTCACTTATGATTTCCAAAATATCATAATCAATAAAATCACAATCACTACCATCAATTGTCAATAAGCTATATTCTGGGATTTCATCCAATACCTTTCGTAAATTTACTTTATTCAAAAACGTAACATTTGCATTAAGTTTAACGCAGAATATGTCGATACCATTTTCTACTGTCTTTGTTACTTTATATTCAACTTTAAAATTATTTTGAATAATAAAGTAAATTGAAAGTAACAAACCAATACAAACTCCAATCAATAAATCGGTTAAAAGGATAATAATAATAGTGAGTATAAAAGGCAGAAACTGTTTTAATCCCAAACTCCACATATTATAATATAGCTTAGGTTTAGTTAAGTTGTAACCGGTAATTAAGAGAATAGCTGCTAACGAAGCATAAGGTATTTTATTCAACAAAAAAGGAATTAGTAAAACAGCCAATAATAGAAAAAGACCATGTGTAAATGCTGAAAGTTTAGTTTTGGCACCAGCATCCACATTTGCTGAACCTCTAACTACAACCGCTGTCATAGGAATTGCACCTACAAGCCCCGAAATTAGATTACCAACACCTTGTGCAACCAATTCCCTGTTGACAGGTGTTATTCTATTCCGTTTATCCAATTTATCGATTGCTTCTATACAAAGTAACGTTTCTAAAGTAGCAAGAAGCCCAAATACAATACCATCTTTCCAAACTTGCGGAGTTGTAAATAGTTTTGAAAAATTAGGGAATGTTAAGTTTGTAAAAATATCAGAAGGAATAGTTACTAACTGTTTCTTATCCAACGAAAGGGAAACCATAAAGTTTTCGAAAAAAAGATTTAGTAATATTCCGGCTGCTACTACTATAAGTGGTACAGGAATATGGTTCCATTTTTTTGCAAATGAATGTTTGAAAAACAAGATAATAAATAATGAAACTAGAGAAATAATAATTGCTCCAATAGTAATATGTTGCTTTAAATCATGAAAATGATTGAGTAAATTATCCGATGAAAACAAATTTAAAATACCACTTGTCCAAAAATCAGGCTGGTTATATCCAAGAGCAAGCGGAATTTGTTTAGAGATAAGAATAATTCCAATTGCTGCCAACATTCCTTTAATAACAGCAGAAGGAAAATAATTTGCAAATACTCCAAGTTTTAGTATGCCAAGCATGATTTGAAAAAAACCAGCAACAATAACTGCCAAAAGAAAAATACTATAATCACCAAATGAAAGTAAAGATGCTGCAACTACAGTAGTTAATCCAGCCGATGGTCCAGATACCGCTAGAGGAGAACCACTAAGAGGAGCCACAATTAGTCCACCAATAATTCCAGACAGTAATCCAGCAGCTAATGGTGCTCCAGATGCTAAAGCTATTCCAAGACAAAGTGGTAATGCTATAAGAAAAAGCGAAAGTCCTGCAGGCAAATCGTGTTTAATCCATATTATTCGGTAATATTTTAAAGCTCGTTTCATTTATAATAAATAGATTTTCATTGGTCAAACTTTAAACGTTATTCTTTTAAGAATAATTTGCTGTCGAAGATAATAATTTAATATTGCAATCAGTAAAATCTATAATTTACTTAAAACTTCTTATGCTTTTCAAATTAATCTTCACGGATTAGCTACAGAATGGTTTATCCTAAAGTATAACTGGTTACTTTAACTGTTTATTGGTGCTAAACATCTTTTCTAAAATAATAACTATAACAATCCCAATGATGTAAGCTAGAATATCTTCCCAAGCAAAGGAAGTTCCGAGTACCGTTTTAGCAATCTCATTATTTTGCAAATGGAGCTTTTCTACTAGTAAGAAATACTGTAAAGTCTCAATACTAAAGGCAAATAATAAAACCCAAATTACCACTTTAGATTTTGACATATTCAAAAAGGATTTAACAAAACAATAGAGTAAAATTACCACTAAAACATCGCCGAAATAGGGTCTGATAAAATTATCGTGCACGAATAAAGCTATGCCAACTTCAATGAAAAAAAGTAAAATGGTTAGTAAAAAATAGTTGCTGTTGAACCGGAACATAAATTATAAATCTGAAGTTTTTCTCTTTATAGCAAAAAACTGTAACCGAAGATAATCATAAAATAACGCTACCAATAATACTGCTGAAGCAATAAACAAAGTTCGGATTCCTATTGATGCATAAGCAAATCCACCCAAAACACATCCTATAAAGAAGAACGTGATAATTGAAAATCTAAGAAAGATATTGTTTTTCAACTTCTTTTGCTGTTCGGGTTTTTTATAAAAAAAGAGTTGGGATAATTCTATGCCCAAGTCGGTGAACAATCCAGTAAGATGTGTTGTTCTCACTGTAGATTGAGATACTTTAGTCACTAGTGAATTTTGCATCCCCATGGCAAAAAGCAACAGAAATGCTTCTATTTTACCATTCATAGAATAGATAGTAGCGGTATTGAAAAACAAACCGATACTTGTAAGGATAACAATTTCTATAGCTATTGGTAGCACATGCGATAATCTCGAATTCCGTTGCGAAACAATTTCTACAACAGTATTTGCCACAAAAGAACCCAACAAAAAGCAAAGTGTAAATAGTAAAAAGGTAATAGCCGTGGTGTAATCCTTTTTCATGAACTCTTCGGCGAAGTAGGCAAAATGTCCTGTAACATTGGTGGTTAAGGTATGTAGTGCCAAAACACCTGTGATATTTACTATTCCTGCCACCAATGACAAAAGGGTAGCAAGTCGCAGATTGTGTAAAAAGGTTCGTGCTTTGCCGTGGTGTCTAAACATTTTTTAAAGGTAAATAAAAATGTAAAAAGACTATGGAAATGCTATTCTTTTCTAAAAATAAACTTTTGTCCACCTTGATTCAATTCCAATACTTTATCAGTGAGATTAAAAATTATTTTAATTCCGGCTGTGGCAAATTCAAAAGTGTCTTTTTCCGTTGCAGTAAGTGGAAAAGTACTTTGTCCTGTAGCTTGTGCATAAAGTTTATCTTCCTGACCTGTAATAGTTAGCGTCATGACCAATTGATCACTAGTATATTTTCCAAGATACTTCTTTACATCTTCAGCTTTTACTTCATACTTAGTAAAAGTAGGCATTACAAAAGGTTTACCATAATAAGCGCTCAAGGCAGCAATCATAATATCATTATTTTGATAAACACCACCATTGGATGTTAAGGCAATGGATAGTTTGTTATCAGGCATATAGGCAAGTACCGAACTAAATCCATCTATTCCGCCTGTATGTCCATATCCTTTCATGTCATAAAAAGGCATTTGAAACATTCCCATTCCCATATTGTCTTCCAATGTTTTCATTTGTTCTAAACTCTTAGCAGATACAATTTTCCCAGCAAAAAGAGCTTCTATAAATATGTTTAAGTCTATTGGATTGGAAACTATTCCTCCAGCACCCATTGGGATAGACGTATCAGTTTCGGTTGATTTTTCCCAATGCTCTACAAAATTATACGAATAACATTCATTGAACTTTAAGTTTATTTTACCTCCAAAATACGTGTTTTTTAATCCTAAAGGAGTAACGATTTTAGTTTTCAAAAGTTCAGCAAATGGTTTCTTGTATATCTTTTCAAGAATATAGCTCAAGAGTACATAATTGGAGTTGCTGTATTCCATTTTGCTATTAGGTTCAAAGTCACTTTTACTTTTTGAGATAATAATAACCATTTCTGCCTGATTTTTTGGCAAAGTATTATACGACATATAACTATTATCATTGGTGAAGTTGTGAATGCCACTTCGGTGGTTGAGCATATTGCCAATAGTTATTTTCTTAGCATTGGGAACACTGGGAAAGTAAGCATCCAATGTTTGGTTTAAGGTTAACTTTTTTTCTTCAATAGCTTTAAAAATTAGAGATGCCGTAAACATTTTGGATATTGACCCAATACGGTATTTTGTATTACTATCCGATTTTTTCCCAAATTCCAAATCATCCTTTCCAATAGAACGTGAGTATAATAACTTTCCATTTTCAGAAATAGCAATACTTCCCATGAATTTATCATTGGTTTGCAACAGATAAAATAGAGTATCCAATTTGGTAGTATCTAATTTTTGAGCAAACGAAACAGTAACAAACAGCGAAAAGAAAAAGGATAAAAGACTATTTTTCAACATGGCAAAGCATTATTTAGTTATGGTATAAAAGTACTGTAAAGTTTGTAATCTCTAAAATGTTTTTTTGGTTTAGCGCAATGTAAAATAATAGAACAAAATCCAAACTACAATAAAAAATACTCTAGGATACAGTTTAAGTCATAAAAAGCACCCACAATATAGTGAGCAAAGGTCCAAGTAGCCCAAAGATAATACCTATTAACCTAAAGTCTTTTTGTTCTAGAAAACCTGTATTAAAAACTATAGAGTTTGAAGGACTTGATGCCAATAACATCAAAGCGGAAGAGGAGGAAAGTGCCACAATTAATCCCGTTTCTATTTTTAATGAAGGTAGTATAGCCATGCATATTGGCACCATTAAAGTAGTAGCAGTAGAGTTAGTCATAACATTGGCCAATACCATGGCTAAAAAACCAAAAATACAAAGCAATAAAATGCTATTTAAATCTAAGGTTATTAGAATATCGGCATAATGTCTTAAAATACCTGTATGATCAAGTGCTAATCCTAGTGATAAACCTCCGGCAACTAACAATAGTGTATCCCATCCCATAGTTTGAACATCTTTTCCGTTAAGAACTCCAGTTACTGTAAGTATAACAAGCGGAACAGCACAAACCGCTGGGGCTTTTATTCCATGGAACGAAGTAGTAAGCCACAATCCAATGGTAAGCAATATTACTCCAATAACAATGTTCCGTTGCAATGTTGCCTCCTTTGAAACATCGATTTCTAATTTATCCAAAAAAGCAATATCTATAGGTGTAGTGTCTTTGATATATACTTTAATTAAAGCATAACAACATACAATAGTAACAATAATAGCAATGGGCAATCCATATACCATCCAACCTAAAAAGTCTATAGTAATTCCAGCATTAGATAATGCTCCAACAGCAATAGCATTGGCAGGTGTACCTACAATAGTTGCCATACCACCACAAGTAGCAGCCAATGGAATGCCCAATAACAATGCTTTAGCAACTCCCGAATTCTTTTCAAGTGTATTCAATAAAGGCATCAGCGCCGCCAATACCATAGTAGTTGTAGCGGTATTTGATAAAAGCATAGAGGCAATCATTGTAGTACCCATAATTCCTATCAATAATCGTCTAGGATTGGTTCCAGCTACATTTAGTGTAAACTTGAATAGTGCTTCGTCTAATTTTGTTTTAGACATCGCTTTTGCCAAAAAGAAACCACCCAATAAAAGCCAAATGATTCCATCTGAAAAAGTATGAACATAATGGTCTATTTTTTCAGGTGCCGAATTAAAATTTTTATTACCAAGTGTAAACACAAGATACGAGATAATAAAAAGACTAACTGCAAATGCTGGTATGGCTTCGGTTGCCCATAACCCAATAGCAAAAAACAATAAGAAGATTACATAAACTTGCGAGTCATTAAAATTGGGTTCCTTTAACAACCATGTAATGCTTAAGGCCACTACAAATGAAATAAGGAACATATAAACATGTTTAAAACGTTCCCAGTTTAGAAGGGATTTTGTTTTTTCCATAATTAATGGTTTTTTAATAACACTAATTCATCTTTAAAGTTTTGCTGTAATTGTATAGTAAAGGTATAAATTTAAGTGATATCAAATGCTGCTATGTACTTCAAAATTTATCTGTTAACTTTTTATAACTAGAATTCAATCTCTTCTTAGCATTGCCTTTAGGACAAAAGTTAATTATACAACTCAAGTGTTTAATTCTGTAACACTAGTTCGGGATACTGCACTTAATTTTGTCTCTAACAATTTAAAGAATTAAATTATGAAAAAGAGAAGCATTTTACTAGCATTAGTATTGGGAATGGGGTTGTTTGCAACTTCTTGTAGTGATGACAATGGAGGTGAAACTTTAGCTCCTTTAGCAGGTAAATGGGATATCAGTCAAGTAGGTACCACTGTTGGAACAACAGAAATGCTTATTGATGCACCACAAAACCAAAGTGGTTGCGAAAAAGATTATATGGATTTGAACGGTGACAACACTGTAACAATAGGAAATTATGACTCAGCTGTTAGCGCTTGTGTGCTTACAACAGACGAAGGTATTTATTCTAGATCGCATAATAACTTAACAAGAGTAGTGAATGGGGTTACTATAGTTCAAGATATTGTAAATCTCTCTCTTACTGAATTGAAGTTAAAAAATTCAAGTGGTATTATTGAAGTATATGTTAAACACTAATTTCAATTTCACTGCCTAAAATTCAAAACTTTTAGCATTACATAAATACGGGAATGACTTTTAATAGTTGTTTCCGTATTTTTTTTTAGGATAATCAAGAACCAATTTATTATTTGACACAATAGTTTTAAAAATTACACCCAATAAGAAAGTTATGTAGTTTACTTTTTTCTACCCACAAAACGAATTACCGAGCCAAGTCCGATGTGAAATTGTCCTTCATTCAGTTCAGCTTCTTTTTCAATTAATTCTATTACTTCATACCCTTTAAAGTCAGCAATGATTTCTTCTTTGGAGAACAACATAGCAATATCTTTTGGTCCACCTACTTTTTCATTTTTAGTATTGTACTCGATGTGGTTTTTACTGAATGCTTCCAAAATAACCAATCCACCTTTACGCAAGTAGCAGTCAAAGGTTTTATGGTACGAAGATTTTACAGCCGTTGGAAAATGAGCATAAATTAGTGCGATGGCATCAAACTGCTCATTGTCAAAGTTTACATTACTTAAATCTCCTACCTGATAGTCAATCGAAACCTGGTACTCATCAGCCAATTGCATGGCTTTGTTTCTTCCTTCGGTACTGATGTCAAACGCCGAGACTGTCCATCCTAGTTTTGCAGCATAAACAGCATTTCGTCCTTCGCCTTCCGCTGGAAATAAGATTTGACCAACTTGTAATTTTTCTAATTGTTCTTTGAGATACTGGTTGGGTTCTTTGCCATAAGCAAATTCTTCCTTGCTGTATCTTTCATCCCAAAACTCTTTCATGGCATTGATGCGTTATATTATATAAAGGTAAACCAGTATTTATCTGAAAATTCAATGTTTCAAATTCCCCATTCTAGTTACATCCAAATATAGCATTTTTTAGTCATGCAATAACTATTTGAGTTTGTCAATGAACTATACAATCGTGAAACCAAAACAACCCAGCAGCACATAAACTTGTAACATTTTGTACTAATTCTGTAAAACGTTTTCAAGCTTTTAGGGTCAGTTTTGCATTTACATTACTCAAATTATTAAAATAAAAATATTATGAAATACAAACTGTTACTTACTGCCATTTTATTGACTACTATACAAAACTTGGTGGCTCAAGAACTACCTTATGAAACTAACGTTGCCGACTCTATAAAAGTGAGCACGCTAGATATAAAAAACCAAAAAGCAGCCGATAAAGCTGGTTTAGAAAAACAATTAAAACAAGACAAAAGTGCTTTAGTCGTTCAAGAAGGTCTTGAAAAGGACAGAAAAAAAGCGGAAAACAAACTTAAGAAAGAGCAACGCCAAGTTGAAAAAGATCAAAACAAATTAGACAAAGCGCAAAAAAAGTTTGATAACAAACAAAAGAAATTGGCCTCAGCCGAAAAATCAGTGGCTAAGAACCAAAAGAAGATGGCACGTGCTACCAAAGATTTAAACAAAATGGAAGCGAAATTTGAAAAATTGAAATCAAGAGGAAAACTAACCGCTGTGAATGTGGAGAAATGGAATGTTAAGATATCTAAACAAAAATTGAAAATCTCCCGAATTCAAGAAGACATTTACAACTCACAAGATAAATTGGATAAACTACGATAGAGGAGTGGGATTTTATTTGTTTTACTACAACCCAACCCTCGAAGGGTTTATTATCCTTCGAGGGTTGAAATAGTTTTTATTTTTTACAATCTGAATAATCAACTTCAAATTCAAAATTTTTATCAGTCAATTTTTTAATTGCAGAATTTGATCTATGAGCGGGTTTGAATGATGCTCCTGTTCCCAAATCAACTCCTATACCTATTAATCCCCAGGAAAATACACTTAAAATAAAATTACCTGTTCGGAATGCAGTTTCAAATGTTTGAGTTTTTGTGGGACATCCTTCTTGTTTAACTTCTACTACTAAAGGTTTGTTTCTAGGAAATAAACTGGTTACTTGACCATTTCCTAATTTTTGTCCATTAACACTTATTTCTGCATTAGGATGATCTTTGACCTTGATAGTTCCGTTGTATTTACTTCCTCCAAACATAACACCGCAACTACTCATTACTAAAGAAATAGAAATTAAACCTGTAAAAATTAATACTTTTTTGTTCATAAATTATTTGTTAAATTATAGTCCAACTTTCAGTTTGTTTAAAGTCGCTGTATTGGTTTATCCGACTGTTATTTTTTTGTTTTATAAATATTTGTACAATTGTCTTTGAAAACACTGACTAACTCGCAAATATTTATCTTTGTTATCACTTCAAACCTAATTAATATCTTTTATATTTCCTACAATAGTTATCAACATTTCACGCATTGTCCTTATTACTATTCGCACTTATAAACTCAAAAGTGTTGTGTGGTTCTTTTACGATTTCCAACCCTGTCAGGGTTATTTTTTTTCAAAAACTCCAATGCTATTGGCAAGTGTTTCTATTTTAATTTGAGTGTTTCTATTGGTAAGTTTGTATTCCAGATGTTACTATAAATTTTCCATTCTCCATTACTATTTTTCCAAACATTTATGTACTTCCCTTTATCAATAGTGTTTTCTTTACCATATCGTAAATAATAAGTTCCTTCATCAATTATATAATCTTTACTTCCATATAATGATGTGCTTTCTTCTTTAAATTCATAAATCCCATAATTAACCCAATCATAATTTAATTTGGAAATCGCTTTTTTTCCAATTACAACTTCTGAATTGGGTGGAAAAACTTTTGCATCATCTGTAAAACTATTATTTAGGTAAACTGTATCTTTTAGTATATGAGCTTTCGTGAATTGTTTAGTCTTTTCTTGAATTTCAGTTTTTGCAGCATTTATGTCAAATTCGGTGACTTCATGATTTTCCGCCTTTTTATTGTTACAAGAAGTAAGAATAAATCCAATGAGTAGTAGTAAAGAAATAAGGTTTAAAGATGGTCTCATTTTATTCAATGTTTAGGTTGTTCAACATTACTGCCTAACGTTCCCGCACTACAAGCAGTTTGGGACTAAATTAAGCCCATTATTCATATTTGTCAAATCTTCCAAATACAAAACCATTTTCAAATTAAGCCTAATACCCAAATTGCTTGTAGCGTGTGTTGGCAGTAGTTGTTATTTTTAGTTGATGTATAATTTAGCAATTTCTTCTATAAAATCTTGAGGATGAGAACCCATTAAATTTGTCAATATTACTATTGCAACATTTTTCTTAGGATAAATAAATAATGCATTTCTAGCACCACCAATTGAAGCAATAATTGGATTTTCAACTCTTGAACTTAATGAAAAACCTATTGAACTTCTGTCGAGCAAACCATTCTCTTCATATGGTTTTCCGTTTTCTAATTCAATAGGTTTTAAAAGAGTTTTAAGATTTTCCGCATTAATTAATTGATTAGTTTGTAATGCAATTACCCATAGTGCCATTTCGTTTGCTGTTGCATATATACCACCTGCAGGCAATAAATTTGAAGGCATTGGTTGATAAACATTAGTTATAACATTATTTCTAAAATAAGTATATGGTCTTGCTGAGTGATTAATAATATTATAAAAGTCCCCAATTCCTGCCTTTATAGCGTTTTTCATACCCGCTTTTTTGAATTGGTTTTCCGCAATATATTTTTCAAATGACTGTCCACTAACTTTTTCTATAAGCATTCCAAGTAGCATGTAATTGGCCAAGCCTTCACTCACACGTTTTGCAGGTTCAAAGGAAAGAGGTAACTTTTTGATTTTTTCCAGCAAAATTGTACCATCATCAGATAGCAGATTGCCTTGTGAATCCATAGCATCTGGAAGTCCTGATTTATGGCTTGCTAGCTGCTCTACTGTAATCTGCTGCCAAGTTTTGGGTAATTTATCCAAATAATTTGAAATAGGCTCAGCGAGATTTAATTTGCCATTTTCTACTAATTGCATAATCGCAACTCCTGTGAATGCTTTGGTAATTGAATTAATACTAAAAACGGTTTCGCTATCTACTGCAATTGAATCTTGAATGTTGGCGAATCCGTAATGACTTGTTTTTACGATAGCATTATCTTTAATAACCGCTAATTGTAAACCGACAATTTTATGTTTTTTAATAAGTTCTTTTATTGTAATATCGACTTTATCTTCTTGTGAATAAGTAATATTACAAACCGTTAAAAGGGCAAGTAAAAGCAAAAATTTTTTCATACTTTTTTTGTTTGGTAGATTTTATGTTTATAATTGATACAATTACTGCCAACGTTTTGGTGCTTGGCGAGGTTGCGAACTTAGTAACTACTTATTTTATTTCATCAGTTCGGCCTGTGGCCTCGGGTCTGTTAAAGATAAAAATTCTTGCGAAATGCAAACGTGAAGGTGTCACAAAATTCGCACTCGAGCGAAGCCGAACGGAGCAAAGCTAAACGGCTATTCTTTATTCGTTCATCACGGTTTAAACTTTTCAAATGTCTTTCCGTTAAATTTATACACACCGTTTTCGTGTGTTCCAAGCCAAAGGTCGCCATTGTTGTCTTTGTAAATACTGAATAGCGTAATGTCTTTAGCGTTTGCTTGAACTGTATAGTGTGTAATTTTTGTTCCATCATATTTCCAAACGCCATCTCGATAGGTTACAAACCACAAATTATTTTCGTTGTCTTTTACTGTTGATAGATACTCATTTAAACCACTGGTGTTTTTCCCATCTAAACTGCCTATGCTTTCGTGTCTTGTATAAAAGGTATTGCTTTTTAATGTTTTGCTGTCGTATACACTATATCGGTTTTCGGTATTGAACCAAAAGTCGCCATTTTTGTCTTCTGTAATGGAACGCACTCCGTTTGCCCCTTCATTGCGAAATTCTGTCACATCTTCTTCTGTAATCCATTCAAATGATTTTCCATCGTATCGGCAAACTCCAACTGGGTTTGTGCCAAACCAAATGTTTCCTTTCACGTCTCTGTAAATGCTATAAACTTCAAATGGATTGTTAAGTTTAGGTGGCTTTGGAAGTGTCAATTCATAAAGGATATTTCCATCAAATCGGTAAACTTTTTGTTTGGCTTGAAATACATTTATTAGCCACAAATCATCGGCTTCAAGTTTCCATTCTTTACTTGGGGTTGCTATGATATTGGTAAATGATTTTCCGTCAAACTTTGTTATTGTAGCATTTGGGTTCATACCTGTGAAATAGATGTTGCCCGATTGATCTTCCTTTATATCATCAACTCTATTGGTATACAAACCGTGTTTTGTTGTAAAATTAATCAGTGTCTTTCCATCATATCTATACACTCCTGTTTCCCAACTACCAAACCAATAGGTATTTTTCTTGTCTTGATAAATCACCATAATGTTGCTTCCAAGTTCTTTTACGGTGTCGCCCTTTACATTTCTTTCTTCTAAAAGAACAGAATGGTTTTTCGAATGAGAGGTCTGCCCATTGCACGAAGTCAAAATGGATAGAATACTAAAAAATAAGAATGATGTTAATTTCATTTCTGTCTGTTTATTTTTTCGTTGTCGTCATGTTAACATTGGCTATAATGTTCTGGTACTAAAGCGGGTTTGGTTTTTTATCGTTCAACTTTATCTATCTCCTTCATCAATCGAGCCGTTTCACTCAACGCCACTATGATTTTTTGATAATGCAATATATCTTCATAGCTTAGTTCTCTTTCTTTACGGTCTTTGAGCCATTTTTGAGCGGGTTGATAACCGCCTATGTAAAACTCCCACGCTACTAGTGGAACGTTGGCAAAGTATTGCTTTTCATTAATATATACGTTTCCTAGACCCGACAGGTTTTCAAAACCTGTCAGGTCTAATCGTGGTTTGGTAACCACATTATCCCCATCTTCAGGATATTGTGTAATTAGTTTTTCAACCACTTCACTTTCTAGTAAATGAATTTGTCGTAATTGCGAACCCAACCCTCGAAGGGTTTCAAACCCTTCGAGGGATTCTGGAAACGGAACACGTGGAAAATCTATCTTTAAAAACTCCTTGTATTTCTCTCTATAACTTGGACTGTGTAACACAGCATAAATATAATCGAGAATATCAATAGGAGCGAAAGCCTCCCCAACCCCTCCAAAGGAGGGGCTTTTCTCCACCACAAACGGTATCCCTAACTTTTCTGAAATTTCACTAACAATTTCCATGTTTAAATTAGGAACTCTACCGTCTAACCCTCGTTGGGTTTCAAACCCAGCGAGGGTTTGTTGCGATGACGTGGTGGTTTCGGGGTAGAGGTAGAGAGGAAAAGTATAACCTGCACCAAACTTACCTGCAGTACCAGTTAAATTTAGATTACAAATAGTATTTGTTAAAAAAACATGTTTAAATCCTTGAGAAGCTTGTTTTGAAACAACTAATCCAATATTTTCCTTATTGATAAAGTTTCTCATAACCTCTTTTCTTGGATAAGAGTAAAAACCTTTTGTGGTACCTGTATAAAAAGTAGTTCTTAAATCAAAAGGTCTACAAGCTATACTAACAAAAATACCTTCATTCTTTTTTAAATCATCAATTGCATATGAAACTTTCCAATCTCTTGTATCTTCAGAAATATTATATTTTATTCTTATTGTTTCGCCTTCAAGATTTTTAAAATCATGAATTATATTTTCTAAATAACTCTTGTCAAAAGTAATTGTTATATCCTCTCTTGCAGTTACTACTCCTACAGAACTAGTTTGAAATAATTTCTCTATGCATATTCCATCATCATAAACTCCTTGAACATTAAAATCTTTATCTTGAAAAAAATAATTAGGTGCAACATTAGGTAGTTTTTTATATCCAATAGTTTTAAGTGAATTATTTGAAAGAAAATCATATTTCAGTTCTCGTTTACCAAATAAATCAAAATGAAAAACCTCTGCCAAATCATCAACTTTCTTTTTTCCTGTTTTTACAAATAAATTTATTGAGACACCTTGCATAATATCAAATACATTTTGGTCTACAGAACCATCAGGTGCGGTTTCTTTTTTCTTGCTATTTCCGTGTAAATCTATGGTATAAATTTTGTCATAGGTTTTCAATAAATTCCAACGCATACCTCTAAATGTAGGATTGTCTAAAAAGCCATGAGGATTGATAAAAGCTAAAATTCCACTACCATTTTTATCAATAAAATGTTGCCCAAAACGCATGAATTTTACATAGTCATCATTTATCCATTTTGGGTTTCGCTCTTTTAATTTTTCTTTTCCTCCTGGTTCTTTTTTATAATCTTCCATTAGGTTCATAATCCATTCGCCTTTGTTGGCACTTTCACCACTATAAGGAGGATTTCCCATAACTACCATAACTGGCGCATCGCGTTTTATGGAGTTAGCTTGGTCGGCTTCATCACTCAACCACGAACTAAAAAGTGTTTGCGTGTCGGGATGTGCTTCTTCCAAACTATTGGTCAAGAAAATTCTAAAACGTTGGTCATCGGTGGGTTTATAACCCGTTTCAGTCAATAGCATGTCCATTTTTAAATGCGCCATAGCGTAACTCGCCATTAATAATTCAAAGCCGTTTAAACGAGGAATTAAATTGTTGGTTACATAGTTACTCCAAATGCCTTGTTGTCCTTCAAACTTCTTGTGAATATGCTTTACTACTTCGGCTAAAAACGTTCCTGTTCCTGTAGCTGGGTCAAGAATTTGTACTTTGTGTACTTCTACTTCGGTTTCAACTTCTTTAATCTTAGAGTTGGCACCCATACCGGTTTGGGTAACCGCTTTTTTCTTAATTTTTATTTTGCTGGTATCCGCTAATCCATCTTTTAGGTTAAATTCTGTTTTCAATATATCATCAACGGCTCGAACAATAAAATTAACGACTGGTTGTGGTGTGTACCAAACGCCACGTGCTTTTCGCAACGCTGGGTTGTATTCGCCAAGAAACGTCTCGTAAAAGTGTACTACTGGGTCTTCTTGCTTGGTGCTTTTACCAAAGTTTTTCATAATCAAGGCAACATCACTCGCCAAGAAAATAGAAACCAATTCATCCACAATCCAAACCAAGCGATTGTCTAAATCATACCCAGCAATATCTTGAAACAACTTGCGTAAAAACGGATTACTTTTAGGAATTAACGATGCCGCTTCTTCTCGTGAAAAAGTGGGTAACGTTGGGTCGTGATACCGTGCTGCAAACATCCCATAGGCAATAGTTTGGGCGTAAATATCAGCAAACGCCTTGTTATCAATATCGTGTATCAACATTTGTTGAAACGACAACATTTGCGCTTTGATACTAGAGCGCACTTGGTTGTCATCATCATTATTCAATGATTTTTCAATCACGTCTGCCATCAGTTTGGCTTTACCAGCCATCATTTGCGCCAATTTGGTAGGCGATTTGATGGTTTGTGATATGGTTTGCGCAAAGTTTACAATCAGGTTAGTAAACTGTTCAAAATTGTTTGGCAACGGAACTATTTCACCGTTTTCAATAGTAGCAATAGCAATTTTGGTCACAAATTCACCATCCTTGTAAAAGTGAAAATCTAAATAGTCGGTAAAAATTAAATTGGTTAAACCCGCTTTGTAGCGGTCAAATTGTTCTTTCAACGTTTTACTAGCTAGGTCAATGCCAATATCTTTAGCTTCAATGTACCCAATAGGCACGTCTTTACGAGTTAATACATAATCAGGTGCGCCACAATCCACTCGAGCTGGTTCATTGGTCACCAATACATCGGGCAAAATAGCCATGATCAGGTTTTGCAAATCGCCACGATAAGAATGTTCCCGTGCGTTGCCTGTTCTATAAAGCGTATTGATTTTGGAGAGGTATTGTTGAATGGTCATAGAGTATCGCTGTTGTCACTTCAAACCTAATTAATATCTTTTATATTTCCTACAATAGTTATCAACATTTCCCGCATTGTCCCTATTACTAGTCGCTCTTATAAACTCAAAAGTGTTGTGTGGTTCTTGTACGATTTCCAACCCAAACAGGGTTTAAAACCCTGTCAGGGTTAGTTTTTTTTAAGTCCAAAACTTGTAAAAACCTGTTTATGCTAAACATGTCCAATCATTTGCTATAGTCAATAGGAGTAGGGGTTTCGAATTATTTTTATAAAATTAGCAACCAAAATAATTTAAAAATATAATATATTTTATACTTTTACGCTTTCGATACGAATAGCGGGAACTATTCGAGGCTTTCGAACACTAAAATTTGCTCAAAAAGACGGGTTACTAGCTGCTTTTTTTGAGCTTTTTTTATGGAATAAACCCATAAAAGCACCCCAAAAATGGTGTTTTTGAACCCAAAAAAAGCATCAAAAAGTGGCTTTTAGTTACACTAACAGGAGCCAAAATCCCCTTTTTAAGTACATTTTTACCCATCAAAGAGCTTTTTTCAATTCGTCGGGACGAGTGAATCAATTCGTCAGGACGACTTGGGCAACTCGTCAGGACGAGTCAAACAATTCGTCGGGACGAATTGACGAAAATTTTCGTAAAAAAAGCATAAAAAAACCCCGAGTGCGGGAACACTCGAGGCTTTCTAACATCTAAAAGATGCTCTTTCTAAAGCGGGCTACTAGCTGGCTTTTCTGAATGATAACTCACTCAGTACTTTTTGCAATTTTTTTCCTGGTCGGAAAAGAATGCGACTTTTGGTGATTACTGAAGGATTAACTTCCTCTTCAGTAACCATTCCTTCTGAGCTAATTCCAATTTGGAATGTTCCCAGTTTCCCTAATCGTACAATACGACCGTCGTTTAATTCCTCACTCACATTGTGTACTAACGACAACAATACGGCGTGGCAATCCACTTCGGTTAAGGTACATTGATAAGCAATCTTTTCAGCTAGCCTATCCAAATCAATTTCGCCATCGCCTATAGCGGCAGCATAAAACTTTTCAGGAGCCATGATGTCCTGAGGATTCTTCCGCGGAAGAACTTTGTACTTTACACTCATTTGTATAACAGTATTTGTAACGTGTACATCAATACGATGCCTTATCGTCATTACAAAGATGGTGAATAGAAAGAGAATTCAAAAAGTTTTTTATCAACATTACTTGCTGTATTTTTGCTTGCTCAAATTGAAAAAAAAGTTGTAAGGAAGTCATATTTTGTAATGATTAAGCTATGATTCTTTAAAAAGATACTAAAATAGCCAAATCAACTTCTTTACTGCGAGTGTTAATAAAACTAGCATCGTAAACATCAGGATTGACGATAATTATTCAATTTTGTCTGATAAAAATTTAATTTACTGCTATTTAGTATAACCATTCAGCTCGCAAAGCCGCGAAGACGCAATATGAAGTATATTTTCTTTGTGGCTTAGTTTCTTTGCGAGAAATCTTCAAAACTAGTACAAGCTAATATTAATTTTTAAAACACAATTTAATTACTACTTGACGAGTAATTTTAAAAAAACTTAAATTTTAACCCAATGTTACTAATGTATTTTGACAGGTCGCTCCTCCGGAACTTGCTTTGGCTAATACCATTTTCTACAAACAGTACGTCCCGATGGGACTAAAATAGCTGCATTGGAGCGAGGTGTTTGTTGCAAAGAAATAAAAAAAACTACTGATTTAATTTCTTATGCTTTAACAAATACGCCGATGTTTGATAATAGGCAATAGTCTCTTTAACCAAATCCTCTCGGAGTGTAGGCATCGGTTGTTCCTCATAATCCGATTGAAACTCAGGTTTAACATTCGGTTTAGTCTCCACCGATAACGCAAACTGTTTCACCTGTTTTACCGGCGAAATAATAGTAAGCACATTATCTTTTATCAACCCCAAGTCTTGATAAGTAGCTACAAAAGCGCGTGGTTGGTATTGACTACTAAACACATCCTGTCCATAAAACTTACTCTGATAATCAAAATGCAACAGCCCAAAAAGAGTTGGCATCAAATCAATCTGCGACATCAAGGTGTTATGATGCTTTGGAGCAATAAATCCCGGTGAATAGATAAATGCCGGTATACGATACTTATCCAAAGGCAACTCCGTTTTCCCCGAACTCGACGCACAATGATCCGCCAGTATAACAAAAACCGTGTTTTTAAACCATGGTTGTTGGGCAGCCATCTTAAAGAACTGTTTCAAAGCATAATCCGTATATTTCACACCACCATCCCTCGATTTAGATTTTCCCGAAATATCAATCTTCCCCTCAGGATACGTAAACGGACGATGATTACTCACCGTCATAATATGATTGAAGAATGGCTTTCCGCTAGAAGATTCGGTATTCATCACTTTTATGGCTTTGTTATACATATCTTCATCACAAACACCCCAAATATTCGCAAAGGTTATTTCAATAGGCAAAAATGATTTTTTATCAACAATAGCATAACCATTACCACCAAAAAAGTCTTGCATGTTATCAAAAAACGCATCGCCACCATACATATAGTTAACCGTGTATCCTTTTTGCTTAAATACATGTCCTGTCGAGAATTTGTTTTTATTATCGGTGCGTTTCACCACACTTTCGGCAGCACTTGGCGGTAAACAAAGCGTAACCGCTTCAAGACCTCTCACGGTTCTGTTACCCACAGCATACAAATTAGTAAACTGCAAACTTTGTTCAGCTAATGAGTCAAGAAAAGGCGTAATCTTTTTTTCATTGCCATAGGCAGTCATAAACTCTTCACTCAAACTTTCGATAGTAATCAAAACCACATTTTTGCGCACTTCTGTTGAATCAGAATTGATAGTTTGCAACGCGCTTTGAGCACTAATTCCTGGGTGTAGTTTTTGTAACACAGCAAAAGCTTCGTCATTGGGCATGGTTTTATAAAATTTGTCAAACTCCAGCTCGCTGTTCATGAAAGCCACATAAAATTTATAAATACCATTCGCCTGCAATTCATTAGTAAAAATATTATCTGATTTCTCCTGCTTAGCCATCAATGGAATGGTCAATAGCGCCAAGACAAACAATACAACATACGTTCCCAATACTTTTAGTTTATCATTAAAAGAAGGAAGATTATTCAAAAAAGGTTTGGTATGCAATACAATAAAATAGGTAAACAACCCTGTAATCAGTCCCACACCAGTAAACAACGGAATAACAGGATACGACTCCATGATGTTGCCAATAACGGTATTGGTATACACCAAATAATCCACCGCAATAAAGTTGTAACGCACACCAAACTCATTCCAAAAAAAGAATTCACTAATGGCGTTCTGCACAATAACCAATACAAAAATAAAGATGGTAATATAATACAACACCAATCGAATAGTCTTGCGATAAGTAGGCAAGAACAACATCAAACCAAAAAGCATGGTTTTTAGTGAAATAAAAATAATCGCAACTTCTGGCGCTGAACCACCATATTCATTTAAAATAGTGTTGCCAAAGGTAACATAGAGCAACAAAGCCAGCATACTACCAAAAATTATATAACCCGTTGGTTTATCATACTTACTATCCGAAAGAAACAATAAATACAACCACAAAAAAGCACTGCCCACCATAAAAACCAACACATCTGATAGTAACCCAAAAGAAAAGATTTTAATGATTTCAGTAATTGCAAAACTCGATTGAGTAATAGGATGGAAGAGGAGTACAATCCTGAGAATAACATTAACAATAAGGAATAATACTAAGAGATTTATGAAAGGGGAAGTCTTTTTGAAATAGTTCATTTTGTGCTATACTGTATTTGTTTTACAAACTTACTACAACAATTTAACATTAAATTACCCTACAATTAATGTTAGCTTAAAGTATCATTAAAATTTGATTAAATATGAGCAATATCAGTTTTTGAATTTAAAAAATGATATATTTTTACCATTAAATGTAAGTCAAGTTATTTTAATTTGACTTTTATCCATTAAAATTGAAACTATGAAAAAGATACTTATTACTTTAACGTTGTTTGTTAGTTGTTTGAGCTATTCACAAACATGGAAAACTAATTTTGAAGAAGCCAAAACAGCCGCTACCGAACAAAACAAGAACATATTGTTAGTGTTCTCGGGTTCAGATTGGTGTGGACCATGTATCAAATTGGATAAAAACGTATGGCAATCCCCCGAGTTTAAAACCTATTCCGATGAAAAGCTAGTATTGTTGCGTGCCGATTTCCCAAAAAAGAAAGGCAACGCACTACCCGAAGATATCAAAAAAGGCAATCTGGCCTTGGCAGATAAATACAATAAAGAAGGTTATTTTCCGTTAGTCGTAGTATTAGACAAAACAGGGAAAGTACTAGCCAAAAAAGGATACGAAAACCAAACAGCAGACAAATACATCGCTGAATTACAAGCCATTATTAAATAGAACATGAATAAACTTTTGCTAATACTAGTTTTATTTGGTTTCCAAGCCAATGCCCAACTTATTCACAAACGAAAAGTGAGTTTGCTGGGCAGTCCGTTTGAAATAACTGTAGTAGCTAAAGACACCATACAAGCCATTCAGTTTGAAGATGATGCCATAGCAGAAGTAAAACGCATAGAAAATTTAATCTCCGATTGGATACCTACAACACCACTTTCAGAAATCAATAAAAACTCAGGAAAACAAGCGGTCAAAGTACCGTTGGAACTCATTGAGTTGATTGAACGAGCTATCAAAATCTCAAAACTCACGGATGGTGCTTTTGATATCAGTTATGCTTCTATGGATAAAATTTGGAAATTTGACGGCAGCATGACAGCAATGCCTTCACCAGAAGCTATTAAAAAATCAGTTGAAAAAGTAGGCTATCAAAAAATCATCGTTGATAAAGAAAAGCAAACCGTCATGTTGAAAGACGAAGGCATGAAACTGGGAATGGGAGGCATAGGCCAAGGCTATATTGCCGATAAAATAAAAGTGTTGTTAAAATCAAAAGGATGTGTTGCGGGTTTAGTCAATGTTTCAGGCGACATCAGCACTTGGGGAAAACAACCCAACGGCGAACAATGGAAAGTGGGCATTAAAAACCCCATGAACAAAAATAAAATATTTGCCACGTTCCCTCTAGAGGACACAGCCGTAGAAACTTCGGGCAGTTATGAAAAATATGTAACTTTCAACGGAAAAAGATATTCCCACATTATTGATACAAGAACAGGTTATCCTGCCACAGGTTTAATAAGTGTTAGTATATTTGCTAAAACTACAGAACTTGCCGATGCATTGGCTACAGGAGTTTTTGTCATGGGAAAAGACACTGGGATGGATTTTGTCAATCAGTTACCAGGAATAGGTTGCATTATGGTAGATGAAGACGGAAAAGTATCGACTTCAAAAAATATAGATTTAAAAAAGTATCAACATGAATAAAGTATTTGGATTACTCGTAGTATTGGTTTTACTGTCTTCTTGCACAGCGGTAAAAGAATACGAAAAAGAATATATCAACGATCCCGAAATGAAATTATCGGCTAAGAACACTGAAAGATACGATATTACATTTCAAGTATATCGTGAAGCAGCTGCTGGAGCCAATGGTGGGAAAACAGGTGGCGGTTGTGGTTGTAATTAAAAGAAGAAAATGAAAAAGTTTGTTTTACTATTCGCCCTAATGATTGGATTTTGTGCTACTGCGCAAGAGAAAGACACTACCGCTACGTTTAAGAAAAGAGTTTTAGATGCAACAGAAGTTGACTTTTTAATCAGTTATTATAAACAAGATGGAATACATTCTGCTGTTTCTGGTGGTATGGGTTCGGAAGATTTAACCGATTTAGCATCCAATATCGTTGTGAGCATGCCTCTAAACGAAGATGATGTTTTAACAGTTGATGTGGGTTTGTCTGCCTATACTTCGGCATCGTCAAGTAACATAAATCCTTTTAATGGCACTGGAGCATCTGGTGGTGGTGACGACGACGATAAAAAAGTGTCTGAACCTTATGGTACACCATGGTTAGCGTCTTCTGGTGCATCGGCTCAAGATGTATTAATGAGCGTTAATGCTAACTATAGTCACAGTTCCGACGATAGAAATTTTATTTGGAATGCTGATATCTCTTTCTCCAATGAGTATGATTATACTTCCATAGGTTTTGGTGGTGGCATAGCCAAATTGTTTAATGAAAAAAACACAGAGTTAAGTTTGAAAGCCAATGCCTATTTAGACCAATGGCGTCCTATTTATCCAACAGAACTACATGAATATTCAAAATACGGTAACAACTTCCTGAATAATGGTTATTTTGCTGGTGTTACCGTGTATGATGAAAATGCCAACAGCACCACAGCTTATTTACCTTCACAATTTGAAACTTGGCAATCTGTTAACCGAAATTCCTATTCGGTTTCATTCTCTTTCTCACAAATTTTAACGAAAAAACTACAAGCTTCGTTGTTTTTTGACGTGTTAAAACAAGAAGGATTGTTGTCAACGCCTTACCATAGAATTTATTTTGCCGACAAACAAAACTATTACATAGGACAAACACAATACATACCAGTATATGAAACACCTGAAAACGTAGGTGTATATAGGTTAGCCGATGATGTAGAGCGTTTGCCTGGCACTAGATTTAAACTTCCTATTGGAATACGTTTCAATTATTATCTAAACGAAACGTTTAAAATAAGAACCTATTACCGATACTATACGGATGATTGGGGAATTACTGCTCATACGGCCAATATAGAAGTACCTATTAAATTGAGTGATAAATTTACGGTTTACCCGATGTATCGTTATTACACCCAAACGGCTTCTAAATATTTTGCTCCCTTTGAAACCCATCTTTCTACCGAAAAATATTATACCTCTGATTATGATTTGTCTAAATTCAATAGCAATCAATATGGTCTTGGTGCTTCTTATGTTGATATCTTTACCAAAGGACACATTTGGAAATTTGGCTTGAAAAACATTGATTTCAGATACAATCATTACTCACGAAGCGATACATTAAAAGCAGACATTGCATCCATGGCGTTCAAATTTATTTTTCAATAAAAGAAACAAAAAGTCCAATGAAGCACATACTAATAGTGGAAGATGAGGAAGGAATTGTTCAATTCTTAAAACAAGGATTGGAAGAAGAAGGCTATCGCATCTCGGCTGCAAACGATGGAAATGAAGGATTGAAACTTTTTCAAAATGACAAGTTTGATTTGTTATTATTGGATTGGATGTTGCCCAAGATGACAGGTTTGGAACTATGTAAAACCATCAGACAAGAAAACAGCAAAGTGCCTATTATCTTTCTAACCGCCAAAGACACCGTTCAAGAAACAGTAGATGGATTAAAAAGCGGTGCCAACGATTACATCAAAAAACCGTTTAGTTTTGATGAATTAGTAGAACGCATAAAAGTACAACTCAGAAGCAAAGATTCAGAGGAACTTTTAACACTTGGTCCTATAGAAATCAACCTCCAAAAACACCAGGTAACCGTTGATAAAAAAGAAGTTACTCTGACACAAAAAGAGTTTGATTTGTTACATTATTTAGTAAAAAACAAAGGAATAGTGTGTTCTAGAACTCAAATTATTCAGGATGTATGGAATATTCATTTTGATTATGATACCGGTGTCATTGATGTGTTTATGAATGCCCTTCGAAAAAAATTAAATCTAAAAGTAGATGAAGATTATATCAAAACCATTCGTGGTGTTGGGTATATAGCCAATGATTAAAAACAATGCAAAGACTTTCCTTTAAAAACAGAATTGCTTCCAATTATTTAATATCCACTGCATTATTAATTTTTGTAGTGTTTTTTGTTATCTATGCAATTGTACGTTACAGTGTGTATGTAAAAGTAAATAACGATATTCAAACTGAAGTCGCTAAGCATTTAAAAGAAATTGAAGTCAAAGAAAACTGCGTGCTACTTGTTCGTGAAGAACAATGGAAGTCACTACAATTTAATAAAGTGGATGTCAGTCCGGCATTTATTCAATTTGTAGATGAATTAGGCGCATTGGTAGAAAAATCACCCAACCTTAAACAGAAAAAGTTAAGCTACTATCCAGATATTGCAAACAACACCTTGTTTGATGGAAAAATGGATAATATTTCAGTACGACAAATACAAGTGCCATTATATCAGGGAACAAAAATTATAGGTTTTTTAATTGTTGCCGTTTCATTAGAAGATACAGCGTTGGTTTTGAATAACCTTTTTACTGTAATTGTTGTGGCTTATCCATTAATACTTATAGTGCTTTTTCTCTTTGCAAGATTTATTGCTGGAAGAAGTATAAAACCCATAAGTTCCATAATAGAAACTTCCAATATTATTACAAAAGACAATTTAACGTCCAGAATTCCTTTGCCACAAAACAGAGATGAATTGTTTACCTTATCCAAAACCATTAATAATTTATTGGATAGGGTAGAAAATGCCATTGAGCGAGAAAAACAATTTACTTCCGATGCTTCCCACGAACTTAGAACACCGTTAGCCGTTATTAAAGGTACATTAGAAGTGTTGGTACGTAAACCTCGTAATCCTGAGGAATATAAAGAAAAAATAGACTTTTGTATCAGTGAGGTAAATCGATTAAATCACTTGGTTGATGAATTACTTTTGTTAGCACGATTTGAGCACCAAAAGCAAACGATAAAAGTTGAAAATGTTTCACTTAATGCGCTATTTTTAGATGTTATATCTAGAAATTCAACCATTATTAGTGAGAAAAAAATTAACTGTTTGGTTCATTTTACTAGTGATTTTTATATTCAGACGGATTCTTATTTGTTATCCATTGTAGTCAATAATATTTTGACCAATGCCATTAAATATTCAAAAGCAAATGGAACTATAAATTTTGAAATAGCCGAGACACACGATACATTAGTTTGCGCCATTACCGATGCTGGAATTGGAATAGCAAAAGAAGATTTACAAAAAATATTTGATCAATTTTATCGCTCGCAATCAAATTTGCATCCCGAAATAAAAGGAACTGGTTTGGGACTATCTATAGTTAAAAGATTGTGTCATTTGCTTCAAATTGATTTACAAATTGAAAGTGAAGAAGGCAAAGGAACCAAAGTAATCCTGGGCTTTAAAAAATAATGACAATTATCATGTTGTTTTCAATATATCAGGGTTAACTTTGAAATAAATAATTATTTAACTAAAAAATATAAAAATGAACGACGCACACCTGCATTTAGTAGTCAACCACTTTCCCATCATTGGAACTATTTTAGGTTTTGGGGTTTTATTAGCTGGAATTGTTTTAAAGAACAATACAGTAAAAAATGTTTCCTATCTTTTGTTTGTTGTTGCAGCTATCTTCGCAGCTTTCAGTATGGGAACAGGTGAAGGTGCTGAAGAAATGGTAGAAGATATGCCAAACATCGGGAAGAAAATAATTCACGAACACGAAGAAATCGCCGAGAAACTAGCTATTGTTTTATATGTACTTGGCGTAATTTCATTACTTGGATTATATACCAATATTAAAAATCATACCAAAGCAAAATTGATTTCTTATGTATTGCTTGTCATTGCAGCCATTGGTATTTTTCTAGCGCAAAAAGCTGGAACTACTGGAGGTGAAATTCGTCATACAGAAATAAGAGCAAATGCAACAGATACAATGAATAGCGTACCTACAGAAGAACTGGAAGAAGAAGAGTAAATCAACATATGAAAAATGATTTAACCCAAAGTTGTGACGCTTCTGTAGAACAATTTTGGGTTTTTTAATACCTGTATATTTCTATTATGAAATCGCGATTAAATACTGTTAACTCAAATAAGCAACAATAAACAAATGGACTATTAGATAGTAATAAATTTATAAATATGAAATCGCCATTAACAACAAGTTTGCGCAAGCAAACACCGATAAATAAAAAGCGATACCATATATGACCGCTAACAAATCAAATTTTACATATATGAAAAAGGGAATAATTTTAAAGGATATAATTCCTTTTATAATTTGGTTTTCTTCAATGATACTTGGAGCAATACTTATTGATGTTATTCTTCATTACTATGATATTGTTTTTGTTGGACGCTATTTGGGTTATTTAGGAACTGCAACCATTCTAACTTCCTTATTGTACTCTTTAGATAAAAGAAATATTATAAAGATTAGTAGTCCTAAAATTCTTTTGGATTATCATGAATATCTAGCATTATCGGGTTCTATAATGATACTAGTTCATGCAGGAATACACATTCATGCTGTTTTACCTTGGCTAGCTGTTTTGATGTTACTAATAACTGTAATTAGTGGATTAACTGGAAAACATGTATTAGCAAAGGCAAATCAAACTATCAGAGAACAAAAAAAAGAAATGAAATCATTAGGAGAAACAGAAGAGGAAATAAAGAGTGATTTACATTTAGATGCTATAATCATGGACAGCATGAAAAATTGGAGAAAAGTGCATGTGCCAATTACTTACTTCTTAGCTTTATTATCAATTATACATATCATTTCTGCAATACTTTTTTACTGATGAAACGAACCTATATTTTTTTGTTGTTATCAATCATAATCATTGGAGTAGTTGTAGCTTATCCACACATAATGATTTCGCCCGGAAACTTGTATGAAGCACATTCAGATATTAAAAACGATTGTTTTGCATGCCATACAATGGGTTCAGGAACGCCAAATGAAAAATGTATTTCCTGTCATAAAATTTCAGAAATAATTAAAAACAATTCAATTCTAAAGTTTCATGAAACCATTAGAAGTCAAAGCTGTACTTCTTGCCATTCTGATCATAAAGGCATGCATGCAAAATTGGTTTTTACTAGATTCAATCATGATCTTATTGATGCAAAATCAAGAAACAATTGTGTGTCGTGTCATCAATCACCAAATGATAATCTGCACAGCATTTCATCCACCAATTGTCTTTCATGTCATAGTTTGGACAATTGGAAAAACTCAACATTCAATCACGACAAATATTTTGTGTTAGATAAAAACCACAATGTTAGTTGTATCACTTGTCATAAAAATAATGATTATAAAACCTATACATGCTTTGGTTGTCACGAACATTCTATTAACAAGATAAGAGAGGAACATGAAGAAAAAGGAATAACCAATTTTACTGATTGTATTAAATGTCATAAAAGTGCCAATGAAAACGATAGTAAAATCAATAAAAGTGATGTAAAAAAATATTTCAATAAAGAATTTCAAAATAGTAAAGAACACGATGAAGATTGAGTAATATTTATTGCGTAGTCATAAACCTAACAGCCAAATCTGTTAGGTTTTTTAATTTTATTGCGATATAAATTATAATTTTTCAAAAAAAGTTAGCCATTACCAATTATCTGCTAATTTTTGAGAATTACTTTGTTAGCAACCGTAAATAAATTACATTTACCTTCTATGTAAAAATGATTAAAAAGCATGCGCAGAGCAGAAGATAACGTAGCAGAAGATTTAGAAATAAAGAATATAATTGAGCCACAACTCAATATTATTTTAACCACTGACGAGGATGATGAGCGACCAGTATACATTTCGGGAAACTTTAATAATTGGGTAACACAAGACAAAAAATTTGAAATGGAACGAGTAGGACAAGGCTTGTACCATTTCAAGTTTGACCATGATTTCATTTATCCTGAGGAACTGTTATACAAATTTACACGTGGTGATTGGAGTGAAGTAGAGATTGATAAATTTGGCAATCGAACCGAAAATAGGTCTTGTAAACAGCATAAAGGAGTTCGTAAAGAACACGTTGCTAAATGGCGTCATAATTGGTTGCCGTTCAAATCAAAGTTTTTACCACAAGTACATTTAATTTCAGAGGAATTTGAAATCCCACAACTCAACAAAACACGCAGAGTTTGGGCATTATTGCCACATGACTATGACACATCAACGGAACATTATCCTGTTTTATACCTTCAAGATGCACAGAATTTATTTAATGAAAAAGCCAAGTATGGCAATTGGGAAATAGATAAAAAACTAGCCGTAATGGCCGAATATAAAATTGGAAACATTATTGTAATTGCGGTAGAACATGCCGAAAAAGAAAGGATTAAAGAATACAATGTAGGCAATACGGTATTGGGTAACGGACAAGGAAAAAAATACATCCGTTTTTTAACAGAAACGTTAAAACCATTTGTTGATAACAAATTTAGAACAAAACCCGATAGAGAACATACTGGAGTTGGTGGCAGTTCTATGGGTGGATTAGTAAGTATCTTTTCAGGGATTATGTATCCAGAAGTCTTTGGAAAACTGATGATTTTCTCTCCTTCATTATGGGTTGTTCCAAAAATTAAGTTATCCTTTTTAGATATGGATGAACCACAAGATACTCGAATTTATCTTTATGCTGGCGGAGATGAAAGTGCTACGATGATTGATCATGCTAAGAATTTCAAAAAACGTTTGTTGAAAAAAGAAGGTTATGCAGATAAAATGAAAGTTCATTTAAATATCAATATGGAAGGAAAACACAACGAACGCTATTGGAGTGATGAATTTCCAAAAGCAATTGAATGGCTTTACTTCAGTAACAAAAATGACTAATACACTGAAAAAAATAAGTTTCACTACTACCCAAAAAGCACCACTACAACATGATTAAAAGTAAGCAAATACAAAATCTAGACGATTACACAGGAACCATTTTAATTCCCGTTTTTGAAACCTATGAAAAGAGCATTATTCCAATAGAATATCATCTGGCATCGGTTTCCTCTAAAGTATTTTATGGCAAAAAAGATACGCACTACATTATAGAAAAATTTGATTGTACTCATGTGTTTATAGGTTTGGGAAAGGAAACGGACTATAAATCAATCAAAACTATTTTTAGAAGAATTGCTGCAAAACAATCCGCTATTTTCAGTCAAAAAGTTACGCTAGTAGTAAACGAAAAATTTGATGGGAATCATGTAGAAGCTGCTGTGGCTGGATTAGTACTAGGAACATACAACCTTGGTCATTATAAGAAAACAGAGAAGCATCCTTTTCTACATAAAGACTTTGTATTGCAATATATAGCACAAAAAGACTTTAAAGACGCTATAGAAAAAGGAATGAAGATTGCCAATGCGCAATTAGAAACTTTTAATTTAGTTGATTTGCCACCCAATAAAGTCAACCCAAAATATTTAGCCCATTGGGCAACCGAAGCAGGAAAAAAATATGGTTTTGAGGTTACCGTTTTTGGAAAAGACAAATCAACCGAAGTAGGATTGCATTCGTTTCTTTCTGTTGGAAAAGGAAGTGCCAATGAACCCCAATTCATTATCATGGAGTATCAACCAAAGAATGCCAAGAAGCATATTGGGTTAGTAGGTAAAGGCATCACGTTTGATACTGGCGGTTTAAATATCAAAACAGCTGGAATGGTCCAAATGAAATGTGACATGGCAGGTGCAGCGGCTGTTTTAGGTAGTATGCAACTCATCGCCGATTTGAAATTGCCTTATCGTGTAACGGCTATTGTTCCAGCATGTGAAAATTCAGTTGATGCTCACTCATTTATGCCTAGTGATGTCATTCAAAGTTATGCGGGTCATTCTATTGAAATTATTGATACGGATGCCGAAGGAAGATTGATTTTGGCAGATGGTTTGTCCTATTTAATCAAAAACTACAAACCAGAAACAGTGATTGATTTAGCCACCTTGACCGGAAGTGCTGTGGGTACTTTCGGCTATGAATGTGCGGCTTTATTTTCCAATAATGATGAGTTATGCAAAGCATTGCAAAAATCTGGAGATGAAATTGGTGAAAGACTTTGGCAATTGCCGTTGTGGGATGCTTACAAATCCGATATTGAAAGTGAAATTGCCGATGTTAAAAATTACTCCGGAAAACCTGTAGCTGGAGCTATTTCGGCAGCAAAGTTTTTAGAGTTTTTTACTGATGAACATAAATCTTGGGCACATCTTGACATTGCAGGAGTTGCATTTGGCGATGATGAATTTGCTAAAACTAAACACGCTACAGGATATGGCGTACACTTAATTACAAAATTTATTGAAAATCTATAACTTATGGAAAATCCAATCAAAAATTTCATTTGTATTTCAAATTACTTTAAAGGAAATGATTTTTTAATCAATTTAAAAAAGCAAGGCAATCGTGTTTATCTCGTCACTTCCGAAAAACTCCGAGATAAACCTTGGGCGTTTGACTATATTGACGAAATCTATTTTATGACTGGTCAGGATGTTGATTGGAATTTACAAGATTTGTTAGCAGGTGTTGCGGGTTTGATGCGCAACAGAAAAATTGATGCTATTGTGGCGTTAGATGATTTTGATGTAGAAAAAGCTGCCTATTTGAGAGAAAATCTTAGAATGCCAGGAATGGGGCAAACTACAGGAAGGTATTTTCGGGATAAATTAGCCATGCGGATGAAAGCCAAAGACGCTGGCATTGCCATACCCGCTTTTAGTCCGTTATTTAATGATGATGAAATTAATGAGTTTGCCGATACTGTTTCGCCACCATGGGTTTTGAAACCACGTTCCGAAGCTTCAGCTTCTGGAATAATGAAAGTGCATTCTAAAGATGAATTATGGCAGAAAATCCATGAATTGGGTGATGAAAATAGGATAAAATACTTAGTAGAGCAATTCAAACCTGGAGCAGTATTTCATTGTGATGGATTGAACTGGCTAGGCAAAACACTGTTTTCGATAACATCTCAATATTTAGCAACTCCAATGGAAATTTCACAAGGTGGTGGAATTTTTAGAAGTGCCAATATTCCATACAATTCAGCGGATGACAAAGCCATTAAAAAAATGAATGAGCAAGTTATGAAAGCTTTTGGAATGCAACACGGCGCCAATCATACCGAGTTTATAAAGTGTGATGATGATGGGAAAATTTACTTTCTCGAAACCGCTTCTAGAGTTGGTGGAGCGCATTTAGCTGAAATGGTTGAAGCAGCATCGGGTGTAAATCTTTGGGGCGAATGGGCCAAAATTGAAGATTGTTTAGTAAAAGAAAAAGAATATAAATTACCCACTATTAAAAAGGAATTCGCTGGTATTGTTTTAACACTTTCCAAATTTGAACATCCAGATTTATCCAGTTTTAGTGATCCTGAAGTTTGTTTTAAAGTTCCTTTAGAATACCACGCGGGCTTGATTGTAAAAAGTGATAATCATGCTAGAGTTCGTGAACTATTGGACAATTATGCCGAACGATTGATTAAAGATTTTGCTACTGTGGCACAACAGCAAGCTGTAAAGAAGTTGCATTAGAAAATATATTCTATCTATTCTTCAAGGTGTTGAAAACCTTGCAGGTTTCAAACAATGAAAAAATACAACAAAACCAACTTTCATTCTCACACATTTTGCATTTGGAAGGAAGTGCCCTTTTCAGTTATTCAGGATTTAAAAATTAATTACACTAGTCAATCTGGTAGTCAGTATATTTTTACTGAAGAAGGTTTGTATCGAATTTCAAATCATTGGGGAAGAGTTGCTAATTGTCATTGGCGTTTGATTCCTCTGACAGAGTTTAAAAACCAAAATAGTACGGTCGCTTTTACTAAATGGATTGATTTTTATTCAAATGATGATACTTCGAAATTGTTTTTCATCAAAGTAGATACTGTTACTCAAGAAGTGAATTTCTTTCACAAACAATCTTTAGAAAATAATGAAAAAGTACTATTGCGAAATGCAAAAGAAACTGCTAAAATCATTCGAACTATTAAAGATGTATTGACCCAAGAAGATTGGGCAAAGTATTTACAATATGATGATATAGAAGCTTTGAGAAGCGAAGTAGTTAACGAATTAACAAACACCAATAAAAGCTTTTTGGAAATTAAGAAAAAGTATTTGTTTTAGTCTTTCTCAAACAATCCAACCGTTCCGCCAACCCAATCTTTGTCTTTATTGAATTTTACACCTATCATTTCGCCACGACTTAAACGAACAAGATTTGTAACTAGAGTAGGTGAAGGGTCATTTTTTTTCCAAACGGCAAGTAAGCGAACTTCGGCTTTTACTAATCCATCTGTACTTTGAATGATGGGTTTGTAATGCACTTTTTTCTGAAGAATGTATAAATCTTTTTCTTTAACGGCTTCAATATCGCCAGGTTTTACATGAAAAATTACACCGCTACCTGAGAAAGAAAATAATGGTTTTAAAACGTAGTTTTCCAAATCTTGCGGAACTTCCTTTAAATCTGAAAGTAAAGTAGTTTCGATGAAATATTTTCCTTTTAAGTAAGGTAAAATAAATTTACTTATTCTAAAAAACCAGTTAGGATGACCAGCCCATTCTACATCAACTTCAGCAGAAAAATCAAAATTTAATTTTAAATCTGTTCGTAAATCTAATTCATCAAAAATTACCCGATTGTAAATACGTTTAACTTGAATTTCAACACCTTTATCATTTTTATAAAATAGTTGTTTTCCTTTTTGATATAAATCGGTTACGCAAACAATAGGAATTCCCAAATCTCTATGGCAGTACAGAAAATCAATTTGTGTATTTTGTTTTTCGGGTTCAATTTCTAGCAAAATAACTTGATCTTTTGGAAAATCATTACAAATTACTTCTTCAATGAGTTTCAAATAACTTTCTTGATTTAAACCATTCAAGAAAGGAGTAAGCTCAGAAAGAAAAGGGTAGTGGTTGACAAATTTTTTGGACAAATGGTTTTGAAAATTAAACAACGATGGAAATCCTTGTACTTCAATTAGCTTTGGAACTATTTCACCATTTTCTTCACAAATTCCAAAATCAATCGCTAAAAAAGTGGTGTGATTGTCTTCGTTTGGTACTTTTCTATTCAATTCCAATGCTCTATCGGTAAGGGATTTGAAATCGTCATTCTTAATAAAATCTATCACTTGCTGACAACCTTCAAGTAATTGCGCTTTTAATTCATTGGTAATAAAAAAAGGCGTTTCTCCAATTCTGAAGGTTACTTTATAATCAAAATCAGCTGTGATATCATCAATAAACACATTGTATTTGTCTACTGAAAAATTAGAATTGAATAGTTGTCTGTATTTGGAATTCATATTAGAAGTATTAAGATGAAAGTATTAAGTATTAAGACTTAATTATTAAGACTTAAGTATTAAGATTGGTTAATTATAAGTAATAAGATAAAAATGACTGTATGGGTCAAATGTCTTGATACTTAATACTTAGTACTTAATACTAATTAGACAATGTTTTCTTATGCTTCATCAAATCATTGATGGCAATACGAAGAAAATTAGGGATAATGGTTTCGTTGGTTTTATAAATTTTGTCTTCGTCTAGTAAATCCTCGAGCATGTCACGGAATTTCTGCTTTCCTTTCATATCGATGATTTTCTCTCTCTTTTCAAAACTTTTTAAATTGGCAATAAAACTCAACGGATCGGCTTCGGGATGAAATTGAGTTCCAACAAAATAGTCAGAAAAGCGAACAGCCATGATGGCTCGTTCATATTGCACATGGTCCCGAATTTTTTCGAGTGAAATGATTTGCGCACCTTTCTTTTTAAACATACTCAACTTCGGTTGAACGACTTGATAATCGCGCGAGTCGATAGCATAAAACGGATCTTGCAACCCTTCAAATAATGGATCGTTTTGCCCTAATTCAGTTTTATGTACTTTCATGACACCAAACGAAGTATCTTTTCTTTTAGTCACTTCTGCTAAACCAAAATGTTTGCATGCCATTTGAAAAGAATGACAAATAAACAAAACGTGTTTTTTTACTTTTTGTTCTTTATTCCATTCCGAAAGTTGATCTATGAAATCATAGTATTTCAAATCCCAATTTCCATCTCCTTCCAATGGATTTCCTGGTCCACCAGTAGAGATATAAATATCGAATTTTTTGATGTCTGGAAATTCACATTTTCCACGAATATCGAATAGTTGAAAAGTGACAATTTGGTTAAATCGATTAATAATATCAATGATACAACGCATACCTTGGTTAGGTTCACCGTCGTACATATCTAAAACTGCTATTCTAATTTGGTTACTCATTATTTTGTGATTTGGTACTGCAAATTTAAACAATTAATATGCTGTATGGTGGTTTTACTGTTCAGTTAATAACAATTAAATTAACAACTGAATCCTTAATTATAAACCACTTGTAAATTCGCTAGTAATCATATCGACTACTTTTGTTAAATCTTTTGTTTCTTCAAAAACACTCAATTGTTTATCCGCACCTGTTCCGTTTTTCAAAATAGTGTGTATATAATTGATTTCATCTTGACTGCCCAATTCATCAATCACATCATCTATAAACTCTAATAGTTCGTGAATAAGCATTTTTGTTTCGACTTCTTCTTTTAATCCAAAGTCAATCATGTTTCCATCAATTCCATAGCGAGCAGCACGGAATTTATTTTCTTTGATTAAAGCAATTCTGTAAATATTAAAACTCGTGTTGCTTAACATTAATTTATACAATTTAGCCACAACCGCTTGAATTATAGCTACAATACACATGGCTTCGTCAACGGTTAAACACATATCCGTTATTCTAAACTCAATGGTATCATAAAAAGGATGCAAACGTAAATCCCACCATATTTTTTTTGGGTTATCAATACAGCCTGTTTTAACCAAAGTGTCTAAATAGTTGTCGTATGCCTGAACACTATCAAAATATTCAGGTAATCCTGTACGAGGAAATTTGTCAAAAACTTTAGTTCTGAATGATTTATAACCTGTATTTCTTCCTTCCCAAAAAGGAGAATTAGTGGATAGCGCAAAAATATGCGGCAAGAAATAACAAGCTTGGTTCATCAATTGCAGGCCTATTTCACGGTTTTCAATTCCCACATGACAGTGCATTCCAAAAATCAAATTGGAACGCGCTGCGTCTTGTAATTCGTTTACAATAGTATGATAACGCGGATCATCAGTGATAGGTTGATCTTGCCAACGTGAAAACGGATGAGTACCAGCACCACCAACTACAAGTCTTTGTTTTGCTGCTAGCTCAACGATTTTACTTCTAAGAAATTTAATTTCTTGTTTAGCTTCTTTTACATTTTTACAAATAGTAGTTCCGACTTCCACCACTGATTGATGCATTTCAGCTTTAACTTGTTCGTTTAATATCATTTTAGCACCATCAACAATTTTTGATAAATGAGATCTTAAATCCCTTGTATCTGGATCAATAATTTGATATTCTTCTTCAACACCTAGTGTAAATATTGGTAATTTCTTTGCCATCATTATATCTTTAAATTAGTTACAAGAACTAGTTATTTCTCTGATGCTGCATCTTTGATAAAAGTTCCCCAAGTTAAATTCATTTTACCTGATTTTTGTTTTTTTGCTGCTGCGATAGCCATTTTTGCTGCATGTTCTACAACCCATTCAAAATTTTCAGCACCTACAGATGTATATTCTGCATCTGGTGCAGGATTCCCAAAATCAATAGCATACGGAATACCATCTCGTACAGCAAATTCAACCGTATTGAAATCGTATCCTAATCCTTTACATAGTCTTAGCGTGTAATCTTTTATAGTTGCTAATAATTTTTTATCCACAGGTGGACCATCAATTACATAACGCAAATGATGTGGATTTCTTGGTTCGTATTGCATAATATGTACATCTTTTCTTCCAAGACAATACACTCTAAAATATTCAGTAAAAACAATTTCCTCTTGCAATAGCATTACTAATTGTCCTGTTTCTTGATGTTTTTGCCAAAACTCTTCTTTATTTTCTAATCGGTAAACGTTTTTCCAACCGCCACCAGCATAAGGTTTCATATAAGCTGGAAAACCGATGTAATCAAATATACCTTCCCAATCCATTGGGTATTTTAAATTTCTAAAGGATTTTGAAGTAGTATCAGTAGGATGTTCTGCAGATGGAAGAATAACTGTATTTGGTAGAGGAACTCCAAGTGTGTCAGCCAAAGCATTATTAAAGAACTTATCATCTGCGCTCCACCAAAATGGGTTATTAATAACATTTGTACCCGTTAATGCAGCATTTTTTAAATAGGCGCGGTAAAAGGGAACGTCTTGAGATATTCTATCAATAATAACAGCATATTCGCCACCTTTATTTTGAATTACTTTATCAATAGAAACGGCTTCAGCAATAATACCAGGTTCATTTTTTGAGTTTACTCTTTCGATAAACGCATAGGGAAAGGTATCTTCCATTCCGAATAAAATTCCAATCTTTTTCATATTTCTTGTATTAGTTATTTTTGGTAATAATTTTTGTTGTTGGTTTTAAAAAAACTTAATTCTAGATAAATAATGAGGAAACATTTCTTTCCAAACAGGCCAGTCGTGCTCTCTATCTTGTCTTATATCTAACCAATGAGGAATATCTCTTTGGGCTAGAATTTTGCTTAATTTTAAATTGGCATCGAGACAAATATCCCAATTAGAAGTTCCTAAAATAATATCCATATTCCAAAGTTCACCATCGTTTAACCCGTGAAGATAATCTTCAGGACTATTATAAAATACATTATCATCCCAATGTCCATCCATAAAACTCTTGATAGAAAAAGCGCCGCTCAACGAAAACATATGACTCACATAACCTGGATGTTTGAAAGCAAAATTGGCGGCATGATATCCCCCAAAACTACAACCTGCTACTGCAACTTTGCCTGAATAGGTATTGTTTTTGACACGCTCTACAATTTCATGACAAATCATTTTGTCATACCAAACATGATTTTGTATGCGATGAACAGGATGAATGTTTTTATTGTAAAAACTATCTTTATCAATACTATCTGGACAAAAGATTTGAATTAATCCCTGCTCAATATACCAACGTGCACTTTCTATCAATCCTTGGTCTTTATTTTCGTGATAACTTCCCATTGAAGTAGGGAAGAGGATAACAGGATAACCTGAATGTCCAAAAACAAGCATTTGTATTTCACGACTCAAATTAGGTGAATACCACTTAAAATATTCTTCTCTCATAAATGTTAATAGTTTTAACAATTATAATAAAAAATATGTTGTGAAATAAATAAAAATTTGAAATCAATCAATATTTATGATATAATATTTAATGATAATTAGATTATGAAAATACTTTAAAAAAAAGTCGAAATAGCTCAAAGTATTTTAATTATTATCAACATAACATCGATTCTATTAAAACTAAATTGGGAGTAAATGAATACTAAAATTGATTCTTTCTGTTATAAATGAATTATAAATCTTTAATTAAGAATTTAATTCTATTAACTGGACTTGGCTTTTAAGTCTTTCAATTAGCATATTCATCATTCGTTTATTCAAATTTGAAGAATTTAAAATATACTCAGCATATTCATCCAAAGTAAAAAAAGCAATGACCATACCTTTCAATGAATTTCTGAATTTAATATCTCTTTGGACAACATTTTCTATATAGTTAATTTTTCTCTCAGGAGTTAAACTAAAAAAAACATTTTTTTGTTTGATGGCGTAATTAATAAACACTTGAATAAATAAATCATTTTGTAATTTAAGGATAGGGCGTAATGTCTTATT
Organism: Flavobacterium sp. RSB2_4_14; assembly: GCF_051547085.1. Classification (NCBI taxonomy): domain Bacteria; kingdom Pseudomonadati; phylum Bacteroidota; class Flavobacteriia; order Flavobacteriales; family Flavobacteriaceae; genus Flavobacterium; species Flavobacterium sp. RSB2_4_14. The sequence goes on from NZ_JBPTTL010000008.1 coordinate 48,008, forward strand.
TTGAAAAGACTCCTCCAATGAAGATTGGTTATTGATTGTACCAATAGTTTCTCCTCTAAGTTCTAATACAGTGTTGTCTCTAGCTTCCATAATTTTTCTTATAAAGCTATAAAAAAACCTCTGTTTAAAAACAGAGGTCATTTTATAGTTATCAATAATTAATTGTTAATTATTTTATCTTGAATACAACTTTACGAACTAAGCGTCTTGCATATTCTGAATTTTTATCTACTGAATTATCTACGCCATTTCCAACGATATTCAACCTAGAAGCATCAATTCCTGATTTAATTAAAATGTCTTTAATATTTTGAGCTCTATCTGATGATAGCTTATTATTGTAAGTTGAACTACCTAACTCGTCAGCATAACCAATGATATCAACAGATTTACTTGGATTATTTCTTAAATAATTCAAAACAAATCCTATATTATCTGCAGACTCATTAGTTGGTTGTCTTTTATTAGTGTCAAAATAAGCAGCAATGTAACCATCATTTATCAACTGCTCTAACATGCCTTGATTAATAGCAGTCTTGTTATTATTGTTATTGGTTGTAATAGAATTATCTATGTATTTTTCTAAATCATCTGGAATTCCATTATTATTTTTGTCAACCATTCTACCTTTAGTATCTACAGCAACACCGGCAATTGAGTTATTTTCAACATCAAGATAATCAGGAACACCATCTTTGTCAGTGTCATCCATTTGGGTTTCAATTTCACCAATTCTATTGTTAAGCTCAGCTATTTCTTTAGAATTTTTATCTTGAATAATAGCCCAGTCACCATGAATTTTTTCATTACCAAAAGAATAAGAAAGACCAAAAGAAGTAGAAACCATTTGTCCAGCTAAATTGTTTGTTGGATCAGAATATGAACCGTCCCAGTTTAGGTGTTGTCTATAACTAGCAAGTAAGCTTAAATCAATAAAAGCTGCTAAAGCTTTAGTTATTCTGAATTCAGGCATAAAACCTAATATAAGTCCACCATTTGTTTCAGTCAAATCATAATTATGTCCCGGTGCTTCTGTTTTTGATGTCATTCGAGCTACTTGAATTCCTCCATGCATCAAAAATCCAAATCGACCAGCTGATTCTTGAATATCAAACAAACGAATTAAATTCACAACACCTTGTATGCTAGTTCTATACTGTAACATTCTGTAATCCAAACTAGCAGTTCCATCTTGATTTTCAAAATCTTCATAATTAAAATCCAATTTCAAACCAAATTTAGGACTTATCATATAACGTACCCCAATTCCAAAAGAATTAAGTTGAAGACCACCAAAAAACTTATCAGGATTACTTGAAAAATAACCATCAGCATAGGGTTTGATGCCTTTACCTTGTCCAACAGACGCTTCTATTGACCATCTATTAAAGCTATCTCCTAAGACTCCAGTGGTATCAACAGCTACTTGAGCATTTGTTGAAAAGGAAAACAATATTGCAAACAATACTAGTAGGCATTTTTTCATAATTATTCGTTTTTGTATATGTATAAAAATTAAAATAGTTACAAATATAAAGGTTTAGAATTAATAATCAACTTTTTTCCAAGTAAATGGATCTGTAAAAAATTTAGTTGTCAAATTAATCTCATTCAACAAAATCACTTTTCCCTGACGGCATTTCATAAATTTCTAATGAAAAATAGGATATTGATGCAAAAATATGATCAAATATATCGGCCATAATAAATTCATAATTTTCAAATCTCTTGTCATTTGAAAAAGTATATATTTCCAAAGGAATTCCATGTGGTGTTGGCTGCAACTGTCTGCAAAGAAGTAACATGTTCTTATTCAATCCTGGATATTGGCTTAAATACTGGGTGATGTATTTTCGGAATAATCCAAAATTTGTCATGTTTCTTCCGTTTATCAACAACGATTTATCTACTTGGTGTGACGTATTGAATTTTTCGATTTCAATTTGGCGCTTTTCAATATAAGCACTAACTAAATGAATTTTTTTTAGTTCGTTAAGTTCTTTATCTTCTAGAAAACGAATGCTATTTGCTTTAACTAAAATGTGTCTTTTAATTCGTCTTCCATCTGAATTCAACATTCCACGCCAATTTCTAAATGAATCAGAAATCATACTGTAAGTTGGAATTGTTGTAGTAGTATTGTCGAAATTCCTAACTTTAACAGTAGCTAAATTGATTTCAATTACATCACCATCAGCTCCGAATTTGTCAAATGTTATCCAATCACCAATACGAACCATATCATTTAACGAAACTTGTACACTAGCTACAAATCCTAAAATGGTATCTCTAAAAATTAAAATAATTATCGCAGATATGGCTCCGAAAGTACCTAACATTTTTCCGGTACTAATGTCAAATATTTTTGAAACTATAATCACAAAACCAAATACCCATAGCACAATCATAATTACCTGAATGTAACTATCTATTGGTTTATCACTGTATGAAGGATTTTGTTTTAAATAATCTCTGAGCGCATTAAATATGGTTTTAATTATCCACAAACTTAAAAGTACAATATAAATACCAACTAATTTTCCAAAAATGGACTCCCAGTAGACAAAGTTCTCTAAAATTATAGGAACCGATTTATATATAAAAAGTAATGGTATTAAATGAGCAATATATTTTGCTGTTTTATTAGAAACCAATAAATCATCAAATTTTGTTCTTGTTTTTCTGGCAATGATAATCATAGTTCTAACCAATACTAATCGGAAAACTAAAAAAATAGAATAAGCTAGAAATGAAAGTATTACAATATTGATGAATAAGCTTAAATAGGATGAAAATGTTTCACCAAAATCCCATTTCTTGAACAAATGATAACTCCATCCAAATATTTTTTCAATGTATTTATGCATTTCTTACATATTTTTTTTCCACATAAAAAGTAGCAAATGGCAAAAGTGAAGCCAGTTGAACTAAAAATAATTCTTTGAAATTCCAATTTTGATTGTTACGAATTATAAATGCCAACATAACATAACCGATAAACAATAATCCATGAGCCATTCCAATAGGAAACAATAAATTTTTATACAAATCAAAGTTAGTTGGCTTAACTACTAACATGTTGAAGAATAAAACCAAATATGAAATTCCTTCAGCAATGGCAATAAATTTAAAAAGTTTGATCATGATTTTATATTTGGTTTCAAAATTAAGTAATAACATCAACAAAGAAACTAAAAAGCAGTTACTTTTGTTAGTATAAAATTAATATGAGCAAAAGAGATTTAAAAAAATACCTAAACGAACTAAATAAAGAACAACTTGAAGAGCAAATTGTCGAGTTGTATCATAAATTTAGCGATGTAAAAGTATACTATGATTTTGTTTTCAACCCCAATGAAGATAGACTTGTAAGAGAAGCAAAATTTAAAATCTCCAATGAATATTTTCCTATTAGAGGGAAAAGACCAAAAATGCGACGTTCTGTTGCCCAAAAATTCATTAAGCATTTTATAACGCTAGGTGTTGACGCATTTATTATTGCGGATTTGATGCTATATACTATAGAAATTGCTCAAACATTTTCATCAGAAAAAACAATTAAACAAGAATTGTTTTTCAAGAGCATGTTGTCTTCTTTCCAACAAGCTGTAAGTTTTTTAATTGAAAAAGGTATTTTAAATGAGTTTAAAAATAGAGTAGAGGTAATAAAAGAAGAAGTTATTCAACAAAATTGGATTAATTCCTATGAATTCAATGCTATTGTAGAACGATTTGAGTATTAATTTTTTGTTATTAAAGCAATTAAATGATGAGTTAAGTATTTTTTAGATGTACTTTTGCAAAATTGTACAAATTAAATATGTCTCATAAAGATTTTAGTGTCGAAATAGAAGAGAAAAAGGAGCTTTACGGCTACCAAAAGGGAGATATTGACAAGATTTTTGAACGTTTGGACAATGCACCCAATGACCATCATTTACTTTACCAATTACCAACTGGTGGTGGAAAAACAGTGATTTTTTCTGAAATAGTTAGACGCTATTTATCAAAACACGATAAAAAAGTAGTCGTACTAACGCATAGAATTGAACTCTGCAAGCAAACTTCCAAAATGCTAAAAGGGTTTGATGTTAAAAACAAAATCATCAATAGTAAAATCAAAGAACTTCCAGATCAAGATGAATATTCTTGTTTTGTTGCTATGGTTGAAACGTTAAAAAACAGGTTGAATGACGAAAAATTAATGATTGACAATGTTGGGTTAGTTATCATTGACGAAGCGCATTATAATTCATTCCGAAAGTTATTCAGTCAGTTCAAAAAATCCTTTATACTTGGTGTGACAGCAACTCCTTTAAGTTCCAACATTAAGTTGCCAATGCATCAAAATTATGATGAATTAATTGTTGGTGATACCATTCAATCCTTAATTGACAAAGGTTTTTTGGCTAAAGCAACTACATATAGCTATGATGTCGGGTTGACATCGTTAAAAGTTGGGATAAATGGTGATTATACCGTAAAATCATCTGATGATTTATATATGAATATGGTAATGCAAGAAAAATTACTTCATGCTTACACTGAAAAATCATTAGGAAAGAAAACATTAATTTTCAATAACGGAATCAATACTTCATTGTATGTGCATGAAACTTTTAAAGAAGCCGGATTGCCAATTAAGCATTTAGACAATACAACTTCCACAGAGGATAGAAAAGACATATTACACTGGTTTAAGAAAACTCCCGATGCCATTTTAACATCTGTTGGAATATTAACAACCGGATTTGATGAACCAACAGTTGAAAGCATCATTTTAAATCGCGCCACTAAATCATTGACATTATATTTCCAAATGATTGGTCGTGGTTCTCGAAAATTACCTCACAAAGATAATTTTACGGTTATCGATTTAGGAAATAATGCCTTGCGCTTTGGTTTATGGAATGATCCTGTTGATTGGCAACATATTTTTAAATCTCCTGAATATTATTTAGAAAATCTTAGAGATGATGCTGAAATTGAAAACAACTTCAAATATGAAATGCCTGATGCTATAAAAAAAATGTTTTCAAAATCAACTGAAATTACACTTAACATAGAAGAAGAATTTAAAAAAGTTTTAGCCCAAAACAAACGTTCCAAAGAAGTTATTGAAAAGTCTATAGATCAACACGCTTTGATGTGTGTCGAAAATACAACAGAATTAACTGCTGCGAGAATGCTTTCAAAATTATTAAACGATGATATTGAAAGTCGTGTTAGGCGTTTTGTAAATTGTCTAGGAAAAACTAGTAAGAATTATAGAGAATGGTTAATTGAAGATTATAAAACAAAATTGACTTTAGCAATTGGTAAAAAATTTAGAGAGTTAAATTTTTAGAATTATAAATTTACATAAGGTGTTTTATTGATTTGTTTTTTAATGATTTAAGTTAATTTATATTCATTTAATTTTAATTATACAAAATGAACTATAATTTATAGTATGAAAAGTAGTTTTGTTTAAAAACTTTTGTATATTTGCTCCCATATTCTACTGAAGAATTTACAAGCTATAGGGAGGTGCTTCCAACACCGATAATCTATAGCTTTTTTTTATGTTTATATTTTTGGTTTTGCTTCTATAAAGTTGTTGTTTGCGTAAAATCGCTTAATGTATCGCAGGGTTCTACGAGCGTAAACATTCATATATTGCCAATTAGCGTATTTTGTTGACCTTGTTAGCCATTGACTACACGCATAGCAATTGTGTACATAAGGCATCTTTAACGGCGGTTTACCATCGTCAAAAAATACTATAACTGAATAATCGTTTTTGTTTTGAAATTCCATATTACTAAAGAGATAAAAAGCAAAAACAGAAGAAATGTTACTAAAGAGATAAAAAAAAAATTCTTTCCTATTCACTAAAAAGATAAAAAAAAATAACCTATGAACAATTACGCCCATAGGTTACTATATCTATAAATTTAGTCTTAAAAGTTGCATATCTACTGAATTTGTGAGGTGCTTCCAACACCATTACAGCGACAAATATACAATTATTTTACAATTTTCAAAGAAAACATAAAAGTTTCGTTTTGACCTCTGAAATCGTCTTTTGCGAGATTTTGCAAGTTCATATAGTAGGGGTTATCCTGATGGTACGCCTCTAATGGACTTAAGAACTCTTGCGGAATTTGAATGTTTCTTTGAAGAACATTTGCACCAATGACAAAGCCACGAGTAGCAAGATTACAGAAAAAAGTACTTTCTCTCTGCTGTAATGGTTGTTTGATAATCTTGTTATCTTCCGTTACATAAATTAATACATCCATAAAATTAGATTTTTAAGTACTTCTGTACTCGTTTCAATTCGTCTTCATCGAGCAATTTTAAGACATCATCGCTTAAACTGCGAGAGTTTGTATAGCAACTATAATATAAGCGTTCTAATAGCTTAAAATTAAGTCGTTGCTTTATGAGAATGTCGGCTACTTTCTTGTCGTTTTCCGTCCATCCTCGTGGATCTAAAAATGAATACCAGTGATTTGTATCACTGTATTTTGTACCTAAATGGTGTGCCAAATCTTTTGCAGCTGCTTGGATATCCGTTCGTGTGGTTATCTTCTTGGCTTTCTGTGTCTGTACGATTGGATTTTGATTTTCGATAAACGATTTATCTTTTTCCAGTTGTACGTCTTGTTCGCTATTCTTTGCCATTTGTTTCTTGATGAAACGATACAGCGGAAAAGGAACGATGATACAAATTAAAATTAGTATCCAGTTGATAGGCTTATGATACCATTTTGCACCGCCTTTAAGTGCGGTTCTCATTTTGCTGTAATTACTACTTTGCATTTTTCTTGAAATGTTTCCAAGTGAAAAAACCTACTACAGCCGTAACGATTAAACCGCCGACAATTAAAATAGCTTTTTTGTTATTGATAAAAAACTGCTTCATACTAAAAAAAAAAGTTTTGGTTAATGACTACCTTTAATACTGTTGTTGAGACATTTCCCAACTTCTTAATTGCTCCGAGTATATCGTTGTCCGTTACATCGGTGTGGCTTGTGCCAAGTTCTACTTTGTATATTGCTCGTGCAAGTTTTAACAAAAATTGCTCATTGATTTGCGTTAACTTTTGTGTTGGAGTTACGCCGATAGACTTACAAACGCTATCTATATAAGCCTTTGTATTATTCTCGTTATCAGGGGCATATTCAGATATAAGCGCACGAACAGTATTTTTGCCTTTGTTGATATCATGTATCAAGTCTTTTAACTGTGCCATAATACCGTATTCGAGGTTTTTAAACTGTTCGAATTTTGTATCGGTATTTTGTGAAGCTGGGAGTTTACCTTGCCAAGCGATTTTGGTTCTTACCAAGTTGCCCGGATTGTTATTTCTCAAACCTCTAACACGATGGTTGTTTAAATACGTTTTCATTCTTTTTCTGCGGGTAAGTCTTCAAATTCGGTGTGTTCTGTGTTATCATAAAAAGGCTCTAATCTTTTAATAATAAATTCGACAACCTCTTTAACTACGATAACGTAACTACAAATTTTAACGACTGTTTTTAAAATCTTTATGATGTTCATAAACTAAAGTTTAAAAAGCCTCATTGAGAGGCTTTTGTTAATACTATCTTCTACCGTTTCCGAAACCTCCGTTTGAGTTGTTTCCGCCTCTTGAGTTGCCAAACTGTGAGTTTGATTTTTGAACAGCTGTAATAGTTACCCATTCTGCTGTACCCTCTTTGTGCGATGGGGAAGTTGTAACTTTAAAAAGTTGACCTTTCCACTCAAAATATCCACGTGGGAAACTGTCTGGCTGTCCTTTCTTTGGTTTAATACCAATAACGACTTGGTCGTTTCCGAATCTATCTTTTGACATCTTACTGATTGTTTTTAGGTTTTTTTACTATGTGGAAAATGGAAATAATTCCAATAACCACTTGAACTACTATTTTGACGATTTCACTCACTGGAGTGCCATCGGTTGGAATTGCTCCGACTCCTTGAACCGAAGCTATTCCTACTGTACCGATTAAAGCTTTCATACTATCGTCTGTATGATGGTTTACGGTGTGATTTGTGTCCGAAGATTTTAACAGCACCAACAATAACAACAACTAAACCAACTACGCCACCGACAACAGCTTTCCAATGCTTTTTAAACCATTCTTTGATAGTCGAGTTGGCTACTTCCGCTCCAACTTTACCAAGTCCTGTTTTAATTTCTGCACCTGCACTATCATAGGCTTTTGTCATCGTTTTAGTGATGAATTGACCTGCAATAGTTCCGCCTGCTGTTCCTGCTTGGTTAGCGGCTTCTTGGATTGCTTGCTGTGCTTGTTCCTCGTTTGCTTGCTTTTTGGCATCGTGTGCCTCTTGCAAATTCTGAATTACACCGCCTGCAACACCGCCGACACCTGGCACCATAGAAAGCCCTTGTCCTGCTACTTTTACTAATGTGTGGAAATTGACGTTTTTCTTAATCATCTTTCCAATACCTTTAAAGAAACTCATTTTTTAAGGGATTAAGGGTTAAACTTTCAAATCTTGGTCGTGGCGTAATAACAACGATACGATATCGCCTTGCTCTTTTCTGATGTTTACAGAAACAATGCCTTTAAGCGGTAACTGTAAATAATCAAAGAAAGATGGTGTTACGCTTCCATCAAGATTAACTTGTGCGATTGGGTCAAAGTTTTCACCCAATTGTCGCAATTCTTCGGTATTGGTTTTTACCACGTTACCGTTGTCGAAACGTAGGTTAATCTCTGTAATGGTTTCTTTGTCTGTGATTACACAGCTGTCGAAACCTGCTACATCGAAGTCCATATTTTCGTGTTCGCTATTCATTGATTTTCTTTCGTACGTATAAACGTCCGTAGTTGTCAATGGTGCTTCGTGTCCATCGATGATGTACGTAGCTTTTGTGTTTAATCCAGTAAGCGAAATACGGATTAAATCTTTGTCGAATAAGTGAACAGCCGACATTTCGTGTTCAACTAACTCAACGGTAGCCTTTACAGCTAATTTTTCTTTTCGGTTACAACCGATGGCATCATCGCCCATAGTACCTAACAAAAGGTACTCTTTTAACGGTATGTTACCGTTGGTAATCTCGATGTTATCACCATTCGCACGTTGAATTTGAATGTTGATTTTTTCTTTGTCTAACTCGTCCATCGTTAACGATGTTTGAATAGTTACACTTCCGATACTCTTGTTTACCTCACGTACGACATCCGCTAGTGACTGCCCCAAAGTGGTTAAAATTCTCATAGAAAATCGTTTTGTTAATATTAATAATGGCACAAATATTGAATAAACAAAAAAGCGCATCTTTTGAAGTGCGCTTTTTGATACTAATTGATACTAATTTATACTTTAAAGTATATTTTGAAATGTTTAAACAACACTTTAGGTGCTTTACATTCTCGTTTAATATCGGATAGAATACGCTTTGCTGTAGTTTCCTCGCATTCTAGTAGGGTTTGTATATCTTTGTAGGATAACATTCTAAATTCTGAAATCTGTGCCATATGGATAAAGTTTTTAGGTTAGGAGAGGGGGTGCGACCCCTCTCTGTTATTTAAATGGGTAATGAGTTATAAATATTGCTAATTGGTGTAGTAGTCCGATGACCTCCCAAAAGACAAACAATAGAAATATTGCTATTGTTATTCCTGCTGTCTGTGCTGTGTGTTTTCCTACTTTCTTTAGTTTTTGTTTCATAATTAGAACATTAATAGTTGACCATCATTTTGTATGAGTGGTTTTGTGATTGGAAATTCTTTGTCTTTAAAAGTCAATTCTTGACCATTTGAGAGTACATATACATACTCGTTTACCTTTTCAGATTTTGCAGAATGTGTTACCCTTAAACCTGCTTTTTTTGGTTTGTTTTTTGTTGTAAGATTTTTCATAATTTTAACATTTATGGTTAACATTTTTATTAACTGGGGTGGGGGTATCATCGTCCCCCACCTCTAAATTTTGATTTTATATTTTACTGAAGTAAAATTGTCCAACCTGAACGGACATTTTTTTAAGGCATTATTACTGGATTGAAGTCCATTTTTAGTAATTTATCCATACAAGTGGGTTCATTAAAGCGTTTATAGCCTATATTAACATTGCAGGCGTAATGCTTAACCCTTGATTTTGCTACTGGTGTAAGCCAACTTACAAAAGTGAATAACCTCAAGTAACGTTGGAACCGCTTTCGACCGCACATTATACAAGTGTGTCTTTTTTCTTTTTCTACCATAATTCTTGCATTTTAATGAATTGATTACTAATTGAATTTTGCTCTAATTTTTTGGATAAGTATTCGCTGTCAAATGTTATATCCATAAGTTTTAATAATGATTTTTTTGCTCGGGCTTTTTGTACTTTACAGTCAAATAGGTGTAAAGGTTCTTGAAGTGTTATTTTGTCGCCTCCTAATTCGACAATTTTAGCCATATAATAACTGATGATTTTTTCGGTTGGACTTAAATCTTCGCTAATGTGGAATTGCTTTTTTTCATAATAGTACTTTAACTGAACATTGCAAATAGTTGTTTTTTCATCTTGAGATAAGTTTAAAATATCTCTTAAAGTACTCATCGAATTATCTTGAGAAACAAGTTTTTTCTTGATTAAGTTTTTCTTGACAGCATTGTTTTTAATGGTAATTTCTTTACGGATTAAGTTATTTATGTTCAAGCCGTATCGAAGCTGTGGAAATATGTATTTATTGTAAAATTCTGCTGAATGCGTTAGTAACTCTTCGGTTTTGTTGTAGAACTTACAAAAAGGGCTTCCAATGCTTCCGCTGTCTCTATCGCCGTATTGAATACCAAAGTTTTTGTCGTTCTTAAACGTTTGTTTTCTTGGGAATATATCGACTTGATGTTGTTTTGACAGTTTTACCATTTTTTTTAAGTAAAAAAGACTTTCTTTGTAGGGATCAAAATCAAGTACATAATTGATACATATATCAATATCGTTGCAGATTGAATTTAAAGCGGTTTCTAAATCAAATTTGATAATATTACGAGTGTTTATATAGTCAACAATCATTTGTAAATTATCAATGTTTAAACCCTCAAAATATCTTTCAAAAAGCATTTTTGAGGTTAGTGTTAAGCGTATTAATTCTTGTTGTTCAGATTGTCCTTTGATTGGTGGAAATATCACACGATTAAGACGGAAATTTATTCCATTGTCATTAATCATCATTGCTTTAGGTGGGTTTAAATCTTCAACGAGTAAACCAGTTTCGGGATAGTAAACACAATATTCCGATGTTAAACGTTCATCCAAAACTTGAATTTTGTCTAACGGCAAATAAATGGTTAACGAATCTATTAACCCGACATTTAAAGGTATCGAATTAAATTTCATAACCAATTGATTTTGAAAAAGTTAAAAAAGTATTTGAACTATAATTTATATTATGTAAAATAGAATTTTTATGATAACACATATAATAACTTAATTTTATAGTTTTCAAATGTTTTTAACAATTCCCTATTTATTGGGCAAAGCTTTACTATTTTTGTAGTTGGTAATTATAAATTAGTTTTTAGAAAATTAAACATGAGTAATTCAATTGCTGAAAATATAGCAAATTTTTTAAAGGAATATGCGCCATTCAATTATTTGAATTATGAAGAATTAATTCAAGTTGCTACAAGCATTGGTGTTGTTAATTTGGATAAACATAAAGTGTTGTTTCAAATAAATGATTCGCTTCACGAATCGTTTTATGTTGTTGCCTCTGGAGTTGTAAATCTCTCTGTTATTGCTGACTCAGAAGAAACATTACTTAATAAATGTTATGCTGGTGATGTATTTGGTCTGCGTCCGTTTTTTGCAAAGAACAACTATATGATGACTGCAAAAGCACGTGAAGACAGTATAGTTTACGCCATACCTATTAAAGTTTTTAAACCTTTTGTCGCACAGAATCCTCAAGTACTTGATTTCTTGCTAGAAAGTTTTGCTACAAACACCAGAAATCCTTTTGACAAAGAAAATCGTGGTAAATTAATCACTGATAATGTATATACTGACGGACAGTCAAATGAGTTTCAGTATTTTCAGTCGTTGACCTATAATAAAACTCCTTTAAAAGTTAGTAAATCAGCAATAGTTAAAGATGTTGCTCAATTAATGACTGAAAATTTGGTTGATAGTGCTATTGTGATTGATCAAAACTATCCTATAGGAATTGTAACTGATACTGATTTTAGAACTAAAATTGCCAACGGTAGATTTCCGATTACTGCCACTTTAGACAAAATTATGTCTTCTCCAGTAATAACCGTTCCCGAAAATGTTTCTGTTGCAGAATCTCAATTGTTATTATTAAAGTATAATGTTAGTCATTTATGCGTAACAACCGATGGTTCAGACAAATCAGATTTGAGAGGAGTAATTTCTGAGCATGATTTAATTGTAGCACAAGCTAACAATCCTGGAGTATTAATTAAGGAAATCAAACGCTCTTTATCTCCAAAGGAATTAAAATTAGTTCGTGAAAAATTAACCGAATTAATTCAATCGTCTATAGCTAAAAATATTCCGTTACCACATATTTACAATATCTCAGGCGAAATTATTACGGCAATTATAAAAAGATCGGTTGAATTGGCAATACTTGATTTAGGTTCTCCTCCAGCCCGATTTGCTTGGATAAGCATTGGCAGCCAAGGACGAAAAGAACAATTATTATTGACAGACCAAGATAGTATTTTGGTTTTTGAAGATGTTGCTGCCGAAAAATACAGAGATGTCAAAGATTACTTTTTGAAATTGGGTAAACGAGCTACTGCAATTCTTGAAAAAGTAGGCTATAATTATTGTCCAAATGGCCATATGGCAAGTAATATGCTTTGGTGTAAATCTTTATCCGATTGGATAAAACAGTACAACAGTTGGATGAAAACTCCTGGTGAAAATTCAAATGACATTAGTAGCATCTTTTTTGATTACGAAATTGCGTTTGGTGAAGGAAAAATAGAAGATACAATTGCCGACTTAGTTTTAAAAAATTCAAAGAACAATGCTTTATTTTTTGATTATTTAGGAAACGATGCACTGCGAAAAAATCCAGCACTTAACTTTTTCAAAAAATTCAATATTGAAGAGGAAGGTGAAAACAAAGGCAAATTTGATATAAAAAACAAAGCTATTATGCCTTTAGTTGATGGCGCTCGCCTTTTTTCAATTAGTTTAAATTTACGTGGCATAAACAATACTTATTCTAGATTTAAACAATTGGCATTGGTAGATCCTAAATTTTCTGAAGTTTATTTGAATTGTGCCGATGCATTTTTAATCCTTTCAAAATTTAGAACTTTAGAAGGTTTGAAAAATGATAGTTCTGGAGACTTTATCAATATTGACGAACTCACTAAAGTTGAAAAAGAGAGGTTGAAAAATGCACTCATGCCAATGAAAGAATTAGAAGATTTAATCAAAGATAAATTTCAATTAACACAATTTTCTTAATATGTTAGATTGGATAAAAAATATCAACAAAGAATATCCTGAATTTTGGAAGTCATATCTAGCTAAATTTGAAACAAAATCTAGTCGATATGTAATTCTTTCAACTGAAACAACCGGATTAAATCCAAAAAAAGATGTTATTTTATCTTTTGGTGCTATTGCGGTTGTAAATGATGTAATAAGAATTGGAGATAATTTTGAAGTGGTTATTTTACAATATAAATACCTTCACGATAATGGATTGTCTAATGAATTTTTAATTGAGAGCAAATTACCAAAATTTGCAGAATATCCTGCTATTCAAGCGCTTATTGAATATATAGATAATGCTGTTTTGGTTGGACATCGCATACATTTTGATATTGAAATGATAAATGATGTTTTGGAAAAAATGGAGTGTGGAAAATTAAAAAATGAAGCTTTAGATATAGAGATTATGCATCAAAAACTACTTGACATTACCAATAAATCTTTTTCTTTAGAAGACTTAATTAAACAGTACAAAGTTCCTTTAAACGATAGAAATTCGGCTTCTGATGATGCTTATTCAATAGCGTTACTCTTTTTAAAATTGAAATCTAAATTAGGATTTAAATAGCAAAAACCCACTCAAATGAGTGGGTTTTTCGATCTGTCAAAATCAAACAAAACAATAATCAAACTATTTTATGGTTACACATGTTTATTATTTTTTCATAAACATGTTGGTGTAATATTTTCTTCCTGTTTGAGTGTCGGTGGTCACTGATATTCCAAAGTGTGTGTAATCACCTTCGATGTTGGCTTTGTGAGCTGGACTATTCATCCATGCACTAAAAGCACTCTCGGGCATTTGATAATTATAAGCAATATTCTCGCCTACTCTTTCTGCGCCTAAAACTTGAATAAGATTGTCTGAACGTTGTTGAAAATAATCGTGGTTTACCACTTTATTGTCAATCATGTAGATATTGTGCTCTTCTGATTTATAGGAGATGTGATTCACAACTTCCAAGGGATTTAAACCAATGCTTTGACGGTGATTGTTGATTAGCGTAACTAATTTTAATTCCGTATCGTTGTAATTATAAGTAGTTACAACTCTTTTGTCTTGTGCAGTTTCTGATGTTTCATCAGAGGAACAAGATACCATAGTGAACACGATTGCTAACGGCAACAATGCTCTAAACATTTTTGCTTTCATAGTAGTAGGTTAAGTTTTTTTAAAGTAGATGTGGGGCAAACACTTTAAGGTTAATAATTTTGACAGAACGTATTATTTAAATTTGGTAGATGTGGGGCAAATACTTTATTTAGTTAATATCGAAAGAACGTATTGTTTGTTTTTGTTGTACAATGATAGTGGTTTTATCGTTTAAACAACAAATAAAATCGATGAAATGCATTGTTTTTATAATTTAATTAAATTTATTCTTACTTATATATAATTTCTATTAAAAAGTATTTCAATTTAAAAATCAAAATAATTCATAGGAATTAAGATTAAGCTGCTACTAAAATTTAATAGACATAATAGAATTAATAAAATATATTTGTAAAACAAACTTTTGTCAAAAAAATATAAATTTCTATTGAACGCAACTATCTCAAATTCAATTTTATCAGCAACTATTAATCTCAAAGGTGCCGAATTAATTTCACTTAAAAATCATACTTCAAACAGAGAGTATATATGGGAAGGAAACCCTGAATATTGGGGTAAACACTCTCCTGTTTTGTTTCCAATTGTTGGGACTTTAAAAAACAATTTTTATACATATAATGGCAAAACATATGAACTAACGCGTCACGGATTTGCCAGAGATTTAAATTTCACCATTTTAAATAAAGAAAATGATAAAATAACATTTTCATTACAGTTTAATGAAACTACGTTCACGTTTTATCCCTTTAAATTTGAATTACAGATAATTTATTTATTAAATAATTCAGAATTATTAGTAGAATACAAAGTGCTAAATATAGACAATCATACAATTCCATTCTCTATTGGTGGTCATCCTGCTTTTGCACTAAATGGTGAATTTGAAACCTATAGTTTGCAATTTGACGCAAATGAAAATTTAACAAGTTATGAGTTGGAAAATGACTTACTTTCTGAAAAAACAAAAACAATTCCACTTAAAAATCGAGTTTTGCCTCTCTCCTATTCCCTTTTTGAAAAAGATGCTTTGATATTTAAAACACTAAATTCAAAACAAATTCAAATTCTAGAAAATGACATTCCATTTCTTAGTTTTAAATTTAATGATTTTCCAAATTTTGGTATTTGGACTAAAATAAACGCACCCTTTATTTGCCTTGAACCTTGGTTTGGCTATTCTGATCCATGCAATAGTAATGCAAACATAATGGAAAAAGAAGGCATTCAATTATTAGAAAAAAATAAAACCTTTGAATGTAGTTTTAGTATTGAAATTTTATAATCTCACAAAAAAATATGTTAGAAATCAATTTTCATCCTTTTCCAAATTTAGAAACAGAAAGATTATTACTCAGAAGAATTGATAGTAATGATGTTAATGAAATATTAGTACTTCGTGGTAATCCAGAAATCATGAAATACATTCCAAGACCATTAGCAAAAACCAAACAGGATGCAATGGAACACATTGCTATGATTGAAGAAAAGATAGTAAACAATATAGGAATAAATTGGGGAATTACCATCAAAGGAAACCCCAAAATAATTGGTTTAATTGGTCATTATAGAATTCAACCTGAAAATCATCGCGCAGAAATTGGTTATATGATATTACCAGAGTATAATGGAAAAGGAATTACTACTGAAGCTATAAAAGTGGTTGTAGAATATGGTTTCGAACAAATGCATTTGCATTCTATAGAAGCAGTAATTGATCCTGATAATGTTGCTTCGGAACGAGTTTTACAAAAAAATGGATTTGTCAAAGAAGCTCATATTTTAGAAAATGAATTGTGGGAAGGAAAATTTTGGGATACTGTTATTTATTCTTTATTGAAAAGAAATTTTAAAAAATGATTACTTCATTTTTGGTAACATCTTGATATAAAGTTCTTCTACTTTTTTTCTTGCCCAATCAGTTTTTCTCAAAAAGGTTAAACTTGATTTAATACTAGGGTTTTCGTTAAAACACTTTATTTTAATTAATTCGCCCAAAGTATCAAAACCATAAAAAGCTACAAGTTGCTCCAACATTTTTTGGAGTGTTATCCCGTGAAGTGGATTTTTTGAATTGTTACTTTCCATAATACAAATATAAAAAAATGCCATTATTCATCTGAGAATAGTGGCATTTTAATAAAGATTAGTAGATTAAGTGTAGTATTAGAAATTCATACCAACACCAAATCCAATTAAATAAGGATCAATATCGACTTTTGCTGGTATACTCAAACCAGGTGCTAAATTTGATGCATCTACTGTTACATCAGTATTAAGAAATAATCTTTTTGCATCTATATTGATAAAGAATTTATCACTTAACATTAAATCAAATCCAATTTGAAAACCATAACCCACAGCATTATCATAGGAAACATCAGCAACAGCTCCAGATTTTACATTGTAAAATAAAGTATAGTTTACACCTGCTCCTATATAAGGTTGAAATATTTTATTTTCAGTTGGATAAAAGTGATATTGAGCCATCAAAGTTGGAGGCAACAAGTAAACACTTCCTAAATCCACATCTCCAGCTGCAGTATTAACGGCTTTAACATCATGTTTTGCTGTTCCTAATATCAACTCTGCAGCAAAGTTTTTCGTAAAGAAATAGGTAAAATCTAATTCTGGTATAAAGGCGTTTGAAATATCAATATCTCCACCGATAACACCAATTTCAGCGCTCTCATTTGGCACAACAGAAACTCCTCTTAACCTTACTTTCCATCTCGAAAAATCATTGACTTTTTCTTGTTTTTCTTGATTATTTTGTTTTTCATCTTGTGCATTAACAGTAAAGCTAAATAATACAATTCCTGCTATTAATAAAATTTTTTTCATTTGATTTTTGGTTTAAATTATTGTTCAAAAATATTATTAACTCCTAACTTAAAAACTGATAAAAATCATTGTTTAGTTGTTTTTATTAATTGAAAATTTCAACCCATTTAAGTATAAAAATATACTCTTTTGTTACTACATTTGCCTTCTAATGTTGAAAACTATAAACATACTTAACAAACGTGCCAAATTTGATTATGAAATAATCGAAACCTATACGGCTGGAATTGTTTTAACAGGAACAGAAATCAAATCTATTCGGCTTGGAAAAGCTAACATTACCGAAGGGTTTTGTGAATTTCATAACGGAGAACTATTTGCAATCAATACCCAAATTGAGGAATATTTATATGGTAACCAGTTTAACCATAAAGCCAAAAGCGAGCGCAAACTTTTACTAAATAAAAGGGAACTTAAAAAGCTTGAAAAAGCGATGGACACAAAAGGATTAACTATCATTCCATTGAAACTTTTTACCAATGAAAAAGGAATTGCTAAATTGGATATTGGACTTTGCAGAGGTAAAAAAACCTATGACAAACGTGAAAGTCTTAAAGAACAAGATGTTAAACGAGATATCGACCGTATAAAAAAAGCTTTTTAGTTTTTTAGCAAAATTCCATTAAATTCTTATATTTATAAACTTAAAAAACATAAATCATGAGAAAAATTTTAGTATTGTTAACAGGTATACTTTTAGTAAGCTGTGGTGGGACAAACACAACCATTGTAAGCAGTTGGAAAGATCCAAATACAAATGCAGAAAAAGAACAATTCAAAAAAATAATGGTTGTTGCCTTACTTAAAAACGAAACAACTAGAAGAACTGTTGAAGATCAAATTGCTTCAAAAAATCCACTTTTCCACCCATCTTACAGTTTGTTTACAAAAACTAATTTAGATTACACGACTACACAAAAACTTAGTATTTTAAATAGTGAAGGATATGATGGCATCATCACGATGCGATTGGTTGATACTCAAAAAGAAACTAACTATGTTCCAGGAACAAACACTAGTATGTACTATGGTGGAATGTATGGCGGAATGTATGGTGGTTATTATGGCGGTTGGTATGACATGTATTCACCAAGTTATTATGATGCAGGATATTATCAGGAAAGTACTTATTACATCGTCGAGACTAATGTGTTCTCTTTAAAAAACAATAAGTTAATTTGGACTGGAACAACAAGTTCGAGTAATGTAATAGACGTTTCACAAACCGTTGATAATATTATTATAGAAGTAGCTAAAGAAATGAGAAAAGATGGTTTTGTAGCTCCTGAACCTAAGAAATAAAAGTTAATCAACTCCAAAAAAATATCCTGAATTTACTTCAGGATTTTTTTATTTCTAATTTTTATCTTCCAATAAAGGAACAAATCTAAATTCCCCAAACTCATGTTTTTCAAATTGAGTTTCATTTTTTCTAATTAACAATGTCATAATTTGTTCATCCCTACCAAGTGGAATAACCAGCCTTCCTCCTATTTTTAATTGAGCCATTAAAGCCTTTGGAATTATTGGAGCTCCAGCAGTGACAATGATACTATCAAATGGTGCATAATCTGGTAAACCTTTGTAACCATCGCCAAAAGATAATAATTTAGGACGTATATTTAATTTTGGCAACAAAAGTTTAGTGGTTTTGAACAATTCATTTTGTCTTTCAACCGAATAGACTTTTGCACCCATAACTACTAAAACTGCTGTTTGATAACCCGAACCAGTTCCTATTTCAAGAATTTTATCATCCTTTTTCACTTGTAGTAATTGAGTTTGAAATGCTACAGTATAAGGTTGAGATATAGTTTGGTTCGCACCAATCGGAAATGCTTTGTCTTGATAAGCAAAATCTTCAAAACTGGAGTCTAAAAACAAATGTCTTGGAATAATTTTAATTGCTTCCAGCACTTTATTATCTTTAATTCCTTTTTCCTCTAATAGCTTGGCTAATTGATTTCGAAGTCCTTGATGTTTGTTTGTATTTTTCAATTTGGGTAGTAATTTATTTCGTAAAAATAGAAAACAAATTAGCAATTATCAATTACAAATTATTAATTAATTTCTATTTTTGATAAAATTTATTTTTATGCTTAAAGTTGGCGTTTTAGGTGCTGGTCACCTCGGAAAAATACATCTTCGCTTGTTACAACAATCTTCTAAATATGAACTCGTTGGATTTTATGATGAAAACCATGAAAATGGAGCTAAAATAGCAGCCGAATTTGGATACAAACAATTTGATACTATTGCCAAATTAATTCACGCTGTGGATGTTATTGATATTGTAACTCCTACTCTATCTCATTATAAATGTGCCAAAGTTTCCATCAAAAGTGGCAAACATGTTTTTATTGAAAAACCAATTTCAACAACTGTTGCCGAAGCTGAAGAAATTATAGCATTAGCCGCAGCATATAATGTAAAAGGACAAGTTGGTCACGTAGAACGTTTTAATCCAGCATTTATTGCGGTGAAAGATCAAATCGAAAACCCAATGTTTATTGAAACCCATCGATTGGCTGAATTTAATCCTCGCGGTACTGATGTTCCTGTGGTTTTAGACTTGATGATACATGATATTGACGCTATTTTGAGTGTTGTAAAATCAAAAGTAAGATCGGTTCATGCTAGCGGTGTTTCCGTTTTAAGTCAGTCACCAGATATTGCCAATGCTCGAATTGAGTTTGAAAATGGTTGCGTTGCGAACATTACATCAAGCCGAATTTCAATGAAAAACATGAGAAAGTCTCGTTTCTTTCAAAAAGATGCTTACATCTCGGTAGATTATCTTGACAAAATATGTGAAGTGGTAAAAATGAAAGAAGCTCCTGAAGTTCCAGGTGATTTCGATATGATTTTGCAAAATGCCGAAGGTGAAAGAAAACAAATTTATTTTGACAATCCAGAAGTTTCAGCCAATAATGCCATCTTGGATGAATTAGAAACTTTTGCCGATGCCATTAATAATAATACAACTCCAATTGTAACTCTTGAAGATGGAACCGAAGCGTTGCGTGTTGCCTACATGATAATTGATAGTATGGAAAGTAGATAATTATGATGTCAAAATTTAAAATAGTTTCCTATTTCATTCCACTATTTTTTTTATTTGTGATTGGCTTATTCGTTTCAACTTTGATGAATATGGAAGCTACTTTTACTTCTTCGAAAGCTGGCAGTTTCGTTATTTTACTTTTGTTTTTGACAATTTTAATAGTTTTTATTGAAATGAGAGATAAAATAATAAGTATTCAAATTACTGAAAGCGAGTTAAGGATAAAGCGTTACATTGGTATTGGAAATACAGTTTTGAAAAAAAACACGATATTGATGGATTTCATAGTTCTAAAGTTTTAACAAACTATGGAAGTTATGATTATATATATTTCATGAGAAACAACAAAAAAGTTGCCAAAGTATCTAATCAATATCATAAAAATTTTAATGAGTTATCTATTGAAATCAATAAGCAATACAAAGATTTAGGATATATTAACACTGGAATTATTTCAGAATTTAAAGATTTTTTTAAAACAAACTAAACCAATATAATGAAAACAATAGCTGTAATAGGCGCAGGAACAATGGGCAACGGAATTGCTCACACTTTTGCACAAAGCGGTTTTACCGTAAAACTTATTGATGTTTCCGAAAAATCAATCGAAAAAGGAATGGCAACCATTGCTTCCAACCTTGATAGAATGGTTTCAAAAGAAACAATCACCGAAGAAGACAAATACAAAACAATTGGAAATATAATCACTTACACTGATTTAAAAGATGGTGTTGTTGGATGTGATTTAGTAGTTGAAGCAGCAACCGAAAATGTAACACTGAAACTTAATATTTTTAAACAATTAAGTGAAGTTTGCGATCACAATGTGATTTTGGCAACCAATACTTCATCTATTTCTATCACGCAGATTGCGGCACAAGTTGTTCATCCAGAACGAGTAATAGGAATGCATTTTATGAATCCGGTGCCGATTATGAAATTGGTAGAAATCATTCGTGGTTACAACACTTCAGATGAAGTGACGAAAATTATCATGGATTTGTCGGTTAAACTTGGGAAAACTCCAACCGAAGTAAACGACTACCCAGGATTTGTAGCCAACAGAATTTTGATGCCCATGATAAACGAAAGTATTGAAACTTTATATAACGGCGTTGCTGGCGTTCAAGAAATTGACACGGTAATGAAACTAGGAATGGCGCATCCAATGGGACCATTGCAATTAGCCGATTTTATTGGACTTGACGTTTGTCTATCCATTTTAAATGTAATGTACGACGGTTTCAAAAATCCAAAATATGCACCTTGCCCATTGTTAGTAAATATGGTAATGGCTGGAAAACTTGGGGTAAAATCGGGTGAAGGTTTTTATGATTATTCCGAAAGCAAAAAAGCGGAAAAGGTTTCAAAACAATTTAATTAGTAAAAAAAGCCATTAGCCATTAGCCATTAGTTTAAAACTATTGCCTATTGCCTATTGCCTAATCACTCAAATGGCAAAAATAATTCCTTTCAAAGCAGTTCGACCAACACCAGATAAAATTGGATTGGTAACTTGTAGAAACTATGACGATTACAGTTCGGCGGAGTTGGCAGCTTGGTTGAGTTTCAATCCCTATTCGTTTTTGCACGTTATTCATCCTGCGTATATGCATTCGCAAAAAATTACTTTGGATAAACGTTTTAAAGGTGTAGCACATAAATATGAGGATTTCAAAGAAGATGGTATTTTTATGGAAGAGGAAAAACCAGTTTTCTTTTTATATGAAATTCAAAGCAAAACACAATCCTTTACTGGAATTGTAGCTGGAACTTCTATCGAAGATTATAAAAATAATGTTATCAAGAAACACGAAGATACCTTACAATATCGTGTGGAATATTTCAAAGATTATTTACATCAAACTGGTTTCAATACCGAACCGGTTTTGATCACTTATCCTGATAATGATACATTAAATAGCTGGATTTCTGAAAAGAAAAAAAGTCAACCTATTTACAACTATTCCACAACCAACAAAGAAAAACATCAACTTTGGAAAATTGAAACCGAGGAAGAAATTAATTGGTTAACAAAGCAATTTGAAAACATTCCAGAGTTATATATTGCTGATGGACATCACCGTTCTGCTTCGGCTGAATTGTTATACGATGAGGATAGACATTTAGGAAACGAGAATTTGAACTATTTCATGAGTTTTTTAATTGCCGAAAGTCAGATAAAAATCTATGAATTCAACAGAATTATTCGTGATTTGAATGGCTATTCCAAAGACGTTTTCCTCGAAAAACTTTCAGAGCATTTCATTATTAAAGACAAAGAACAAGAATTGTGGAAACCTCAAAGCAAATTCGAATTTGGGATGTATCTTGACGGAAGTTTTTATGCACTGTTTTACAAACTCAATGACAATTTCAATAGTAAAAATAAAATTTTAGAAAACCTCGATGCACAAATTTTATACGATAAAGTTTTGCAACCACTATTGGGAATTGAAGATTTACGAAACGACGAAAGAATTGAATACATTCCAGGAAAACAATCAATTTTAACCATAAAAGAATTGGTTGACGAAGGCGAATTTGAAGTTGGCTTTATGTTGTATCCAAGTGATATTTCAGAAATCAAAGCTTTGGCTGACAATAATTTGATTATGCCACCAAAAAGTACTTATATAGAACCAAAGTTCAGAAGTGGATTGATGATTTATGAGTTATAATTTTGAGAAAATAAAAGAGATGAATTTATAGAAACACAGATTTAAGAAATTAGAGGAATTAGAGAAATTTTAAAAATTTTATAGATTTATTAAATCAGTGTTCCGATACTATAATATAAATAAATTAAATGTCGATACAAGAAAATCTACTCCAAATAAAATCCCAACTTCCCAATCATGTTACATTAGTTGCGGTTTCCAAAACCAAACCGGTATCTGATTTAATGGAAGCTTACGAAGCTGGACAGCGCATTTTTGGTGAAAACAAAATCCAAGAAATGACCGAAAAGTGGCAACAAATGCCAAAAGACATTGAATGGCACATGATTGGTCACGTTCAATCGAACAAAGTGAAATACATGGTTGAATATGTTAAACTAATTCATGGTGTTGACAGTTTAAAACTTCTGAAAGAAATCAATCGTCATGCCATTCGCTGGAGAAAAAATATCAATTGTTTACTTCAAATTCACATTGCCGAAGAAGAAACTAAATTCGGTTTAGATGAAAATGAACTTGCTGATTTACTCAATTCTGAAGAGTTTAAGGAAATGAATAATATTAAAGTAATTGGATTAATGGGAATGGCTACATTTACTGATAATCAACAACAAATAAAAAGAGAATTTGACTTTTTAAAATCAATTTTCGATAAATATAAACAGCTTGAAACCTCAAACTTGAAACTAGAAACTCTATCCATGGGAATGAGTGGCGATTACCAATTAGCAATCGAATGTGGTAGTACTATGGTTCGCATTGGAAGTAGTATATTTGGAGGAAGAAAATGATTTAAGATTGTTGATAAACGATTTTTGATTTCTGAACTTTTAAACCTGAAACTTTAAACTTTTAAACAAAATAATATCTACGCAATACTCGACATAGAAACCACTGGAGGACAATTCAACGAAGAAGGAATTACCGAAATCGCAATTTATAAATTTGACGGTCATGAAATCATCGATCAATTCATCAGCTTGGTTAATCCCGAAAAACCCATTCAACCTTTTGTGGTAAAATTGACTGGGATTAATAATGCCATGTTGCGTTCTGCTCCAAAATTTTATGAGATTGCCAAACGAATTATTGAAATCACTCAAGATTGTATACTTGTGGCTCATAATACTTCATTTGATTACAGAATTCTTCGAACAGAATTTAACAGATTGGGGTATGATTTTATAAAACCAACGCTTTGCACCGTTGAATTATCTCAAAAATTAATTCCTGGACAAGCTTCGTATAGTTTAGGGAAACTAGTTCGTGCTTTAGGAATTCCCGTTACTGACAGACATCGTGCTAGCGGTGATGCCTTGGCAACAGTCAAATTATTCAAAATGCTATTAGCAAAAGATGTAGAAAAAGAAATTCTAATTGGTTTAATAAAGGCCGAAATAAAAAAAGGTTTATCACCCAAATTACTAGATTTAGTTGAAAGTTTGCCAAGCAGAACTGGAATATATTATATTCATAACGAAAAAGGTGATTTGATTTACATTGGCAAAAGCAAGAACATCAAAAAACGTGTAAACCAACATTTTACTGGAACTTCGAGAAAATCTAAAAAAATTCAAGTGGAAGTTTTTGCAGTAACTTATGAAGAAACTGGAAGCGAATTGATTGCGTTACTAAAGGAAAGCGAAGAAATAAAAATTAACAAACCTATTTATAACAGAGCACAACGAAAGAGTATTTTTCAATATGCTTTGTATGTTGAAAAAGATATTCATGGTTATTTAGCTTTAAAAATCCAAAAAGCAGATGGTCGAAAAAAAGAGATTACATCGTTTACAAGTATACAGGAAGGTAAAAATTTGTTGTTTAAAATAACAGCAGAATACCATTTGTGCCAAAAAATAAATGGTTTATACGAAACTAAAAACGGTTGTTTTCAACATAAAATAAAAGAATGTCATGGTGCATGTTTAGGTAAAGAACTTCCAGAAATATACAATGAACGTGTGGAGGAATTCATTCATAATATGAAATTTCAAAACGAAAATATGGTGGTTATTGACAGAGGAAGAAGTGTTGAGGAAAGAAGCGCTGTTTTGATTGAAAACGGAATTTATAAAGGGTATTGTTTTTTTGATTTAAATTACCAAGTAAATAATATCGAAATCCTTAAAAATATTATTATTCCAATGCAGAATAATCGTGATACACGAAGTATAATTCAAGGTTATTTGAGGCGAAATAAAGTAATGAAAATAGTCAAATTTTAATGAATTACTTAATTACAATCATCGGTCCAACTGCTATAGGAAAAACATCGCTGAGTATTGAATTGGCGAAACATTTCAATTGCGATATTATTTCTTGTGACAGCCGACAATTTTTTAAAGAAATGAAGATTGGTACTGCTGTTCCAAGTGGAGAAGAATTAAATTCAGTAACGCATCATTTCATACAAAACAAATCCATTTTTGAAAACTATTCTGTAGGCGATTTTGAGAAAGAAGCCGTTGCTAAATTGGATGAATTATTTTTGAAAGACAATGTCCAAATCATGGTTGGCGGTTCAGGTCTATATATTGATGCTGTGTTGAAAGGATTTGACGATTTTCCTGAAATTGATAATTCTGTTAGAGAAAAGATAAATATTGATTTTGAAGAGTTTGGAATAGATTATCTTCAGCAAAAGTTAAAAGAATTGGATGCCAATTATTTCCAAAAACTTTCAATCGAAAATTCGCAGACGTTACAAAATCCGCAACGAATGAAACGCTTTGTAGAAGTTTGCATCGGCACAGGAAAACCATATTCTAGTTTTATTGGACAAAAGAAAAATCAACGTAACTTCAGTCCTATTATAATTGGATTAGAAGCCGAACGAGAAATCATGTACAATCGAATTAACCAGCGAGTGGATATGATGATTAACAACGGACTTTTAGCAGAAGCTGAAAAGTTATATCCCAATAAAAATTTGAATGCATTACAAACAGTTGGTTATCGTGAGTTATTCGATTATTTTGATGGAAAAATTTCTTTAGCTTTTGCAATAGAAGAAATCAAAAAAAATACTCGAAGATTTGCTAAACGACAATTGACTTGGTTTAAAAGAACTGAAAATGTAGTTTGGGTTGATTATTTAGTCGAGAGAAAAGAAATAATTAATTTGATAGAACAGAAAACAAGGAACACAGATTTTTAAAATAGAATTAATTATTATAATTTTTCTTGATTTTTAAAATCTGTGTTTTAAAAAAAATAATTTAAAATGCCAATATCACCTAACTTCTCCTCTATACTTCAACAAGATTGGGAAATAACTTTTCTACAATGTTACCCAAATGGTTTTTTGAAATACACCGATTTGTGTAATATTCTTCAATTAACAGCTGGTTATCATGCAGAACTCGGCGGTATTAGCTTTAGTGATATGCAAATGCATCATCAAGCTTGGGTTTTGAGTAGAATGCGTGTTGAAATAAAACGTTTGCCAAAATGGAAAGAAACAGTTACAGTAAAAACTTGGGTTAATTCATTGGAAAATTCACGTTCCATTCGTTGCTTAGAAATGTATATTGGTGAGGAAAAGATTATTGGATGTGAAACTTTTTGGGCTGTTTTCAATACGCAAACCCGAAGACCAGAAAATTTAGCATTACCACATGAACATTTTCAAAAATATTTGGATAGAGCAACTTTGGCACCTTTCAGTAAAATTGATTTTCAGCATGATATGATGAAAATTGAAAATCATAAAGTGCAACTTTCAGATTTGGATATTGTCAATCATGTCAATAGTGTGAAGTATTTAGAATGGTGTCTTGATTTACTTGATTATGATGTAATTAAAAATCAAAAGATTGAAAGTTTTGAAATGAATTATCTAAAAGAACTTTCACTTCATGATGAAGTTGAAATCAGTCAGAAAAAGAATGACGCTGTTGTTACTTTCAGCATTCAGAAAAATGAAAAAGCTAACTTTGCTATGCAAATATCTTTAAAAAAATAATGGCTCTAATTTCTTAGAGCCATTGACTTATTTTTTTACTACTAATCTAAAACCTTCACCGTGAATATTTAGAATTTCTACTTCTGGTTCTTCTTTTAGATATTTACGAAGCTTAGAAATGTAAACATCCATACTTCTGGAAGTGAAATAATTATCTTCTCTCCATATTTTTGTTAAAGCTAATTCTCTTGGCATCAAATCATTTTCATAAATCGCCATCATTTTTAATAATTCAGACTCTTTTGGAGACAATTTTATTGGTTCATTATCACCAAGTTTTAGGAAGCGTAATTTAGAATTCAAAAGGAATTTACCAATTTGGAATTCAAATTTAGCAGGTTCATTTTTATTCTCAACTGCTTTTCTTTGGATAATAGCTTTGATTTTCATCAACAAGACATCAGAATCAAATGGTTTATTTAAATAATCATCTGCTCCTACTTTGTACCCTTTCATTACATCTTCTTTCATCGATTTTGCAGTAAGAAAAATCAAAGGAACATCTTTGTTTTTTTCTCTAATCTCTTTGGCTAAAGTATAACCATCTTTGTAGGGCATCATGACATCCAAAATACACAAATCAAAATTATCTTTTTTGAATTTTTCGAAACCTTCCATTCCGTTTTTAGCTAGAGTAACATCAAAATCATTTAATGTTAAGTATTCTCGCAATACAATTCCAAAATTCTGATCATCTTCTACCAGCAATATTTTTTTATTATTTTCCATATATTTTAATTTATGAGTGGGACTTTTATGATAAATGTACTTCCTTTTCCTTTTTCGCTTTCGACAAAAATTTCACTATTGTGATCTTCTAAAATTCTTTTAACGTAGGCCAATCCTAATCCGTGTCCTTTAACGTTATGCAAATCACCAGTGTGCTCACGATAAAACTTTTCAAATATTCTTTTTTGTGCCGCTTTTGAAATTCCTGCACCTTGATCTTTAATTTTTATATAAATAAACTCTGTTACGTTTTCAGTAGAAATATCAATCTTTGGCGCATCAGGTGAATATTTTATAGCGTTATCCAAAACGTTAACAATGACATTAGTAAAATGTACATCGTTTAGTAATGCTGTGGTTCTTTTCGCATCCAAATGCTTTGTAATTGAACCTCCTCTATCTTCAATAATCAGATGAACGTGTTCGATAGCATCTTCAATAATATCATGAATGTTATTTGACTCTTTTTTGATATCTAGTTCTTTCTTTTCGAGCTTTGATATTCTTAAAACATTTTCAACCTGAGCATGCATCCTTTTATTTTCATCTCTTATCATTTGCAAGTAACGTTGCACCTTTTCTTTATCATCAATAACTTTTGGATTTTTGATAGCATCCAAAGCTAAATTGATTGTGGCTATAGGCGTTTTGAATTCATGTGTCATATTATTGATGAAATCTGTTTTGATCTCCGAAATCTGACGTTGTTTAATCAATTGGCTCAAAGCACTCGAATAGGCAATTATTATTATTAATGTAAAGATTATTGACAAAATACAAATTCCAATAAGTTCAGAAAATAGGAACTTCTTTTTTTGAGGAAATGTAATTAGTAATTGATATTTATTATTGTCTTCATTATCAATAAAAACTGGAATTGAATAGGTTGACGACTTATCATATTTGAATCTATCCGATTTTATTTTTGTTGCCAAACCATTGCTGTAAATACTGTACTCAAAAGGAGTTTTTACACCATATTCGTTAAGCTCATCAGTCAATAATTTTTGCAAGAATTCATTTGAAACTCTTTCCTGAATTGGCTTTAATGCAGCTATGTCTTTATAAAATATTTCAAATTGTGCATTGTCAAGTAAATCTAACCTACCCGCTTTTTCAATTTTTACATCAGGAGTAACGTTTTGCTTGATACTTGAATTGTCAATATTATCGTTGTAAATCTCTGTTTTTCTTTTCGAAGAAAAATTTTTTAATTGTTTTACACTGTCTAATTTTTTATCAAAGAACGATGGTGATATTCCGTAATCTTCGGAAATAATACTGTTAGAATAAATTATGGTTTCGTTGGTTCTTGAGTCTCTTTGATAATAACCAAATTCCAAAAAATCACTTTTTTCAGGAACTTTACCTATACTGTCTTTTAGCTTATTGTATTTTTCATAAAATGTATAAGCTTCATACTTTTGGATTTTATCAGCAACATTACCAAGAACTTGTTTTACATGGTATTTAAATTGCTCTTCATTATTTTCAAATGATTTATCAAACCAATATACCTGAACAAGAATTATACCAATCAAGGATAAACTCATTAATATTACAAGCAATCGGAAAAACAATTTATTCATCACACAAATTTAGGATTTTAACATTTATACTATGAATACATTAACCAAAGATTAACATCTCATCAAAAAATTATTGATTGTTTAATATTTTAAGAATTTCATCAACTTGATTTTCAGTATCCTTAATGGTAGAATTTTGAATGACGAAGTCACTTTTTAAAGCCCTCTCTTCGTCTGTCCATTGGTTTTGAATTCGTTTCAAAATACTTTCCCTATCGGTTTTATCACGTTCTAAAACTCTTTGAATTCGAGTTTCGATTGGAGCTGTAACGTTAATAATGAAATCACAATATTTATAACTGCTGCTTTCAAACAAAATGGCAGCTTCTTTTACTACAAAATGAAAGTCTTTATGTTGTTCTAACCATTTATCAAAATGACTTTTAACTAACGGATGAACAATAGCATTTAGTTTTTGAAGTTTATCAGGATTATTAAAAACGAGTTGGGCTAATTTTTCGTTATTAAGTTTATCGCCGTCAAAAACAGAATTTCCAAACTCGTTTTTAATTGAGCTTACTACTTCTTTGGACTTCATAATCTTTTTTGCCTCGTCATCAGCTATATAAACTGGTAAGCCCAATGATTTCATGTAGTTTGCAACCATTGTTTTTCCACTTCCAATACCACCTGTCAATCCTATAATTTTGGTCATGATGTTTTCTTAAAAAATAATTCAGGAAACGCTAACTCTGGTTTTTGCATTAAGATAATTATCTTATAATAAGACTCCAAAAAACCTCTTCCGTAACCAAAAAATTGTTTTGAAACAGCAATTAGCGATAAATATCCAATTTTAATACTTTTATTTTGAATACTTGATACTAAAAATAGACACAGAAAATAAAAAGCATAACAAAATATTGGCAGCCATATTCCAAACAACCCAAGAAAAACAGAAATAGAAAATCCTAAAATAAATAGTGTGGGGAAAAAAAATGTAAGTTTACTATATTCGGGATACCACGAATTTAATATAGGCCGAGCTTTTCCAAATTTATAAACCTGTAGTGTAAATTTATGCCAATCAATTCTTCGTTTATGATAAACAAATGCTTTGGAAAAAAGTCTAGTTTCAAATCCTAATTTCCACAATCTGATGGTCAAATCAGGATCTTCTCCTGGATGAATATTACCAAAACCATTTGATAATTCAAATGCTTTTTTTGAAATACCCATATTAAAACTTCGAGGTTGAAATTTAGATATCTTCTCAGAACCACCTCGAATTCCACCAGTTGTCAAAAAAGAAGTCATTGCAAAATTGATTGCCTTTTGAATATCAGAAAACGTGTCTAAAGCGGCATCAGAACCACCAAAACAATCAACATAGTTGGCAGTTAGTTCATTTTCAACTTCAGATAAATAGTGTTTTGGAATAATACAATCAGAGTCGAAAATAATAAAATAATCGCCTGTTGCTTTTTTCATTCCGTAGTTTCTCGAATCACCAGGTCCAGAATTTTCTTTGTAGTAATAAGAAATAGTTAAGACATTATTAAATCTTTCAACTACATCTTGACACGGAATGGTTGACCCATCTTCCACAATTACAATTTCATAGTTATTACCATAATCAGAATTAGCTAAACTTTCAAGTAGCTCTTCAATTTCGTCTGGCCTATTATAAACTGGAATTATTATTGAAAAAAACATGAGTAAATTTTTAACAAATATAAGTTTTATAAAAAAGAAAAACCACCTAAATTTTAGGTGGTTTTACATATAAAAAAATTAAAAAAACTATTCTTTGATAACTCTTATCGTTTTAGATTGGTTATTAGAGATTACTTTAACCAAGTAAACTCCATTTGATAAGTTTGACATATCAACTTGAGCTTGATTGGCATTAACAGTATTAGAATTTACTTTTTGTCCCAATAAATTGAATATTTCAACATTTGAAATTTCTTGATTGTAAGATAAATTCAAAGTGTTTTTTACAGGGTTTGGATAGTATGAGAAATTAGTAGTATCAAAGTCTGAATTACTTAATCCATCGTCAGTAAGTCTCAAAGTAAATGTTCCTTGCTCTGCAGCATTACTCCATACTTGAATATAATATGTTGTTCCCGGAGTTAGAGCAGTTAGAGTCTCAGGAGTTCCAGTTGCCACAGTTATATTTGAATTACATGTACCAGCTAATGGAGTTAATGCTCCGCAAGCTCCAGAATAGATATTAAAATTGAGAGAAGTCATTGTACCTCGCGTTACTAATGCAGTTACTAAACCTGACGCTGGAGCAACAAATGAGAACCAAACGTCTTGAACTGAACCAAAAAGATCACACGAAGGTTGAGTTGAACTCACTGTACCAAATGAATTATCTGAATTATTATCTAAACCATCAACTAAAACTGGTAAAGATGTTCCACAATCTTGATTAGCAACTGCTGGTGGTGTTACAGCAGCGCATGTTACATTCATAGTAAATGCACCTACAGCCGTATTATATCCTGCAACAGTGATATAATAAGTAGTTGTTCCATCAGAAGTAAATATAACTTTAGAATTTGCTCCATTTGAAGTACATGATGAGTCGTCATCATTTGCTGCAACTAAAGTTAAATTTCCTGATGTTCCTGTATAAACTAAAACAGACGTATCATAAGAAGAACCACATAAGTTTATTGTAACTGTCTGCGCAGAACCAGAACCAGTGAATGAATACCAAAGATTTGGTGCAGTCAAGGCAGTACCGAAACCATCAGGAGCATTATCTTCGTCTAAAGTTACTGGAGATGATGTATCTCCGGTATAGATATTACCACAAGTAACTGCGATAGGAGTTGCAAAATTATCATTTGTTGGTGGTGGTGGTAACGTACCAATACATACATCAAATGTTGAACTTTGACCTGTTGTTGCTGTCCAACTATAAACTCTTAAATAATAGGTTTGTCCAATTACTAGACCTGTTGGATTGCTAGTATTTGGATCAGAACATGTACCAGGAACTAATGTTAAACTGTTACAATCTGCACCAGTCCAAAGAGAGTGGTACAAATCTGTTGTGGAACCAAGAACATTATTTAAGGCAATTCTATGAGTAGCTGCTGTAGCTACAAAAGAAAACCATACATCATCATCTTCGGTTCCACCACATGCAATTGCATCTACAGTAGAAGCTGTAGCACTTAAAATTGTACCTGGAGTAACAGTTCCACATAATAGATCAGAATTAATAGTCAATGCAATTGCACCTGAACATTCATCATTGGCTGGTGGTCCTGGTGGTGTTCCGATACACACATTAAATGTTGTTGTTTGTCCTGTTGTTGCAGTCCAAGTGTAAACTCTAACATAATAAGTTTGTCCAATTGTCAATCCTGTTCTAGTACTAACATCAGCATCAGAACAAGAACCAGCAACTAATGTCAAACTATTACAATCTGCTCCACTCCATAATGAATGATACATATCGGTAGTTGAACCAGCAGCATTTAATATACTAATTCTGTGACCAGTTGAAGTTGCCACAAAAGAAAACCATACATCGTCATCTTCTGTTCCACCACAAGCTGCTGCATCAATAGTAGAAGCTGTTGCACCTAAAATTGTACCAGAAGTAACAGATCCACATAAAAGATCTGGATTTACAGTTAGTGATATAGCACCCGAACATTCATCATTTGCTGGAGCTGGAGCAGCTGTTACTGTTAAAACTCCACTTCCAAATGTGGCACCATCCCAGAAACTACCATTATTTGGTCCACTTGCATTTATCCCTCCATAAAAAAAGTTGCCTCCGTTCAGTACGAATCTTGTAGCATAATAATAAGTTCCAGGTGTTAAATTAGCACCAATAGTAGCTTGATATTCATCATTATTAGATACATTTCCTGAATTCCAAGTTGCTAAAGTCCAATTTGTCCAAGTATTAGGATTTGTGTTTGTGGCACTTGTCCCCACCCATGCTTGAACACCAGGTGTTTGTCCAACTATGTTTGGAGCAACGTCTGTTAAACCAGCTTCGTAAATTTGTCCATAAACAGTTACATTACCACCTTGAGCAAATGAAGCTGTAGCAGGGAACTGTAAATTAACATAATCTGGTGGATTAGGAACTGCACCAACAACTATATCATCAAGATATAATTCAAATTCATCGGTAGTTGTACTTCTAAAAGCAATATAAACCGTTTGACCTGCAAAAGCTGCTAATGAGTAAGTAAATTTCTGCCATGTAGTATTTGGAGTTACTGCGGCAGCTATTGTTGTGGTGAAATTCGCAGCAGCTGTTCCTGTAGTGGATAACAAAATATCAAACGGTTCAGGAAAAGTATTTGATCTGTGTCTTGCCCATAAACTTAGTTGCTCAGTAACACCTAATGTAACTGTAAACTGGGGAGTAATCAAATAATCATCATGAGCAGTTGCACTATAAATTATACTAGCAACATTTGTCCCACTATTTGCAGTTCCAGCACCAGGAGCTCCAAATATCCACGTATTTGTATCTCCACCGTTTATGACGGCCCAACCAGCAGGAGTTGTTGTTCCTGCATCAAAATTTTCTGTGAACTGAGCATATGAATCCATCATACTACTTAGAAAACAAAAACAAAATAATGTAATTTTTTTCATAATTAATAAAAGTTAAAAAGTTAATTAGCTCTAAAATTAATTAAAAAATAAAAAGCCACCTAATTTTTAGGTGACTTTTTATATGCAAATTCAAAGATTATATTTTAAATACTTGGAACTAAAACCATTTCATTAGTGTCAGCAGTATAATCTACACCATCAAAACCAAAACCAAATAGATTTAAAAAGTCTTGTTTATAACCCGCTAAATCTCCAATTTCAGTTAAATTTTCAGTAGTTGCTTTTTCCCATAATGTTTTAATTCTGTCTTGAACATCGGCTCTCATTTCCCAATCATCAATTCTAATTCTGCCTTTATCATCAGTTGGGATTGGTTTTCCTGTATATAATCTTTGTTCAAATAAACGTTGGATTTGTTCGATACAACCTTCATGAATTCCTTCTGCTTTCATTATTTTATACAATAAAGAAATATACAATGGAATTACTGGGATTGCAGAACTAGCTTGTGTTACCAGTGCTTTATTAACAGAAACATACGCTTTTCCTTCTAAAGATTTTAAACTATCTGTAATTTTAAAAGCAGTAGCTTCTAAATCATCTTTTGCTCTTCCGATGGTTCCTTTTCTATAAACGGCTTCTGTAACTTCCGGACCAATATAAGAATAGGCAAAAGTAGTAGCTCCTTTTGCTAATACATCAGCATTTTTAAGTGCTTCCATCCACATTGCCCAATCTTCGCCACCCATTACCACAACAGTATTATCAATATCGTCTTGATTTGCAGGCTCAATGGTTACTTGAGTTACGTTTCCAGTATGAAAATCGACCGTTTTATTGGTAAAAGTGCTACCTATTGGTTTTAATACAGAACGATGTAAAACGCCTGTAACTGGATGCAAACGAACTGGCGAAGCCAAGCTATAAATCACTAAATCTATTTGACCCAAATCAGCCTTAATTAAATCGATGGTTTGTTGTTTTATTTCATTTGAAAAAGCATCTCCATTGATACTTTTAGCATACAACCCAGCTTTCTGTGCTTCTTTTTCAAAAGCTGCTGAATTATACCAACCAGGAGAAGCTGTTTTTCCTTCTGAAGGTGGTTTTTCAAAGAAAACCCCAATTGTTCCTGCATCGGAACCAAAAGCACTCGTAATCCTTGAAGCTAATCCAAAGCCCGTTGAAGCACCAATAACTAAAACTTTTTTGGCGCCATCAATTTTGCCTTTTGATTTTACATACGCTATTTGATTTTTAACATTTTGAGCACAACCATCGGGATGAGCTGTTAAACAAATAAATCCTCGCATTCTTGGTTCTATAATCATATTCTATTAAAATTAAGTTGTATAAGTTTTAGTTAAGTTGGAACAAAAATATAAATTAAATTGTTTAATTAAGCAATGCTTTGGCATGATTGAGTGCCGAATCGGAAATATCTTTACCTGATAACATTTCTGCTATTTCATTAATTCGCTCTT
Organism: Flavobacterium sp. RSB2_4_14; assembly: GCF_051547085.1. Lineage (NCBI taxonomy): Bacteria > Pseudomonadati > Bacteroidota > Flavobacteriia > Flavobacteriales > Flavobacteriaceae > Flavobacterium > Flavobacterium sp. RSB2_4_14. The sequence continues at coordinate 83,517 of NZ_JBPTTL010000008.1, forward strand.
CAGTTGTTAATAATTTTAGTTCCGAAACAGTATTATCGCCCAAAACAGTTTTGAAAACTTTGTAATGATTACTTCCTTTGGCGGCAATTTGTGGAAGATGTGTGATAGCAAATACTTGCATTGTCTTGCTCATTTCTTTCATAATTTCTCCCATTTTATTAGCAATTTCGCCAGAAACTCCTGTATCAATTTCATCAAAAATAATGGTCGGCAATTTTGAATATTGTGATAAAATAGATTTTACAGCAAGCAATATTCTAGACATTTCACCACCAGAAGCTACTTTTTTTAACAATCCAAAATCAGTTCCTTTATTGGCGGAGAATAAAAATTGTAAAGAGTCTTTCCCATTAGTATTGTAATGGTTTGAAGGAGTAATTTCAATCTTAAATCTTACATTAGGCATGCCTAATTGATTTAAAATAAAAATTAATTTTTCACTTAAATTGGGTATAGCTTCACTCCTACTAAAACTTATTTTCGTTGCTATTTCATTCAATTTAATTTCAAAATCCTTAATTTCATTTTCGAGAGAAATAATTTCATCTTCTAGAGTAGTAACCGAAACAACTTTACCTTCTAATTGATTTTGAATTTCTAATAATTCGTCAACTGTCAATACTTGATGCTTCTTTTGTAAAGTATAAATAAGTTGCAGTTTTTGATTAATAGCTTCCAATTTTTCTGGATCATTGAAAACCAATTCCGACTCCCGATTTAACTCTTTTACAATATCATCAAATTCTATCAAGATACTGTTAGCTCTTTCTAATAGTGAATTATATTCAGTAGAAAAGGAACTGTTTTTTTGAAGTACAGCTTTAAATTCTTTTAGATTTTTCAATAATCCAAATTCATCTTCATTGGCTAAAACCAACAATTTTTCGAGGTTTTCCTTTATAAATTCTACATTGTTGAGTGCTTCGTATGTTTTTTCTAATTCTTCTAATTCCCCTGATTTTAAATTAGCAGCAAGTAATTCTTGATACAAAAAATCGTTGTAATCTTTCTCTTTTAAAATGGCCGAAAAACTAGATTTTTTTGTGTCTAAATTTGCTTTAGCAGACTTATACTGTCTTAAAATAAACTGAAATTCTGACACTAATTGTTGATTACTTGCAATTGAGTCTATAATCTTGAATTGAAAATCTTCTTCTGACAATTCTAACGTTTGATGTTGTGAATGAACATCTATTAAATATAAACTTAAATCTTGAAGCTGTTGAAGGTTAACTGGGCTATCGTTTACAAATGCTCTCGATTTTCCCGAAGGTAGAATCTCTCTTCTAATAATGGTTTCCTGCTCATAATCCAAATCATTTTCTTCAAAAAATGACTGCAAATCATATTTTCCAATGGAAAAATTGGCTTCAACAATACATTTTTCTTCTTTGTTTTTGAGTGAAGACAAATCAGCTCTTTTTCCTAGAACTAATCCTAAAGCACCAAGTAGTATTGACTTTCCTGCGCCAGTTTCTCCAGTGATTATTGAAAAACCTGTAGCAAAATTAATGTCTAATTTTTCTATCAAGGCAAAATTTTCAATGGAAAGCGAAGTAATCATATCCAGGAAATGAAGTAATGGTTAAGCAAGGTAAAGGTAATTATTATAACTTAATTGTTGCCCATTTGCTCGAATTGAGTGGCGAAATTTTATTCAAAGTATCAACAGTTTTTGACAATGATATTTTTGGTCCGCCAGATAATATTGAGATTATTTCATCAGACTTGGCATCAAAAAATACTCTGGTTAAAAAAGCATTTGGCCTAACTGAATATAAACTAGAAAGAATATTGATTGACTCAATTACTTTATTTTTTGAGGCTTCCAAATCGGAATTCATATTATCTAATCCTTCTCTGTGATAGGTGTACATTGCTTGTCTGAAAGCATCAAAAGTACCCGAAAGTAAATCTGTAATTAAAAAATACCTGTTTTGATTACCATCCGCTTGACTCCACCCTTTATAACCGCCTTGTTGTGCAACAGTTAGTATTTCATTAGCTGTTTGAAAATAATTTGTACCACCGTTAAGGGCATATGTATCAGCATCAAAACCAATTATCATATAGCTATAAAACGCCAATACCGATAATAAGTTATTGTCATAGGTCGATGGATTAAAAATCAGATTTTGAAATTCAACATAATTAAAACTAAAATCAGTATCATTATAATTGAAAACTGGGGAAGCATAGGTTGAGTTGAAAATTGGTCTAGTGGATTGCACTTGAATAGAAGCCGTAAATTGATTTGAAGCATAACTGTTTACAATTATGACCATTGAACAATTAATTTTTTCATTTTGTTTATATACTTCTCCAGTCCAGTCCGTTTTATTAACAAACTCACCAATCGCTTTTTCTAGTGTTTTAAAAATTTGATCGTTTGTCATAGCTAATTTTTCTGTATTAACTTGAACAGTACAATTTAATTGTTGTGCTTGTATCAACCCAACAAAAAACAAAAAAAGAAAATTAACTATTTTTTTCATAATGAGAAATTACTTTATTCATAATATCATCTGCTACTTCTGTTTTCAATTTTAGTGGCATTGGCTCAACAACAAAATCTTTAGTAATAAAAGTAATTTTATTAGTTGGAGTGGCAAAACCAGCACCTTTATCTTGTAGCGAATTTAAAACTATCAAATCTAAGTTTTTTTTCTGAATTTTCAACTTAGCGTTTTCAATTTCATTTTCGGTTTCCAATGCAAAGCCGATTAAGAATTGATTTTTTTTCATTTGACCTAAAGAAACCAAAATATCTTTTGTCTTTTCTAATTCAATACTAAATTCAGAGTCCGATTTTTTTATTTTTTGGGACGCAATAGTCTTTGGTTTATAATCTGCCACAGCAGCAGCACAAATGGCTACATCTACTTCTTTAAAATGAGTTTGGCAGGCATCATACATTTCTTGAGCCGAAGTAACTCTTATCAAATTAATACTTGAATTTTGAGAATTTAAATGCGTTGGTCCAGAAATCAAAATAACAGTCGCACCAAGTTTTGAAGCACTTTCTGCAATATCAAAACCCATTTTACCTGAAGAATAATTTCCTATAAAACGAACAGGATCAATAGATTCATATGTTGGTCCGGCAGTAATAAGAATTCTTTTTCCTTTTAAAGGCAATTGACGCTCCAAATCATTTTCTAAAAAAGAAATGATATTTTCTGGTTCAGCCATTCTTCCTTCACCCGATAATCCGCTAGCTAATTCACCTGATTCAGCTGGAATAATGGTGTTTCCAAACTGCTTTAATGTTTGAAAACTTGCTATAGTTGACGGATGTTTGTACATATCCAAATCCATAGCTGGAGCGAAATATACTGGGCATTTTGCCGATAAATAAGTTGCAATTAAAAGATTATCACAATTGCCATTCACCATTTTTGACAAGGTATTGGCAGTTGCTGGAGCAATGAGCATCAAATCAGCCCAAAGACCGAGTTCAACATGATTATTCCATTGTTCATTATCATCGTCTTCATTATAAAAAGTAGAATAAACGGGATTTTTGGAAAGTGTAGATAACGTTAACGGTGTTACAAAATCCTTAGAAGCAGGTGTCATTATCACTTGGACATGTGCACCTGCTTTTATAAATAATCTAACTAATGAGGCAGTTTTATAAGCAGCAATTCCTCCTGAAATTCCGAGTAGTATTTTTTTACCGCTTAAAACAGACATCTTAATTACTCTTTTGTAGTATCTCTGTAGTAAATTTTATCATCTAGCCATTCTTGCACAGCTAAAGCATGTGGTTTTGGCAACTTTTCGTAGTATTTAGAAACTTCAATTTGTTCTTTGTTTTCAAAGATTTCTTCAAGACTGTCGTTGTAAGTAGCAAATTCTTCTAATTTTTCAGTCAATTCTTTTTTAATTTCTGAATTGATTTGATTTGCTCTTTTAGCCATTATTGTTATTGCTTCGTAAACATTTCCTGTACGCTCTTCAATTTGAGTTTTGTTGTAAGTAATTGTGTTTACTGGTGCATTTGTCTTCTTTAAATCCATGACTTTTATTTATTTAGAAAATTGTTTTAAATCGTTTTCAATTCTAGCTAACATCTCGTCAGCCTTTGGTTTGTATTCTGAATCACTGTAATATTTTACGAATCCCATATAGGCAGCTTTTGCCGTAATCAATCTTTCTTCCATTCGCATCGGAATACTATTAATGGCTAAATTATAAGCAGAGTCTAATTTGTAAAATAATGCTTCTTCTTTATAAGGTGTTCCAGGAAAATTAATAATAAAATTGTCAAAAGCAACCATAGCAGCTTTGTAATCTGAAATATTATTATAGGTTTTAGCATTTTCATATGCTTTTAATTCCAGCTTTTCTCTTAATGCTTTAACCAAAACATTTGCTTCTGCAACATTAGCCGATTCAGGGTAAATATCAATAAAATCTTGAAGCTTATCAATTGCTTTGTAAGTATCAGTTTGATCTAAACTATAAACTGGAGATAACTCTGAAAAACATTTGGCACCTAAAAATGCTGATTCCTCAACTTTTTCACTTTTTGGATAACTAGAAACAAAACTTTCAAATTGATAACCTGCTAAATAATATTGTTTTGTTTTGTACAGCGATTGTGCATACATATAAAACATTCTTTCCGCCTGAGGTTTTCCTTTGTAAGCTGGTGCAATTTGATCAAATAATCTTATGGCATTAGTATACTTTTTTGCTTCATACATTTTAGTAGCCTCAATAAACTTAACAGAAATATCTTCTGATTTCAACGCTTTTTGAAAATCGCTACAGGACGAAACGAATAAAACTAATACAAATAAATATAAAACGTTCTTCATTTTTCTTATTGATTCAGTTGATTTTAAAGACATTTCAGAAATTAAAATCCTCCCGAAGTTTAGGGAGCAAATTTAGTTATTAATTGTGGAATACAAAATATTATTTTTGAAGTTCAAAAATATTACATAGTAGAGATTTTATTCGTAAAATTATGCAAACGTTTTGCTAAATCTTCATCAACATTTACCAATGGCAAACGAACAGTATTTTCAGCCAAACCCAATGATTTAAAGACTTCTTTAATTCCGGCAGGATTTCCTTGTTCAAAAATCATATCGATAGAATCTGCTAAAAGATAGTGCAACTTATAGGCTTCATCTACCCTTTTGTTTAAACCTAAATGTACCATTTCTGAAAATTGCTTTGGAAAACCTTCTGCAATTACTGAAATAACACCTGCACCACCAGCCAAAACCATAGGCAAAGTAATCATATCATCACCTGAAATTACCAAGAAATCCTTCGGCGCATTCTGAATTAATTTCATTGCTTGAACAATATCGCCTGCGGCTTCTTTCACAGCAACAATATTTTTAAAGTCATTTGCCAATCTTATAATAGTTGAAGGCAAAACATTACTAGAAGTTCTTCCTGGAACATTATATAAAATAACTGGAATTGGAGAAGCTTCTGCAATAGCTTTGAAATGTTGGTAAATACCTTCTTGGGTTGGCTTATTATAATAAGGAGAAACAGATAAAATAGCCACAAAATCTGAAAAATCTCTAGATTTTAACTCTTCAACAACTTCTTGTGTATTATTGCTTCCAACTCCCAAAACCAACGGCAATCGGTTGTCATTTGCTTCTACAATAGTTTTTATTACCAATTCTTTTTCAGCTTTCGATAATGTTGCCGTTTCTGCTGTAGTACCAAGAACTACCAAATAATCAATTCCATTATCTATCTGAAAATTCACAATAGCTTTCAGTGCTGGAACATCTACAGAAAAATCGTTTTTGAATGGTGTAACAAGAGCAACTCCTGTTCCTATTAATGATTGCATTTTATATTTTATTTAAAATTTTTAAATATTTGAATAGTTCTTCTACAAAAACTTTATAATTTTCTGCATTGGTATTAATCATAAAGTGATTTAATCTCTTATCAACTGTGGCAAAACCAACTTTAAAACTCGCTTTTGAAAGATGTGAAACTAATAATAGTGCGACTTTTTCTGTATCATAATAATTAATCAACAAATCAAAGGGTTCATTGATAAAATCGTTTACTTCTTTTTTGTCAACTGTTGCATGCCAACTCAAATCTTTGTGGCTAAAAACAGGATAATCAAAGGTTTCATTCTTTTTTATTTTATCCTTAAACACTAAAATCTTGATTTTAGTTTCATCAATTCCGTTTTGGATTAACTCATTGACTAACGATTCCCGTTCATAAAAGTATGATTCATCAAAAATAATCCCAACCGTTTTGATTATTGTATCTGAGGATAAATGTTTAACATTTGATAAACTATTTTTAACTATTTTTTTTGTTGAAAAATCCTTTAAATAATTTAAAAACATACTACTTTTACTTGATTTGCAAATTTACTGAAATTAGTATCAAAACCAATGGTAAAACTAAAAAACTATAACGTTGTAATAAAGCTTTTTGTTTTATTATTAACATTTATGACTGCATTTTCCTGTGCGGAAAAAAAATATTATGTAACCAAAATTGAAGGAAAGGAAATTGGCATCACCAATAAAAATGGTGAAGTTGCTCAAATAGAAAACATTATAAAACCTTATCGAGATAAAATTGATGCCGATTTAAATACTGTTTTATCCAATGCTCCAGAAACCATCGATAAATCGGGAGAATGGCAAACTCCTATGGGAAACTTTTTATCTGATATTACTTTTGAAAAATCAAATAAAGTTTTTCAATTGAGAGAAAAAAAAGCAATTGATATTTGCTTATTAAATCATGGTGGCATCCGAACCATAATTCCAAAAGGAAATGTAACTGCCCGAAATGCCTACGAAATAATGCCTTTTGAAAATAGCGCCATTGTCATTGCATTGAAAGGAGAACAAATAATGGAAATGGTAAATTTTATTATTTCGGAAAAAAAACCACATCCTTTGAAAGGAATGACTTTTGTTATTGATAAAAATAATTTGCCAAAAAACATTCTAATTGGTTGTAATCTATTGGACAATAACAAAATCTATTATGTGGTGACTTCTGATTATTTAGCCGTAGGAAATGATAATATGGTTTTCTTTAAAAAAGGAATTCAGAAATTTGATTTAGACTACAAACTACGCAATATTATTATTGACTATTTTAAAGAAAATAAAATAATTGTGGCAAATAAAGACAATAGAATCACTAAAGAATAGCACTATGAAAAGAAGAGATTTTATTCAAAAAACAGCGGCAAGTTCAACATTTTTAGGACTTGGCGGATTGTCATTAAGTAGTTTTAACACTTTAGAAACAAAACATTTAACAGTACTTCATACTAATGATGTGCATAGCTATATAGATCCGTTTCCAGCTAATCATCCTAAAAATCCAAATATGGGTGGTGTTGCCCGAAGAGCTGCGCTGATTGAAAGTATTCGAAAAGAAAACTCAAATGTACTTTTATTAGACGCAGGTGATATTTTTCAAGGAACTCCTTATTTTAATTATTATGGTGGCGAATTAGAATTCAAGTTGATGAGTATGATGAAATATGATTTGGCAACAATTGGCAATCATGATTTTGATAACAGTATTGATGGTTTATATGCGCAATTACCTAATGCCAATTTTGAATTTGTTTCGGCGAACTATGATTTCAAAAATACCATAATGGACGGTCATGTAAAACCCTATAAAATTTTCAATAAAAACGGAATTAAAGTAGGTGTATTTGGACTTGGTATCGCTTTGGAAGGATTGGTTGATAAAAAAAACTATAAAGAAACCGTTTATAATGATCCATTATCAATTGCGCAAGATATGTCAAGAATTTTAAAACAGGAAAAGAAATGTGACTTGGTGATTTGCCTCTCACACATTGGTTATAAATACAAAGACGAACCCAATAAAATTTGTGATGTTAAACTAGCTTCATTAACAAAGGATATAGACTTAATTATTGGTGGTCACACTCACACTTTCCTTGATAAACCTACTGTACTTAAAAACAGTGAAGGCAATGATGTATTAGTAAACCAAGTGGGATGTTATGGCGTAAATCTTGGAAGAATAGATTTTTATTTTGATAGTACTACGAACAAAACGGCACAAGGAAAATCAATTATTGTTTAGCTTTTCTGAAGTAATCACATATTTATACAAAGTATAAAATGCTACTGCATTAAATGACATGGCTAACAATCTGAATAATTGTTGGTATTCATTAGTAAGAAAATATTTTTCTATAAACACAACAAACTGAAGCATCACAAAAAGCAAAGCACTAATCAATAAAATAGAATTTTGCTTAGTATCATTCATAACATAACTTGATAAAGCAACTCCAGCAAAAATTGAAATTAATACGTTTTGAATAATTATCAAATAAAAACTTTCTTGAGGAATATCAACAGTTTCGGTGAATAAATACATGAAAATAAGTAAAAAAGGAGCTGTAGCTATAAGTAAGGGAATAAAATCTTTAATTTTTTGAAATTTAAAAATAAGATATAAAGTAAGTATTCTATGAAATGTGAATACTATTATAGCATAAAATAAACAAATTGGCGTATTTGGAATAAACAGTACATTGGTAATTAATGAAAGTAAAATTGCCAGAATAAAAATCAAATTTCTTTGTGTTGATTCCAGCCAATATAATACCAATAGAATTAATGGAATTAAAGGTTTCAAAACAAATATAGCAGGTTTATATAAGTAATATTCAGAAACAGCTTCAATAATTGCTATCACGAAATATAAAAGAGTAATTGATTTTAATATATTGGCTTTGCTTAACATTGAAAATCGTTTTTTGAAATTTAAAATTAAACAAAAAAAACAATCTACAGGTGTAATACTAATAAAAATAAACCTACACTAATTAGACAGCATGGCTAAAAAATCATTTTCTGAGATGATTGGTATCTTTAATTGATTGGCTTTTTCCAATTTAGCTGGTCCCATATTTTCTCCTGCTACAACATAATCTGTCTTGGCAGAAATGGAACTTCCAACTTTTCCCCCATTGTCTTCAATGGATTTCTTTAAATCATCGCGTGAGAATTTCTCAAAAACACCCGATACTACAAATGTTTTTCCAGCTAATTTATCGGTAGCATTGGGATTGAATTTTTCAACTATTTCAAATTGTATTCCATATTCTTTTAATCGTTTGATAATAGCTACATTTTCAGGATTATCAAAAAACTCTATAACACTTTGAGCTATCTTCTCTCCTATTTCGTCGACCAAAATCAAATCCATCAAAGTGGCATTTTGCAGAGCATCGATAGATTTATAATGTTTCGCTAATTTTTTTGCAACAGTTTCACCAACAAATCGAATACCAATAGCATACAAAACCCTTTCAAAAGGAACTTCCTTAGATTTTTGAACACCATTAACCAAATTCTCCGCCGATTTTTGTGCCATTCTTTCCAAAGGCAAAATTTGTTCAACCTTTAAATCATACAAATCAGCATAATCTTTAACTAAACCATTATTATAAAGCAAGGCAACCGTTTCTCCACCAAGACCCTCTATATCCATTGCCTTTCTGGAAATATAATGCTGAATTCTGCCAATTATTTGCGGTGGACAACCATAAAAATTAGGACAATAATGATTAGCTTCACCTTCTGTTCTAACTAATTCTGTGTGACATTCTGGACAATGCGTTATGTATTTTGTAGGTTCAGAAATAGGATTTCTTTTTACAAAGTCAACCCCAATAATTTTTGGAATTATTTCTCCTCCTTTTTCAACAAAAACAGTATCTCCAATTCGAATATCCAACTTTTCTATTTGGTCAGCATTGTGCAATGATGCTCTTTTTACAATAGTTCCGGCCAGTTGAACGGGTTCTAAATTTGCCACTGGCGTAATCGAACCTGTTCTTCCCACTTGATAGGATATAGAATTTAGTTTGGTTGAAACCTGTTCCGATTTGAATTTATAGGCTATTGCCCATCGCGGCGATTTTGCTGTATAACCCAATTCATCTTGATGTTGGAAGCTATTAACCTTAATTACAACACCATCGGTTTCATAGGGCAATTGATGACGATGAATATCCCAATAATTGATATAATCAAAAACTTCAGTAATTGAACTAGCCAATTTTGCTTCCTTTGGAACTTTAAAACCCCATGCTCTGGCAGCTTCTAGTCCTTCAAATTGGGTAGTAATGTTTAAATTATTGCCAACAATAAAATACAATAAACATTCTAAAGGACGCTTGGCAACTTCTGAACTGTCTTGCAATTTCAAACTTCCTGATGCCGTATTTCTAGGATTAGAATAAGGTGTTTCTCCTATTTCTATCAGCTCTTGATTCATTTTTTCAAACCCTTCAAAAGGCAATATGATTTCTCCCCGAATATCAAATCGTTGTGGAAAACTGCCATTCAATTGCAATGGAATCGATTTTATAGTTTTGATATTAGCGGTAACATCATCACCTTGAAATCCATCACCACGTGTAACAGCACGTTTTAGCTTTCCATTTTCATAGGTTATTGAAATGGATGCGCCGTCATATTTTAATTCGCAAGTGTATTGCAAAGCAACATTTCCTAAAACTTTTTGAATTCTATTTTCCCAATCGATTAAATCTTCTTTAGAATAGGAATTATCTAAAGAATACATGCGATAATCGTGAACTACCGTATTGAAATTCTTTGTTATTGTTCCACCAACTCGTTGTGATGGAGAGTTTTCATCAAAATATTCAGGATGCTGATTTTCTAATTCTTGAAGTTGCTTTAGTTTTTGGTCAAATTCAAAATCGGAAATAGTTGGATTATCTAACACATAATAATTATGATTATGCTGATTGAGTTCATCTCGTAAATCTTGAATTTTTTTCTGAATATCCATAAAAGAAATTGGCTATTTTAGTTGCAAATTGTGAGCACTAAAATAGCCAATATTTTTGAAAAGGAAGAAACTTTACGACTGAATAATTCCGTTAATTTGAAGGTATAATTGTCCATCGCTTAAAATGGCACCTTGAGAAATTAAATCGAAAATGGCAGTATTTCGCTCAGCTTCGTATTCTTTTTTACCCAAATGGATTTCAACGGTTTCAGTAAACATATTATCACTTAGCCATTGTAAACCTTCTTTTTCTAAAAAATTTACTTCTGGATTTAAAGCTTTCAAAACTATGGACTGAATTAATTTTTCTTGACAATGAAAAAGGAAAATATGGTTTTTGGAAAAATGCTCCAAATAATTAGCGTTTTTTAAAACACCTTCCCAAATCAAATCTGAGAAAACGTCCAATTCTTGTTCGGCAACTTCGGGTTTATTAGTTTTTATAGAATCCCATTCTGCCTTATCTATAGCTTGTGTTGCTAGGAAATTACTAAACTCCTGATGTAAGGCTTCAAATTGTTCTTTGGTTAGTCTTTTGTATTTCATTTATACTGAACTCGTTTCAGTATCTATTTTTTAAGATACGATTATTAATAAAAAAAGAATCTGAAATAAATTCAGATTAAAAAAAAATCCCGATCTCGTTTTTTAGAACGAGACGGGACTTTATAATTTGTATTTTGAAATATTACTTTTCAGCTACAATTTCATATGGTAATTCAACCACTACTTCTCTGTGTAATCTAATAGAAGCAGCATATTTACCTATACGTTTAACAACACCACTTGTGATAAATTTTCTATCGATTGGTTGACCCGCAGCTTCTAATGCAGCAGCAATATCAATGTTTGTGATAGAACCAAATAATTTTTCACCACCAGCTTTTGCTGTAATTTTAATTTCTAAAGCTTTCAAAGCTTCAGCTAATTTTTTAGCATCATCTACAACTTTAGCTTCTTTGTAAGCTCTTTGTTTTAAGTTTTCAGCTAAAACTTTTTTTGCAGAAGGTGTTGCTAATTGAGCAAAACCTTGCGGGATTAAAAAATTACGACCGTAACCATTTTTTACAGTTACTACATCGTCTTTAAATCCTAAATTCTGAACGTCTTGTTTTAAGATCAATTCCATGTTGTTGTCCTTTATTAGAGAAGTTAGTCTCGTTGTATTGCAACGAGACAACAACTGTTATGTTATAAAATTATTTTAATAAATCGGCCACGTATGGCATTAAAGCTAAGTGACGAGCTCTTTTCACAGCTACTGACACTTTTCTTTGGTATTTTAATGAAGTTCCTGTTAAACGACGTGGTAAAATTTTACCTTGTTCGTTAACAAATTTCAATAAAAAATCTGCATCTTTATAATCAACGTATTTAATACCTGATTTTTTGAAACGACAATATTTTTTAATTTTATTTGTTTCAATATTTAAAGGAGTAAGATATCTGATATCTCCATCTTTTTTTCCTGAAGCCGATTGTTGTAAAGTTGCCATAATGATTACGCTTTAGATTCTTTTAATTTAGTTCTTCTTCTTTCTGCCCAAGCGATAGCGTGTTTATCTAAACTTACAGTTAAGAAACGCATAACTCTTTCGTCACGTCTAAATTCAGTTTCAAAAGCAAGTAAAGCTTCTCCTGCTAATTTGAATTCGAATAAATGGTAAAAACCACTTTTCTTGTTTTGGATTTCGTAAGCTAGTTTTTTTAAGCCCCAATCCTCTTTCGATATCATCTGTGCTCCTTTTGCAGTAAGAAAATCTTCAAATTTGCTTACTGTTTCCTTTACCTGAACTTCAGATAAAACGGGATTTAAGATGAAAACAGTTTCGTAATGATTCATAATGAATATTGTTAAATTTTAAATTGGGCGCGAAGATATAAAATTCTTTTTAATAATCAATTATAATAATAACGAAATCGTCTAAAAGTAAAAAATATCGTTTAAAAGCAAAAAAAATCGATGAAATGTTAGGTGGATTGAAAAAAAGTTAATATTTTTACAACACCAAATCTATAATAAATAATATTATGAAACTAAATTGTGTTGTTGTTGATGATAGTTCTATCCAAAGGATGATCATTGCAAAGTTAGTAAATAATCACCCTAATCTACATTTAGTAGGTGATTTTTCTAATGCAATTGAAGCAAAAAATTGCATGTCGGTTCATACTGTTGACTTAATTTTTCTCGATATCGAGATGCCAGTCATCAGTGGTTTTGATTTTCTAGACGGATTAAAAGTAAAACCTCAAATTATTTTTATCACCTCTAAGGCAGAATATGCCATGAAAGCATTCGATTATGACGCTACAGATTACCTACAAAAACCGATAGCTCTTGATCGTTTTAACGCTTCTGTTCGTAGAGCAATGGATTTCCATATGCTTAAAAGAGAAAATCAAGAAGAAGAAGGAGAACACATCTTCATTAAAAGTAATTTGAAGAAGCTTAAAATTTACACCAATAAAATTAAGTGGATTGAAGCTTACGGAGATTATGTAAAAGTGGTTACTGAGGAAGATAGCAATCTTGTTCTTTCTACTATGAAATCATTTGAAAACGATTTGTCTAAAGATAAATTTATCAGAGTTCACAAATCTTACATCATTAATATTGATAAAGTAGAACGTTTCAACAGCAAGTTTGCTGAAATTGGGGTTACCAAAATTCCTTTGAGCCGAAACAAAAAAGAAGATTTGATTAAAGCTTTAGCAATTGCTTAATAGAAATCTACATTTACAGTAACTTTTATAGTTCTGTATTGTGATACCACATCAAAACTATTCAGTACTTTCTGGATAGTTTTTTTTGTGCCTTGTACTGAAGTTTCATTCGGGATTTTAATCATTATAGTTCGAATGTATTCATTTCGAATTCGTCCAATAGCAGGTTCTTCAGGACCAAGAACAGGAATTGACAAATGCTGCTTTAACACTTGATACAACCACATCGAACCTTCTTTCAGCTTTTCAAAATCTCGGTGTTTTAATGTCAATTTAATCAAACGATAAAATGGCGGATAAAAATAAATCCTTCTCTCATACAATTGCTCTTTGTACATTCCTTCATAATCATTGTTGGTCACTTGCTGAATAATATTGTGCAACGGATTAAAAGTCTGAATGATTACTTTACCGCGTTTTTCTGCTCTACCAGAACGACCAGCAACTTGTGTCATCATTTGAAAACTTCTTTCAAAAGCCCTAAAATCAGGATGATACAACATATTGTCGGCATTCATAATTCCCACTAAGGTTACATTGTCAAAATCCAATCCTTTGGCCAACATCTGAGTTCCAACCAAAACATCAATTTCTCTATTCTTAAATCCGTCAATGATTTTTTCAAAACTATATTTACCTCGTGTGGTATCTTGATCCATCCGTTTGATATTCTTGGTCGGGAAAAGTTCGGCTAATTCCAATTCAATTTGTTCTGTTCCAAAACCTTTGGTTTCCAAATCAACACTTGCACACACATGACAATTTGTTGGTTTAGCTATTGAATGCCCACAATAATGACAACGCAATTGATTTTTATACTTATGATAGGTCAAACTCACATCACATTGTGGACACTGAGGCACATGACCACAAGTCATGCATTCCAACACAGGCGAAAAGCCACGACGGTTTTGAAATAAAATAACTTGTTCATTATTAGCGAAAGCTTCTGTGATATTTTCAATCAAAGTAGTACTAAAATGCCCTTTAATTTTTTTTCTGAAATAGCCGTCTTTCAAATCCACTAATTGAATTTCGGGCATTTGAACTTGACCAAATCGTTCTTTCAAAGTGACTAAGCCAAATTTTCCTGATTGCGCATTGTAATAGGTTTCAATACTTGGCGTTGCTGAACCTAATAAAACTTTAGCTTGATGAGCATTGGCTAAAACAATTGCAGAATCTCTTGCATGATATCTTGGTGCTGGATCTTGTTGTTTGAACGTTGGTTCATGCTCTTCATCAACTATAATTAATCCTAAATTTGAAAACGGTAAAAACAACGCCGACCTTGCTCCTATCACCACTTGTGCTTTTTCGGACGAACTTAAAACTTGGTTCCAAACTTCTACTCTTTCGTTGTTGCTGTATTTAGAATGAAAAACGGCTACTTTATTGCCAAAATGTTTTGTCAAACGAGCCACCAATTGAGTAGTCAAAGCAATTTCTGGCAGTAAATACAATACTTGTTTTCCTACCCCAATATAATTTTCAATAAGTTTAATGTAGATTTCAGTCTTTCCGCTTGAAGTTACACCGTGTAATAAGCAAACTTCCTTTTCGGAAAATGACTTTTCAATTTCATCATACGCCTTTTGCTGTGCTTTACTTAACGATAATTCATTTTCTTGCTTGTTTTTATCAAAATTAATTCTGTCTTCTTGAATATAATATTCCTCAAAGATTTGTTTATCGACCAAAGCTTTTACAATTGCACTAGATGCTTTTGCTGTTTCCGCTAATTGTTTTACCGAAATTGGCTTTTTATCAAGTGCTTGTAACTGGAAATACTGCAACACCAACTCTTTTTGTTTGTTGGCATTTTTATTGAAATTATCCAATAAGGCTATTAATTTTTCTTCCGAAAGATAATTTTCATGCAATCGAATATACCGAATGAGTTTGGGTTTGTATTCCTCTTGAATTTCTTCTTCTAGTGAAATGATGTTTTTATGAATCAGTTTTTGAATAACTGGCAGAACCGTTTTCTTGTTGAGAATATCAATAATGTTTTGAACCTTCAACGAAGACTGGCTTTGCAATGCTTCATATATCAAAAACTCATCGTCCGAAAGTTCACCTTCATTGATAAGAGTTTCTTTTCGTTGGGAAATAATCGTTTCACTTTCTAGTAACAATGCCGAAGGCAAAGCACCACGATATACATCACCAATGTTACACATATAATAGGACGCAATCCAAAACCAATGATTGATTTGAAATTCGTTTACAATTGGTTTTTCATCGAGGATTTGGTTAATTTCTTTAGCTTCGTATAATGTTGGTGCCGTTTGATGCAAGTCGATTACAAGCGCTGTGTAGATTTTATTTTTAACTGGAACTGCTACTCGAAAACCTTTTTTAATATAACTATATTCAGATTCTGAAATACTGTAAGTAAATGTTTTAGGCAGTGATAAAGGAAGTATAACTTCAATGAAATAATTCATTTTTTTACTGATTATTTATATCTAATCCAGTTTTGTGATCTACCAAAAAGAGAAATACCAATATAACCACGAACTATCAATTTATCTTTACCTTCCATAGAAATTTTACAATTATAGGAACTTCCATTCTTTGGGTCTGTAATTTTTCCTCCTTCATAAATGGCACCACTTTTTTTCAACCCTTTGATTATGATTAAACCTAAAATTGGTTTATTTTTATCTTCTCCTTCACATTTTTCGCATTTGCGATGTCTGTGTTCCGATTCGAAAATCTCAATAATTTTACCGTATACTTTTCCTTGTTTTTCAAAAATCTCGACGATACTTTTTTCCTTTCCTGTTTCGTCATCAATCGTTTTCCATTTTCCAAGTATGGATTGTGAAAAACCAATTTGGCTTGTAAAGAATAGTAGAATGTAAAGTGTTTTTAGTTTCATAGCGTATCAAGTTCTTTTTGTTTTTCTCTTTTTATGTGGTGAATGGAAGCATTTAAATCAAATCCTAAAAGCAAAACCATACAGTTAATCCAAAGGTAAAACATGACAATAAGTAATGTCCCGATTGATCCATAAAGTTCATTGTATTTTGAAAATTCAACAACCCAAATCCCGAAGAAATATGAAGATATTATAATCAAAATGGTAGTAAAAACAGAACCTATAGAAATAAAAGCTCTATTTTTTTCTCTCTTAACTCCAAATTTAAATAATAATGAAGTGGCTATCAAAATCATCAGAATCACGAAACTGTACCGTCCAATTTCTATCAAATGAATTTTATCTGATAATACATCTTGAATTTTTGTTATTTGAATAAAAACCTCAAAAATAACAATTGCTGCAACTGTAATTATGAGTAAAAAAGACAATAAAAGTGACAGTGCTAGTGATACTAAATATTGTCTCACAAATTTTCTTTTCAAAGAAATATGAAAATGATGTGAACTTTCAAAACCGCCCAAAATAGCATTTATACCATTGGTCATCAAGAAAATTGCCATTATAAAACCTGTTGAAAGTAAACCACTGTGACTGTTGTGCAAAATGTCATTTATAATTTTAAAAATAGCGTCATACGTTGTAGGTGGAACACTTTGCTGCACAAAACCTAGAAAGTCATCTTGGAAGCCTTCTATTGGTATGTAAGGAATGAGATTTAAAATAAAAAGTGCAAAAGGAAACAATGCCATAAAAAAGCTAAAAGCAATGGCTGCAGCACGATAGGATATTTCACCTTCAATAATCCCAACTATATACAAATCCAGTAATTCATATAAAGACAAACCATGAAGCCAAGGCAGTTTTATTTTTTTTAGTAAAAAAACAAGTTGCTTTATTACAGGTAGATTATTGATTTTTCGTTGTGTGATTTCAGACATTTGCTAGCTATTAAAATGCTTTTAAGCTTAAATCCATGTTGTAAACCGAATGCGTTAATGCGCCAGAAGAAATATAATCAACACCGCATTCAGCATAGTGACGAATTGTCTTTTCATTGATATTTCCCGACGATTCCGTTAAACATTTATTTCCAATTAATTCCACTGCTTTTTTTGTATCCTCAAAGTTGAAATTATCAATAAGAATTCTATAAACACCTTCATTGCTAAGTATTTCTTGGATTTCGTCTAGATTTCTGGCTTCTACAATTATTTTTAAATCGAGATTATTTTTTTTCAAAAAAGCTTTAGTTTTATCAATAGCCAATGAAATGCCACCAGCAAAATCATTGTGATTGTCTTTGAGCATTATCATATCATACAAAGCAAAACGATGGTTTTCGCCGCCACCAATTTTTACTGCCCATTTTTCACAAGCGCGAAATCCTGGCGTTGTTTTGCGAGTATCTAAAATTTTGGTTTTTGTTCCTTCCAAAAGTTGGACATATTGATTTGTCTTCGTAGCAATGGCCGACATTCGTTGCATAGAATTCAACACCAATCGTTCTGCTTTCAAAATAGATTGTGAACTTCCAAAAACATGAAAAACAACATCGCCATGTTTTACTACTGAACCATCTTGAATAAAAGTTTCAATTTCCAATGTTGGATCAACATTTTCAAAAATCATTTTAGCAAATTCGACTCCGGCAATGATTCCAATATCTTTTACTAAAAGTTTTGCTTTTCCTTTGGCAGAATCAGGAATACAAGCTAATGAGCTATAATCGCCTGGACCAATATCCTCACGAATGCCATTTTGAATAATTATATCGAGTTCTGCTTGAAACTGTTTCTCTGAAATCATTTTGCAACTATTGATTGGCTAAATTACTATTTAATTTACGGATTTAAAAATGAAAATTGAATTTGAATTTCTATTTTTGCACAACAACACAACAACTCATGTACAAATTACTCATTCGTCCTATTTTATTTTGGTTTGACCCCGAAGAAGTGCATTACTTCTCCTTTAGTTTTATCAAATTTATTTCTAAAATTCCCTTTGTTCCTAATCTATTAAAATCAATATACGAAGTAAAAGATTCTCGATTGGAACGTGAAGTTTTTGGACTAAAATTTAAAAATCCTGTTGGTTTGGCTGCTGGTTTTGATAAAGATGCAAAATGTTATAAAGAACTTTCCAACTTTGGTTTTGGGTTTATTGAAATTGGAACTTTAACCCCAAAAGCTCAAGACGGAAATCCGAAGAAACGTTTATTTCGGTTGAAAGAAGACAGTGCTATCATCAATAGAATGGGTTTTAATAATGGCGGTGTTGAAGAAGCTGTTATACGATTAATGCAAAATAATGGCGTATTGATTGGCGGAAATATTGGGAAAAACAAACTTACACCAAATGAAGAAGCTGTTGATGATTATGTAATTTGTTTTGAAAAACTTTTTGATTTTGTTGATTATTTTGTTGTCAACGTAAGTTCACCCAATACCCCAAACTTAAGAGAATTACAAGAAAAAGAGCCGTTAAAAAAGTTATTAAACACTCTGGAAAACAATAAACTACAAACTACAAACCATAAACCTATTTTACTAAAAATCGCACCCGATTTAACTGACGAACAGCTTCTAGACATCATAGCTATTGTAAACGAAACCAAAATTGCAGGTGTAATTGCTACTAATACAACCATTTCGAGAGAAAATCTAATATCTGAAAATAAAACAGAAACAGGTGGTTTATCTGGAAAACCATTAACACATCGCTCAACGGAAGTTATTCGGTTTCTTTCTGAAAAAAGTAATAAAGCATTTCCAATAATTGGTGTTGGTGGCATTCATTCTGCCGAAGATGCGTTGGAAAAATTGGATGCTGGGGCAAGTTTAGTGCAACTTTATACGGGATTTATTTATGAAGGACCAAATTTGGTGACTGAAATCAATAAAGCTATTTTGAGAAAATCTTTATAACTTAGCCACACCAAATTCAAACCATTGAAACAACTTGTCAAAATCATAGAATGTCCACGTGATGCCATGCAAGGCATCAAAACTTTTATTCCAACAGAATTGAAAGTACAATACATTCAATCTTTATTGCGAGTAGGTTTTGATACGATTGATTTTGGAAGTTTTGTATCACCAAAAGCCATTCCGCAAATGCAAGATACAGCCGAAGTTTTGGCACAATTAGACTTATCGCAAACACAAAGTAAATTACTGGCTATTATTGCCAATACACAAGGCGCACAATTGGCTTCGGTTCACAAGGAAATTCAGTATTTGGGTTTTCCTTTTTCTATTTCCGAGAATTTTCAAATGCGAAACACGCACAAAACTATTGCTGAAAGTCTAATAACACTTCAAGAAATTTTGGATATTGCTAATGCAACGAACAAAGAAGTTGTTGCCTATCTATCCATGGGTTTTGGAAATCCTTATGGTGATTTATGGAATGTAGAAATTGTAGGTGAATGGACAGAACGATTGGCCAATATGGGTGTTAAAATTCTATCTCTTTCTGACACTGTTGGTAGTTCTACTCCAGAAGTTATTGATTATTTATTTTCCAATTTAATTCCAAAATATCCCGAAATCGAGTTTGGAGCACATCTTCACACCACTCCAGACAAATGGCACGAAAAAGTAGATGCTGCCTACAAAGCGGGTTGTCGAAGATTTGATGGTGCAATACAAGGTTTTGGAGGTTGTCCAATGGCGAAAGATGATTTAACGGGTAATATGCCAACCGAAAAACTCCTCTCCTATTTTACTATTCAACAAGAAAATACAAACATAAGACCAATGAGTTTTGAAAGTGCTTACAATGAAGCTTCAAAACTATTTAGTGCTTTTCACTGATACTTTTTCCTTTTAATAGCTTTATAAATTTCTACCCACATTACCGAGATAAATCCAACTAAAATACTCATTCCTAGTTGTGTTAATGATATGGTATCAAAGAGGAAAAACCTTGTAAACATTGGAACAATTAATAACAAACTTGTTATAAAAATAGTTATTCCAATAATCAAAGGAACAAGATTATTTTTATAAAAAATGGTGGTGAAAATGGAATAATAAAAAGAACGATTTGCCAAGGTAAGAAAAACATTGGAAGCAATTAAAGTCAAAAAAATGGTTGTTCGTGTCACTGCTTCTGAACATTGATTATGAACACAATATTGATAGATAAAAAGTAATCCCAACGTAATTACCAAACCTTGAATAATACTAATGATTATTTCTTTTAAATTAAAAAATGTAGACGTCAATGGTCTAGGTTTTTGAAGCATCAAGTTGCGTTCCATAGGTTCGTTTTCATAAATAATAGAACAAGTTGGTCCCATAACTATTTCTAAAAAGATGATGTGAACAGGCGTAAAAATATTTGGATATATCCATCCCAATGCTAAAGGAATAAAAACGATTAAAATAATGGGAATGTGAATTGAAATTATATATTGAATGGCTTTCTTTAGATTAATATATATTTTCCTTCCCATAGCAATAGCATCAATCATTTTACTGAAATCATCGTCTATTAAAATCAGATTGGCAGCTTGTTTAGCTATTTCGGTGCCTTTTTTGCCCATAGCAATTCCAATGTGAGCCGATTTCAATGCCGGACCATCATTAACTCCATCACCTGTCATCGCTACAATTTGATTGTTATCTTTTAGTGCTTGAATAATTTTAAGTTTGGCTTCGGGAAACATTCTAGTAAAAATGGTGGTTTCCATGACTTTAGCTTTTAAAGTAGCTTCATCCATGTCCATCAATTCATCACCATTCAACACTTTATCAGGATTTTTAAAACCAATTTGTTTAGCAATAGTAGTTGTTGTAGCAGCATTATCACCTGTAACAATTTTCACTTGAATTCCAGCTTTATAAAAGGTTTCAAAAACATCTTGAATATTGGCTTTTGGCGGATCATAAAAAGCAACTAATCCTTTGAAAGTGAATTTAAATTCTTGTTGCGTTTTAGGAAAATCATTTCCATTAAAATCAGTAACTCCAATTCCTAAAACTCGGTATCCTTCTTTAGCCATGGTTTCCATTGCAGTCAAAATTTGTATTTTATCATTTTCCGATAAGTTACTCACTTCAATTATTGCTTCGGGTGCACCTTTGGCAGCGATGATTTTTTCATTTTTTGAATTTTTAAAAACATGTGTCATCATAGGTGGTTTTCCGCCTAATGGATACTCATGAATTAATTTATAATTTGGTCTTTCATCACTAGTTTCCAATTTAGAATACGCTTCATGAATGGCTATTTCCATAGCGTCAAAAGGAATAGGTTCGCTAGACCACATAGAATAGCTCAAAACATCTTCGGCTTCTTGATTAAATTTTTTATCAGCGTCAATAATTTCATTGGATTTGAAAATATACAATTGCGCCAAACTCATTTTATTCTCAGTTATAGTTCCAGTTTTGTCGGTACAAATTACAGTGGCACTACCTAGCGTTTCAACAGTTTTAGTCTGCTTGGTAATAATTCCCATTTTCATTAAACGCCATGCACCAAGCGCCATAAATGTGGTAAATGATACAGGGATTTCTTCTGGAATAACGCTCATAGCTATGGTTAATGCTTTTAGCAAACTATCCAAAATAATTTTTGAATGGTAAAAATTCACAGCCCAAACTATTCCAAAAATTACCAATCCGATGATGGACATTTTCTTCACAAAACTGTTTATTTGGATTTGAAGCGGCGTTTTTTCTTCTTGAATTTCTTCTAAACTTTTGCCTATTTTTCCAAGATTAGTTTGATTTCCAATAGCAGTTACTTGACAAATTGCCAATCCTGTTGCTACAATAGTTCCTTGAAACACATGTTTTTCATCTGAAGTTTCATTTTTAAAAACAGATAAAGATTCTCCTGTCAAAATAGATTCGTTAACCGAAAAATCATTGGATTGAATAATGACCGCATCAGCAGGAATAAAAGTTCCTTCTTCTACTTGAATGAAATCGCCTAAAACAATTTCTTCACTGGGAATTTCAATAATTTCATTATTCCGTATAACTTTACTCTTAGGTTGAGATAGTTTTTTTAGAGAATCTATAGCATTTCTACTTCTGGCTTCTTGGAAAAGTGAAATGGCAGCAACCAAAATAATGGCAACCGTCATAAAAATTCCATCTCCATAATCTCCTGTTATGTAATAGATACTTGCTGCAACAACCAATAGTAAAAACATAGGTTCTTTGACCATTTCTATTACTGAAATTAGAAAATGATTTTTCTGTTGGTGTTCCAAAGAATTTGTACCGTTTTTTTGTCTCGAGGAAATTACTTCTTCATTTGTAAGTCCTGTAGTAGTTGTTTTTGCAGTATTCATGTAAAGGAATTGAGAAGTTTTACTAAGTTACTCATTTTTATTGGATTTGAATGTTTTTCAAGAGTTCAAATTAACATTTGTAAAAAACTTCCAACTTCCAACTTCTAACTTCCAACTTTTAATTATATTTGCACGCAATTTAACTACAACTTCAAATTGCAATGAAAGCACACACTTCCAAAATCGTTGGCGAAGGTTTAACCTATGACGATGTACTGCTAATCCCAAATTATTCCGAAGTTTTACCGCGTGAAGTTAATATTCAATCGAAAATATCTAAAAATATTTCGTTGAATGTTCCAATTGTTTCTGCAGCTATGGATACTGTTACCGAAAGTTCTATGGCAATTGCTATGGCTCAAGAAGGTGGAATTGGTGTTTTACACAAAAACATGTCCATTGAACAACAAGCAGCCAAAGTTAGAAAAGTAAAACGTGCCGAAGCCGGAATGATTATCGATCCAGTAACTTTACCTTTAAATTCAACCGTTGGCGATGCTAAAATGTTGATGAAAGAACACGGAATTGGCGGAATTCCAGTAGTAGATGAAAACGGAACATTAAAAGGAATTGTAACCAATAGAGATTTGCGATTCGAAAAAATCAATTCACGTTCTATTTTAGAAGTGATGACATCGGAACATTTGGTTACTGCTGCCGAGGGAACCACTTTGCAAGAAGCTGAAGGAATTCTGCAAGAAAATAAAATCGAAAAATTACCTGTAGTTGATGCCAATTATAAACTGGTTGGATTAATTACTTTTAGAGATATTACCAAATTAGCGCAAAAACCAGTAGCCAACAAAGATAAATTTGGACGTTTGCGTGTCGCAGCCGCACTTGGAGTAACCGCCGATGCATTGGAAAGAGCAACCGCTTTGGTAAATGCAGGTGTTGATGCTGTAATTATCGATACTGCTCACGGACATACCAAAGGTGTCGTTGATGTTTTAAAAATCGTAAAAGCTAAATTTCCAAATTTGGATGTTATTGTTGGAAATATTGCCACTGCCGAAGCTGCTTTGTATTTAGTAGATAATGGTGCTGATGGTGTAAAAGTCGGGATTGGTCCGGGTTCTATTTGTACTACACGAGTTGTAGCTGGAGTTGGATTTCCACAATTTTCAGCCGTTTTAGAAGTGGCTGCTGCGTTACGCGGAAGCGGAATTCCAGTAATTGCTGATGGCGGAATTCGTTACACAGGTGATATTCCAAAAGCTATTGCTGCTGGAGCAGATTGTGTGATGCTGGGTTCATTATTAGCAGGAACAAAAGAGTCACCAGGCGAAACTATTATTTTTGAAGGAAGAAAATTCAAATCCTACCGAGGAATGGGTTCTATTGAAGCGATGGAAGATGGTTCAAAAGATCGCTATTTCCAAGATGTGGAAGACGATATTAAAAAATTAGTACCCGAAGGAATTGTGGGTCGTGTTCCTTATAAAGGGGAACTAAACGAAAGTATGCAACAATTTGTTGGTGGACTTCGAGCTGGAATGGGCTATTGTGGCGCAAAAGATATTCCAACATTACAAGAAACTGGACGTTTTGTTAGAATTACAACTAGTGGTATTGGTGAAAGTCATCCTCATAATGTTACAATTACTAAAGAAGCTCCGAATTATTCGAGATAGAAAACTTCATAATCAGTTTCAATTATTAATTTTTTGGAACTGTTATTTTTCAAAGTCAAAAGGCATAAGTCTAATTTCTTATGCCTTTTTTTATTTTTAAATTAAAAGAAAGAATATTGGTAACTTAAAGACGCTGCATCATAATCGATGTCTCTAGTTTTATTGGCACCTAAATGAAATTGTAACTTCAAAGATTGTGTTTTTGCAATTGGAAATGACCACGTTGCTCCTATTCTAAGATTATCTAAATTATCTCCCGTTTCCACACCATCAACGGTGCTACTTCCACCTTTGTACCAATTGGCATTAAATCCTATCCACATTTGATTTTTAAAATAATAACTGGAATGGAATTGCATGCTTAAAGCTGGTTTTTGTGTCTTTTCTTTATCAATTAGGAATTCATTATTTTTGGTGTAAAACCAAACACCAACATAAGACTCGATATAAAAAGATTTAAATCGTCTAGAAATACCGACTTCGGGTTTAAATGCCCAACGATTTGTTCCCAAATTAACTATTTTTTCTTTAAAATACTGACCAATTGGTACAGAAGTTACTAAACTAGCACCAAATATGGTTTTTTGATTGAACTTAGCGAAATCTTTCCTTTCTAAAGCTGGAGAACCAAACAGATTAACACCAAACCGTATTCGCATATCAGCTAAACCAGATCTATTTCCAGTAGTTTCATCGCCAACTGTTGATGTTACCTTTCCATCCATATAAGTATAAGGTAATACAACTTGAATTCTAGCAAGTTTATTAGCTAAACCAAAAGTCTTAACATAACCTGCTGCAAAATTATGACTTGAAATTTCAAAATTTTCTATTGGTAAAGAAGGATCAGTGACAACATTACCTTGTAAATAGTTGTAGCCTAAAATTACAATATTGAGATTTTTAGGAACATTAGCATATACTCTTGGCTCTAAATCTTGACTAAAGGCAATAGAAGAAAACAAAATCACTATAATGAAAGTGAATGATTTTTTTCTATGTGATGAAGGACGAAATAATCTATGACTACTCGACAAAGCAAAACTTAAAAAAACATTTCTACTAATATTATTAAGAAATCTGTTCACAGTATATTTATATCAATCTAAGTTATAAAAAATGTTTTAAATAGAGTTTGTGTAGAACTTGATTTTGTAAAAAAAGTAATTATTTTCATTATTTGATATTTAAAATAACGATGTCAAATTAAATTAGTAATGCAATTAAATTTTAAATTCACGCATTTATTTTGTAATACCCATAAATTATAGGGGTGTAAATTAAAATGTTTATAAAAATTTAAGCAATATGATTTTTTTTAATGGGTTATTCGTTAATATATATATTTTTGTAAAAAACTAAACACGATGCGAAAAATTATTTTAAGTGTAATTCTTCTAGCCATTTTGGCATTATCCTTTTTTTCTAATGTTATCCTACCCGACAATCCAATTCCATCTGAAGCAATAAAGTTTGATACTGGCGATACAGCCTGGATGATTGTTGCAACAGCTTTGGTTTTATTAATGACACCAGGTTTGGGCTTTTTTTATGGCGGAATGGTTGGAAAGAAAAACGTAATTAGCACTATGCTTCAAAGTTTTATGGCAATGGTAATCGTTAGTTTGTTATGGATTGTTGTTGCATATGGGTTGTGTTTTGGTCCATCAATAGGCGGATTTATTGGAAATCCTATCCCAAATTTATTTTTTAATAATGTTGGAACTACTTCAACTTGGCCGTTGGCTCCAACAATTCCTTTGCTATTGTTTGCTCTTTTTCAAGTTAAGTTTGCTATAATTACACCAGCGCTTATTACCGGTGCCTTTGCTGAAAGAATTCGTTTTTGGTCGTACTTATTGTTTATGGTTTTGTTTATTCTATTTGTTTATACGCCACTTGCTCATTGCACTTGGCATCCTGATGGGATATTCTTTAAAATGGGAGTTTTAGATTTTGCTGGCGGAACTGTGGTACACATGAGTGCTGGTTGGGCTGCATTGGCTGGAGCTATTTTTTTAGGAAAAAGAAAAAATCAAAAAACAAATCCTGCCCGAATTACCTATGTTTTATTGGGCACAGGATTACTTTGGTTTGGTTGGTTTGGTTTCAATGCAGGTTCAGCTATGGGAGCAAATGGTCTTGCTACACAAGCATTAGGAACTACAACCGTAGCTGCAGCTGCGGCTTCAATGGCTTGGGTTTTCTTGGATAAAATATTAGGACACAAACTTTCTGCAATGGGAGCATGTATTGGTGCTGTTGTGGGTTTAGTAGCTATTACTCCAGCAGCAGGTTATGTTAGTATTGCACATGCTATAACCATTGGAATAGTGTCTAGTATTGTTAGCAATTTTGCAGTAAGTAAATTTCCGAAAGGAAAGATAGATGATGCGCTTGATGTTTTTGCCTGCCATGGTGTTGGTGGTATGACAGGAATGATTTTGACGGGTGTTTTTGCCTCAAAAGTAATAAATCCAGCAGTTGTAGATCAAGGATTGCTATTTGGAGAAACTAAATTATTTTTAAATCAAATGACTGCTTTGGTTTGTGTATCTATTTTTGCTTTCACAGCATCTTATGCTCTTTTTTATATTACCAACAAAATCTCAAGATTGCGAGTAAGTGAAGACAAAGAAGAACTAGGTTTAGACATCACGCAACATGGCGAATACTTATAAAATGAAAAGCTGCTAAAAAATTAATTTAGCAGCTTTTTTTTGACTAATCAAGTTATATACCTAAATAATTACTTGGTGAAATTTGCATCAATTCTGCTTTAATTTCATCAGAAACTTGTAAAGTTCCAATAAATTTATGAATCGATTCTTTAGTGATAGCAGCGTTGGTTCGCGTCAATCCTTTCAACGCTTCATAAGGATTTGGATACCCTTCGCGTCGCAAAATAGTTTGAATAGCTTCGGCAACTACTGCCCAATTTTTTTCTAAATCTTCTGCAAACTTTGGTTCGTTTAACAACAATTTATTCAATCCTTTCAACGTAGAGTCAAATGCTATGAGTGTATGACCAAAAGGAACTCCTATATTTCTCAAAACCGTACTATCAGTCAAGTCACGTTGTAATCTAGAAACAGGTAGTTTGGCCGAAAGATGTTCAAAAATAGCATTGGCAATTCCTAAATTCCCTTCCGAGTTTTCAAAATCAATAGGATTTACTTTGTGTGGCATTGCCGAAGAACCAATTTCTCCTTCTTTAATTTTTTGTTTGAAATAATCCATGGATACATAAGTCCAAATGTCTCTATCCAAATCAATAACAATGGTATTAATTCTTTTTAAGGCATCAAAAAATGCCGCAAAATGATCGTAATGTTCTATTTGTGTTGTTGGAAATGAATGCTGTAGTCCTAATGTATTTTCTACAAAGGTGGTTCCAAATTGTTTCCAATCTACATTTGGATAAGCCACATGATGTGCATTGAAATTTCCAGTGGCACCACCAAATTTAGCTGCAAAAGGAATATTAAATAACAATCGCATTTGCTCTTCCAAGCGCTCATCAAAAACCAATATTTCTTTTCCTAAACGCGTTGGAGATGCTGGCTGACCGTGTGTTCTGGCTAACATTGGAATGTCCTTCCATTCAACACTTAATTCTTTTAACTTAGTAATTAACCCAATTAAACTTGGTAAATAAACTTGTTCAAAAGCTTCTTTAGTTGAAAGTGGAATAGCCGTGTTGTTAATATCTTGAGATGTTAATCCGAAATGAATGAATTCTTTGAACTCACTTAAACCAAGTGCTTCAAATTTATCCTTGATAAAATACTCAACTGCTTTTACATCATGATTGGTTGTTTTCTCGGTTTCCTTAATTACCAAAGCATCTTCGGTAGTGAAATTTAAATAGACATTTCTAAGAGATTCATAACTGTTTCTGTTTACATTTTTTAATTGAGGTAAATCACTATCACATAAAGCGATAAAATATTCTATCTCAACTAAAACTCTGTATCTAATTAACGCTTCTTCAGAGAAAAAAGTAGCCAATGATTTAGTGTTCTTTCTATATCGTCCGTCAATTGGTGAAATGGCATTTAGTGTAGTCAGTGACATTTGTTGTGTTGTTTTTGTTGTGATGCAAAAGTAAGGAATAGTGTTCAGTGTTCAGTAAGTAGTATTCAGTTTTTTATCAAAATTTCTTAAGCATTTCTCTTAACATCGGAACGCCTTCTGTAGCATTCATAGGAATAATTTCTATAGGATTTATTAAATCAGAAATGGTTGCTGGTTTTGGATCTATGTAAAATATGGGAACATTTTTTTTGGCATAGTGTACTAATCCTGCCGCAGGATAAACCTGCATTGAAGTTCCTATAATTGCTAAATAATCTGCGGATTGTGTAATCTCAATCGCTTCATCTAATGCAGGAACTGCTTCGCCAAACCAAACAATATGCGGACGCAATTGATTTCCGTTATTATCAACATCACCAAGATTTAAATCATCATACCAATCAAGAATATAGTTTTCTCCCGAAGCTTCGGGATTAACACTTCGCACTTTTAATAATTCACCATGCAAATGTAAAACCTTTGTGCTTCCAGCTTGTTCGTGAAGATTGTCCACATTTTGAGTGATAATATGAACATCAAAATCATTTTCTAATTGAGCTAAAGTAATATGTCCTAAGTTAGGTTTTACCTCATGTAACTGTCTTCGTCTTTGATTGTAAAAATCTAAAACTAATGTACTATTTCTATGCCAACCTTCAGGCGAAGCTACATCCATAACATTGTGACCTTCCCATAATCCATCCGCATCCCGAAAAGTTTTAATACCACTTTCAGCAGAAATTCCGGCCAGTCAGAACCACTAATTTCTTCATCCTAATTATAATTTGGATTTAAAGCTACGCATTTTTGTTATTTTTGGCAAAACTATTATCATGATTGACTTAGAATATCTCAATTATCTAGAAGATTTTTTGACAGAGAACCGTAAAGAACGTTTTCAAAAAGTATTGGACAATCGCACTAATCACTTTACGATTGCCGTTGAAGATATTTTTCAGTTTCACAATACAAGTGCTGTGATGCGAAGTTGTGAAGTGTTTGGTATTCAAGAAATCAATATTGTGGAACAACGCTTTGGCAAAAATATTGATAAAGAAATTGCCATGGGTGCACAAAAATGGGTTGATATTAACAAGTTTGAAAACATATCAAACTGTATTCAAACACTTAAAAATAAAGGTTATCAAATCATTGCCACAACGCCTCACAATGACTCTTGTCTGCTACACGAATTTGATGTAACTAAAAAAAGTGCTTTGTTTTTTGGAACTGAAAAAGAAGGACTTTCTCAGGAAGTAATGGAACAAGCCGATGGTTTTTTAAAAATTCCCATGGTAGGTTTTACCGAAAGTTTAAATATATCCGTTTCGGCAGCGATAATTATTCAAGACATTACCACTCGCCTACGCCAATCTAATGTCAATTGGAAACTGACAGATTTAGAAGTATTAGAAAAACGATTACTTTGGGCAAAGAATACTATAAAAGATATAAAGCGGATTGAGGAAAGGTATTATTTTGAAAAAAATAATAGTTAATTCTTTTTCAAAACCTTATACTGCTCATAGCATTCGCTAATAGCATCCATGATTTGTAAATCATTCGCCGTTTGGATAAAGGATTCGGAATAATTACAACGCTGTAGAATTTCGGCAATTTCTTTTTTGTCTACACCCAAAAGTGCCGCAATGGTTTCTCTATCAAACTTTGACTCCAAAAGATTTCGAACGGTATCATCCTTTTTCATCGCCTTAAGTCTCTTGAGCTCTGTGGGCTTATTACCAAAGAAATTATACAACATATCGGCGGGATTGAAGATAGAACCTAAAACACGAGTAAAAGCATTTGGTGAACTTTCTCCTGCTTCGTAGGCTTGTGGTAAACCTGAAATACTGTAGCGATAATTTTCTTTTTCGGGAATAAGTTTAGAATCGATTTCTAGATAACCCGTTAAATCGTATTTCTTAACAATAATTTCTTCAAGTGCTATGGCTTTTTCTGTTAAGAGAATTTTTGCCGTACCATTTTTCAACCAGTCATTGGTCACTCTAACTCTCAAAGATTGATATCCTAAAAGTGAAATATGAAGTGTATCACTCACGCTAACTTCAAGTTCAAAAAAACCTCTTGAATTGGTAACAACACCTTTTACTTTGTTGATATTAATTACGTTTACATTAGCAATTGGTAACAAATTATTATCATTTACAATAGTTCCGGTAACTTTTTGAGCAATTGGATTGGTCTGTGCAAATGCAGTAAGGGAAAGTAAAAATAAAAAGAAAACTGTAAAATATCTCATGGCCATTTTTGATGGTTTAAAAGTATGAAACTCTTTTAAGATATTTTACAGTTTGTATTTAGAATTAGAACAAAATTAACAAATGTTGTTAACTTTTTCTAGGTCTTCTTGCTTTTGCATCATCAAATGAACGTCCAGCTGGTCTATCAGTATTTCCTTCAGAACGTCTTGGTGCAATTCCTTCTCTTTGAGATGAACCTGGCTCTCTTCTTGGAGCAGCACCTCTATCACTTCTAAAACCACCTTCTCTTGCTGGTCTGTCTGACGAAAAACCACCTTCACGTCTTGGCGATGAGCTTCTTTCTCCTCTATCAGATCTTGGACCAAAGCTTCCGCTACCGCTTCTTGGTGCAGCACTTCTGCCACCACCAAATCCGCCTCTGCGTTCTCCGCCACCACTTCTTCCGTTGTGATCACGTCTTTCTCTGCTTCCACCGTCGTTTTTAGAAATTTCAACGTTTATTCTTCTTCCGTTCATGTCATATCCGTTAAGAATTGACATTACTTTTTCGGTATGCTCTCCATCTGTATTAAAGAAAGAGAAACCTTCTTTAACATCTACTTTGAAAACGTCATCACGACCTAAATCTAGAGTTTCTTTTAAGAAATCTTTCAATTGCATCCAATCGAAATCATCTCTAGAACCAATGTTTACGAAATAACGAACTGGATCACCAGCTCTAATTTCTCTTGGCTCTGAACTACGTTCACTTCTTTCACCACCTTTTTCACCTGATAAATCACGTTTCTTTTTGTAGTAATTGATAAATCTATTGAACTCAACAGAAACCATTTTCTTAATCAATTCTTCTTTAGATAAACCATTAAGTACTTCATTGATGGCTGGTAAATAACTATCAATTTCGTGATCAACTTCAGTATCTTTAATTTTATTGGCTAAATGCAACAACTGAATTTCACAGATTTCAATTCCAGAAGGAATAGTTTTCTCTTCAAATTTTTGTTGAATAATTCTCTCTATAGTAGATATTTTACGCAGTTCACTTTTAGTAATAATTACTATAGATGTTCCTAATTTACCTGCACGACCTGTTCTACCTGAACGGTGTGTATAAGTTTCGATTTCATCTGGTAATTGATAATTTACTACGTGAGTAATATTATCAACGTCAATTCCACGTGCCGCAACATCAGTAGCCACAAGCATTTGAATTTGTCGTCCACGGAAAGATTTCATAACACCATCACGCTGCGCTTGAGATAAATCTCCATGCAAAGCTGCAGCGTTATATCCATCTTCAATCAATTTTTCAGCTACCGCTTGTGTATCACGTTTGGTTCTACAAAATACTACTGAAAAGATATCTGGATTAGCATCGGCCAATCTTTTTAACGCTTCGTAACGATCGCGAGCATTCACACAATAAAATTCGTGTGAAACTGTTGCTGTTCCTGAGTTTTTACTTCCAACAGTTACTTCGGCTGGATCATGCATGAATTTTTTAGCAATTCTTGCTACCTCTGTAGGCATTGTTGCAGAGAATAACCAAGTGTTTTTCTCGTCTGGAGTATCCGATAAAATGGATACAATGTCTTCATAAAATCCCATGTTCAACATCTCATCTGCTTCATCAAGAATACAGAAATTAATGTTTTTAATGTTTACAAGACCACGATTAATCATGTCTTGCATTCTACCTGGAGTGGCCACAATAATTTGTGCTCCACGTTTAATCTCTCTGGCTTGTTCTGTAATGCTTGCACCACCATAAACTGCCACTGTATGTAAACCTTTTACATATTTTGAGTATTGTTTAATCTCGTTGGTGATTTGTAAGCAAAGTTCACGCGTTGGTGATAAAATTAGCGCTTGTGTACTTCTGTCTTCAGCATCTATTTTTTGTATTAGCGGAAAACCAAAAGCTGCCGTTTTCCCTGTTCCTGTTTGTGCTAAAGCTACTAAGTCTGTGTTTTGTTCCAATAGTACTGGAATCGCTTTTTGTTGCACTTCTGACGGATTCTCAAATCCTAGATCTTTGATCGCCAGCAGTAACGATTCATTCAGACCTAATTGTTCAAATTTATTCATATTGTATTTTAAAATTTGGTGCAAAGATACTTTTTAAATACCACATAAACTAATTTGTTATTTATTGATATCTAAGGTGTTACAAAATTTACAGTTATCAGTCGCAGTATTTAGTTGATTGCAAAGTGTAACCTGTGACTAAAAACTGCGACTGAAAACTGAAAACTACCTTAAAAAGTCAACCAACTGCTTCACTGCCAAACCACGATGGCTAATTCTAGATTTTTCCTCTAAAGTCAACTCAGCAAAGGTTTTATCATAACCTTCTGCAACAAAAATGGGGTCATATCCAAAACCATTGGTACCTACTTTTTTTTCTATAATTTGTCCTTTAATTATCCCTTTAAAAAGATGTTGTTCACCATCAAGATTCAAACAAATAACCGTTTTAAATTGTGCGTTTCTATTGGGTTTATCTTTTAAGTTAGCTAATAATTTATCCATATTATCGTTAGCATCTTTTTGTTCACCTGCATATCGTGCCGAAAAAACGCCAGGTTCACCGTTTAAAGATTCCACTTCAAGTCCAGTGTCATCGGCAAAACAATTGAATCCATACTTTTCAGTAACATAATTTGCTTTTTGCATGGCATTACCTTCAATGGTATTTTCAGTTTCTGGAATTTCTTCAAAACAACCTATGTCTTCTAAACTCAATAATTGAATAGTTGACGGTAATAAAATTTGAATTTCTTTGATTTTGTTTTTGTTATTAGAGGCGAAAACGAGTTGCATAGCTATACAAATTAATGACACAAATATAAATGAAGAAAAGTGCTAAAAAACATATTTGACAATCTTTAAAATAAATAAATTTTATTACTATTTTTGCACCGTTTTAAAACTATAACAAATTATGGTAAAAGATTTATTCGAAAGAATACAAAACAATAAAGGGCCTTTAGGAAAATGGGCGTCACAAGCAGAAGGGTATTTCGTATTTCCAAAATTAGAAGGAGAATTAGGACCAAGAATGAAATTCCACGGAAAAGATATTTTAAACTGGAGTTTGAATGATTATCTTGGACTTGCCAATCATCCTGAAGTGCGTCAAGCCGATGCGGATGCTGCTGTACAATATGGCGCTGCTTATCCAATGGGTGCTCGAATGATGAGTGGACATACTGATGCTCACGAACAATTAGAAAACGAGTTAGCTGCATTTGTTCAAAAAGAATCTGCTTATTTATTAAATTTTGGTTACCAAGGTATAATGTCATGTATTGACGCTTTGGTTACCCGAAACGATATTATTGTATATGATGTTGATGCACATGCTTGTATTATTGATGGTGTGCGTTTGCATAGTGGCAAACGATTTACCTACAAGCACAACGATATCGAAAGCATGGAGAAAAATCTGCAACGTGCTACAAAAATGGCCACTGAAACTGGTGGCGGAATACTTTTCATTACCGAAGGTGTTTTTGGAATGCGTGGTCAACAAGGTAAGTTGAAAGAAATTGTGGAAATGAAAAAGAAATACAATTTCCGTCTTCTAGTAGATGATGCTCACGGTTTTGGTACTTTAGGTAAAACTGGTGCTGGTGCTGGTGAAGAGCAAGGAGTTCAAGACCAAATTGATGTTTATTTCTCAACCTTTGCAAAATCAATGGCTAGTATTGGAGCATTCCTTGCTGCCGATAAAGACATTATTGATTATTTAAAATATAATTTGCGTTCACAAATGTTTGCCAAAGCATTACCAATGATTCAAACTGTTGGTGCTTTGAAAAGATTACAATTGTTGAGAGACAATCCAGGATTGAAAGACAAACTTTGGGAAAATGTAAACGCATTACAAAACGGATTAAGAGCAAGAAACTTTAATATTGGAGACACTAATACTTGTGTTACTCCAGTTTATCTTGAAGGTACCGTTCCAGAAGCTATGGTCATGGTAAATGATTTGAGAGAAAATTATGGAATTTTCTTGTCAATTGTTATTTATCCTGTAATTCCTAAAGGAATTATATTACTAAGAATGATACCAACGTCTTCTCACACTTTAGAAGATGTGGAAGAAACATTGACTGCTTTTGAAGCTATTAGAGAAAAACTGGTTAACGGAACTTATAAAAAGATTGCAGATGCTACTAAAGTTGATTTAGACGCTTAATATAATATTTAAACAATTAAAAAAGCCATCTCAATTATATTGAGATGGCTTTTTTTATTTACTTATTCTCTATCTCTTCAATGAGAAATGCGCTTTAAACTGTTTGGCTACGTTTTGTTCTATATAATCTACAGTAAACCAGTAATCGGTCGAAGGTAACAGTTGGCCGTTGTAGGTACCATCCCATCCAGTTCCTGTGGAACTGAGCTGTTTGATTAGTTTTCCGTAGCGGTCAAAGATGTATATCTTAGCTGATGGTTGTCCTGCTAGTCCAACAATATTCCAAGTATCGTGTATACCATCTCCATTTGGGGTGAAGTAATGTGGGTAATCGATGATTTGAACGTCTTGGATAATCAGTTCTTCACAGCTGTAAATGCCGCCTTCGGTATCCCAAACATGGATGACATGACTGCCTAAACTC
>NZ_JBPTTL010000009.1:0-107947 GCF_051547085.1 Flavobacterium sp. RSB2_4_14
ATTTAAACCCAATAGTTTTTGATTGAAATGAGAAAGGGAAAATCCCGAAAGTGCAAGTCGAAGTGAAATAATAAGTTACTTTTTTGACGCTTTTTCATGCCAAAAATCAGTAAGTTCATCTATATCTAACGGATTAGCAGATTTTTGAGCAACGAGTCTTCCCCTATTGAAAGCTCTATCTAAAATGCTTTCTATTAAAAAATCCTCGTTTACTTCATATGGAAGGTACTTTGTTTTAAGATTTATATCAAAAAGCTTAGCTGTATTGTTTGACCAAAACGCTTTCCATCCATTTTTATAATCTTTAATAAGATCGTAAGTAGTAAAACCTGTTTGGCGGTGTATTAGTTTAACTAATATTTGTCCTTGTTTGCGTGAAAGTTTTTTTAGTTGACCTGTAAATTCATTCTCCATGTAATCTTCAACTATTTTAAAGTATTTCTTTTTTTCTTTATTTGTTTTTAACTTATCCATGTTCTTGTTCATTATGGTAAGCCTTTCTGCTGCAGTCTTTGCAAAAGGGTAAACTTTATAAACTCTATTTTGAAGAAGAAGGAATTGTTTTTTTTCTTCGGGAGTTAATTTCTCTTTATATACAATGACTTCTTCTAATTGGATTGGTTCGTCAAGAATGGTATCACTCTCTTCAACACTTAGCTCTTTTTTTTGAATAGAATCTTTCGCAATTTGTGCATTTGAATAAGATGAAATCAGAAATAACGAAATATAAAAAAACAACTTTTTCATGTAAAATAATTTTATGGTAAAAATATAGAATATCCTTAACAACTGTAATGCCAAATTTATATTTTAGCAAAAAAAAATTTATGGCAACAAAATCAATACTTACTAAAACATCATTATCATTTTTAGAAAATTATTTAAATAATGCATCACCTACTGGCTACGAGTCTGCTGGACAAAAACTATGGATGAACTATTTAAAACCATATGTAGATACATTTATTACAGATACATATGGTACCGCAGTTGGAGTTATAAATCCTGAAGCCAAATTCAAAGTAGCAATAGAAGGTCATTCCGATGAAATTTCATGGTATGTGAATTATATAACTGCTGAAGGATTAATATATGTTATAAGAAATGGTGGCTCAGATCATCAAATTGCACCTTCAAAAAGAGTAAATATTCATACCAAAAATGGAATTGTAAAAGGCGTTTTTGGTTGGCCAGCTATCCATACCCGAAATCGGGGCAAGGAAGAAAATGCTTCTTTACATAATATATTTATTGACTGTGGTTGTTCGACTAAAGAAGAGGTTGAGAAATTAGGCATTCATGTTGGCTGTGTGATAACGTATCCTGATGAATTTATGATTTTAAATGAAAATAAATTTGTTTGTCGAGCTATCGATAACAGAATGGGTGGCTTCATGATTGCTGAAGTGGCACGTTTATTAAAAGAAAATAAAAAGAAATTACCGTTTGGTCTTTACATAGTTAATTCTGTTCAAGAAGAAATTGGTCTTCGTGGTGCCGAAATGATTACCCAAACTATAAAACCAAATGTCGCCATTGTCACTGATGTTTGTCATGATACAACAACACCAATGATTGAAAAGAAAATCGAGGGCGATTTACAAATGGGTAAAGGACCAGTTATAGCTTATGCTCCAGCCGTTCATAATACATTAAGAGACTTAATTGTTGAAACTGCCGAAAAAAATAAAATTCCTTTTCAACGACATGCAACTTCCCGCGTAACAGGAACAGATACTGATGCTTTTGCTTATAGTAATGGCGGTGTTCCATCATCATTAATTTCACTACCTCTTCGTTATATGCATACCACAGTTGAAATGGTTCACCGTGATGATGTTGAAAATGTGATTACATTAATTTATGAGAGTTTATTGAGAATTGAAACAGACCATAATTTTTCTTATTTCAAATAACAGAAAAAGAAAAAAGCATCCCGATTTAGTTGGGATGCTTTTTGCTATTTTAGTTTTCTATTAAATTTCAATAATCTAAACTTATAACTTTAAATCTATTATAATTGTTGCGTTGTTATTTGAAACTTTAACACATTGAATTGAACGATTGATTTTTTCAAAGTCTAAAGGATAAACCTCATTTGTATCATTACTTTCAATAATTTGATTGTATTCATAAATATCATCTTCAAGTGTTCTTTCTAATGAAATTGGTTGAAATATTTCTTTTTTTGCTTCAGTAATCAAGTTGTTTTCTTCAATAACGTCTTCAACTCTAATTTTATAAGACGAACTTATAACCGTATTTGGATCAAAAATAGCCGATTCGTTTGAATTACTCTCATCAAAATTGTATAGAATTTGCTGTTCTGAAGTGTCTTTTTTACTTTCTAGAAGTATATTTTCATAAACCTCAGTCTTAAATTCTTTTTGCTGATTAAACTCTTGTTCTTTTAATTCATTAGCCACTATTGTTTGATTAAAACTTAAAGCAACTAGTCCTAAATAAATAAATGTTGTTTTCATGATGATTAATTTTTATTGTTGATTATATTTTTATACTTATTAATATTCTATGCAAATATATATCTATAAACATGTATCTTGTATTGCATAGTACTTAATTTTAACATAAATTTAACTTTTAAAACAAAATACCCTAATAAAGATATTTATGTCTATAAGACTATTAAAAGTTTCATTAGTTTCATTAATAATCAACAATTAACGTATTTTTAACAAACAAAAAAAAACCACGCTTACACGTGGTTCTTATTTTTTTGGACTAGGAACTGTCTTATGATTTCAAAAATTGCAATACATTGTGTTCAATACGTTCATAAATATTTGAAATATCTGCTTTTATGAATTTTTCTCCAAGTATTTTTTCATACAATTCAATGTAACGCTCTGAAACTGTTTCTATGTATTCATCTGTCATATTAGGAATATCTTGTCCTTCTTTTCCTTGAAAACCATTTTCAATAAGCCAACGACGAACAAACTCTTTTGATAATTGTTTTTGTTCTTCTCCTTTATCCTGTCTTTCCTTATAACCTTCTGCGTAGAAATAACGAGAAGAATCTGGCGTATGAATTTCATCGATTAATACTATAACACCGTCTTTGGTTTTTCCAAATTCATATTTAGTATCTACCAAAATCAAACCTCTACTAGCTGCTATTTCAGTTCCTCTTTGATACAAAGCTCTAGTGTATTTTTCTAAAACTAAATAATCTTCTTCTGAAACAATTCCTTTTGTTAAAATTTCTTCACGAGAAATATCTTCATCGTGAGAACCATTATCAGCTTTTGTAGTTGGAGTAATTATTGGTGTTGGAAATTTGTCATTTTCTTTTAATCCTTCAGGCATATTTACTCCACAAATGGTTCTTTTACCTAAAGCATATTCACGAGCAGCATGACCTGAAAGATATCCTCTAATAACCATTTCTACTTTAAATGGTTGACAAAGATGTCCTACAGCAACATTTGGATCGGGAGTTGCGATGAGCCAATTGGGTACAATATCAGCCGTAAGATGCATGAACTTGGTAGCGATTTGGTTTAAGATTTGTCCTTTATAAGGAATTCCTTTTGGCATTACGACATCAAAAGCAGAAAGTCTATCAGTCGCTATCATAACTAACAACTCATCATTGATGTTATAGACTTCACGGACTTTGCCACGATAAACAGATTTTTGATTTGGAAAATGAAAATTAGTAGTTGTAATTGTGTTCATTATAATGTGTTGTTGTGGATGCAAAAATAGGAATTTGAGATTACTTTTTTAGTCATCAATTCAAAATAAAAAAAGAAACCCTATCAAATTATACTTGATAGGGTTTCACTTTCGATATTACTAGAAACTAATAATCATTATTTTCTATGCTCTTATACGCATCAATTACTTTTTTAACTAATCTGTGTCGTACAATATCTTTATCGTCTAGGTAAATGATACCAATACCTTCAATATCCTTCAAAACCAAAATTGCTTCTTTTAAACCCGAAATAGTTCGGCGTGGTAAATCTACTTGTCCTGGATCACCGGTGATGATAAACTTCGCATTTTTACCCATACGCGTTAAAAACATTTTCATTTGCGAATGTGTCGTATTCTGTGCTTCATCCAAGATTACAAAAGCGTTATCCAACGTTCGACCACGCATGAACGCTAACGGAGCAATCTGAATGATACCTTTTAAAATATAATCTTCCAAAGTTTGCGGAGGCAACATATCTCGCAAAGCATCATATAAAGGTTGCATGTAAGGATCTAATTTTTCTTTCATATCACCAGGAAGAAAACCTAAATTCTCGCCAGCTTCAACCGCAGGACGCGTTAAAACAATTCTTTTTACCTGCTTTTCTTTCAGTGCTTTTACCGCTAAGGCAACTCCTGTATAGGTTTTCCCCGTTCCGGCTGGACCAACAGCAAACATCATGTCATTTTTTTGAATGATATCTACCATTTTTTGTTGATTAGGTGTCATAGCTTTGATAAGCTTTCCTCCTATTCCATGTACCAAAATTTTATCGCTATCAGGCATACGTTGCTCTTCATGTGAATTGCTATGTATCACTCTTTCAATGACATTGTCATCAATATTATTATAGCGTGTAAAATGCAACATCAAGCGATTGAAGCGATTTTCAAACTCATCAAGTTCTTCTTTTTCGCCAAATGCTTTCAGAGTTGTACCTCGTGCTACAATTTTGAGTTTTGGATAGTACCTTTTAATCGTTTCAAGATGTGCATCTTGAGCGCCCCAAAATTCTTTTGGTGCGATGTCGTGTAATTCAATGATACGTTCGTTCAAAAGCGGTAGTATTAAATTAAAATAATTCGCTAGATAATTATTAGCTTTGCATTCAAATTTAATTAAATAAAAGAATAGGTTTTACAATTTTGAAATCCTATTTCCACCAAGTTATAAACAATTTATGTCAATAATTACCTTAACGACCGATTATGGATTAAAAGACCACTTTGTAGGTGCTTTAAAAGGTAAATTGTTATCAGAGTTTCGTGAAGCTACAATTATTGATATTTCACATAATATAGATGCTTTTAATGTTGCAGAAGCTGCCTACATAATAGGTGCAGCTTACAGTAGTTTTCCAAAAGGAACTGTTCACTTAATTGGTGTTGACATTGAATTAAATTCCGAAAACCAACACATTGCCATGCAATGGAACGACCATTACTTCATTTGTGCTGATAATGGAATTTTAAGTATGTTAATTCAAAAAATTATTCCACAAAAATTGGTTACCATTACTATTCATGACAGATTACCCAGTGATGCAACTGATTTGGATGTATTTGTAAAAGTGGCATGCCATTTGGCTAAAGGAGGTTTACTGAATGTTATTGGCAAAGAAATAAAAATGATAAAAGAAGTCACCGAATTACAAGCAATAGTTCAGGATAACCAAATAAAGGGTTATGTTATTTACAGTGATCATTTGGGCAATGCCGTGACTAATATATCTAAGAAATTATTTTTAGAAATAAGTAAAAGTCGACCTTATGAAATCCAATTTAAGAACAAAACCATAAAAACCATTTTACCAAAATACTCAGATATTGGCATATCTGATAAATATCCTATAAAACATTTTGAGGGAGAAAAACTTGCTATATTTAATGAAGCAGGTTTTCTGGAAATTGCTATTTTCAAAAGCAACCCTAACACGGTGGGTTCTGCAAATAGTTTATTGGGATTAAGTTATAGAGATGTAGTGACAATAGATTTTAAAAATTAGATAAAAATATGTTCATCAGAATAGTAAAAATGAGCTTTCACGAAGAAAATATTCCGAAGTTTTTGGAAAATTTCGATAGTATCAAAGAAAAAATAAGAGGTGCAGAAGGGAATCGTTTATTAGAATTATACCAAGACCAAAACAATCCTTGTATTTTCTTTACCTATAGTTATTGGGAAACTGAAGCTGATTTGGAGAATTACAGAAAATCGGCGTTATTTGATGAAGTTTGGACATTTACCAAAAAATTATTCAATGACAAACCCGAAGCGTGGAGTGTAAATAAATTAGTTTCTTTGGTTTAAAGTTTAACGTTCCAAGTTAAAAAACCTGAAACTTTAAACCTGAAACTTTAAATAATTATAATTTAAATGAAATCAATCGCATTACGAGAAATAAAATCCTTCTTTGGTTCGCCTATTGGATATATGGTTATTGCCGTTTTTCTTTTGCTCAACGGCTTGTTCCTTTGGGTTTTTGATGGAGAATACAACATTTTACAAAGCGGTTTTGCTGATTTAAGTCCGTTTTTCACTTTAGCACCATGGATATTGATTTTTCTCATTCCAGCGGTAACGATGCGCAGTTTTTCGGATGAAAAAAAACAAGGTACTATTGAGTTATTGTTGACCAAACCATTATCAATTTGGCAAATTGTAAACGGAAAGTTTTTAGGTTCGTTTCTATTAATTGTCATTGCTTTAGTACCAACGTTGGTTTATGTTTACGTTATATCGAGCTTAGGATTACCCGAAGGAAATATTGACTTAGGAAGCACAATGGGTTCCTATTTTGGCTTATTATTTTTAGTCGCTGCCTACACCGCTATTGGGATTTTTACTTCAACACTTTCAGAAAATCAAATTGTAGCTTTCTTACTTTCGGTGTTTTTGTGTTTTATTTTTTATTATGGTTTTGAAGGAATTGCAAACTATGTCAAAGGTTTTGAAGATGCCATTGCTAGAATTGGAATGGATTATCACTTCAAAAGTATGTCGCGAGGTGTAATTGATACAAGAGATGTTTTGTATTTTATCAGTGTGGCATTTTTGTTTTTATCATTCACTGTTTTTAAATTAAAATCCTTAAAATCGTAATGAGCGCTACTAAAAATAACTTTAAAAAAATTCTAACTACAGTTGCACTAATTGTGGTCTTGAACTTGGCAGGTCATTTTGTTTTCAAACGATTTGATTTGACCGCAGATAAAAGATATACATTATCTCAAACCTCATTAAACATCGTTAAAGAAGTAAAAGAACCTCTTTACGTTGATGTTTTTTTAGAAGGAGAATTTCCGGGTGAATTCAAGAAATTACAAACCGAAACCCAACAATTACTAGAGGAATTCAAAGCCGAAAATCCGAATATCATCTTCCAATTTGTAAATCCATTAGAAGAGGAAGACGAGAAAGAAGCAACCATGCAATCCTTTATTGAACGTGGTTTAACACCTGTGAATGTTACTGTAAATGACAAAGGCCAACAAACTCAAGAAGTTGTTTTTCCATGGGCAGTGGCCACTTGTGCAAACCGTTCTGTGAAAGTACCCCTTCTTAAAAATATGATGGGTGCTTCAACCGCAGAAAAAGTAGTAAGTTCTGTGCAACATCTTGAATATGCTTTTGCAAATGCAATTAACACTGTAGCCAAAGCAAAGCAAAAGAAAGTAGTGATTATGAACGGAAACGGTGAACTTCCTGATCGTTATATCGCTGATTTTATTCGTTCTGTAAAAGACAATTATTATATTGGACCATTTACATTGGACTCTGTAGCCAAAAGTCCGAATGAAACTTTAAAATACCTAAAAAAATATGATTTGGCTATAATTGCCAAACCAACAGAAACCTTTACCGATGAAGAGAAACAAGTCTTGGATCAATTTATCATTAACGGCGGAAAAACACTCTGGCTTGTTGACCAAGTCAATATGGAAATGGACAGTTTGTATAATGAAACTGGTTCCAATTTGGCTTTTCCGAG
Source organism: Flavobacterium sp. RSB2_4_14 (assembly GCF_051547085.1). Lineage (NCBI taxonomy): Bacteria > Pseudomonadati > Bacteroidota > Flavobacteriia > Flavobacteriales > Flavobacteriaceae > Flavobacterium > Flavobacterium sp. RSB2_4_14. The sequence goes on from NZ_JBPTTL010000009.1 coordinate 7,719, forward strand.
AGATTTGAATTTGAACGACATGTTCTTCAAATATGGCGTTAGAATGCGACCAGATTTGATTTTTGATTTACAAAATACCCCAATCGCTTTGGCTACTGGAGAACAAGGAAGTGCTACACAATACACCCAATATCCTTGGTTTTTTTCGCCAATGATTTATCCAACAACAAACAATCCAATAGTGAGTAATCTAGATGGAATAAAATTTGAATTTGCAAGTCCGATTGAACCGTTGAAAAACGATATTAAAAAAACTATTTTATTACAATCGTCAAAATATTCAAAATTGATGGGAACACCATCGGAAGTCAATTTGAAAATGGTAACTGCAAGACCAGAACCAAAGGATTTCGTCAATCAAGGAAACTTTCCAGTGGCTGTTTTATTAGAAGGAAAATTTCGTTCCATGTATGAAAATAGAGTGTTACCTTTTAAAGATGATACTTTTAAAAACAAAGGAAAGAGCAATAAAATGGTTGTGATTTCTGACGGTGACGTAATTAAAAATCAATTGGATAAAAATGGCCAACCCTTGGAATTGGGTTATGACAAATGGACTAATAATTTATATGCCAATAAAGAGTTTTTGATGAATTGCGTCAATTATCTCTTGGATGATAATGGACTTATTAACATTCGCAGTAAAGAAGTTGATTTACCTATTTTGGACAAACAAAAAGTGTATGACAATTATACTCATTCGCAAGTCATAACTGTTGCAGTTCCAATAGTTATTCTGTTGCTTTTTGGTGTAGTTTTTACCCTTTTGCGCAAGAGAAAATACAGCAAGTAATGTTAATAAAAAACTTTTTGAAATCTCTTTGTTTAAGATATATTTGTAAAAATTAAATTTATATGAAATGCGTAGCATTCCATCATTAAAAAAATAAATAAAAATTCAGATGAAACGTTCACGTTCCATCTTCCATTAAGAAACAAATAAAAACCACGGATGAAATTTATAGTATCGAGTTCCTACTTATTAAAACAACTACAAGTTCTAGGTAGCGTTATCAATAGCAGCAATACTTTGCCTATTTTAGATAATTTTCTATTCGAATTGGATAGCAAAACGTTAACAGTATCAGCTTCTGATTTAGAGACAACCATGTCGGCTACATTGGAAATTGATTCTACTAGCAAAGGAAGTGTTGCTGTTCCTGCAAAATTATTATTGGATATTCTAAAAACATTTCCAGAGCAACCATTGACTTTCACTGTTGAAGAAAACAGTACTATCGAAATTAGTTCTAATTCAGGGAAATATGCCATTGCTTATGCTCCAGGAGAAGAATTTCCAAAATCAGTAAGTCTAGACAATCCGTCTTCTACTGTTGTTCCTTCAGATGTTTTAGCAACTGCCATTAGCAAAACTATTTTTGCTGCCGGAAATGATGATTTACGTCCTGTAATGAGCGGTGTCTTTTTTCAATTTTCTCCCGAAGGTTTAATTTTTGTAGCCACAGATGCTCACAAATTAGTGAAATATGCTCGTACAGATGTAAAAGCTTCTGAAGTGGCTGATTTCATAATGCCTAAGAAACCTTTGAATATTTTGAAAAGCATTTTAGGAACTTCTGAATCTGATATTACCATTGAATACAATGATTCGAATGCTACTTTCAATTTTGATAGTTATGTATTGACTTGTCGTTTAATTGATGGGAAATATCCAAACTACGAAGCGGTAATTCCAAAAGAAAATCCAAACAAATTAATGATTAACAGAGTTTTATTATTGAATTCTGTGCGTCGTGTTGCCATTTTCTCTAACAAAACTACACACCAAATTCGTTTGAAAATTGCTGGAGCTGAATTGAATATTTCTGCCGAAGATATTGATTATTCGAACAAAGCTGAAGAGCGTTTGACTTGTGATTATCAAGGTGATGATATGCAAATTGGGTTCAACTCTCGTTTTCTTTCGGAAATGTTGACCAATTTAACTTCAGATGAAATTATGCTAGAAATGTCAATGCCAAACCGCGCTGGAATTTTAACTCCAATAGACGGTCTTGATGAAGGAGAAACCGTTACTATGCTTGTAATGCCAGTAATGTTGAATAACTAAATAAACTAACCGAAATAAAACCAGAAAGCGTTTCAATTTATATTTGAGACGCTTTTTTTATTCTGTTGGATGTAGAAACTCCATTTTAACTTTTGGATCTGTTTTCATTCTCTCTTGAGCACTTCTATGGTTTTCTTCGAAAGTTTCTAAATCAGTTCCTTTACAAATTCCATAGGAATAATGATATTTTAATAACTCAATATCCTTTTCAGTTAATTCCTTATCTACTGAAAAACAAGTAGAAAAATAACTTTTACAATCCGAATTTTGTATACTATAAAAATTACCTAATGAAAATAGAAAATCTTTCTTTAATGTAGTAATCTGTTGCTTTTGGTTAAATATTTTTTGAGTGTCTAGTTTCAATGTACCATTGTATATTCTCTGTTTTCCATCCCAATATATATAATATCCATTCGTAGGTTTTATTCTCTCTTCCCAATTAATATCAGTTGGTTTATTCATGAAATAAATAAAATAATTTGATTTTGATTTAGCATTCACAACCGAAATTTTAAGAGAATCTATTTCTTCATCTAAGTATTTAAAAAATTTAATTAACTCTCTTTTATTTGTATAAGTTACTGTTGAGTCAAAATAAACTTTTATTTCAGTTTTCCAATGTCTCATATAGACTTTTCTTGTTGGAATTAGCTTTTGATTGTTTCTATTATAAACCAACTTCTTATATTCGTTCAAAAAGATACTGTCTTTGTATTCATAAGGGACACTTACACCTTTTCTATCCAATGGAGTAATCTCAACTAATGTATCATTATTAAATATCCTAAAACCCAAGGAGTCAATATTAACTTCTTTCTTCTCTTTTAACCTTTTATAATCATCATATCTCAAAAAAGAATTTTTCGAAATTGTGGAATGCTGCGCTGATAATAAAAACGAAAAAACAAAGAAAAAAAAAGAGAGTAATAACTTCATTTGACTAACTATTAGTTTAACAAATATAATTAATTTATTAAAACCAATAATTTTCTTTTATTTAGATAGATTATTCGTGAAATGCTAATATTGGTGTTTTTAAATGATAAGATAATTTTTGAGTGGTAGTATTGGTGAAAAGCTCCACAAAAAAGTTTCTTTTATAGGTAAGCATTGCCAATAAATCAATATCTTGAGTGACTAGAAAATCTTCAATCGTTTCATTTACTTCATCACTAGGAATTATAAAAAATTGCAAGTTTTCCTCATCTTCAAAATGAGATTTCCATCTATTGATAGTATCGGTATTCACATCTGAATCAGAAGTTTTAACGTGTAAACATTTCACTTTAGCATGAAGTTTTTTGGCCATCAATACTACTTTAACCAAAGCTTCGATGTCTTTTTTTCTAAAACGTGTGGTAAAAGCAATGTTTTCAAATTTACTGAACTTAGCACCAATTGGAACACTCAATACAGGAACTGAAACATCTGAAATAACAGAACCTGTATTCGTTCCAAGGAAAGAGTCTAACCAACCTTCGGCGCCTTTAGTTCCCATTACTACAAAATCGATATTTTCTTGTTTGACCACTTTTTTAATATTATAAACCAAATCGCCGTCCATTAAAATATGACTCATTGCGATATGACTCAAATTTCTTTGCTCTGCAATAGTGTGTAATTTCGGCATTTTCTCTTTAAAATGATCAAAATTAGTCAACTCAATGGTTTCATAAATCATAGCATAATTCAAAGGAAGCGATTGACTATCAACTATCGGCAACTCAAACGTATGCAATAAAACCAACTCGGCTTTGAATATTTTAGCCATTTCAAGAGCATATACAAAGGCATTATCTGAAGTTTCAGAAAAATCTATTGGTAAAAGAATTTTTTTCATGGTGATAGAATTTATGTACTCTCAAATTTACGATTATTATAAGGAATTAAAAATGATAATTATCAGATAATAAATTATTTACCAAAATTGTAGTTGTTGTTTTTTAATTAAATCAATACTTATTTAGTTTTAGTAACTTTGACAAAAATTTAAAAATGATTTCACAAGAAACTATTGTTGCCCTTGCTTCACCTTCTGGTGCTGGAGCTATTGCTGTAATTCGAATTTCGGGTGTAGCTGCTCTAACCATTGCAGAGCAAGTATTCCAATCGGTTTCTGGAAAATCTATTGCCAAACAAAAAACGCATACTATTCATCTTGGACATATTGTTGAAAATTCAAAAGTATATGACCAAGTTTTACTTTCAATTTTCAAAAATCCACATTCTTATACTGGTGAAGATGTAATTGAAATTTCCTGTCATGGTTCAACTTACATTCAGCAACAAATTATACAATTATTATTGCGAAAAGGTTGTAGAATGGCACAAGCTGGAGAATTTACTTTACGTGCTTTCTTGAACGGAAAACTTGATTTATCACAAGCAGAAGCTGTTGCCGATTTAATTTCTTCGGATAATGAAGCTAGTCATCAAATAGCAATGCAACAAATGCGAGGTGGTTTCAGTAATGAAATTGCTAGATTGAGAGAAGAACTGTTGAATTTCGCATCGCTTATCGAATTGGAATTAGATTTTGCCGAAGAAGATGTTGAGTTTGCAGACAGAACACAATTCGCAGCTTTATTAAACCGAATTGAGTTTGTTTTAAAACGATTGATAGACTCTTTTGCCGTTGGAAATGTTATAAAAAACGGAATTCCTGTAGCCATTGTTGGCGAACCCAATGTTGGGAAATCCACGTTGTTAAATGCTTTATTAAATGAAGAACGCGCCATAGTTTCCGAAATTGCAGGAACTACACGCGATACTATTGAGGATGAATTGGTCATCAATGGTATAGGATTTCGTTTTATTGATACAGCGGGAATCAGGGAAACGATAGATGTTGTAGAAAGTATTGGTATCAAAAAAACCTTTGAAAAAATCGAACAAGCGCAAGTAGTCATTTACTTAATTGATAGTTCTCAATTGACCTTGGACAATGAAAATTTGAAAGAAGTTCAAGTTGAACTGGAAAAAATAAAAAATCAGTTTCCATTAAAGGCACTAATTGTTATTGGCAATAAATCAGACAAACTTTCGAAGAAAGAAGTATTAAATCTTACCACTCAAATTCCAAATATTTTATTGCTTTCTGCTAAAGAAAAACAAGGAATTGAAGATTTAAAAAACCAATTATTTTCGTTTGTAAATACTGGTGCTTTGCGCAATAATGAAACGATAGTTACCAACACACGTCACTACGATTCACTTTTAAAAGCATTGGAAGAAATTCAAAAAGTGAAATTTGGACTAAACAGCGGATTACCTTCAGATTTAATGGCAATAGATATTAAACAAGCATTGTATTACTTCGGCGAAATTACGGGAGAAGTGACCAATGATGAACTTTTAGGAAATATTTTTGCTAACTTTTGTATCGGAAAGTAAAACTAATGTGGAGAAAATTAATTTTATGACCTTGGCTTATTGATTCCTCTATCATAAAGCACTATACTTCCTGCAACAGAAACATTTAAACTTTTCTCTGATTTAAATTTTACTAAAAAATGACATTTTTCAATAGCTTGTTTACTTAATCCATTATCTTCAGCACCTAGTAAATAAACACATCTTCTTGGATGTTGAAAAGTTTCTAAATCTTCGGCAGTTTCATCTAATTCTACACCAACTAGCCTTGCACCTTTTGGTAAATTTTTAAAAAAATCCTCAAAATCTTCATAATGAAAATACGGTATTGATTTCACCGCATTATGTGTGTCCGAAGCTTGTTTGGCATATCTGTTTCCAATAGTAAAAATAAAACTTGCTCCAAAATTTTGAGCTGATCGCCACAAAACACCAAGGTTTTCAGGAGTTTTTCCATTTTGGATTCCTATTCCAAAAAATTCATTTAGGAAATTATCGTTCATATTGCAAGAATACATTTTTTTTCAATGGATAATTGTCCATAATTACTCCACGATAATTTTCCTAACAATTGATTTAGAATCAGATGATATTTTAGCAAAATAAATTCCTGAAGCAACATCAAGTGCAAAAGTCTGTTGTGAGTTAAACTTAGTTTCTAAGACTTTCGCTCCTAAGCTATTGAAAATTTGTATAGTGCTTTCAGTATCAACTCCAGAAATCGTAAATGAATTCCCTACAGGATTTGGATAAAGAACAATTTTACTTTCATCGAAACTAGTATTGGATAAAGTTGAAAACCATGGTTGACCAAAATTAGCTCCAAAAACATAATCGGCCAAGTTTGGATAATCAATAAACGGATTTCTATTCACTTGCCAAGTATAGATGTAATTATTTCTATTCATTTCAAAATCATCTCTTGGATCAGTTTGATTCCATTGCAATAGTAAGGCTAAATCCCCAATTTGTCCCACTGTAGTATTAGCAGGATTTCCATTCACAACACTCAAGGCATTGTAACGAACTGCCATATAAAAAAGTGCTCTTGCAACATCACCACGCCAACTTCCTTGTGTACCAACTGGACCAAGATATTCACCATAATCTCTATTTCCTCGTAAACTGTTTTCAGCACCATCTTCAACTCGTAAGTGATGTGCATCGGCATGACCAGCAAGAATATCATCAGCGTTAGTTGGCAACCAAACATTTATTCCATCAGGAATAGAAGAAGTTCCATCGGTAAATCCACCGCGTGATTGAGGATAAATATGTTCTCTGTTCCATTTTCCTGTATTGATACCTGTTTCTTGAAAATCTAGTTTAGATCGAGGTTGTTCAACATACATTAACCAAACTTGATTACTGTTTAAAGGGTTTTGATCTGCTTTTTTCAAAATAGTTTCAATATCACCATAATTATGTGCTCGAACCACACTTGGATTGGCTATAATATCTTGAATGGCTTGTTTTAAAACACTACCTGATTTTCCTTCTAATGATGAATAATAACCAGTAGGTGCTGTACTTGTTACTATTCCATAAGTTGGATTTAAAGGTGTTCCCCAAGCTGCAACAGTAAAATCATTATCTATAATTCTAATTTCAATATTATCATTACGTCTGTTGTATCCAGATGGCAATGTTCCAAATTTTATTTTGGCTATTTCGTCTCCTTCATCATTTGTATCATCAACTAATTGTATTGTTGCTGTATAACTATTGGAACCAACAGGGATGGAAACAGCTACACTTCCTGTGTAATCCGAAGTATTAAAATTACCGCTTGAAAGTGAGAAATTAAAATTAAGATTACTTCCAGTTACATTAGTTTGAGTAATAAAAGTAATTGTAAATAATTGTCCTTCATTGAACTGGGTTGCTGTTGTGGAAATAGTAATTCCATTATAAACAAAACCACTACCATCATTATTTGTTCCTGGTGTTGGAGTTTTGGCTTCCCAAGTTCCATCATTTTTTCTCTGAATAGATTGTGTTGTTTGTGCACCGTTTGCATTTTCGTCTATTTGAATGGTTACTCCCAATGCAGCCATTAATGCAGTTGCATCTGGATCGGTAGTTTCATAGACAATTGCGTCAATTATATTGGTTGTTGTAGCTGGAGAAAGATTTGGGAAATCTGTTGAATTTCCTATATATAAACCAACACCATCGGGACCATTTTGGAAAATATTATCGGGTAAAAGCCTAGTTGGAACTGGAGAAACTAAATTATTTCCAATGACTACTATACCATTAACATCGGTTGTTAGACCATCTAAATCAATGACATAATAACTCAAATTAGCTTGGCTTCCTGAACCATTAAATAACACTAAAACATAACCATCAAGGGGAAAATTGGGAATTGTAGATTTTAATTCTATGAATTCTTTGTCATCAGTACTTGGCGTATCGGAGTCTAATTCATTGATGAAAACTTGAGCATTTGAAATTGAAAAAACAAGAACTAAAAGGAACGAAAGTAAATTTTTAAACATTGTGGTATTTATTAAGCATCAAATATATTTACATGTCTACCAAAACTAACAAAACGAACTATAAATTAACAATTAATTGCTATTTAGTAAAGAAAAAACTTTAAGAAAAGTGATTTCGTAATAAATAATTCAAATAAAATAAAGTCTTCTTCTGAAACAATTATGTTATTTTTACACTATGATTTTTACACTAAATTAATGTTAGAAATTTTAGGTTTCTTTGGTGCGTTTTTAATTGGAATTGTTTTAGGAATTACTGGTGGTGGCGGTTCAATATTAACCGTTCCTGTTTTAGTTTATATTTTAAATTTAAATCCAATAATTGCCACAGCTTATTCTTTATTTATAGTTGGAACCACTTCCGCTTTTGGAAGCATTCAAAATTTTAGAAAAAAATTAATCGCACCAAAAACGGCCATTCAATTTGCCTTTCCTTCTGTAATTGGTGTATATCTTACTAGAAAATTTATAGTCCCAAAAATACCCGATACTATCTTCTATTTTGGTTCTTTTCAATTATCAAAAGAGACTTTTTTGATGTTATTGTTTGCCATAGTAATGTTTATGGCAGCTTATTCTATGCTAAAAGACAAAAAAGAAACTACTGCTATTGAAGAAAAAAACAAATCCAAAATTGCAGTTTTTGTTGAATTATTTTTTGTTGGAATACTTATAGGTTTGATTGGTGCTGGTGGCGGATTTTTGATAATTCCTGCGCTCATAAAGCTGGCAAAATTACCCATGAAAAAAGCCATTGGAACATCACTTTTAATTATCACAATAAATTCATTGATTGGCTTTCTTGGTGATGTTCAAAATACAACTATGGATTGGTCGTTTCTATTATTTTTTACTACAATAGCCGTTGTTGGAATTTTCACTGGACTTTATATTCAAAAATATATTAATGAAAAATTACTAAAAAAAATATTTGGCATCTTCGTTTTAGTGATGTCTCTGATTATTCTTTACAAGGAAATTTTTTCATAAAGTATTCTAAAAATCTTTAATTCTAGTCATCTTATCTTTAAATTTGTATAAAATTTACAACTATGAAAATAGAACAAATATACACCGGTTGCATTGCCCAAGCTGCTTATTATTTAGAGAATAACGGTGAAGCGGCAATATTTGATCCACTTCGAGAAGTTCAACCTTATATTGATAGAGCTCAAAAAGATAACGCCAAAATAAAATATATTTTTGAAACCCATTTCCATGCCGATTTTGTTTCTGGTCATTTAGATTTAGCACAAAAAAGTGGTGGGAAAATTGTTTACGGACCAACTGCTAATCCTGAATTTGATGCTATTATCGCTACTGATAATCAAGAATTTAAAGTAGGTAATTACACTATAAAAGCAATCCATACACCAGGACACACACTCGAAAGCACTTGTTATCTTTTGACTGATGAAAATGGCAAACAACATGGAATTATAACTGGAGATACTCTTTTCATAGGCGATGTTGGTCGCCCAGATTTAGCGCAAGCATTGACTGAAGAATTAACCCAAGAAAAATTGGCTTCCTATCTTTTTGACTCATTACGTAACAAAATCATGCCTTTATCGGATGATTTAATTGTTTACCCAAGTCATGGAGCAGGAAGTGCCTGTGGCAAAAACATGAGCAAAGAGACTACCGATACTTTGGGCAATCAAAAGAAAACCAATTATGCCCTTCGTGCCGATATGACCAAAGAAGAATTCACTAAAGAATTACTGGATGGTTTAGGACTTCCACCTGCCTATTTCCCTCAAAATGTAATGTTAAACATCAAAGGGTATGATAGTTTAGATTCTATAATTAACAAAAGTAATATTGGCTTATCACCAACTGAATTTGAAACTGTTGCCAATCAAGATGATGTAGTCGTTTTAGATGTTAGACACGAAAATGATTTTGTAAAAGCGCATATTCCAAACTCAATTTTTATAGGAATTCAAGGAAATTTTGCTCCTTGGGTTGGTTCATTGCTTAGAGATGTAAATCAAAAACTACTATTGATTATTCCTGAAGGAAAAGAAGAAGAAACCATTACAAGATTATCTCGAGTTGGTTTTGATCATGTTTTGGGGTATTTAAAAGGTGGAATTGCCGAATGGAAAAAAGCAGGTTTTGAAACTGACTCAATAGATTCAATAACACCAGAAGATTTTTCAAAACAATTAACTAAAAACAGTATTATTGTTGATGCCCGAAAACCTAGTGAATTTGAGGCAGAGCATGTAGAAAACGCGATCAACATTCCACTTGATAGCATAAATGAAAACTTTCAAACCGTGCCAAAAGACAAAAATTTCTTTTTGCATTGCGCTGGAGGTTATCGTTCCGTAATCATGGCTTCTATCTTAAAATCAAGAGGGATTCACAATTTAATCAATATAGAAAAAGGGATGAGTGGCATCAAACAAACGGATGTACCTTGCACCAAATTTGTTTGTCCTTCAACCTTAAAATAAATCTTTAAAAAAATCATTAAAAATTTATTTAAAACACTGCAATTTAAATACATTTGCAATCTTTAAAAATTTAAATCAAAAAAATGAAAAAAATTATTCTTTTAGTAACCATTGCTGTAGTTTTATTTTCTTGTAATAAACTTGCTGAAGGTGAATATATTATTACAGGAACCGTAAAAGGTATGAAAACAGGTCTTGTTTATCTAGAAAAACAAAGTCCAATGGGAATGGGAATTACAGCTCTCGATACAGTTAAAATAGTAGATGGAAAGTTTGAAATTAAAGGAAAAACTGGTGAGCCAGAAATTCATTTTATTCAAGTTGATAAACTCAATGGAAAAGTACCAGTAATTCTTGAAGGTGGAGAAATAACCGTTGAAGTTGATAAAGACAGTGTTTTCAAATCAAAAATGGGTGGAACTTATAATAATGATGAGTTTTCTAAATTTGGTATAGAATCAAACAAAATCCAGAAAAAACTACAAAAAAGTGTGATGGACTTTCAAATCAAAAACAAAACTATCATTGAAGAAGCACAAAAAACCAATGATACTGTTGTTATGAACAAGTTGAAAAAAGAGTATGATATCATTCAAAAAGAAATGACTGATTATACTTTCAATTATCCTAAAACACATCCAAAATCTTTCATTAGTGTGTTGATTACACAAGCAATGTTCAACAATAGAAACTTTACTGAAAAAGACGTAGAAAAAGTATTCAATTCATTGGATGAGTCATTGAAAAATACTAAACCAGGTAAATCTATTAAACAAAACCTTGCTCTTTTAAAAAAAAAACCAGTCCTAAAGTAAGCATTACTATTGGTGATATTGCACCAAATTTTAAAGCACCAACTCCCAATGGAAAATTAATTTCTTTAAAAGAAAGTCTGGGTAAAGTTACTTTAATTGATTTTTGGGCATCTTGGTGTCAACCTTGTAGAGAAGCAAATCCAGAAGTTGTCAGTCTTTACAATGAATTTAATAAGAAAGGCTTAAACATTATAAGTGTTTCTCTTGATGATAATGCCGAGAATTGGAAAAGTGCAATTGCAAAAGATGGATTAACTTGGACGCAAGTATCAAATTTGAAAGAGATGAAAGATCCAATTGCATTACAATATGGAATAACTCAAATTCCAACAACTTTTTTACTAGATTCTAATGGAAAAATAATTGCAATAGATTTGAATGGAGAAAGTTTAAAATCAAAAATCAATGAACTTTTATCAAAAAAATAAGGTATTTCAAAAAATATAAATCAAATCTCCCTCGGGAGATTTTTTTATTTCACTCAAAACCAAAAGATTAAAAAAAGAGTGAACGAAATAAGTTTATTTTGTTTGTGAACATCAAAAGTGTTTTTATATTTGCAGTCGCTGTTAGCGATGGGGAGATACTCAAGCGGCCAACGAGGGCGGACTGTAAATCCGCTGATTACATCTTCGCAGGTTCGAATCCTGCTCTCCCCACAAATAAATATTATAATAAGGAAAAACGCTAAATTCATTTGAGCGTTTTTTTTGTTTTAAAATGAATGAACTCATTTTTAGTGAATTTGTTCTTTTGTTTAAAAAAGTTATATTTGATAAAAAAAATATATATGAAATCAAAACTTGTCTTTAATTCGCTAGTATTATTTGCTATTCTATTCATTTCTTGTAAAAAAGAAGAAGAAACTGTGAGTGACTCTCCAAGTAATACACCAAAAGAAATAATTATTCCGAGAGTACAGGCTATTCCTGCTCAGGCAAACATGCAACAAGCTGTTTCACAAAATGTGGCTCCAGTTCAAAATCAAAATGCGCCGCAAAATATTCAAACAGTTACACCAAATCCTGTGGTCACTAAACCAGGAATGAATCCACCACACGGACAAGCTGGACATCGATGTGACATAGCGGTTGGTGCTCCACTAAATTCCCCAGTAAGTAAACCAAAGCCTGGAGCAACTATTACGCAACAGCCTACATTTACAACTTCGACAACTACAAATGCACAAACAACGCCAGCATCAGCTCCTGCTATTTTAAATCCAAATGCGGCAACTACAGTTACAGCACCAGGAATGAATCCACCTCACGGTCAGGCTGGCCATGATTGTGCGGTTGCCGTTGGTGCACCATTACCTAAAAAATAAAGTTTTCCTATAAAAAAAATTCCCTTTTTGAATATTCAAAAAGGGAATTTTCATAAGTTGTTGTTTGACTTATTCCAAAGCAAAAGTCACGCTTACATTAGTATTTATTTCTATTTCACCTACTGCTAAAGTTTCTCTTGGTGCACTTTTATCTTCAGCCATAGCCATCATATTTCCTTTGTACATCGGCTGTGGAATATAAACTTGCGAATTATCTGTTATCAATAAAGCTTTGCCCACTTTTTGTCCTAGCACAGAAACATAATCAGCTGCTTTTTGTTTGGCATTGATCATGGCTTTTTTTCTAGCCTCTTTTTCATACTCTTCCATTTTGGATGATTTGAATTCTACACCTTGAATAGAATTCACTCCAGCATCATTCAAACCCATCATGATATCATCATATTTTGTCAAATCTTTAAGTGTTATACTCAACGTTTGATTAGCTTGAAAGTTGTATTTCTTTTTTTCGTAATCATAACTTTTATTTAAGCTAACAGTATTTGTTTTATAGTCAGTAGCTGGAATGCCGCTTTTTTTAAGAAACTTAATTACTTTGTCAACTACTTCATCATTTAATGTTTTTACCTCTTTGGCATCTTTGCCTGAGTTTTGAAAACCGACGGTAACAATGGCTTGGTCAGGAATTACTTTTACTTTACCCTCACCTGTAACAGAGATTTGAGGAACTTGAGGTCTTTGCTCTTGGGCTTGAACTGCCAAAGCAAAAAATACTGCGATCATTACAACTGCTTTCTTCATGACTTTTTATGTTTTTTGATTATAGATTACTAATTTCAAAAGTTGTGCCATTTACAATTTTCCCATTTTAGCCATTACAAAAAGAATAACTATAGGAATGGCTAACAAAATAACCATCAATAAATTATCTTGTAGAAGAGACGGCATTTTTAACAATGTTATAACATATCCACCAACAGCACCACCGAAATGAGCCGTGTGACCAATGTTATCATTTTTGGCTTTCATTCCGTAGATGGAATATAACAGATACAATATTCCAAAAAGATAGGCCGGAATAGGAATGATAAAAAAGATACCTAACATCATGTCAGGTTGCAACAATATAGCGGAATATAAAACACCTGTCACTGCTCCAGAGGCGCCAACAGCGCTGTAACTATAATCATCTTTATGAAACAACATGGTCAACAAACTACCAAAAATTAAACTTCCAAAATAAACCAACACAAATGAAAAATTGCCTAAAAAACTATAAACTACAGGCGCAAAAAACCATAATGTCAGCATGTTAAAAGCTAAATGGACAACATCAACATGAAGAAATGCCGAAGAAATCATCCTAATTTGTTCACCAGCTCGAATACTACCTACATGAAATTGGTATTTTCTAAAAAAGGAAACATCATTAAATCCTTTCATACTGAAAAGTACATTGGCCAAAATTATAGCCAATAAAAAAAGGTTATCCATATTGATATATTTTTTACTTCGTACAGTTCGACCTAAAGGTCTCGAGTGTAAAAATAACAATACTTCTTTAGGTTTTGTTAATGTTAAAGTATTAAAATAACAATTAACTTTATATTTGCATAAATATATTCCAATGCAATTCATCGCTTTCATTTTATTGTATCCCATAATCTGGCTAATATCCATTTTGCCTTTCAGATTATTATATTTTTTTTCAGATACTGTCTATTTCTTAGTTTATTATATCATAGGGTATAGAAAAAAAGTCGTTCGCAACAATATTGCCATGGCATTGCCTCATTTATCTGAAAAAGAACGATTAGAAATAGAGAAGAAATCATACCATCACTTGTGTGATATGTTTCTTGAAATGATAAAAACCTTGTCAATTTCAAGAAAAGAAATTGAAAAGAGGTATTTATTTACCAATATGAATCTGTATTTAGATTTAGAGAAAAAAGGAAAAAGTATTGCCGTGATGATGGCTCATTATGCTAGTTATGAATGGGCAATATCTATGAATTATCATATCCAATTTCAAGGATATGGAATTTATAAAAAAATAGCCAATTCGTATTTTGATAAATTAGTAAAAGATATTCGAGGAAAATTCAAAGCTACTTTAATTACCACCAGAGAAACAATTCCTGTAATTCAAGAAAATGCAAGATTAGGACATCTTGGCGTATATGGGTTTGCAAGTGATCAATCACCTCAGTTAAGCAAAACCTATCATTGGACAGCATTTATGGGAATAGAAACACCTGTTCATACTGGTGCTGAAATGCTTGCCAAGCGATTTGACATGAATGTTGTATTCCTAAGAGTTAAGAAAGTAAAACGAGGTTATTATGAAGCTACTTTTGAACTTATGTGTGACAATCCCAAAGATGTTCCTAACTATGAAATCTCAGATGAGTTTTTGAGAAGAGTGGAAAAACAAATTTACGAAGTTCCTGAATATTATTTGTGGACACACAAACGATGGAAACACAGAAAGCCAATTACGACTTAAACCAACTTTTCACCATTACTTCTTCGCTGTTTTTGGCATCTTTATGAACAAACTCATTTGTTTTTGAATTGTATTCATAGTCTTTTGCCCAAGTTTCATGATGTTTAGCTAATTTTTTAATGCTATCACAAACCATTTGAATTTCTTCATTTGTGGTAGTTGGATGTATAGACATTCTAATCCATCCTGGTTTTTTGATTAAATCGCCCGAACTAATTTGGCAAACCAAATCATTTGAGGTTTCTTGGTCAACGTGCAACAAATAATGCCCATAAGTACCTGCACAACTGCAACCGCCACGTGTTTGAATGCCAAACTTATCGTTCAATAATTTTACACCCAAATTAAAATGTAAACCATCAATATAAAAAGAAATTACCCCTAACCTATCTTGATGTTGGCTGGCCAAAATATGAATATTTTCAATGGAATTTAGCTCTGAAAAAATGTATTCCACAATTTCATGTTCACGTTCCAAGATATGCTCAACTCCCATTTTTTCTTTCAACTGAATTGCCAAAGCCGTTTTAATCACTTGAAGAAAACCTGGTGTTCCACCATCTTCTCTATCTTCAATATTGTCAATATATTTATGTTCTCCCCAAGGATTTGTCCAACTCACTGTTCCTCCACCAGGACAATCGGGTACATTATTTTTATATAAATTTTTATTAAAAATCAAAACTCCTGAAGTTCCTGGACCACCCAAAAATTTGTGTGGAGAAAAGAAAATAGCATCTAAATAACTTTCGTTATCAGGATGCATATTGATATCAACATAAGGTCCAGAACAAGCGAAGTCAACAAAACAAACTCCTCCATGTTGGCGCATAATTTTTGCAACTTCATGATAAGGTGTTCTTATTCCAGTAACATTTGAACAAGAGGTGATTGAAGCAATTTTAAAACTTCTGTCTTTGTATTGTTCAACTAGTTTTTGAAATTCATCAATACAAAACAATCCATCTTCTGTAGCAGGAATAACCACTACATCAGCAATAGTTTCCAACCAAGAGGTTTGATTAGAATGATGTTCCATATGAGAAATAAAAACTATCGGTTTTAATTCCTTTGGAATAATGGTAAATTCTTTTAAATTTTCTGGAATGCGTAACCCTAAAATACGTTGGAATTTATTTACCACACCTGTCATTCCGGTTCCATCAGTAATTAAAACATCATTATCGTTGGCATGAACATGTTTTTTAATTATGTGTCTTGCTTCATGATAAGCCATGGTCATAGCTGTTCCTGAAACAGTAGTTTCAGTATGCGTATTCGCTACAAATGGTCCAAACTCATTCATCATTTTTTCCTCAATAGGACGATACAATCTTCCGCTTGCAGTCCAATCAGTATAAACAATTTTTTTTCGTCCAAAAGGCGAATCAAATTCTTGATTTATTCCAATAATATTTTGACGAAATTGTTGGAAATACTGTTCTAGTTCGGTGTGCGTTTCTGAGGTAATCATTTGATAGAAATTTGGTTCCAAAGATACATTATTTTTATTTTTAGTTACTAAAAATTGATATTCCTTGTCAAATTCACAAAATATCATTTTACATTTAAACCTAATAAGAATATTTAAGTCCAATATCAAAGTTTATCATCATGAACAAATACACCCTTTGGTCTTTACGATTAGGATTTTCAGGAAAACAAAGTAGCAAAATAGAAAAATTAGGCCTACCTACATTTCTTGAAAAATCCTTCGCTTCTCCTTTTGATAAAAAAGTTCCTCAATTATTAGATAAAAGTCCTAAATCTTTAGAAGAATTAAAATCAAAACGGCAAGAAATAAAGAATTCTAATTCAGAACAAGCAAAAGAACTATTAAAAGTAGAATTCCAAGTTTCTCAGGAAATGAAAGCTTGGTGGCTCCAAAAAATGATAAACGATGAGTTTCCTTTGAGAGAAAAAATGGTGTGTTTCTGGCACAATCATTTTGTGTGCACTTTTCAAAAAGTAAAAGTCAATTATTGGATTTACCAACACAATCAAATACTACGAGAAAATGCCTTTAGCAATTTCAAAACATTGACCAAAAAAATCATTCAAACCAATGCCATGGTGCGCTATTTGGATAATGTAGATAATAAAAATGATAAAATTAACGAAAATCTTAGTAGAGAATTACTAGAATTATTTACTCTAGGAATAGGAAATTATAAAGAAGAAGATATAAAAAATGGCGCAAAAGGTTTAGCAGGTTTAAACATTGGTGAGAATAGTGCACAATACCGACGATTTTTAGAAAATAATGATACAATTTCCTATTTTGGTAAAACTGGAAAATTCAAAATTGACGAAATGGTTGACATCATTTTTGAGCAAAAAGCAATTCCTTATTTGATTACTCGAAAAATATTACAGTGGTTTATATATGACAATCCATCGAAAACTTTGGTTACTTATTACGGTGATTATTTTAGGAAAGTTAATTTTGAAATAAAGCCATTATTAATTAAAATATTTACAGAAGAATTCCCGAAAGACAATGCAGGAAGCAAGATTAAAGACCCGTTAGTTTATATTATGCAAGTGATGAATGAGCTGAATGTGGAACAACTAAGTCCAAAACTATTGGCTTTTTATTTGAAACAACAAGGCATGGATTTATTCAATCAACCCAATGTTAAAGGTTGGAATGGTGGAAAAGAATGGCTTACATCACAAATTTATTTACAACGCAACAATGTAGCCGATTTATTGTGCAACGGTAAAAACATCAGTCGGAAAGCACAGTTTATGGATAACGACATGGTAAAGGAAAACATCAATCAATTGGTTAAAGTATCTTTGAACTGGACAAAAGCAGGCAATAACAAAACTATTATAGCCGAACTACAAGACCGATTGTTATTTCAGACTAATGAAAACCTACAAAAAGATTGGGAAACAATTTTAAAGTACGATTTCAATCCAAAAGCCGATGGTGCGGACAACGCCGTGATGCGCTTGTTTAATAACATGATAAAAACTCCAGAATTTCAAATCGTTTAGCCATGAACAGAAGAAACTTTCTCACGCTTACAGGAACATTCACCGGCGGAACCTTGCTTCTACCCGATTTCCTTCATGCATTTGGTTCACAAACCAATTTAGTTATTGGCGAACAGTGCTTAGTTTTTATCCAACTAAACGGTGGCAATGATGGATTGAATACTTTTATCCCTTTTGATAATCCGTTATATTATGATTTACGAACTAAAATAGCGATTTCAAAGAACGATGTACTAGCCAAAAATAATGGCATGGGTTTTCATCCTGCGCTCAAAGATTTTGCCAAAATTCAACAAAATGGCGATTTGTCTGTTGTTCAAAATGTGGGTTATCCCGAACCTAATCGTTCTCATTTTCGGAGTCAAGAAATTTGGCAAACCGCTTCCAATCCCAACCAATATTTAAATGAAGGTTGGCTTGGTCGTTATCTCGATTTACAATGCAAGGAACACCAACCCACAGCAGGAATAAATTTAGACAATATAGATAATCTGGCGTTGAAAGGAAACGAACCCAATGCTATTACTGTAAAAGACCCAAACCGTTTCAAAATTAGAACAGATACTGATGAAACGATAAAACTGTCTGATAATCCACAACTTGATTTTGTGCGCAAAATAGCCAATTCGGTTACCGAAGGGTCAGATGAAATTCAAAAAGCTTTGGCAAAATCAACTGCGGAAAATAGTTATCCAAAAACCGGGTTGGGTAAAAATCTTGAATGGATTGCACGATTGATTAAAGGAAATTTAAATTCGAAAGTGTATTACACTTCCCAAAACGGGTATGATACCCATGACAATCAAGTAGCCATTCAACAACGCAATTTAACCGAGTTGAATGATGCTATCTTTAGTTTTTATACCGATTTGAAAAAAGC
This sequence comes from Flavobacterium sp. RSB2_4_14, assembly GCF_051547085.1. NCBI lineage: Bacteria > Pseudomonadati > Bacteroidota > Flavobacteriia > Flavobacteriales > Flavobacteriaceae > Flavobacterium > Flavobacterium sp. RSB2_4_14. The sequence continues at coordinate 26,632 of NZ_JBPTTL010000009.1, forward strand.
AAATTTGCTTCAAAATGTAACCATAGTAGTCTTTTCGGAATTTGGTCGAAGAGTAAAAGACAATGGTAATGGCACTGACCACGGAACTGCAGCTCCCATGTTTATTATTGGTGGAAACACAAAAGGAAAAATAGTAGGTAATAATCCAAACCTTACTGACTTAGATAATGGCGATTTAAAATATGAAATCGATTTTAGAAGTGTTTATGCTACGCTATTAAAAGAAAAAATGAACTTTGATTACACTAAAATTGGTATTAACAACTCACCTTTGAAAGGATTATTTTAAGAAATTGTTTATTAGAGGGATTTATTTCAAAAAAGCATCTTAATGTCTTTCACTTCATAATGATGTATCTTATCATCATCATGCCATATAGCTAATTTTCCGTCTCGTGTAACATACTTTACAAAACCATTAAAACGATGACCGTTTTTATCCTGAAAATGAGATGGCCTATTTAATTGAAATAAACTCTCGTTGTATATGTTCCAAAGAGTATCCATATTTTCATTAGCTATTAGTAAATAACTTTCTATGGAACGTTGCAGCAATTTTGCTACATCTTCAAGATTATCAAATTCTAAATCGGAATGTTGGCACAAAGAAGTAGCATTTGGAATTCCATCAAAATTGGTTTGATTTACATTAAGCCCAATTCCAACAACGGCTGTGATACTGCCATCCGATTTAATTACATTTTCTATAAGAATACCAGCAATTTTTTTTCCATCTGCCATAATGTCGTTAGGCCATTTCACCTTCACATTAGAAACTTTCATCAGCTCTAAAAGTTTAGCAACTGCAAGGGTTATTGTCACATTAAAATCAAAAACAGAGTTTTCCTTTTGAACAACATCTTTAACCAAGATGCTCATGAGCAGGTTTTTACCAGCCTCAGAATGCCATTCAGCACCCATCTGACCTTTGCCCTTTGTCTGAACATTTGCCATTACAACGGTTAGGTTTTCCAATACTTTATCTTTGGACAATTGTTTCAAATAGTCATTTGTCGAATCTATGGCATCGAGTTTGATTATAGTCATGATAGTAAAGTAAATATTAACGAATTTTAAACTTTTGTTGAGCAAAAATAATAACAAAAAAGAATACCTTTGCAAAACATACATAAAAAGTACATGACGAAGAAAAAAGTTAATACCGATATTCTCCTAGCGAATATCATCAAAGGCATTGAAGAAGTAAAAGGAAATGATATTGATATCCTCGATTTAAGAGCAATTGACACTGCAGTTTGTGATTATTTTATCATCTGCAATGGAAATTCAAATACCCAAGTTAACGCAATAGTTAACTCCATCCAAAAACTAGTATCCAAAGAATTAAAAGACAAACCATGGCACGTGGAAGGAACGGACAATGGCGAGTGGGTACTAATGGATTATGTAGATATTGTAGTTCATGTGTTTCAAAAACAAATAAGAGAATTCTATAACATCGAAGGACTTTGGGGTGATGCTCAAATTACAACAATACCAAACAACTACTAAAAGTTTTAAAAAAAATGGCTGACGAAAAGAAATCTAATAATTTCAAATTTAGTCCTTGGTGGATATATGCCGGATTAATTGTAGTGTTTTTTGCACTCAATTTTTTTGGCGGTTCCAATTTTCAGGACGCAACCAAAATATCCTCTTCCAAATTCAACGAATACCTTGAAAAAGGACAAATTGAAAAAGTTATTGTTTACAACAAAACCGAAGGAGAAGCTTTTTTAACTGCTGCTGCCTTAAAAGAAAAAGCACATAGCAAAGTGGCCAAAGACATGTTGGGTAATGCCAACAAAGGACCACATTACACATTTGACCCAGGAAATGATGAAGTTTTTCAAAATAAATTGGAAAAAGCAAAACTAGAAGGCAAAATAAAAGACTACGATTTCAAAGCCAAAAGCAATTGGTCAGAGATATTTATAAGTCTTTTACCGATTATAGTAATTATTGGACTTTGGATTTTAATCATGCGCAGAATGTCCGGCGGTGGTGCTGGCGGCGGTGGAGGTCAAATCTTCAATATTGGAAAATCAAGAGCGAAACTTTTTGACGAAAAAACAGATTTAAAAACGACTTTCAAAGATGTTGCTGGTTTAGAAGGTGCAAAAGAAGAAATCCAAGAAATTGTTGAATTCCTTAGAAACCCTGAAAAATATACAGCGCTTGGTGGTAAAATTCCAAAAGGAGCATTACTCGTTGGTCCTCCAGGAACAGGAAAAACATTATTAGCCAAAGCCGTTGCAGGTGAAGCTAAAGTTCCATTCTTTTCCCTTTCGGGTTCAGATTTTGTAGAAATGTTTGTGGGAGTTGGAGCTTCACGTGTGAGAGACTTGTTCAAACAAGCCAAAGACAAAGCACCGGCAATCATTTTTATTGATGAAATAGATGCTGTAGGTCGTGCTCGTGGAAAAAATAATTTTTCTGGCGGTAATGATGAAAGAGAAAATACTTTAAATCAGTTACTTACTGAAATGGACGGTTTTGGTACTAATACTCATGTAATTGTATTGGCTGCAACCAATAGAGCAGATGTTTTAGACAAAGCCTTGATGCGTGCCGGAAGATTTGACCGTCAAATTTATGTTGACTTACCAGACATTAGAGAACGTAAAGAAATTTTTGAAGTACACCTTGCGCCTCTAAAGAAAGTAGAAGGATTAGATATTGAATTTTTAGCCAAACAAACACCTGGTTTTTCTGGTGCTGATATTGCAAATGTGTGTAATGAAGCCGCTTTGATTGCAGCTCGAAATAACAAAACAGCTGTTGACAAACAAGATTTTCTTGATGCTGTTGACAGAATAGTTGGTGGACTTGAAAAGAAAAATAAAATTGTAACTACCGAGGAAAAACGTGCTATTGCAGTTCACGAAGCTGGTCACGCCACAGTAAGTTGGATGCTTGAACACGCTGCGCCTTTAATAAAAGTTACCATAGTTCCTAGAGGTCAAAGTTTAGGTGCTGCTTGGTATCTACCTGAAGAACGCTTAATTGTTCGTCCAGAGCAAATGCTAGATGAAATGTGTGCCACAATGGGTGGTCGTGCTGCTGAGAAAGTAATGTTCAATAAAATTTCTACAGGAGCATTAAGTGATTTAGAAAAAGTAACCAAACAAGCTCGTGCCATGGTTACCATTTATGGCTTGAGTGATAAGCTTGGAAACATTACATACTATGATTCGTCAGGACAAAGTGAATATAATTTTTCAAAACCCTATTCTGAGGAAACTGCTCAAGTTATTGACAAAGAAATTTCAAGTCTTATTGAAACCGAATACCAAAGAGCCATTAAAATCTTAGAGGATAACAAAGAAAAACTTGAACAATTAGCTAGTATTTTAATTGAAAGAGAAGTAATTTTCAAAGACGATTTAGAGACTATTTTTGGTAAAAGACCCTTCGAAATTCCTGCAGAAGAAACAGATATAGTATAGTCAAATAGGTTTTTTAACATTTTTTTAAAATCTTAATTCAAAACATGCTTTTGAATTAAGATTTTTTTATCTTTGGAGGATTTCAATTTCCAAACTAGATTATATAAATTGTAGCATGAGTCTTTTCAGAAAAATTTTTGGCACGGGTAATGATGCCTCTGACGAAGAAAGTCAAAGCGAATTCAGCAATATTCCATCCAGCTTTTCATTACTTCCTGTAGATGAAAAGTTTACTTATAATTTCAAAAAAAATGGCGGAAAGTTTTTATATTGTGAAAACTTAAGCGAGGTTAAAGACCATTTTGAACACATATTAGAAGAGAATGATTGGTTCGAAAGTGAAGCTATTTGTTACGAACCAAAGCTTTACAGCATGTTGGACGAAAACAAAATAAATTACGACAAACCTACTAATCCTAAGTTTTTATTTGCCAGTTGCGAAAATCTTTTAGCAGATGAAGGTTCAGTGCTTTTTTCATCAAATCAAATCAAACAAAATAAACCAAACGATCTTCCCACAAATATTATCATTTTAGCTACTACAAGTCAAATTCTTGAAACAAAGAGCGATGGTCTTAGAGTCATTAAAAAGAAATATGACAAAGATTATCCTACCAACATTACTACCATAAAATATTTCGAAAAAGCAAAAGATGAAAACTTCCTTCAATATGGAAGTACAGCCAAAAACTTGTATCTTTTGCTTTTAGAAGATTTATAGCATGAACACTACCCTAACAAGAGCTTTGTCTGGAGCAGTATATGTACTGTTACTGGTTTCTGCCACATTATATTCTCCTTATAGTTTTTTGTTGTTATTTGGGTTGTTGCTACTATTTTCTGTTGTTGAGTTTTGTAAATTAATACATTTAAAAAGTATAGTTCCCATACTATTGGCCACCATTGCCTTTGTGTTATTTAATTTAAACAACACAATAAAAACAAACGAAATTCTTTTGCTAATAGCAGCATTATTAGTGTCAATCAGGTCAATTTTATTTCTTTTCGAAAAACATAACAAACCATTAGACCGAACATCAAAATATGTTTTTCTTATAGGATATCTTGTGTTACCGATTATTATTTTTACGAAAATTCCATTTTTAAATGCTGATGATCAATTCATAAATATCCATTCAGATAATTATAATCCTAAAATCATTATTAGTATCTTAGTAATAATATGGACAAATGATACTTTTGCCTATTTAGTAGGAAGAAGCATCGGTAAAAACAAATTATTTGAAAGAGTGTCACCAAAAAAAACCATCGAAGGATTTTTAGGCGGTGCCGTGTTTGCCATTATTGCAGGTTTTTTATTGGCAAAATTTTACTTGTCAGCTTCAATTATTCATTGGGTAATTATTGCCCTAATAATTGGAATGTTTGGTACTATAGGCGATTTAATAGAATCTAAGTTTAAGCGAAATGCTGGCGTAAAAGATAGTGGTGCTATCATGCCTGGACATGGTGGTTTTCTAGATCGACTAGATAGTATTATATTTGTTGCACCATTTATCTATTTATTTTATCAAATTATATATTATGTTTCATAAAGAAGGCGGAAAAATCATTTTAACTGCAACCTCATTAACCGTAATTATTTTTCTTTTATCTCATAAATTTCTTTCCGATATTCTATGGTTAGAAAAAGGAATTCAAGTGGTTACATTGGTATTTCTAATTTTGGTTCTACAATTTTTTAGAAATCCTAAACGTATAGTTGCTATCAATGATGATCACATTATTGCCCCAGTTGATGGAAAAGTGGTAGTGATTGAAGAAGTTTTTGAAGAAGAATATTTCAAAGACAAACGCATGCAAGTTTCGATTTTTATGTCGCCTTTAAATGTACATGTCACTCGATATGCTGCTAATGGAAAAATAAAATTCAGCAAATACCATCCTGGTAAATATTTAGTGGCTTGGCATCCAAAAGCTAGTACCGAAAACGAAAGAACAACTGTGGTTATAGAAACCGTTGAATTTGGAGAAATTTTATACCGTCAAATTGCTGGTGCCGTTGCTCGAAGAATTGTAAACTATGCCGAAGAAGGTATGCAAGTAGTACAAGGTGAAGACGCCGGTTTTATTAAATTTGGCTCAAGAGTTGATTTATTTTTACCATTAGGAACAAAAATTAATGTAAATTTGAATGATAAAGCTATTGGAGGAAAAACAATAATAGCTTCTAAATAATACAAATTACAATGTCTGAAAAAGAATTAGAAATTCGTTTTCAAGAAGCTGTTGAAAAAGCTCTAGAAATCCCGCAATCATCTTTACCTCAAGATGAACAATTGCGTTTGTATGCCTATTATAAGCAGGCAACTTCTGGCACTGTTGACTATAATACCTCTTCCAATTTTGACTTAAGAAATGCTTTCAAAACTAATGCATGGATGCAAATAAGTCATCTTAGCGTTGAGGAAGCAAAAGAATTATATATCGAAGCCATCAATTCCATTGCAAAAGACAAAAAATAAAGTATGAAAAAGATTTTTTTATTGTTTTTCTGTATTTCGTTTATTGTTATAATTCCTTCCTGCAAGAGAAAAAAACTAACCGAAGTTGTCGAAGTTCCACTGCCTTCCGCTGAGGAAAAAGTAACTATTGGACATCCTGATGATGTTAGAGCTGATGAAGGACAATTTTCTTTGCTACCCTTACCTTATGAATATAACGCACTTTCGCCAAGTATTGACATACTAACTATGAATGTACATTATTCAAAACACTATTTAACTTATACTAATAATTTAAATAAATTGGTCGCTGCCGACCCAAATATGGTTGATTTGACCATTGAAGATATTCTGAAAAAATTAGATATCAATAATGCCGATTTAAGAAACAATGCTGGCGGATATTATAATCATGGTTTCTTTTTTGAAAGTATGGCTCCAAAAGCTGGCGGACAACCCAAAGACACTTTAGCCACAATTATCAATAGGGATTTTGGTTCTTTTGAAGTTTTTAAAAACCAATTTACAGATACGGCCGAAAAACAATTTGGTTCAGGTTGGGCTTGGTTAGTGGTTGACAAATCAGGAAAATTAGTGGTAACCAGTACTCCAAATCAAGATAATCCATTGATGCCAAAACAAACCATTTCGGGAACACCTATTTTGTGTTTGGATGTTTGGGAACACGCTTATTATTTAGATTATCAATACAAGCGAAAAAAATACATTGAAGCTTTCTTTAAAGTTATTAACTGGAAAAAAGTTTCCGAACGGTATGAAGAAGCGACTGCTAAAACTTAAATAAAAAAAAATCTCTAACCTTTCGATTAGAGATTTTTTTATTACCAAATAACAACCCGTTCGCTGTCTGATCTTCTCATTTTACTTCCAGGCTTGATGTTGAAAGCCTTATAAAAATCAGGATTGTTTTCCAAAGGACCGTTAATTCTATATTTTGCTGGTGAATGAACATCCGTAAGTAATTGTTGTGCCAATGACTCTGGTTTTATATTCACCATCCAAGCATAACCATACGCTAAAAAGAAACGCTGTTCAGGAGTTAAACCACTAATTATTTCTTTGTTTTTGTACTGAGACGTTTTCTTGAAAGCTTCAAATCCCATTACTACACCACCTAAATCAGCAATGTTTTCTCCTTGAGTAGCATCACCATTGACAAATTTCCCAGGTAAAGCTTCGTATTTAGCAAACTGCTCAACGATTAATTTAGTTTTTGCCTTAAATTTTTTCAAATCTTCTGCTGTCCACCAGTTATTTAAATTTCCTTTTTCATCATATTGACTTCCTTGATCATCAAACCCATGCGTGATTTCGTGTCCAAAAGTTGAACCACCTATAATTCCATACAATACTGCATCATCGGGCATTCTACCTTCAAATCCTGGCACTAAAATGTTGCAAGCAGGAACACATATTTCATTATTACTTGGATTATAATAAGCATTATAAGTTTGCGGATACATTCCCCATTCTGTTCTATCTACAGGTTTTCCGTATTTTGAAATCATATCGTTGATTGCCCATTTGTTAGCTGCTTTTACGTTCTCTAAAAAAGAATTTCGGTTGATAGTAATACTACTCAAGTCTTTCCATTTGTCAGGATAACCCACTTTCATAACAATTTTGCTTAATTTGAATAGTGCTTTCTTCTTTGTTTCTTCACTCATCCAATCCAAATTTTTTATACGCTCTGCATAAACCGTTCGAATATTATTTCCTATTTCGAGAAGTTTTTCTTTGGAACCTTTTGGCAAATAATCTTTTACATATACTTGGCCTATTAACTCACCAAGTGAACCATCTGTTTGTTCAACAATTCTTTTCCATCGTGGTTTTTGCTCTTTAACACCACTCATTATGGTGGAGAAAAAATAGAAATTTTGTTTTTCAAAAGCTGCATTCAAATAGGAAGCATAGGAATTAACTAAATCCCATTCTAAATAGGTTTTCCAATCTTCAATGGAATAGCTTTTAATCATTTGATGTAATGCTGTATAAAACTCCGGTTGACCAACAATTACAGTATCTACGTTTTTAATTCCGATAGTTGCAGTCATTGTCTTCCAATCCACATTTGGTGTTGCTTTATTCAAATCACCAATGCTCATTTTGTTGTAATTTTTTATTGGATCACGCAAAGCCTCTAATTTTCGAGAATTTTTAGCCAATTCTGTTTCCATTTTCATAATGGAAATAGCATTGTTTTTTGCTATCTCTTTAGAATTACCCATCAATTCAGACATAGCTTGAAGATGCTTCACATATTCATTTCTAATGTTAACTGTTTCTTTATCGGTATTGAAATAATAATCTCGATTACCCATTCCTAATCCACCTTGAGAAAGAAAAACAGCATATTTTGCACTATTCTTATCATCTTGACTAACATACATTGAAAAAGCAGGATTGGCACCAATAGTGTGTAAATAACCAATGGTAGAAAGTAATGAAGGAATATCTTTTATGGCCTTTATTTTATTCAAATCTTCTTTCAATGGTGATAATCCTAATTTTTCAATAGTTAATGTGTCCATTCCTGACGCATAAAAATCGCCTATTTTCTGTTCGTTACTACCTTTTACTGCGTCAGTTAGCGCAGCCGATTTTTCACAAATTTGCTTAATTTGAGAATTGATAGTATCGCCGATTGTTCTGAAAATTCCATTACTCCTTTCGCTAGCTGGAATGGGATTTCTTTTGAACCAACCGCCATTGGCATACATAAAAAAGTCATCACCTGGATTGATCGTAGTATCTCTATTAGTAACTAATGGGTCTTCGAATTGAATTTCTTTTTTACTACAGTTTAAAAATAATAAAGCAGAAAATAAGCTGAGGGTAAGTTTTGTTCTAAATCGCATAATATTTTTGTTTTTTTATTGGACTTTAAAAATTGAAAAATGTTACCAAATGTAGCTAATCTATTGAATATAAAAATAGCTTATAAAAAAAAGCTCCCTTTTTATTGGAGCTTTTCTAATAAATGATAAAATAGTACAGCTATTTTACCATCACTTTTTGGGAAACATAAAATTTATTATCAAAAATAAATGTAATAATTACGGTTTGATTTGAAATTCCATCTAAATCAAAAGTCATTTCATTTTCACCTTGATTGGTATCTGAAATTTCACCATCAGAAATTATTTTACCATCTAATGACGAAACAAAATAATCAATTGTGGTAACATAAGCCATTTTAAAATTGATTTTTACCTTATCATTTTGAGTTGGATTTGGAGAAACAATCATTGAAAATGGATTTTTACCGTTAATTTCATAGATACCTAAAGGTTGATTTTTAATGAGTTTTACTTCATATATTGTAGCATTTGCTGATGTAGTTGACGTTTGATTACTCGTAAACGGATTACTAGAAGGACTAGTTATACCACCAACAATATGACCAATCACAAATTCATTTGCTGTAATTTCATTTAATTTTAGCACCTCATTATCATAGTGTGGCAAAGTATTATTAGGAATAAATTCAGCACTCGCTCCTTTCAAAGCTGGCATCGTTTCTGGTAGTTGGTATTCTTGCAATGAACCGTCAGCAAAACGAGTTGTTCTACTAATTGTATTTACAAATGGTACATTATTATCTTGAACTAATGTCGTTCCGTTATAATAATACTGACTTATGCCACCAAAAAACAAATTATGCATTCTATTTTCAGTAGCATCATAAAGAGCCGAAACGGCACTGTGGTAATTACTCAAATATTGATTAAAATTAGTTTGCGGAAAATAACCATTTTCTTTAATGTCAACAGGATACAAGAAAGGTAAATCGACATTGATTTGAAAAACTCCAGAAGAAATAGTATAACCTTGCGTTCCATCAGGAAAAATTTGTGGCAATAAATTATAATCTCTTCTGTGCAAATGAACTGCATCAGTAATAGTTTGATAGTTAGAAATACTTAATTGAGTTCCAGAATTATCAATAGAAAATTTTCTAATTTGGTTGGAGTAGGTTTGTGTGAACGTTGGATTGTTCATCGGATTGTATCTTCCATCAAATCGATGACCGCCAATTAGATAAAATGTTGAATTAATTTTTGCTAAATGTCCGCCATTTATGGCTAAATTTTCATTTGACATCTGTTTAAAATAGCTTGAAACTGGAGAGCCATTAACTATAGCAGTTATTAAATTGGGCACATCAACAGAGGTCAATTTATTAAATGTAATATGATCGTTTGCTGAAGCAGAAAAAGCATAACCGCCTACAAGATACAAGGTATTACCATCTTGATAGAAATTGAAATTGGTAGCTTGCAATTGCTCTTTTAAAGGAGTTGATAAAGTAGTAATTGATGCCGACCAAAACTGATTTGCAGCAATATCAACAACATAAATAGATGTATTATTACTCGCTGCCGGAAAAGCATTGAAAGGTTGACGAGCGTGAATTCCATCTACTCTTCCACCTATAATTAGCCATTTTCCATTATGTTGTGCAAAAGCAAAAGAATGAATTCCGGGAAAATTTGGAATAGTTACTGGATTTAATTGTACTTGGTAATCAAAAGTAGATTGAGAAAAAATGAGCCAAGAAAAGGACAACAGACAAAAGGTAAAAAGTGATTTCATTTCTATAATTTTCATCAAAGCTACTCTTTATTAATCAACATTTTTGTAACATATGTTACAAAAAAAAGCGCCTCATCACTGAGACGCTTTCTATCATAAAAAAGCAATTATTATGCTTTTTTTTCATCCATTTTTTTAGAAGAACAACAACCTGCTTTTTTCTCAGTGCTGCATTCTTTTTTCTCCTCAGTTGAGCACGATTTCTCTGTTTTTGCTTTTTTCTTTTTTTGTTTAGGATCAGTTGTATTTGCATTTACATTCAAGGTAAATAAAAAAGCTACTGCAGCTAAAGTGGAAACTAATTTTTTCATTTTTATAAATTTTTATTGATTACTAATTTTAATATAGATCAAATATATGTATTTTTTTTTACCCAAACAAATGGCTGTCTTAATTATACCTTAAACTTAGTGAACTCTAAATCAATACGATATTTATTAATAAATTGGTATGAAAATGGATAATATTCTTATTTTCTTTCATTTGTTTTTATCAAAAGTAATACTCCACATTCCACGAATTTCATTTTCGCTATAGCCAACAGCTAAATCATTTGGATACAATTTCAAAATTTGTTTTTGAATTTCTGGTTTTATTTGTTTTCCATGGCACTGTAAACACATAGTGTTGGTAGGAATAGGATAATAAAACTGAACTTTATTTCCTTTTTCGATTACCACTGGTTTTGAGTCATTTTTAGAGAGTAAATCAGCTTTAAACTGTGCAATATATTTGAGTTCTTCGACATTTGCTTTATTATTGGGATTTCTATTTTTATCGGAAACTCTTTTAATTATTGCATTGTGCTTGGTCGCCATACTATCTGTAAGAGGCATTGCTTTGATGTTACAAAATTCTAAAGCTGCCAAAGTTCCTTTTTTCTGTATTGCACCCATAAGGTTTTTACCTAATACTTTTTTAGTAGAAAGTGCATATTCTAAACCAATTTCATCTACTGTTTTGGGATTCTCTTTTTCGGCTAATTTTTTGCCCGATTGTGTCCATTTTTCGTTTCCATGACTTTCCCAATGAGATTTAAACCATTCGGGTTCTTCTATTTGATAATCAAACATATAATTCGCAATTTTATCAAGACTTTCCTCAGGAAAAACTTGTTTTGGCATTAATCCGTGTTTTTTTACTGCTCCAAACATGAGTGCTTTATCTTCGGTTGGATTTTCAACAAATGATTTTAGAGCTGTAATAAATTCTTCTTTGTTAAAACCTTCTTTATTAATATATCTAGCTTTTATGGCAACCATTGGTGGCGCAATTCTTCCTTCACCTTCGGGTGCATTTGGACTGTGACACAAGTAACAATGGGTTTCTATTAGCTTTTTGCCCTCAAGATTATCAGAAACTTCTAATTTGTCTTTTTCATTAACAGGTTTGTAATTTTCATTTTTCTTATTGCAAGAAAAAAAAGTAATAGAAGCTAAAAGTAGAATTGTTTTTTTCATTATCAACTTATTTTAAACAAAAATAGAAAGTATCGATTTAGAATAGTGTAACCATTGTTACTTTAGAAATAAATAACAATATAATTAAAATCTATTAAAATAATAATACAATAATAAAATCCTATTATTTGTAACAAATGTGACAAACCCAAAGTATTAATACATCTAGATTTGCCATATCAAATAAATACTAATTTTAAAAATTATAAAATGGAAGAAAATTTTTCAATGCCAAGAATAGGTGACGAAGCACCTGAATTTAGTGCAGTAACAACACAAGGAACAATTAATTTTCCGAAAGATTATGAAGGTAAATGGGTTATCTTTTTTAGTCATCCTGCTGATTTTACACCAGTTTGTACATCTGAGTTTATGACATTTGCAAGTATGGAAAATCAATTTAAAGAAGTTAATTGTGACTTGGTTGGTTTATCCGTAGATGGTTTATACAGTCATATTGCTTGGTTGCGTTCCATTAAAGAAAAAATTGAATACAAAGGGATGAAAGATGTTGAAGTGAAATTTCCTTTGATTGAAGACATTACTATGGAAGTATCTAAAAAATACGGAATGATTATGTCGGGTGAAAGTAATACTAAAGCTGTAAGGGCTGTATTTTTTGTAGATCCAAAAGGAATTATCAGAACCATCATTTATTATCCTTTAAGTATAGGAAGAAACTTTGATGAGCTTTATAGAGTGTTAATTGCTTTACAAACTGCGGATGCTTTTGAAGTTGCTTGTCCTGCTGATTGGAGACCTGGCGATGACGTAATTGTTCCACCTGCTGGTTCTTGTGGAGTTGCAAAAGAAAGAATGGATGATGATTCTGAATTAGATTGTAAAGATTGGTATTTCTGTACCAAAAAACTGGATAAAGATTTAGTTTTTAAAACGGTTTTGAAAAAATAATTAAACTAACAAAGGTTGTCTATTAAAATAGACAACCTTTGTTAGTTCTTTTTTGAGTTTGTGACGAACATATTAAACAGCAATCCACCCATCAAACTACCATATAAAGTACTGTTTAATGGTTTGGAAGTTATAGCACAAGTTCCACTGACACAACCTACATAATGATAATAGACATATCCGGCAATTGCTCCAACCACAACTCCAACTGTTGTAAAAATAATTATTTTTTTGTTCATATTAATTGTATTCTAAAATTCTTCCTTTAGCAAAATTTAAATAAGATTTAGCTTTTTTGGTTAACGAATTATTCTCTTTTTCTGGATAACTTAATTCGTTAAGCATATCCCTTTCAAAATTTCCGGTAACAAAAATAGTATTGATTACTTTATAAATAGTTACTTCATTTTCAATTTTTTATAATGTAGTTTAAATGCTTTTCATACAACCACCTCATTTTAAATTTTCAAATTCTTATTACATTACTTAAAAATGGTTAATTTGTTTTATCTAAAATAACTTTCAATAATTGCTCTTTATTCAGAACGCCAGATTGACGCCATAATTGTTTTCCGTTTTGAAATAAAATCATGGTTGGAACACCTCTAACTTGATAATTTGATGCTATCATTTGGTTTTTGTCCACATCTATTTTGATAATCGAAACTCTATCACCCAAACTGTCTTTTACTTCTTTTAAAACTGGAGCAAGTACTTGACATGGTCCACACCAAGTGGCAAAAAAGTCAACTAAAACGGGTTTATCCGAATTGATAATATTACTAAAACTACTGTTCATATTTATAATAATGTGGTTGGACATACAAATTCAGTCCGTGGTAAGTTTGTTAATTTTATTTCGTTAAAACCTCCAATGACATCCGCAAAATTTTTAAATCCTTTTTGCTTAAGTATCGAAGCAGCTATCATACTTCTGTAACCGCCAGCACAATGCAAAATAAAATAATCGTTTTTAGGAAACTCAGCTATTCGATTACTGATCTCGTTCAAAGGAATGTTGATAGCTCCAGCTAAATGCTCTGACTCATATTCACTTTTTTTTCTAACGTCAATAATGGGTGTTTCATGAATTTCTTCTAAATCTTGCAAATCGTGCGCTGTAATTCTATCAACTGTTTCAACTGGTTTGTTGTTTTTTATCCAACTTTCAAATCCACCTTCGAGATATCCAATGGCATGGTCATATCCTACTCTTGACAATCTAATGATTGCCTCCTCTACTTTTTCATGATTATCGGCAATAATTAGTATTTGTTGTTTTAAGTCGGGAATCAATTCTCCAACCCACATAGCAAAATTGCTTTCCAAACCTATGTTGATGCTATTAGGAATAAATCCTTTAGCAAATTCTGAAGCTTTTCTCGTGTCGAGGAGTAATGCTTTTGTTTCTTTGGCAACAGCTTCAAAGGAATCAACATCAAAAGATTTTAAACCTCTGTGCATCACGGTGTCCAAACTTTCATATCCTTGAATATTCATCAAAACATTTTTTGGAAAGTAAGCTGGTGGCGCAGTTAAACCCGATAAAAGTGAAGTTACAAATTCATCCTCAGTTAATTTTGGATTTAAAGCATAATTAGTTTTCTTTTGGTTTCCCAAAGTATCGGTAGTTTCCTTACTCATGTTTTTACCACAAGCACTTCCCGCACCATGATTGGGATACACAATCAAATCATCTGATAAAGGCATTATTTTTTCTCTCAAGGAATGGTATAATAACCGTGCTAATTTATCCTCTGTCAAGTCGGCAATAACATGCTGAGCCAAATCGGGACGACCAACATCACCAATAAATAAAGTGTCGCCAGTAATAATCCCATGTTCATTTCCTTGTTCATCAATAATTAAATAGCACGTACTTTCCATAGTATGTCCTGGAGTATGAATGGCTTTCACCTTACAATTTCCAACTGAGAAAACTTGATTATCTTCTGCAATTAAAGCTTTAAAACTTGGTTTAGCTGTTGGACCATAAACAATGGTAGCTTTTTGTTTTTGTGCCAAATCCAAATGTCCTGAAACGAAATCAGCATGAAAATGGGTTTCAAATACATACTTAATTTGGGCATTATCTTTTTTTGCTCTTTCAATATAAGGTTGAACCTCACGCAATGGGTCAAATATGGCCACTTCACCATTACTTTCAAGATAATAAGCGGCGTGTGCTAAACATCCGGTGTAAATTTGCTCTATTTTCATTTTTTATTAATTTTTCTCAAAGTTAGCTTGTATAACATTCATCACCTATGATAAATGTCATTGGAATGATGTTACAAAATTAAATTGATGAAATTAAATAGTCAGTATCAAAAGTTACACACTCAAAAAAGTTACTGTTTTATCAATTCAATTGATGCCCTATGAAGTTTAATTTTCCCATTGTTTTCCAATGATTTGAGTAATCTTGAAATAACTACTCTTGAAGTATGTAAATCAAATGCTATTTCCTGATGCGTATTTTGAATAAAATTGGAATTATTGATTTTTACTTTTTCTAAAAGATAATTGAATAGTCTTTCATCCATATTCATAAAAGCCAAATTATCAATAGCGGTTAACATTTCTTTCATACGATTATTATAGCTATTGAAAACAAAATTTCTCCAACTTTTATACTTTCCTAGCCATTCTTCCATTTTAAAAACGGGTATCATTATAACTTTTCCTTTGGTTTCGGCAATGGCTCTAATTTCACTTTTGGTATCACCAATACAACAAGCCATAGTCATAGCACACGTATCGCCTTTTTCTAAAAAATAAAGCAATAATTCTCCTTCATCAAAATCTTCGCGAAGAATTTTTATAGCACCCGAAATGAGTAATGGCATACTTTTTATATAATCGCCAAAATCAATCAAAACATCGCCTTCTTCAAATTCTCTAAGTTTTGAAACTTGAGCAATTTCTTCTAGTAGTTTTTCTTCAAAAATAGAACCATAAGAGTTTTTTAATAATTGTATCATTAGTGAGATATTTATCCAGTAAATTTCGTTTAAAATAATCTTATTTAAAAGTATGTCATGTTAATCATATAAATATAAACCAAATCTACTTAACTTTACTCTAATCTTTTTTATTAAAAATCAATTAATTACATTTTATTATGAAAAAAAATATGGGTGGTTTAGACAAAGTTCTTCGAGTTTTGGCAGCAATTGTTTTTATTTATTTGTTTTACAGTGGAATAGTAACTGGAACATTGGGCTATGTATTATTGGCTTTTGGAGCAATATTTATTCTCACTAGTTTGATTAGTTTTTGTCCGTTGTATACTTTATTAGGTATCAATACTTGTAAAACAAAATAAATCAAAAAATTGAAATTTAGCATTCAAGCGCTTCAATTTTGTAGCGCTTTTTTGTTTAAAAAAGATTTTGATTTTTTATACTAATTTTAATATTACTACGTTTTATAAAATAGTAATTTGCACGAAATAATATAAAACTATGAATCCTATCAAAATACTTTGGGTTGATGATGAAATTGATTTGCTCAAACCACACATCCTATTTTTGGAAAAGAAGAATTATAAAGTTACCACCTATAATAATGGTCGTGATGCCATAGATGCTTATGAAGATGGCGATTTTGATATTGTTTTTTTAGACGAAAACATGCCAGGAATGAGTGGTTTGGAAACGTTGCAGGAAATGAAAGAAAAAAAATCTTCAACACCTGTAATTATGATTACAAAGAGTGAAGAGGAATATATCATGGAAGAAGCTATTGGCTCCAAAATTGCCGATTATTTAATAAAACCTGTGAATCCAAATCAGATATTGTTGAGTTTGAAGAAAAACTTAGATCATTCCCGATTGATTTCTGAAAAAACCACGCTTGATTATCAAAAAGAATTTCGAAAAATTGCCATGGACATGGCCATGGTTAAAACCTACGAAGATTGGGTTGAATTGTATAAAAAACTACTCTTTTGGGAATTAGAATTGGAGAACATCAACGACCAAAGTATGTCTGAAATTCTAGAAAGTCAAAAAGTGGAAGCCAATGTTCAATTTGGAAAATTTATAGAGCGAAATTACGAAGATTGGTTTGAACCCAAAGTAGACAAACCTATACAATCGCATACACTTTTCAGAGAATTAGTGGTTCCTGAATTGGTAAAAAAAGATAAACCTGTATTGTTCGTAGTAATCGACAATCTGCGTTATGACCAATGGAAAGCAATGGAAAGTGTTGTAGCCAATCATTACAAATTAGAAAAAGAAGTTCCCTATTTTGCTAGTTTACCAACGGCAACCCAATATGCTCGAAACTCTATTTTCTCGGGATTAACGCCATTGGATATGGAAAAACAGTTTCCTCAATATTGGAAAAATGATGTAGAAGAAGGCGGAAAAAATTTGCATGAAGCTGAGTTTTTAACCGCACATTTAAAACGACTAGGGTTAAACATCAAGCAAGAGTATTTTAAAATCACTAATTTAAGTAATGGGAAAAAATTAGCCGAAAACTTTAAAGGACTAAAAGATAATGATTTGGTTACCGTAGTGTACAACTTTGTGGACATGCTTTCGCATGCTAAAACCGAAATGGATGTGGTTAAAGAATTGGCTTCCGATGATAAAGCATATCGTTCTTTGACGTTGAGTTGGTTCAAAAATTCTCCACTTTTAGAAATAATTCAACAAGGTCAGAAACTTGGTTTTAAATTAATTATTACCACAGACCACGGAACAATTAATGTCAAAAATCCAACAAAAGTAATAGGTGATAAAAACACTAGTTTGAATTTGCGTTACAAAACTGGTAGAAGTTTAACCTATGAAGATAAAGATGTTTATGCAGTAAAAGATCCAAAGAAAATTGGATTGCCAACCATCAATATGAGTAGTTCTTATATTTTTGCCAAAAACGATTATTTTCTGGCCTACGTAAACAATTATAATCATTATGTGAGTTACTATCGAAACACCTATCAACATGGCGGAATTTCTTTAGAAGAAATGATAGTACCTTTTTTAGTTTTTAATCCGAAATAAACAATGGAAATCATCTTTTCAATTGATGAAATAAACGACGTCGCTAAAAAAATTATAAGTGAAAATCCAAATAAAGTTATCCTCTTTCATGGTAGTATGGGAGTTGGCAAAACAACTTTAATCAAAGCTTTGTCTAAGGAACTTGGTGTTAAAGATGCTACAAGCAGTCCTACTTTTTCTTTAGTAAATGAATACAAAATTGATAACAATAACTTTGTTTACCATTTTGATGTTTACCGTTTAAAATCAGAAACGGAAGCATTGGATATGGGTATTGATGACTATTTGTATTCAGGGAATTGGTGTTTTATTGAATGGGCTGAGAATATTCCGAATTTAATTCCTGAGAAACATTCAACTATAAATTTATCACAAACAGTTGATGGCAAAAGACATTTAAGTTTTAAATAATTGAATAAAAATTTGTAATTTGTGCCTTAATTCAATTACGCATTATGTCTTTAACTCCTTTCACAAAGCAACAACTTTTACCTCAAGAGGAAAAATTAGAAGTATATCGTCATAAAAGTGAACTTTTTATTGGTATTCCAAAAGAAACATCCTACCAAGAAAGACGTATTTGCTTAACTCCGGATGCAGTAAATTCCCTTACTTCACACGGACATAAAGTTATGATTGAATCTGGAGCTGGATTAAGTTCTAGTTACACCGACAAAGAGTTTAGTGATGCTGGAGCAAGTATTACAAATGACACTAAAAAAGTATTGAGTTGTCCTATTATTCTAAAGGTCGAACCTTTAACAATGGAAGAAATTGCTTTAATCAAGCAAAACACAATTGTTATTTCTGCCATCCAACTCAAGACAAGAAAAAAGGAATACTTTGAGGCATTGACTAAAAAGAAAATAACGGCACTTGCTTTTGAATATATCAAAGACGAAGACGGTTCTTATCCTGCGGTAAAATCGTTGAGCGAAATTGCCGGAACAGCATCTGTACTAATTGCTGCTGAATTGATGATCAATAATCAATTCGGAAAAGGATTATTGTTAGGAAATATTACTGGTGTTCCGCCAACCGATGTTGTCATTCTTGGAGCAGGAACTGTTGGAGAATTTGCAGCAAAAACAGCTCTTGGACTAGGTGCCAATGTTAAAGTTTTTGATAACTCAATAACCAAATTGCGTAGGCTACAAAATAATTTAAACCAAAGAATTTTCACCTCAACCATTCAGCCTAAATCTTTGTTAAAGGCATTGCGAAGATGTGATGTCGCTATTGGTGCTATGCGAGGAAAAGACCGTTGTCCTGTTGTTGTGACAGAAACTATGGTGGAACACATGAAAAAAGGCGCTGTGATTGTTGATGTCAGCATTGATACTGGTGGTTGTTTTGAAACTTCAGAAGTAACCACTCATGAATGTCCAACATTCATTAAGAACAATGTAGTTCACTATTGTGTTCCCAACATCCCATCTCGCTATTCCAAAACAGCTTCTTTATCTATAAGCAATATTATTACGCCTTATTTGCTACAAATTGCTGAAGATGGCGGTTTGGAAAGCGCTATTCGCTGTAATAAAGGATTGAAAAACGGTGTTTACTTATATCATGGAATTCTAACCAACAAAGCTATTGGTGATTGGTTCAACTTACCCGATAACGATATTAACTTAATCGTATTTTAAAATAAATCTCTCTTTATAATTTATTGAACATATAACATTGTTTACTTTTGCCAAAAAAGTATTCAATTATGAAATTATACCAACGTTTAGCTTACTATCTAGTAGGCTTTGTCATCGGGCTCTTTTTTGTCGCTATGGTTTTAAGCGGAAAAGACACACGATGCAATTATTTCCCCAATGCAAGAGTTTTGAATGATCTCCGAAACAAACCATTTAATTATGATACTATTGCCTCTATACAAATGAGTAAAAAATGGGTTGATACATCCGATATAAAAAATATTTTAACACATGGAGATGTTGATTTTGATAAAAGTAACAAACCATTTGAAGGCGGAAAACTATATGTGATTGAAGGAAAGAATAAAAAGAATGAAGAAATTATTTTAGAAGTTATTAATTATTCTGATAAAGCAGTTTTAAAAAATATCATAAAAAAATAGTGAAATATTTTCTATAAAAAAAGGGTTGTCTATAACAGACAACCCTTTTTTTTATTTTTATACTAATGCTTAGTTACCATGTCTTTTTTCAATATCATCAATAGCAACTTTGTTCATTGTATCAACTAACACTGGTGTAGCAATAAATAATGAAGAGTATGTTCCCACTATAATTCCAATCAACATGGCGAAAATAAATCCTCTAATTGATTCTCCACCAAAAACAAACATAATTAACAACACTAAAATCATCGTCAATGAAGTATTCAAAGTTCTAGACAAAGTAGAATTAATCGAGGCATTAACCACATCTTTAAAGTGACCTTTTCTGTCTCCAGCTAAATATTCTCTAATTCTATCGAATACAATAACGGTATCATTCATAGAATATCCAATAACTGTTAAAATCGCAGCAATAAAGTGTTGGTCCATTTCCATGTGGAAAGGCGCATATTTATAAAACAACGAATAAATTCCTAATACAAAAATAACGTCGTGCAAAACAGCTGCAATAGCTCCAAGTGAATATTGCCATTTACGGAATGATATTACAAGGTATAAACCAACAACAAACATAGCACCTAATACTGCCCAGAAAGAGTTTGTTTTTATATCTGCAGAAATTGCTGCACCAACTTTTGAAGCTTGTAATACTCCTACTTTTTTACCATCATAAGTATTGATGAATTTTTCATAGGTTTGATCTGCACCATAATATTTTTTCAAACCATTAAATAGCTTTTCATTTACTTCTTTATCAACATCAACACCATCTTCTTTGATTTTGTATTTAGTTGTAATTTTCAACTGGTCATTTTTACCGAAAACTTTTGCTTCAACAACAGTTCCAAATTCAGCTGATAACTCGTCAGATACTTGAGTTGGCTCTACAGGTTTTTCAAATTTCACTTGGAAAGTCCTTCCTCCAACGAAATCTACACCTTCATCCAAACCATTGAAATAGAAAGAAACACAACTTACTACAACAACAACAGAAGAAAATAAATAAGACCATTTTTTTATTCCAATAAAATCAAAATGGAAACCAGTAAACCAGTTCTTGGTTAAATTTGTTGTAAAAGTTAGACTTCTGTTATGAGCAATATCTCTATCGATAAATATTCTTGCTATAAAAATAGACGTAAATAAAGAGGTAAAAATACCAATTAACAAAGTAGTTGCAAATCCTTGAATTGGACCAGTTCCAAAAATGAATAATATAGCTCCAGTTAAAACGTGAGTAACATTGGCATCAATAATAGAACGCATTGCACCTTTCCAACCGTAAGAAGCTTTCACAGCATCGGGTAAAGATTTACCTTCACGCAATTCTTCTTTTGCCCTTTCGTAAATAATGATATTCGCATCAACCGCAGTACCTAATGTCAATACAATACCTGCAATACCAGGCAAAGTTAATACAGCACCTAAACTAGCTAAAATTCCAAATAAGAAAAGTAAGTTTACTAATAATGCGATGTTAGCGTACCAACCAGCTCTACCATAATAGAAAACCATCCACAAACAAACCAATAGGAAACCTACGATTGACGAAGTGGTACCAGCATCAATAGCTTCTTGACCCAATGATGGTCCAACAACTTCCGACTGTACAATTTCAGCAGCAGCAGGCAATTTACCAGCTCTTAAAACATTAGCTAAATCTTTGGTTTCTGTCACATCAAAGTTTCCAGAAATTTCAGATCTTCCTCCAGCAATTGGTCCAGAAGTAACTCCTGGTGCAGAATAAACTACATCATCTAACGCTATAGCAATAAAACTCTTTTGAGAAAATGCTCTTCCTGTTAATTCTTCCCAAGTTCTTGCTCCAGCACCATTCATTTGCATTGAAACTGCTGGTTTACCCATTTGGTCAAAAGTATCTCTAGCATCAACAATAACACCACCACTTAGCGGAGCAATATCATCTCTATTTCCTTTTAACGCATATAAATCTACTGTTTCAGTTTCTTTCTTAGTTTTTTCATCAACAGTAACGGTTCCTTTACCCCAAACAAATTTTGCATAACGCTTGTCTGCTGGTAATAAGGCACGAATTTCTTGTCTTTTTAAATAACCATTTATTGTAGCTGTATCTTTTGACAAAGCAACAATCAAAACTGGTCCACCACCTTGAGAAACAAATTTGTCAAACAAAGGATTGTTCCCTTTTTTTGCAGCTGTAGAATCTTTATCCTTATCCGTTAATAATTTACTGATCGAATCCGCTGGTTTAGTTGCAGCAACTTTTTCTTCAGGTTTTACAGTAGCTTTCAAAGCTTCGTTTGCAGAACTTAAAAAGCCCATTAACTCTTCCGCTTTGTATGTTTCCCAAAACTCTAATTCCGCTTTGCTAGAAACTAATTTTTTAATACGGTCAACATCTTTTGCACCTGGTAATTCAATTAAAATTCTACCTGTTTGGCCAAGTTTAGCAATGTTTGGTTGTGTAACACCAAATTTATCGATACGACTTCTCAATACTCCAAAAGCTGATTCAACTGACTCGTCAACTTTTTTAGCCAAGACTTTTTTCACTTGGTCATCAGTCATATTGAAATCTATTTCGCCTTGAAGATTTCTATTGGCAAAAATATCAGGAGAAGCTAATTTAGTAGTTCCCTTGTTAGCATCAAATGCTTCAAAAAAGGCATCAAGA
The DNA here is from genome assembly GCF_051547085.1 of Flavobacterium sp. RSB2_4_14. NCBI lineage: Bacteria > Pseudomonadati > Bacteroidota > Flavobacteriia > Flavobacteriales > Flavobacteriaceae > Flavobacterium > Flavobacterium sp. RSB2_4_14. The sequence continues at coordinate 49,310 of NZ_JBPTTL010000009.1, forward strand.
TAAGATTGATTTCCTCTTTGATTTAATTTGGCATCTTCTAACGCTTTGTTGAAAACAGGATTTTTAGAATTATTAGATAATCCTTTCAAAACATCTTTTACAGATATTTGCAGAATTACGTTAATTCCTCCTTCAAGGTCAAGACCTTTATTGATTTGTTTGTCTTTTACTTCATTAAAAGTAAAGTCGGTAAAACCTAAACTGAATACTTTTTCTTTTCCAATAGAGTCAAGATATTTTACTTCTTTCTCAGGATTATTTCCCGCAAAAGTTTTGGCATCATTTTTTACTTTATTGGCCACAAATGTGAATGAAAGTTGGTAGATACTTACCAAAGCAAATAAAATTGCGAAAAATTTAACTAGTCCTTTATTCTGCATTATTACTAAAAATTAATTAATTCTGTGTTATTGTTAGATCTTTTTTAAAAATAAAATCACTGAAATTCAAAACGTTATATACTAAAGCATTGAATTTACAATAATTCTCTTTTTTTTGAAACGTGCAAATATATAATTATAGATAAGATTAACCAATATTTTATTGATTAATATCAAAAAAAAAGACTGCGGATTTTGCAGTCTTTTTTTATATACCTATATATATTATGCTAAATGAGATTTTAAATCGTTATTCATATTACGAACCGCATCTGCACTTTTTGCAAAAGACGCTTTTTCAGCATCGTTTAATTGGATGGTAACTATTTCTTCTAAACCGTTTTTACCAATGATACATGGAACGCCAATACAAATATCGTTTTGTCCATATTCGCCTTCTAAAAACACGGAACATGCAATCATTTTCTTTTGGTCATTTAAAATACTATCTACCAAATAAGCCACAGAAGCACCTGGAGCATACCATGCAGAAGTTCCTAAAAGTCCAGTTAAAGTAGCACCACCAACCATAGTATCGGCTGCCACTTTTTCTAGTTGTTCTTGGGATAAAAACTCAGAAACAGGAATTCCATTGTAGGAAGCCAAACGTGTTAACGGTATCATCGTAGTGTCACCGTGTCCACCAATAACCATCGCCGAAACATCATTAGCAGGTTTGCCTAACGCTTTTGACAAATAATATCTAAAACGAGAACTATCTAAAGCACCACCCATTCCGATGATTCTGTTTTTTGGTAAACCCAAAGATTTAAAAGTAAGGTAAGTCATAGTATCCATAGGATTGGATACAATTACAAATGTGGCGCTTGGAGAATGTTTCAACAAGTTTTCAGCAACTGATTTTACGATTCCAGCATTAATTCCAATTAACTCTTCACGAGTCATTCCTGGTTTTCTTGGAATTCCCGAAGTGATTACTACCACATTACTGTTAGCTGTTTTAGAATAATCATTGGTAACACCAGAGATTTGTGTATTAAATCCTGTATTGGTGGCACATTGCATCAAATCCATTGCTTTACCTTCGGCAAAACCTTCTTTGATATCTAATATTACTACTTCACTGGCAATACCTCTGTATGAGATAACATCTGCACAAGAAGCTCCTACATTTCCTGCTCCTACTATTGTAACTTTCATTTTTAAATATGTTTTGTTGTTTGTTTTAATTTTTAAGCATCAATTTTAGCATATACTGCATTTTTCTCGATGAATTCTCTACGTGGTGGTACTTCATCACCCATTAGCATAGAGAAAACTCTATCGGCTTCGGCAAGACTATCAATGGTAACTTGTCGTAGTGTTCTGAAATTTGGATCCATCGTGGTTTCCCATAATTGCTCTGCGTTCATCTCTCCAAGACCTTTATAGCGTTGGATAGCGGCACTTCCGCCCATCTTTTCATTAGCAATATCACGTTGATCATCATTCCACGCATATTCTTTTTTGTTTCCTTTTTTAACTAAATATAAAGGTGGCGCAGCAATATAAACATGTCCGCCTTCAATCAATTCTTTCATAAATCGGAAGAAGAAGGTTAATATTAGAGTAGAAATGTGACTACCATCGACATCGGCATCACACATAATAATTACTTTATGGTAACGCAATTTTTCTAAATTCAATGCTTTAGAATCTTCCTCTGTTCCAATGGTTACACCTAGTGCAGTGAATATATTTCTAATCTCTTCGTTTTCAAAAACTTTGTGGTGCATCGCTTTTTCAACGTTCAAAATCTTACCTCTTAATGGTAAAATCGCTTGAAAATTTCTATCACGACCTTGTTTTGCTGTTCCACCAGCCGAATCTCCCTCGACTAAGTAAACCTCACATTTTGCTGGATCTTGTTCTGAACAATCAGACAGTTTTCCTGGTAATCCGCCGCCACCAAGAACGGTTTTGCGCTGCACCATTTCACGTGCTTTCTTAGCAGCATGACGTGCTTGTGCGGCCAAAATTACTTTTTGAACAATGATTCGGGCATCATTTGGATTTTCTTCCAAATAATTTTCGAGCATTTCTGCCACCGCTTGTGAAACTGGAGAAACAACTTCTCTGTTTCCTAATTTGGTTTTAGTTTGTCCTTCAAATTGTGGTTCTTGAACTTTTACCGAAATAATAGCCGTTAATCCTTCACGGAAATCATCACCAGAAATTTCAAATTTTAATTTTTCTAATAAACCAGAAGCATCAGCATATTTTTTCAACGTACGCGTTAATCCCATACGGAAACCTTGCAAGTGCGTTCCACCTTCGTGTGTATTGATATTATTTACATAAGAAAAAATATTCTCTGCATAACTGTCGTTATAAATCAAAGCTACTTCAACAGGAACTTCGCCTTTTTCATTTTCCATATTAATTACATGGCTAATGATTGGAATACGATTACCATCTAGGAAACGAACGAATTCTTTCAATCCTTCTTTCGAATGGAAAATTTCGCCTTCAAAATCTCCATTTTCTTTTTTAAATCTTCTATCAGTAAGCGTAATAGTAATTCCTTTATTCAAGAAAGAAAGTTCACGCATACGACCTGCTAAAGTATCATAAGAAAACTCAAGTGTTTGGGTGAAAATAGTAGAGTCTGGACGAAAGGTAACCATTGTCCCTCTTTTTGTAGACTCTCCAATTTGTTTCACCGGATACATCGCCTTACCTCTTTCGTATTCTTGTTCATATATTTTACCATCGCGGTAAACCGTAGCACGTAAATGGTCAGAAAGTGCATTCACACAAGAAACTCCAACACCATGCAAACCTCCAGAAACTTTATAGGAATCTTTATCAAATTTTCCTCCAGCACCAATTTTGGTCATAACCACTTCCAAAGCAGACACACCTTCTTTTTTGTGCATGTCAACCGGAATTCCACGACCGTTATCTTCAACGGTAACTGAATTGTCTTCATTAATAATTACACTAATCGTATCACAATGTCCAGCCAATGCCTCATCGATAGAGTTATCTACAACTTCGTAAACTAAATGATGTAAACCTCTAACTCCAGTGTCTCCGATATACATGGAAGGACGCATTCTAACATGCTCCATTCCCTCTAATGCCTGAATACTATCGGCTGAATAACTGTTCTTTTTAATCTCGTCGCTCATATTATTTTATCGTAAAAAATCTATTTTTTGTCTAACACGCAAATATAACAAAACACATAGGATTTCCTATTGAAAATGGACTTTAAAACCTTTAAGTTATTAACATTTTCAAGAGGATTTCAACAAAAAACGTCCGCCAAAAATGACGAACGTCTTTAAACAAACAAACTAAACATTAATCCGAACACAAATCGTAAAACTTGGTTCAATTTTTTACCCTTTTTTTATGCTTTTACATAGGCATCATCATGCACATTGGCCACTGCTCTTCCCGATGGATCATTCATGTTTTTAAACGCCTCATCCCATTCTAATGCAATTTTGGTACTGCAAGCGACACTCGCTTCTTGAGGCACGCACAATGCTGCAGCGTCACTAGGGAAATGTTCGTTGAAAATGGAACGGTAATAATATTCTTCTTTGGATGTTGGCGTTTGCAATGGAAACTTATATTTCGCATTGGCCAATTGTTCATCCGAAATTTCAACCGCAACAGTAGCTTTTAACGTATCAATCCAACTATATCCCACACCATCACTAAACTGCTCTTTTTGTCTCCAAGCCACACTTTCTGGAAGCATGTCTTCAAACGCTTTGCGAAGTACCCATTTTTCCATTGGGTGTTCTTTGTTAATCATTTTATCTTTTGGATTAATGCGCATGGCTACATCCATAAATTCTTTATCTAAAAACGGTACACGACCTTCAATTCCCCATGCCGCTAAACTTTTGTTGGCTCGCAAACAATCGTACATGTGTAATTTGCTCAATTTACGAACGGTTTCTTCATGGAATTCTCTAGCATTTGGTGCTTTATGAAAATACAAATAACCGCCAAACAATTCATCGGAACCTTCGCCTGAAAGCACCATTTTTATTCCCATTGACTTTATAACTCTTGCCATTAACCACATTGGAGTAGATGCTCTTATCGTGGTAACATCATAGGTTTCAAGATTGTAAACCACATCACGAATGGCATCTAATCCTTCTTGGATTGTGAATTTAATTTCGTGGTGAATGGTTCCAATATAATCCGCTACAACTTGAGCCGCAGCTAAATCGGGCGAACCTTCTAAACCAACCGCAAACGAGTGCAATTGTGGATACCAAGCTTCTTGTGTATCATCTGATTCAATTCTTTTTTGGGCATATTTTTTGGCTATAGCGGAAGTTATTGAAGAGTCTAATCCTCCAGAAAGCAACACGCCATAAGGCACATCACTCATTAACTGACGGTGAACCGCAGCTTCTAAAGCAACTTTTATATCATTGATATTAGTTTCATTGTCTTTTACCGCATCATACTCTGTCCATTCTCTTTTATACCATTGTACAAATTCGCCATCTTTACTCGACATATAATGTCCTGGAGGGAATAATTGAATTTTGGTACAATAGCCTTCTAACGCTTTCAATTCGGAAGCTACATAAAACGTTCCGTGTTGATCCCAACCGATATATAAAGGAATAATTCCCATGTGGTCACGAGCTACAAAATACTCGTCTTTCTCCACATCATAAATGGCAAATCCGAAAATCCCATTCATTTCATCAATAAAATGAACGCCTTTTTCTTTGTATAATGCCAAGATAACTTCGCAATCACTTTCGGTTTGGAATTTATATTTCCCTTCAAATTGTTTGCGCAATTCTCTGTGATTGTATATTTCGCCATTGGCAGCCAAGACTAGTTTTCCGTCCTGACTGAACAAAGGTTGTTTCCCCGAAGCTGGATCAACTATCGCTAATCTTTCATGCGCCATAATGGCTTTATCGTTACTGAAAATCCCACTCCAATCTGGTCCGCGATGACGGATGATTTTGGACATTTCCAATACTTTTGGTCTTAGTGTTTCTGCTTTTTGCTTTAAATCAAAGGCGCATACAATTCCGCACATATTTTTTATATTTTAATTCGTTTGTGGAAGCAAAAATGATATAATACTATCAATACTTAAACTAAAAAAATATAATTAGCTATAATTTATAACTTTATTAAACAATTAGATATAAATATGAAAGTGTAATTATTAGAATTGGTTGTTTTCGGTTTGAGATTGTTATGACTAGGATTTTTGTAAAGAGAGGAATGGAGGTTTAATTGCTAGAATTTGATGTTTATAATTGGTCTTTGTTATAGATACCAATTCAGCTCTCCATTAATTTCAGAACAAATTCCGATTGCATTTTTTCCTTCATTAAATGTTATATGGTATTCGGTCGTCAAATTATTTAGAGAAATTAAACTATCAAACTCCTCAAACTGCGACTTTAAACTCATAAAATATTGTTTTAAATTTTCCAATTCCAAAAAAGATTTTACTTTGGTAACATTCTCTAAGTAAAAAGTATTTGTCCAACCGATTACTAGTAATTTACCCGCTCTATCTATTCTAATTGTTACGTTTTCTATTGAAAGCGGAACACCATCTGTAATCAACCAAATTCTTTTTCTTATTTGCTCGGAATCCATTTAAATTTGAGTTTAAGTTTTTGTGTATTACCTTCCGCTAAGATATAATAATTAGCACAAATAAGGCAAATAACCTCACCAACCAAGTTAATAACCTCATGCAAGAAGCAAAAAACCTCGTCGAACACGTTAATAACCTCTTCGAAGATGCAAATAACCTCACTGTTGAAGTTCAGAACTTCATCGAGCAAGCAAAAAGCCTCGTCGAGCAGGTTCAGAACCTCTTCGACGAAGCAAAAAGCCTCTTCGATGAAGCAAAAAGCCTCGTTTTCTTATTTTGATAGGGTGATTCGTTCGTTTTGGAGGTGATTCGTTCGTTTTGAAGGTGGGAAGTTCGTTTTGAAGGTGGGAAGTTGGTTTTGGAAGTCGTTTTTTGATGCATTAAAAAATTATACAACACTCCATTTGGATTAGGATAAAATTGCTTTTCTTTGGATACCTAATAAGATAAATAAACTGAAATGAACAAAGGAAAAATCTCTAATATACTTCGAAAGCTAAGATTAATATATTGGGCAGATTGGTTGCATTTCTATATTGAGAGATACAAGAACAAAAAAAGCAATAGTCATTTCAAAAAAAATAATCCAGAAGTAAAACTACCGCCCGATTATCTTATTTATGAATCTTTTCAGATTGATTATGAAAAGTATTTTACGGAAAGCATAAATACCGCAAAATGGGTAAGCGATTATTTCAGCAAGTATATCGAGTTAAAAAATAAAAAAATACTCGATTGGGGTTGCGGTCCAGGCAGAGTAATACGTCATTTACCAAATGTGATTGGCAATAATTGCGAATATTATGGTACCGATTACAACAAACAAACGATAGAATGGTGTTCCAAAAACCTTATCGAAATTAATTTTAATTGTAATACTCTAGAAGCCAAATTACCCTATCAGGATAATTTTTTCGACGCCATTTATGGGATTTCTATATTCACCCATCTTTCCGAACAACTGCATTATGATTGGTATAATGAGTTATACAGAATTTTAAAACCAAATGGCATCATGCTACTAACTACTCAAGGGGATAATTTCAAGTCAAAACTCATAGATTCAGAACTTTCAAAGTATACTAATAATGAATTGATTGTGCGTGATAAAGTAAAAGAAGGGCACAGAATGTTCTCGGCCTTTCATCCTACAGCATTTATGAAAAACTTATTTCAAAACGCCGAGATTTTAGAACATTATGCAGAACCTATTCCTGAAGAGGGAAATTGGATTCCACAAGATACTTGGATTATAAAAAAGATAGTCTAGAAAATTTCTTCTATCAAATAGTTCTTTCCATTCATATCAAATGAAACCCCAACTTCTTTACCCATCAACTGATTGCCCAACGGCGATTGTGGCGAAAGCGCAAAGATGTTTTTGTTGTCTATCGTGATTTTGGGTAACGCTGTGGAAATAAAAAGTGTCATGCCATTGGCTTGCACTACGCTTCCCAAAGCTACTCGTTTGTGTACAGCAGTCGCGTCTATTTTATCGAGGATATTTTTTTGCTCAATCACTTCTTTGAGTTTGTGATTGAGTTTTTCTTGTTCGATATGCATCATCGATAACGCCGTTTCGTGCTTATCGCCTGCGGAACCTTTGGCATCGTTTTGTGCATCAATCGTCAGTCCCGAAATCATGTCTTGAAAAACATCAATTCGGTCTTGAACAAGTTCTTTGTAGCGATGGAGGATATTTTCTTTTATAGTCATATTTGTTCTTTGCCACAAAGACACTAAGACGCAAATTCAATTACATCTTTGTGACTTTGAGCCTTTGTGGCTGATTTTAAAAATCAAATTTATAACTCGCACCAGCCAATACTTGAATTCCCTGCACTGGATAATTCAACCAACGTTGGTAATTTTGATTGGTTAAATTGTTCCCTTTTAGGAAAAATGTCATGCGCTCACTGTATTTATAACCAACATGCATATTCAAATCGAAATAACTTTTTAAGGTTATATTTTCAATTGGATAAGGAAAAACTAGTGAACTTGTGATAAACTGGTCTTCTCTTTCTCCTACGTAAAATAAACTTAAACCTGAATACCATTTTGGTGTAATGTCAACATCAAGTGTAGCTCCTAATTTTACAGCTGGTAAATTCCATGCTTCCTTTTGAACATCCATCGAATAACTGCTAAAAGTTCCGTTCAGTCCAAAGGAAACATTTTTGGAAAAATCGGCTTTCAACTCTCCGAAAAAACTAATGGTTTTTACATTGTCATAAACTACATTAAAGGAGTTTCCAAAGACGTAACCATCAGTATTGGCATTGCTTTCATCAAATCCGTTACTTTTAAAAAGTGCTTTGTTTTCTTCGTTTAAATAAGAACCACGAATATTATAGCTCACACTATTGGCCAATTTTCCTTTCAATCCCACATAAATATCATATTTCTGATCGGTTGGAGCGACAGCCAATGTTGGTGAAACAAAGAAGTTTTCCTGAACAAATTCGTTGTAGGAGTTTTGCTTTAATGTTCCTTCTAATCCGGCATACAAAATCATCAAATCGCCCACGAGTTTGTATGAACCCGTAACTTGTGGATAGATGAAAAATTTATTTTCGCCAGCTTCTTGCGCTGCACTGTAGAAAAATCCAACTCCGGCAATAACAGATAAATTGTCTTTTTGAATTTTGACACTTGGTTGAAAACCGATATTTGTAAAACCATATTTAAAAGAATTACCGCCAAAAAACGTTTTATCAAAAGATCCACTGATATAATCTATTACAAAATCGGTTTTGATTTTTTGATCGACAATATCAAATTCCAAAGCTGGTTTGGCAACAAAACGATTTTCTGCCGAGCCATAAGTATCCCAAAAACGACTGAACTTGATAGTACTTTCTTTTAAAATACTTTCGCCCAAATCCAATCTTCCACCTACATATAATGTATGATACGTTTGCTGCTCGTCAATAGCATTTATTACGGCTTGGTCAAAATAATTTGGTATAATTCCATACCAATTATAAATCTGATTTTTATAGCCCAAATCAGCATTCCATGACAACGCTCTTGTTCTGCTGCCATAAGTAAAATCCAAAGCAGTGTTGAAAAATTTATCGTCTAAAACTACGTCTTCTATTTCTCCTTGCGATGAACTGTGACGCAACATACCACCAAAATAATCAGTGTTGCTAACATTTTCAGTTACGAAAAGCTCCACGTTAGCTGTTCCATAATTTCCTGCTCCAAGTGTCAAATAATTACTGAATATTTTCTCATCTGGTGATTTATCCACATTGGCAGCTCTTCCTTTGGAAGGCGTAAAAGTTGAAGCTACAGGAAAAGAAAAAATATTGTATTGAATGTTTTCTTTCTTTGATGTTTCCTCATCATCCAAACTTGGTGTTTCTTTTACTTTAAAAGCATCCGAAATAGTTGGCGTATAAGGTTTCACCACATTCACAACTTCTGTCCCAATGTTTTCATCTTTCTTTTGGGCAAAAGAAAATTGGGTTAAACAAACGATGGCAAGTATATATTGTATTTTTTTCATATCTTTTTTAAATTACACAGAGATTCACAAAGAAACTCAGAGATTCACAGAGATTTTAATTAGTAATTGATGAATTTGTTTTAGAAATTTCAGCTTTGATAAAATCCAATTCGGTTTGCGCTTCTGTTACAACATCCGCATAAGTGGAAAAGTTTTTAATCACACTATCCAAAATGGAAGTGGCACTAAAATTATCTTTCAATTGATAATAATTTTTGGCCATTACAATTAATCCTTTGGCTCCAAAATATTTATATCCTGAATAATCCTTAGCTAATTTTTGAACCGTTTTATTAGATTCTTCATACTTGCCATCTTTGTTTTTAAAATAAGCATCATAATACAAAGCTTCGGCAGCCAATTCTCCTTTGGCTATAGTTAATAATTTGGCGTAAGCCGTTCTTGCTTTAGCTTCATCATTCACCTGAATTGCCGCACGAGCGACAATAATTTGTGCATCACTTTTTACTTTGTTATCTGTTTTTGGATTAGCCAATACTTTGTCGGCATAGACAACTGCATTCGCATAATCTTTTTGTTCGTAATACGCACGCATCAAATTGGCCTGAGCAAAAGTCACGTTTTGAGGAAAATCAGCTTCAGTTTCTAATCGTTGTAATACAGGAATAGCTTTAGTATAATCCTCTTTCTTCAAATGAATTTCACATAAACGGGCTAAAGATTGTTCTGTGAATTCACTTCGTGGTTTGTTTACTACAAACTCATAATTTGGAATGGCATTACTTTCCAAACCATCTGCAAAATAGGATTGTGCTAAATAGAAATTAGCTTTCAAGGCGTGAATTCCGTTTGGAAATTTAGAAACATAACCACTTAAACTTGAAATGGCTTGCTTGGTATTGTTTTGCAAAAATTGCTTTTCTGCCGCTTCGTATGTGTCATTATCCAAATCGGTATCAGTGACAGCTACAAAATCCAACGTTCTTACCCATGAAGCATATTCATCTACTTTTCCGTTGTCCATGTAAATTAATCGTGCCGTAGAAACCGCTTCCAAAGCTTCGGGAGTTCTTGGATATTCAGCAGCTACTTTTTTGAATTTAGCAATCGCCAATTCATCTTTTTGTCCATTATAATAAACCAATCCTTGACGCAAAGTAGCTTTTGATGCAAACGAACCGTTTTTGAATTCGGTTAACAATTGGTCATACGTTTTAATTGCCAAATCTGCTTTGTTTTCCGTAACATACGTATTTCCTAATTCAAACAAAGCATCATCTCGATATTGAGATGTTTTGAAATTCTGTAAAAACTTAATAAAATCTTCAATTTTCTTGTCATTTCTAGAAACAAAACCATAACTCAATGCTTTTTGGAATGCAGCATAATCAGCATCAATTCCTTTCATTTCGATGGCTTTATTGTAAGCATCCATAGCTGGCCAATATTTGGAAGTTACAAATCGGCTGTCGCCCAAACGCAAGTAAGCATCATTCAATCTCACTTTATCGTCTTTACTTCCATCGATAAATTTTTGGAAATAATTTCCAGCTTGTTCGTATTCTTTTTGCTTGAAATAGGCATACGCAATATTATAATTGATGTTCTTATACTCAGGTGTGTTTTTGGCTTCGGTGTATCCAACAAATTGTTTGAAACTCAACAATGCCTCATTGAAATTATCTAAACCATATTCGGTTTCAGCTTTCCAAAAAGTGGCTCTGGCTGTAAATTTTTCATTTCTTGGCGTTGCAATAGATTTTTTGAACATTGCCAAAGCTTCTTGATAATTGCCATCAGTATATAACTCTACACCACGATAGAACGTTACTTTTTGGTACGCCACTTTGTTTTCGGCTGCATTATTTTTTTCTAATAATGTCAATGCTGCGGCATAATTTTTAGACGTGATATAGGAATTAATCAACAAGGTTTCAATCTCGTTTTTACTTGGCGAATTTGGATATTTTGCCAAAAATGAGGACAATACATCAGGAACAGATTGATAGGAATTTCCAATTTCATAACTCAATTTGGCGTAATTCAAATTAGCATCTTCTTGAATTTTTTTATCAAAATCCATTTCAGAAGCACTTTTAAAAGCGTTCAGTGCTTGTTGTTTTTTATCGGTTTTGAAATAACATTCCCCTAAATGGTAATATCCATTTTGGGCAACAAAATCATTTCCATCAATGATTTTATTGAATTGTAAAATGGCGTTTTCGTAATCTTTTTGTTGATAATAAGTATAACCTAGTTGGTAAAAATCGGTGTTATTCCACTTTCCTTTTTTCCCTTTGTATGCTGACAAATAAGGTAATGCTTTGTCGTATTGCTGCAAATTAAAATAGCTTTCGCCAATAATTTTATTCAATTCTGATTTTTCGGAAGCATTAGATTTTGGTATTGCAGCAATTCCTGCATCAATGGCTTTTTGGAATTCGCCTAACTTAAAGTGCATATCGGCTTTGAAATAGGATAATTTCTCCGAATATTTTTCTTCTCCTTCAACCTGTTGGAAATATTTATTGGCTTCTTTGTAATTATCGCCTTCATAGGCCATAAAACCCAAATAATATTTGGCCTGAGAACCATATTCTTTGGAATTCAAAACTTTATTAAAATAACTGGTAGCTTCTTTTTTATTTCCTGCGGAGAAGTAAGCATATCCTTTTTGGAACGTAAATTTCTCCGTTTCTTCATAGGTTAGCGCACTTTCATCTACTTTATCAAAATATTCTAGAGCTTGTGGAAACTTTCCTTGCTCAAAATAATATTGCGCCACTTCAATATAGGCTTGATTTTGCTTAGAACTTGTTGGATAATCTGCCACAAATTTTTCGATCAATTCATCAGCATTATTTTGGTTCAAATGAATAGCACAAATCCCAATATAATAGGCACAATCTGCTTGAACATCTTGGCTGATATCAGCTTGTTTAATACGTTCAAAAATAATTTGAGCCGATTGGTATTGCTTGTTTTTATATAACAAAACAGCATTGTCAAAATCAGATAAAGTATGAGTATAAATCTCGGATTGTTGTCCTGAAACCGATGAAATTCCTACTATGAAAAGTAGAAAAAGTAACATTGAAACTCTTTGCATGGTTTTAATTTTTAATTACCCAAAAATAGTACGCTACAGTCTATAACGTAAAAACGTCCTTATTTATTATAAACATTGTTGTAAACAATTTGAATTTTAGATTTAGGAATTAGGATTTGGGAATTAGAATTTATATTTATTACTTTTACCCAATAAACAACATACTCATGTCAGCTACTGTTTTATCTCTAAAAAATGTTACGATTTATCAAGAAAATAGAGTGATTTTATCACAAGTAAATCTTGAAGTAAAAGAAGGCGAATTTCTATATATCATTGGTAAAACTGGAACCGGAAAAAGTAGTTTTATGAAAACGCTGTACGGTGATTTGCCATTAACTGAAGGTTTAGGAACGGTTGTTGGATATGATTTAGTGAATTTAAAAGAAGACGATATTCCATTTTTGAGAAGAAAAATTGGAATTGTTTTTCAAGATTTTCAATTATTACCCGATAGAAGTGTAAATGAAAACATGTTGTTTGTACTGAAAGCAACTGGTTGGACAGACCAACAAGCTATGCAAGATAAAATTGATGATGTTTTAGAAAGAGTTGGATTAAAAGGAATTGCTAACAAAATGCCTCACCAACTTTCGGGTGGAGAACAACAAAGAGTGGCTATTGCTAGAGCTTTATTGAATGATCCAGAATTAATCCTTGCCGATGAACCAACGGGAAATCTTGACCCACAAACCAGTGTTGAAGTATTAGGTGTTTTGAAAAAAATCAATGAAAACGGCAAAACAGTAATCATGGCAACTCACGATTATGCTTTGTTGATGAAATTCCCGTCAAAAACATTGAAATGTGAAGACAGCACTATTTTTGAAGTAGTTCAGAAGTCGGTTTAAAATAGTTCTTTGTGCTTAAAAATTTTGCTAAAAGCAAAAACATAAAAGGAAACGTAACGAGGTGAAATCTATCGCCTTGACCGCACGATATTCCGGATAAAATCATAATGTAAGCAACAAAAAAGGCAACAAAAAAGTATGCGTTTTCTTTTTTAAATCCTTTGAATAAAAAGAAAACTGATAGCACTAATCCAAGTAAAGTAAATAGTCTGTTTTGCCATTTGGTGATGTCGAAAACAAATGCTTTCCAAAACGAAAAATCAACTTTATTGTCATAATTTTTTAAATCTTCAATACACGAATTACCCGATTTTGAGTTTTCTGCGACATCCGAAAAATAAGCTTTAACTAGATTTGGGAAATTAGTTTTGATTTGATGTTTAAAGTCTTCTAAAGCAACTCTTTTTTGTTCTGTAAAATCTAAACTAAACAAATATTCTGCTCTTGGATTATTCAACTGACTATATTCTTTGCCATTTTTAAAACATTCCGCTTTACTACATAAATAATTGTGATAGGTAACGCCGTCAATGTAACTAATGGTAAAATCACCATATTGAACACGCATACCAACCACTTGAATTAATATCATTAACAGACTTCCGTAAAGAAAAATCATGCTTTTTGACTTGTAATTTCTGAAAATTTCTTTGATAAAAAATAAAGTGATAATTATGGCTAAAAACTTGGCACCAGGTTTTATCAACATACTTGACAATAGCAACGACAATGACAATGACAAGTACCAAAATGTATTTGATTTATAATATTGGAATAAAAAATAGAACGCCAACATGATAAAAAAGACAAAAATGTTTTCGGTCAGCAAATGAAAGTTCAAAATAATATTTCCTAAAATAAAAAAAGGAAGAATGGCAAATACAAAGGCTAATTTTTCTTTAACAAATTGCTTTAAAATTTCTAATAAAAGTATAGAAGTACCAAGCCAACAAAAGATATTTACAAACAAACTCCATTGAAAAATCCCCGTATCCGAACTTCCAAACAAATAAGGAATTCCTGTAATGAAAGCCATTAGCATCGGGCGATAATAATGTCCTGTGAATTTGTGATACATTTTTTGAGCCGACTCAAGATAGTTATCACAATCAGGATAAATCAACGTTTGTTTGTCTAATTGAAGAAGAAAATTAAGGATTTCCAAACAAAATAAACCTACGAGAATAATGAATAAATGATATCGATATTTCCTAAAAAAAGTGCTCACTATTTATCTTTCTTGTAAACATGCGGATTTTCCTTGATGCCTTTTCTGAAAACTTTTCTCAAGGACATTCGTAAAAAAGTATCAACTCTCAACACTAAATCAACTATTTTATTTTCGGGTCTTCCTCTAAACGAAGTGACGTGAAATCTATCAGAATCCAACAAAGGAGAAAGCGAAAAATAATAATTGGAAACACATCGTCTGTAACCTTCAAAAACAACTGGAGAAACTGAATGCAACGAACTATTATGTGTTTCCATAATAGCCAATCTATTGAATTTACTGTGAATAGTGATTTGTTTTTCTTTCAAACCATTAGGCCAAAGTTCCAAATTACCACCATATTCTTCTTTCCAATCAGGAGTTACATAATAGAGTAAGTTCAAAACACGCCACAAATTGCGGTCTTTATCATGCGAATTGTCCAAATGTGGATTTAAGAATTGCTTGTTTCCCATCATGGAAATACCGCCAGCATAAAGGTTTTCATCGGGAATTGGGTTTTTGATGTCGCAAATTTCACCCACTACTTCCACTACTCTTTTATCCTGAAAAGCATATATAATTTCTTCTAACAAAGGATTATACAAATTCATTTGAGCGGCAACATATTTATCTTCGCGAATGCTTTTCTTTAAAACCATTTCGTTAGGTTGTGGAAAAGCTTGTGTAATTTTATGAGCAATTTCTTCAGGCAAAAGATCATCTACAAAAAAATAGCCAATACTTGAATCAGAATTTTGAAATTGAACTTTCAGAGATTCTTTATGGGTATTAAGTTTCTCAAAAATGAGATTTGCTAAATCAATTCGGTTCATAATGTTATAATTGCCAAAAAATATATTTTCTTTGTAAAGGTATTATTTAATTCCATTTTTTCTAAATGATTTCAATTCTAATTCCAACCTACAACTATAACACTTTGCCATTGGTTAAAGCGTTGCACAATCAAATCGTTTTGGAAAACATCGATTTTGAAATTATTGTAGCCGATGATGCTTCGCCAATAAACGAAAATACAGAAGTAAATAATAAGATTAACGAACTCACCAACTGTCGATTTGAGCGAAATGAAACCAATCTTGGTCGTGGACAAAACAGAAATTCATTGGTTACCAAAGCCAAGTATGACTGGATATTGTTGATGGATTGTGACATGTATCCAAAAAGTAAAAATTTCATTAAATTGTACTTGCAAAGCATTAATAACAATAAAGAAAAAGCATTTTTTGGAGGTATCATTTACTATGATGAAAAACCAAAAGATGATGAAGTATTACGATGGTATTTTGGCAAACATCGTGAAGAAATTCCACTTATAAAAAGATTTAAAAAACCTTATCATTACACGTTAATCTCTAATATTTTAATCCGAAAAGAATTATTGGTTTCACATCCATTTGACAGTGAAATTTACAATTATGGATATGAAGATATTGTATTTATTTTGGGTTTAAAAAATCATAACATTCCGATACATCATATCGAAAATCCTGCTTTTCATTTGAACTTAGAAAAATCGGCCATTTTTCTGGAGAAATTTCACAGTTCGCTACAAAATTTAAAACAGCTTTTAGACCGAAAAATTATTGTTAAAGAAGATACTGCTTTGACCAAAATATATGGCAAAATAGAAAATTTAAACTTAGTGAAATTTGCCGCTTTTCTTTTCGGTTTAGTCAAAAAAAGGTTTACCAAAAATTTACTTTCCAAAAATCCCTCTATTTTTATTTTTGACTTGTACCGATTGGGCTATTTTTGTCAATTAAACTCGCGCTGATGCCTAAATTTTCTATAGTCATACCCGTTTATAACAAAGAAAAATTTGTTGTCAAAACAATAGAAAGTGTTTTGAGCCAAACGCATACTGACTATGAAATTATTATTGTAAACGATGGTTCAACTGATAACAGCGAAGCCCTAATTCAAACTTTTCAAGACGATAGAATTAACTATTTTTTCAAGAAAAATGAAGGTGTGGCTGTCGCCCGAAACTTTGGAATTGATAAAGCCAAAGGCGATTACATTTGCTTTCTTGATGCTGATGATTATTGGTTTCCCACGTTTTTAGAAACAATGAATCAATACATTCTTAAACTTCCCGAACAAAAAGTTTTTGCTTGCGCCATTGAAATTGAAACCAAACATAAATCCTTTGCTGCTCACTATTCTATCGAAAAAAAATCAGATTATGAAGTGTTGGATTTCTTTGATGCGAGCCAAAAAGAATGTGTGCTTTGGACCTCAAGTGTTGCCATTCACAAAAGTGTTTTTGAGAAAGTGGGCAATTTCGACACCAACATAAAAAAAGGAGAAGATACCGAACTATGGATTAGAATTGGACTACAATTTCCTGTAGTTTTTATTTGGAAAGTATTGGCCAAATACGTTTATGATGAAGAAAGTGTTTCTAGAAATTGGAATTATTATTTTGACTACTATACTTTCGAAAAATATGCTTTGGAAGAAAAACAAAATCCAAAATTGAAACAATACCTAGATTTAAACCGGTTTTCGGCAGTTATAAAATGCAACCTTAGTGGCGATTTGAAAACAGCAACAGAAATTTATGCAGCAATTGATTTGAGAAATCTATCTAAAAATAAAAGAATTTTGCTCCAATTACCGCCAATCGTATTGAAATTGTTATTGCAATTGCAATTGCAATTGACCAACTTAGGTTTAGGAAATTCCGTTTTTAGATAGTAAAAAAGCATCATACTCTCGGATATAATCTTCTTCTTCAAAAACTTCGGAAGCAAAAACCAAACAAACAGAACCTGAAGAAAAATTTTCCAATTCACGCCAAATACCATTCGGAATTAACAATCCTTGATTGGGCTTGTTTAAAATAACTGTCTTTTTCTCATTACCATCATTTAAAACCACATTAAAACTGCCACTCAACGCTACCAAAAATTCTTGTTGCACTTTATGCGAATGTCCACCACGTCTTGCACCACTCGGAATATCGTATAAATAATACACACGCTTCATTTCAAACGGAATGGCATTTCCTTCAATCACAGAGAGATTGCCTCGCGTGTCGTGGACTTTAGTAATTTCTACACAAATGGCGTCGTGAATTGTTGTCATTGTTCTTCTAGTAATTGTTTCCATTGTTGTGCAATGTTTTCCAAAGATAAATGTTCTACGCTTTTCTTGGCATTATTTTTACACCTTTGATATAAATTTTCATCTGTTGCCATTGTGTTCATTGCTTCAGCCAATGCTTTTGGATTGTGATTTTCGACCAATAATCCGTTATAGTTATTTATGATAATTTCCCTTGGACCAGTTTCACAATCTACTGCTATTACTGGCGTTCCAGCTGCTAAAGATTCTACTAAAGACATTGGAAATCCTTCAAAACGACTAGTCAAAACAACACATCTTGCTTGCTGAATATAGGGCAAAATATTTTTCTGAAATGGTATAATATGAACAAAATCAGTTAGGTTTTTACTGTTGATAGTATTTAATAGTAGCTCTTTGTCTGAACCTTCACCTAGGATAAGCAAGTAAATATTTTTCTCTTGTAGTTTTGAAATTTCGTATGCTTTAATCAGCAAAGATAAATTCTTAATTTTATCCTCTAATCTTCCGAAGAAAAGGAAGTAATTATCAGGAATTCCAATAGGTTTTTCAAATTGAATTTCAGGAAATACCACCGGATTATAGATGGTTTTGGTATTAGCAAAACCATAGTTGGCTTTTACTTTTTCTTCAATTTCTTTGGAAACAAAAACCAATTTTGCCGCATTTCCATATAGATATTTTGCCCAAAAAATAGACTTTGGCAAATACATTTCCAAATTGGAACTATGAATCATGAAATAGGTTTTTCTGTTGCCATAAATCCATTTAGTGAAAATTTCTCTGGATAAAATTGGTCGGGAACGAATATCAATTATAGTTTCAATACTGTTCTTTTTTAAATAATTAGAAATATAAAATCCTTTTTTACTTCCTCTAAAAAGGAAATTTTCATTCTCAAATAGTTTACCGAGATTAATTAATTTTCCTTTGTATTCATAATCTACAATATCCATAATAATAATATGATGGACTTCATAACCCAAACTAGTGAGCATCAAACCTAACAAACTAGCAAACCGTTCTGCTCCACCAAGACCAAGTGATGCGGAAACTATTGCTATTGCATTGTTGTTTTTCATTTCTTACTTATATTGCAGAGATATTTGTCAAAACGGTATAAATTTTCTCTGTAAATATAGATTGAAAAATTTAAATGGAGTTTACTTCTGATTTTTGACAACCACTTTTTTTTACAGAAGAAATATAGCAGGAAATGAAGATTTTACTCCTTGGAGAATACAGTAGGTTGCATAATTCTTTGAAAGAAGGATTGCAAAAACTAGGACATGATGTTACTATTCTTGGTTTTAAAGATGGTTTCAAAGATTTTACGGTAGATTTTCCTTTGGAGAAAAAATGGAATTCTGGACTACTCAAGAAATTAAAAATTGTTGTTTTACGACTTACAGGCTTTGATATTTCTTCCTATTTGACTTACCAACAATTTAAAAAAAATCAAAAGATTTTTAAAGATTTTGATGTTGTTCAACTCATTAATGAAAACAGTTTTTTTTGTGATTTTCATTATGAGAAAAAGATATTAAGATTTCTCTTTAAACATAACAAAAAAATATTTTTACTATCAGCTGGCGATGATTATCCTTATGTAAATTATAATTTTAATCATCCTGAAAATCCATCAATAGTACAACCTTATTTGGCTGGGAAAATTGAAGACAAAAACTTCTCTAATGTTTTAAAATTTAGAACTAATTCCTTTGAAAAACTACACCATTTTATTTATGCAACTATTCAAGGTGTAATTGCAACCGATTTAGATTATCACATTCCGTTACAAAATCATCCCAAGTATTTAGGATTAATTCCAAGTCCGATGAACCTTGATTTATTTCCAAAAACAGAAATGGAAATCAAGGATAAAATTATAATTTTCCATGGTATCAACAGAGAAAGTTATTTCAAAAAAGGCAATGATTTTTTTGAAAAAGCATTGGATATTATCAAGGAAAAATATCCTGACAAAGTGGCAATTATAGTAACTGAAAATGTTCCCTATAAAGACTATATTAAAAGTTACAATCAAGCGCATATTGTATTAGACCAATTATATGGTCACGATCAAGGAAGCAATGGATTAGAAGCCATGGCAAAAGGAAAAGTAGTTTTTACTAATGCAAGTGAGCTATTTGAAAAGCATTATAATGTAACAGAAAAAGTAGCCATTAATGGTTTACCTGATGTGGATTATTTAGTCGAACAATTATCGTTTTTAATCGAAAATCCTAATGAAATAATTGCCATTGGTAAACGCGCTCGATTGTTTATTGAAAAAGAACATGATTATGTTAAAATTGCTGAGAAGTATTTAGAGGTTTGGCAGTCAGCATACTAAAAAACGCTCTTTCTAAAATAGAATAACAAGGTTAGAAAGTAAACAAAATAAGTTATTGTATGCGCGATAACCACACCTTCAATACCAAAAACAGAGATAAAATAAGTACTAGAAACCCAAAGCACAGTCAAGGAAAACAACTCTGTCATAATAAAAGCTTTTGTCATTTTTTTGGCAAAAAACTGATATCCTAAAATAAGAGACATCGCTTTAAAAGCATCTCCTATTAATTGCCAAAAAAACAACAATGAAACAGGTTGGAATGATTTAGCGAAGAGTATAGGTATTAAAAAATCTCTTATCGAAAATAAAACAATCAACCCAAAAAGAAAGATTGGAAATATCCCTTTAAAATAGGACCAAAATATTTTTTTTGTTTCTTCTACTTCAACTGCTTTGGCTAATTTAGGTAAGAAGTAAACAGTGAGAATTGTTGATAAAAAGAGAAAATAATAAGATGAGATTCGCAACATCGCTTCCCAATATCCAGCATTGTCATAACCCAATTTCAGTATAATGTTATTTCTAATTAGAAGATAAACTAAAGGTCCTAAAACTGCAGAAACCACTGCCATTAATGAATATTCAGATAGATTTTTAATTATAGTAAAATCAAAATAATTTAAAGAAATATTTAAAAAATAAAGTTTAGAATTGACAAAAAACAAGGTAATGAAAAACAAAATTGCAGGAGCAATTATTACAGATAACAAAGCGCCAAACTCATGATAGTAATAAATTAAAGAAACAGACAAAAGCAACCCTATAATATTACCATAAATATTGATTCTGATTACTTTCCTGAATTCCCCATAACCATTTAAAACAGCAACCAAAACCATTGAAGCAATGTACCAAGGTAAACACAAGGCAAAAACTTTGAAAACGGACTGATATTGAAAACCTAGACCAAATATTTTATCATTCAAATAATCAGAGGTCAAAAAGATAATCGCAGAAAGGAGCAACACAACAAAAACAATAGAAACAGTAACCGTTCCTAAAAAAGATTTCAGTTTCTCTTTATCATGTTCATAATCGGCTACATATTTTATAATTCCATTTTGAAAGCCCAATGTTCCGATACTTTCAATGGAGGTAATAAAATTTCTTAAGTTTCCAACCAATGCCATTCCTGATGGTCCGACAAAAACAGAAATTACTTTTGATGTTATAAACCCAATAGCAATTTTAATTAAAACACTAATGCCATTCAAAGACATAACTTTGAACAACTCCTTTTTCAGTATCTCGTTAATAAAGCCCAACTAATACTGATTTAAAATTTGAATAACATAATCTACTTCATCATTTGTCATTACAGCACTTATGGGCAAACTCAATACTTCTTGGTGTATTTTTTCGGTAATTGGAAATGAAACTGTATTCCATCCCGAAGTTTCGGGAGAAAAAGCTTTTTGCTTGTGAGGCGGAATGGGATAATGAATCAGCGTTTCAATGTTGCTTTGTTTCAAATATTCTTGTAATTCGTCTCGATTTGCTGTTCGAATGACAAATAAATGAAAAACATGATTATGAGTTTGGTTCCAAAAAGGCAAAGTAATTTTATCGTTTTTTATTTCATTTATATAACGCTTAGCAATGTTTCGTCGTAATTCATTTTCGTTGTCTAAATGGGGTAATTTTATATTCAAAAAAGCAGCTTGCAGCTCATCCAATCTTGAATTTACGCCAATATATTCGTTATAATATTTTTGTTCCGAACCATAATTACGAATGGCAAAAAGTACTTTTGCGAGTTCATCATCATTGGTAGTAATCGCACCAGCATCGCCAAGCGCACCCAAATTTTTACCAGGATAAAAACTATATGCTGCGCACGATTTCTGATTGTTGATAACTGAATTTTGATTTTTGATTGCTCCATGACTTTGGGCTGCATCTTCAATTACCAATAAATTATATTGGGTTGCAATTGTATTAATTTCATCCATTTCAGCTAATTGTCCGTACAAATGAACGGCTAAAATTGCTTTGGTTTTTGGTGTTAGTTTTGCAGGAATTAAATCGGGGTTTATGTTATAGGTTTCTAATCTTGGTTCTACCAAAACAGGTACTAAATCGGCTTGAAGAATAGCCAAAATACTAGCAATATAAGTATTAGCAGGTACAATGACCTCATCGCCTTTTTGGAGTTTTCCGAGTTGAATATACCCTTTAAAAATTAAAACCAAAGCATCTAAACCATTTCCAACACCAATGCAATGTTTGGTTCCACAATAGTTAGCAAAGTTGTTTTCAAATGCTTTAACTTCATCTCCCAAAATAAACCAACCTTTATCAAGCACTTGTTGCATTTTCTGATGAAATGCAGCTTGATAAGGTAAATTGATTTTATGTAAATCGAGGAATTTTATCATATCAAAACATTTTCTAATAATTCATAATTTTTTGTTTCCACTTCATAAAAATCTTGAACTACTGATTTTGCTCCAAAACTTTCTTTCCAAAAATTGATAGAAGCCACAATATTTTGTCCATAATTTTCATGTGAAGGTCCAAAATCAAAATAATTTTTCCCTTTTGAAAAAGTATTTATCAGAAAATCATATAAAAAATCCAAACTTCCCAATTCATTATTGTTTTCATTTCCTGAAATATATTGTGGTTTCACAACTTTATCGGTAATGAAAACAGTAGTTCCACAAACTAATTCATTCTCGTGATACACATTAAAATGACGAATATTATCTGGAAATCTTTTTTGCAAAAGCGAAATTTCGGCAGCGGTATGAACAGGAACTGCGTTGTATTTTTCTTTTAAATTTGGAATAAGCAATTGATTCCAAAAAACTTCAAAATTTGTTTCTTCTTTAATGATTAAATTATTCTTTTTGCCTCTATTAATACATTCTCGTCGTGACTTGGAAATAGCAACATCTTGCTTTAAAGAAATGACAGAAACGGCATGTTTCATTAGCAATTGCGACTTACAAATGTGTGACAGATAATTTACTTCATCTGAAAAAACATTACAATAAATACTTGGTATTTCTTTCAATGACAATTTTACAATATTGTTTTCAAATAGAAATTTCAAAACCGATTTATAGACTTCAATAGTGGAAGATAATTTTGCCTTTTTATCCAAAACCAATCCACCATAAGTCAACCCTTGATGAGAGTAAACAACATTATTAACCTTATTCGCTGAAAGCACCGCCACTAATTTTTCATCTTCAAAAACCAGCAAAGAATAATCCTGAAATCTATCGGCATGATATTCCATAAAATGACGGTGAAAAAGAAAAGTAGCATTTTTGGCAGTGCTTATAAAAGCATTCCAAAGTTCAAAATGTTCCGAAGAATAGCGTCTGACAGTATAGTTTTTCACAAGTTTGGTTTAGACATGGGAAAATTAAACATTTATTTTCTAAAAACATTACTTGCAAGGTAATTTAGAATTTCAATATAATTGTTTATTTTTATAGCTATCAAATTTTGAATTGCTTTGAGATTAAAACGAAAATTATATTTTTTTATTGCTTTTTGGCTCAACATATATTGTGTGAGTGGCCAAGATATTAGTATTTTTCAGCAATTCAATGGCCGATTTGATTTCAAATTTATTGGCAACACGATGAATAGTGCCGAAAATAATACAATAGCTAGCTTAGTGACTGGTACTTCCTCTTCGGCAACATTAACATTAAATCCGTCTGATGTAATTGAAAAAGCCTATTTGTATTGGGCAGGAAGTGGTGATGGTGATTTTGAAGTCAATTTAAATGATGATGTCATTACACCAGAAAGAACTTTCAGTTTTAGTAGAACTTTTAATGATGTTGAATTCACCTATTTCAGCGCTTTCAAAGATATTACTACTATCATCCAAAATACTGGTAGTGGAAATTATACATTATCTAATTTAGATATTTCTGCCTTCGAAGTATTACACTATTCTCGCAGAACCAATTTTGCAGGTTGGGCTATCTTAATTATTTATAAAAATGACGCATTGCCTTTGAACCAAATTAATGTTTACGATGGTTTAGAAGGTGTTCCTGATGATTTATCCATAACGCTTGATGTTTTAAATGTAATTGATAACAACAATTCAAAAGTTGGATTTTTAGCTTGGGAAGGCGACTCTGGTTTAGCCACCGAAGAATTTAGTTTTAACGGTGTGCTATTAAGTAACTCACTTAATCCATCAAACAACGTTTTCAATGGAACAAACTCATTTACTGGAAGTAATACGCTTTACAACATGGATTTGGATGTTTACAATATTGACGATATTATACAAATTGGAGATACATCAGCAGAAATTGCGCTCACTTCTTTTCAAGATTTTGTGATGATAAACACGGTTGTAATCAAACTTAATAGTCAATTGCCCGATGCGACAGTGGCAATAAATTCTGTTGAACAACAATGTGATTCACGTCTAATCAAGTTAAACTATAGCGTGTCTAATATAAATGCAACCAATCTACTTTCATCAGGTACACCTATTTCAATTTATATAAACGATGTTTTTGTTGCTTATGATGAAACTACACTTCCTTTGCAAATTGGCGAAACTGAAAATTTGCAAACCTCTTTTATTGTTCCAGATGAATTTTCTCAAGAATTTACGCTCAAAATTGTAGTTGATGATACAGGTAATGGAACAGGAATTGTCGCCGAATTAGTGGAAAACAACAACACCTTTTCTACAATTGTGACTTTGTGGGTTTCACCTACTTTCAATACTTTGGAAACTTTAATATCCTGTAACGAAGGTTTTACAAAAGGAACATTTGATTTTTCTAGCTATGAAGAATTAGTAAAAACAAATCCAAACGATACCGTTCATTTTTATGAGAATTTTGAAAATGCCAATGCCGCAATCAATCCTATTTTGATAACTTCAAATTATATTGCGACAACAACCCCAAAAGAAATTTTTGTTAGAGTTGCTAATGAAAATTGTTTTAGTATCACTTCATTTTTGTTAACTACAAGAAATTGTCCACCAACAGTTTATAATTATATCTCTGCTAATAACGACTCTCTAAATGACACATTGATTATTGATGGATTATATAATATTTTTCTAAATTTTAAATTAGAAATATTCAATCGTTGGGGACGATTAGTCTGGACTGGAAATCAAAATACCGAAAGTTGGAATGGGTATATAAAAAATGGAATTGGGAATGAAAATGCACCCGATGGTACTTATTTTTACATACTTTTTTTGAATGATACCGATTATCCAAAACCAATAACTGGATTTTTGTATTTAGTAAACTAACAGAAACTCCAAAAACTCAATATCTTTGGTGCTTTGAAATGCTATGATGAAACAAATAACTTCTGCTCAAAATCCTTACATAAAATCGTTAGTTCAGCTTCAAGAAAAAGCCAAAGTTCGAAAACAATCAGGTACTTTTTTGATTGAAGGTATGCGCGAAATTGAGTTAGCCATCAAAGGAAACTATGAAATTGAAACGATACTTTTTCTCCCAGAATTAGTAACCGAAAAACAAATTAACAAATTCACTACAAATCCAATTGACCAAATCGAAATCTCCAAAGAAGTTTATCAAAAACTAGCGTATCGTGATACCACAGAAGGAATTTTAGCCGTTGCCAAAACCAAATCTCTTACCTTATCAGATTTAAAACTACCTGAAAATCCCTTGATAATGGTAATGGAAGCCATCGAAAAACCTGGAAATATAGGTGCAATGCTTCGCACTTGTGATGCTGCCAATATTGATGCCGTAATTATTGCTAATCCAAAAACCGATTTGTACAATCCCAATATTGTTCGCTCTAGTGTAGGTTGTTTATTTACCAATCAAATTGCTACTGCTTCTACAGAAGAAACAATTGATTTTTTACTCAACAATAACATCAATTTTTATAGTGCAACGTTACAAAATTCTACTTCCTATCACAAGCAAGATTATACAAGACCCACAGCATTAGTCGTTGGAACAGAAGCTACTGGTTTATCAAAACTTTGGCGAGAAAAAGCGACACAAAACATTATCATTCCCATGCAAGGCGAAATTGACAGCATGAATGTGTCGGTTGCAGCTGCTATTTTGATTTTTGAAGCCAAGAGACAAAGAGGATTTTGATTTTATATTTTCAAATTCACTTTTCATATTTATAATTTTCTTTTTGCACATCTCGTTTGGAATTCCTAATTTTAGGAATTCAATAAAAATGCTATGATTGAAATTGATTTAGAAGAAGAAAAAAAAGCAATTGCTCGAGAGTACAAAGAATTACTTCGCATAAGTTATCAAACGCTAACCGATTCTGATAAAAAACTAATCCGAAAAGCGTTCAACGTAGCTGTTGATGCACACAAAGACCAGCGACGAAAGTCGGGAGAAGCTTATATTTTCCACCCTATTGGTGTTGCTAAAATTGTGGCTTCCGAAATTGGACTTGGCGCCACGAGTATTGCAGCGGCTTTGATGCACGATGTGGTAGAAGACACACCTATTACAGTTGAAGAAATTGAAAAAATGTTCAATCCAAAAGTAGCCCATTTGGTAGAAGGTTTGACCAAAATTTCTCAAGTAAAAAAAGACATGAACATTTCAATGCAAGCGGAAAATTTCCGTAAAATGTTATTGACACTCAATGATGATGTTCGTGTTATCCTTATCAAACTAGCTGATCGATTGCACAACATGCAAACGATGGATTCCATGCCCGATTACAAACAAATAAAAATTGCCTCCGAAACCCTTTATATTTACGCTCCATTGGCACATCGATTAGGTTTATATAATATTAAAACAAAGCTTGAAGATTTGGGATTAAAATATACCGAACCCGAAATTTATAAAGAAATTGTCAGTAAAATTAAGGAAACCAAAGAGGAACAAGATGCCTATATTGCCACAATATCGGATGTTTTAAAAAAATCTTTAGACGAAGAAGGCGTAGAATATGTCATGAAAGGCAGACCAAAATCCATTTATTCCATCAGAAGAAAAATGGCTGCTCAAAATGTAACCTTCGAAGAAGTATATGATAAATTCGCTCTACGAATTATCTACAAATCCAATCTTCACGATGAAAAATTCTTGGCTTGGAAAATCTATTCAATAGTAACCGACCATTATCGTCCAAGTCCAAGTCGTTTGCGTGATTGGATATCATCACCAAAATCAACAGGTTATGAAGCGCTTCACATTACAGTAATGGGACCAAAAGGTCGTTGGGTAGAAATTCAAGTGCGAAGCGAACGCATGGATGAAATTGCCGAAAAAGGATATGCGGCACATTACAAATATAAACAAGGAGCAACCGAAGAAAGCGGTTTAGACACTTGGCTCAACCTTTTGAAAGAAGCACTTGAAAGTTCTGAAACCAATGCGGTAGATTTTGTAGAAGATTTCAAAATGAATCTTTACGCTAAGGAAATATTTGTTTTTACTCCCAAAGGTGAAATAAAATCATTGCCCAAAGGTGCCACTTCACTCGACTTTGCGTTTAGTATTCACTCCGAAATTGGCATTAAAACAAGAGGAACACGAGTAAACGGAAAGCTTGTTCCTTTAAACTACGAATTAAAAAGTGGTGATCAAATTGAAGTAATAACTTCTGTTCATCAAAAACCAACCATCAACTGGCTTGATTATGTAACGACTTCGAGAGCTAAAAATAAAATCAGGAACGTTCTCAACGAAAATACCAAGAAAATTGCTGAAGACGGAAAAGAATTATTGACAAGAAAACTAAAACATTTAAAAATTACATTGAATGAAAATGTAGTCAATGAATTAGTGAATTTTTTTAAACTCAAAACCAGTCTGGATTTATTTTATCGCATGGGAATTGGTTCTATCGAAAACCAACAACTTAAGGATTATGCTGCTCAAAAAAGTAATACTTTAATGAATTTCTTTAAGAGTAAAATTAAACGTTCCCCGAGTTCAAATCCAGAAGACATTAATAAGCAAGAACTAAACAAGAATTTTGACATGCTTGTTTTTGGTTCGGAGCAAGATAAATTAGACTATAAATTATCGTCTTGTTGCAACCCAATTCCAGGAGATGATGTGTTTGGTTTTATCACTATTAATGAAGGAATCAAAGTGCATAAAAAAGATTGTCCCAATGCTATTACGCTACAATCCAATTATGCTTACCGAATTATGCAAGCCAGATGGATTGACTCTTCACAACAAGAATTTAAAGCCATATTGAAAATTACAGGAATGGATAGTTTGGGATTGACCAATGAATTGACCAAAGTAATTTCCAATAATATGCACGTTAATATTCAGAGTATTTCACTGAGCGGAGAAGCTGGAATTTTCAACGGACAAGTGGCTGTAGTAGTTCAAAACAATACCATTTTAAAAAAATTAATTGATAACATAAAAAAAATTGATGGCGTTGATAAAGTAACAAGGGTTTATACCAATTGATAAATGCTTTGTTATCAACAAATCGTTTAAAACTTTGCCCTAAGTTTTGAGATTAAACTTTTAAACTTTTAAACTAAAAACTATCTTTGTCCCATGACACTAATTGCCACTGATAATTCAAAAAATCAAGAGACTGTAAAAAATGTTTTTACATTATATCTTGAGAACAAAGGCCACCGAAAAACGCCTGAGCGCTATGCTATTCTTCAGGAAATTTACGATAGCGAAGAGCATTTTGATATTGAAAATTTGTATATCAAGATGAAAAACAAGAACTATCGCGTTTCTCGTGCTACTTTATACAATACTATCGAACTTTTATTAGATTGTGGTTTAGTGCGCAAACACCAGTTTGGCCAAAATCAAGCGCATTATGAAAAGTCTTATTTCGACAAACAACACGACCACATCATCATGACTGACACAGGCGAAGTTATTGAATTTTGCGATCCAAGAATTCAAACCATCAAACAAACTATAGAAGAAATATTTGGAATTGAAATTCACAACCATTCTCTATACTTCTACGCTAACAAAAAAGAATAATTTTTACTTATAATGAGACTGAAACATAAGCACTTTTTATCTATTGCATTTTTATTATTTTTTTTAATATATTTTTCAATAAACTGCTCAGCTCAAAGACTCCCTTCTGAGGAAGAAACCCTAAGATACCATAAAGACCACACCGAAAACGGATTGATTTTCGGCACCATTACGTTTCCAACAAAAAAAATGAGGTTTGACAACTATAGTCTTCTAGTTAATTTCATCACCTCTGATAAAAAATTGCGTCGTAAATATTCAGAAAACATTAAAATAGATCCTACTATGTTTGTTGGTGAGCATTATGGAGAACTCGAAGGAGGTAAAACGTACCTTTTTGTCATGGAAAAAGAACCTGGAAAATATGACATTCCTTACTTAAAATTTACCATTTTTAAACTCTTCGATGCTGCCCCAAGTTTTACATCAATTTCAAATTTCTCTATTCCATTTCAAGTTAATAAAGGAGAAATAACTTATATTGGAGAAATAAAAATAAATGAATATGCTCAAAATAATGAACGTATAATAACCCTCGAAGATAAATTTGAAAGGGATAAAAACGCTATGAAAAATAGATTTAAAATGGTTAACTGGGATTTAGCAGTAAACTCTAAATTAGAACTCGTTCATCCGAATGGTGATGAAAAAATAAGCAACTACTAATAAAATACAACAACACGACAATGACTGTAGATTTACTACTCGGATTACAATGGGGCGATGAAGGCAAAGGAAAAATAGTTGACGTACTTACTTCAAAATATGACATTATCGCTCGTTTTCAAGGCGGACCAAACGCAGGACACACTTTAGAATTTGACGGAATTAAACACGTTTTGAGAACAATTCCTTCTGGGATTTTTCACAGTAACAATATTAATATAATTGGAAATGGTGTCGTAATTGACCCAGTAGTTTTCAAAAGCGAAGTAGATGGTTTGGCAAAATTTAATCTTGATTTAAAATCAAAATTGATTATTTCTCGTAAAGCGCATTTGATTTTACCAACACACCGTTTGCTCGATGCGGCTTCTGAAGCATCAAAAGGGAAAGCCAAAATTGGTTCAACTTTGAAAGGAATTGGTCCAACTTATATGGACAAAACGGGTAGAAACGGAATTCGTGTAGGCGATATTGAACTAGCTGATTTCAAAGAACGTTACAGAGCTTTGGCAGACAAACATGAAGCCATGATTGCATTTTATGATGTAAATATTCAATATAATTTGGCAGAAATGGAAACAGAATTCTTTGAGGCCATTGAAGATTTAAAAAAATTAAACTTCATTGATAGCGAAGAATATTTGGCACAAGCACAGAAAGCTGGAAAATCTATTCTTTGTGAAGGTGCGCAAGGTTCATTATTGGACGTTGATTTTGGAACCTATCCATTCGTAACCTCATCCAATACTACGGCTGCTGGTGCTTGTACAGGTTTGGGCATTGCTCCAAATAAAATAAAAGAAGTTTTTGGAATTTTCAAAGCTTACACCACACGTGTAGGTTCTGGTCCATTTCCTACGGAAGATTTTGGCGATGCTGGTGATGTGATGGCAAAAGTGGGCAACGAATTTGGTTCTGTTACCGGAAGAAAACGTCGTTGTGGTTGGTTGGATTTAGTGGCCTTGAAATATGCTATACAAATTAATGGTGTTACCCAATTGATGATGATGAAAGGCGATGTGCTTTCTGGGTTTGAAACGTTGAAAGTAGCTACAGCTTATAATTACAAGGGCGAAATCATCAAACATTTACCTTATAACATCGAAGAAGAAAATGTAACCCCAATTTACACCGAGTTCAAAGGATGGCAAGCTGATTTAACTGGTATGACAACTTATGAAACTTTACCAAAGGAACTTAAAGAATACATTGAATTCATAGAAAAGGAAGTGGAAGTACCAATAAAAATAGTATCGGTTGGACCAGATAGAAAGCAAACGATAACAAGATAAATTATAAAAGCCAAACTAATAAAAGTTTGGCTTTTTTCATATTACTTCAATTTTATCAATTAGTAGTTTGAAATTTTCATTTCGTTTATTACTGATTAAAAAAGCAATCTCTGCTAAACTTGCACCATCATAATTAGGAATATCCAATGTTCTTCCTCTGAATGAGGCATACATTTCAGAAATAGGTATTTCAATTCTTTGCCAATCGGTTGTAGTTTGAAATTCATAAATATAGGAATAATAATCTCCACGTTTTGATTTCGCTCTGAACTGGTATTTTTTGCCATCACCTTTCAATCGGATATAGAAAAATTTATTTTCCTTTATCGAAATTGGCTTGAGATAATATTTTACCGAACAAAATCCACCATTGTTTTCAGTTGTAACGCTTCCGCTAAACACAGCATTACCATTACCATCAATAGAAAATTCGCTTGATGAAAGTCCACCCATAACTCCGTCATCAACAATATTCCAATTATCAATATTGCTTTTCTCGCTAAAATCAAAAAGTAGAACCGGATTCATAATAAAAGAGACTAAAATAAATAAAAACATAACACCAATATTTTAAAAAATAAAAATAATGCAATTACAATTTCAGCTCATAACTTTAACATAATTAAGTTGATAAATAACAATTGTTTAATCACAATAAAAACTAGGCATTAATTTTTCTCAACACAAAACCCATTTCAGTTGAAATGGGTTGTTGATAATTGTAAATTGAATTTATAATTTAAAAATAAAACTCTCACTTGGTTTTACACTAAGCTTTAGATTTCCGACTCCGTTTGTCACATTTAGTTGTGCTGTACTTCCATACAGTTGGTCGGTAACAGTATAATTTCCGTCAGCTAAGCTCCATATTGAAATAACATCTGCTGGAACAATGAGGTCAAAATTACTAGTAGTTACCCAAGAAAAATTGACTACTACAATAAGTTTTTCATTGTCAGTATAACGAACATAAGAATACATTCCGGCATCGTAATTTTTAGTTTCATTTCGGTTTGTAGTTTGTATTTCTTGAAACTTCCCCATCAAGGCATCACTTTTCAGAGTGAAATTGAGCAAACGAGAATAAAAATCGCGTAAGTCTTTTTCTTTTGGCGTTAATTGTCCACCGTCAAACTTGCCTTCATTCATCCAACGTTGATGACTTGGAACACCAACATAATCAAAAATTGAAGTCCGTGACCGATTTCCAAAACCGCCATTTTCATTACCTGCTTCACCTACTTCTTGTCCAAAATAAATCATCGTTGGTGAAGAACTTATTGTTGCCGAAACTACCATCAAGGGCTTTCCTTTTTCAGGTGATCCAGCAAATTCAGGGCTTGCTAATCGTTGTTCATCATGATTATCCAAAAAGTGTAACATGTTATGCTCAATATCCATCATGCCTTGTTGTATTTCCGAAAGTGGATCAGGCATTGCATTTCCTTGAATTACGGCTTTTAAATGGTCGTAAGTTTCCACTTTATCATACAAATAATCCATTTTACCAAGCTTAATGTAATTTCTATATTCCTTCGGATTATAAACTTCAGCTAGTAAAAAAGCATTGGGATTTTTCATCTTGATAGCTGAATTCATGTAACTCCAAAATTCGTAAGGCACCATTTCGGCCATGTCATATCGGAAACCATCTACACCTTTAGCTGTCCAATACAAAGCAATATCTTTAAATTTTTTCCAAGAATTAGGAACATCTTTGTCTTGCCAATAAGCAAAATGCGCTTTGTAATCTTTGTTATCATAGCCAGCTGGCAATTCAGGGAAATCTTTGGAACCATCAGGTTTGATACCGTAGTTTACTTTCACGGTTTCATACCAATCGTTGATATCGGGTTTGGCTGCGCGTGATCCATTTCCGGTCCATTTGGCTGGAAATTCTGTGAACTTACCATCAATCAACGGATTTTTTTCACCACCAAGAGGTTTATAATTGTCTGATGTTGGCACTTCAAATGCTTTACCTGGAATGTAATAAAAGTTGTTGTTGCGAGCATATTCTACCGAAGTATCATCATCAGCACCAAAGTCTTTCACACCTTTAGGATTGCTCAAACTATTATAATTTCTAGCAATATGATTGGGAACAATATCAATAATAACTTTCAAACCATTCTTATGCGAACGGGCAATCAAGGCTTCAAACTCTTCCAATCTTTTGGCTGGATTTACGGCTAAATCAGGATTGACATTATAATAATCCTTTACAGCATAAGGTGAACCTGCACGACCTTTCACCACATCGGGATCATCATTGGAAATGCCATATTTTGTATAATCTCTAATAACGCCATGATGCGGAACTCCAGTATACCAAATATGGGTTACTCCCAGTTTCTTGATTTCCTGAAGTGCTTTATCTGTAAAATCGTTGAACTTCCCAACACCGTTTTCTTCAATTGTTCCCCAAGGTTTGTTGGTCGTGTTTTTGTTCCCAAACAATCTTGTAAAAACTTGATAGACTACTGCTTTTTTGGGTTGCACAACAACCTCGGTTTTATTCTTCATAGGGGTTTTTGATTTTTTTTGGGCAAAAGTTATACTCACAGCACAACACAAAGCCAATACTAATAAAACTAATTTTTTCATATCATTTATACTTATCAATTTTAGCGACAAGACATAGACACAAATATAAAGATTTGATTGAAATAACGAGTAACATAAATAATTCTTAATAAAGAAAATGATTGTCTCTAATTTCATAAATTTGCAAACTCGAGACCATAAGGTCGAACTGAACGAAGTTAAATCAAAACACTTGAAAAAGTTACTTTTTTCCATCGGATTATTGCTTTTTGTCTTGACAAATCTTCAAGCACAAAAATCATCCAAAATAAACGTAGAATACTCCGATTTTGCAGATAGAAATCAAGATGAAATTCCCGATGCTTTGCTCTTGCGTGGCAATGTCAGAATAAGACATGAAGGCGTTTTATTCACTTGTAACAAAGCTTATTTTTTTGAAAAAGAAAATTATTTAAAAGCTTTTGGTGAAGTACAAATGGTTCAAGGTGATACACTTTTCTTGAACAGTAAATATGCCGAATATAGTGGTGAAGTAAAGAAAGCGTATGCAACAGGTAATGTAATTATGCGTTCGCCCGAATCGACCTTAGTAACTGATACCATTAATTTTGATAGAAATACTCAAGAAGCTTATTACAATTCTCTTGGGATTATAACGAATAAAGATAATATACTGAGAAGTAAATCAGGAAAATATTATGCTAATGAAAAAAAGTTTAAGTTCTTGACAGCCGTTTCTATTACCAATCCTAAATACACCATTAAGTCTAATCATTTAGATTATTATACCAATTCTGGTCACTCTTATTTGTTTGGTCCATCAACCATTACAAGCAAAGAAAATTTCATTTATACCGAAAAAGGATTTTATGATACTAAGAAGAATTTCGCTTATTTCAAAAAAAACTCCTATATCAAATACAAAGACCGACGCATTGAAGGTGACAGTTTATATTATGATCGAAACCGAGAATATGCCTCTGCAACCAACAACGTAAAAATCACCGACACGATTAACAAAGGTATCATAAAAGGACATTACGCGGAAATTTTTCGAAATCTGAAAACCGAAAAAGACTCGATGATGATTACCAAAAGAGCTGTAGCGATAACATTAGTTGACAAAGACTCTATGTATATTCATGGTAAAAAAATGTTGATTACTGGCAAACCAGGTGAACGAATCGTGAGAGCATTTAATAATGTTCGTTTCTACAAAACAGATATGAGCGGAAAATGTGATTCCATCCATTCCGACCAAAAAACAGGTTTGACCAAACTGATAAAAAATCCAATTCTGTGGAATTACGAAAACCAAATGACAGGTGATATCATGCATCTCATTGGAAACAAACAAACAGAAAAACTAGACTCGCTCAAGGTGTTAAACAATGCTTTTATTATTTCAAAAGATACACTAAGCACTGGATACAATCAGGTGAAAGGACAAAATCTGTATGGGAAATTTGAAGATAACAAATTAAGAGAAGTGGATATCGTCAAAAACACCGAAGTCATTTATTACATGCGAAATGACAATCAAGAATTGATAGGAATTAATAAAAGTGTGAGTAGTAAAATCAACATGATTTTGGATAAAAATACTATTGAAACCATAACAAATTTCAATCAAATTGATGGTGATATTTATCCCGAAAAAGATTTACCCGAAAATGCTCGGAAATTGCGTGGCTTCATTTGGCGTGGTGATGAACGAATAAAAACCAAAGAAGATATTTTTCCTCCAGAAGAAAATGAACTCGATGCCAAAATTCAGGCCGAAAAAAAAGTAGAAATGGCTAAAGAGAATAAACCATTAGAACCCAGTGCAGCAACGTTGAACTACGATAAAAAAAACACAAAACCAAAAGTAAAAAGTAAAGAAGCTAATTCTAAACCAATGGTCAAGTAATGGTAACACAAATTTGCCCTAAGTGTAAAAAAGATGCTTTCACATGGCATGAAAGTGATGTATTACCTAATATAACGGTTTGGAGTTGTAATGCTTGTCCGCTACAAATATTTGAAGACGACAGCGACGAGGAACTTTGTGAAAATTGCAACGAAGTAACTAAAACCTTTTTGAGAAGCCAGGAGGAACAATTCAATTGGTGTTCAAATTGTAATACGGTAACGAATTACCAAAAAAACGAATAATACGATTGTCTAAAAGTTCGTCATAATGAAAGAAGATTTCCTAAAATACCAAGCACAAACATCGCCTTATCCACTTGGGATGAGTGTTTTTTATGCCTTAGGTTCATATATATATAGTTGCGATAGTAAAAAATATTTAGATTTTGTGGCTGGTGTTTCGGCATGTAGTTTGGGACATCAACATCCTAGAGTTAATCAAGCCATCAAAAATCAATTAGACAAATATTCACACGTTATGGTGTATGGCGAATATACACAACATCCTGCGGTTGCGTATTGTAAATTATTAGTAGAAAATTTACATCCAAGTTTAAACAAAGTATATCTAGTAAATTCTGGAACCGAAGCTTGCGAAGGAGCATTAAAATTAGTTCGCAGAGTTACTGGCAGAAGTCAGTTGATTTCCTGTCACAATGCTTATCATGGCAATACCATGGGTTCGATGAGTGTGATGGGATTTGAAGAACGCAAACAAATTTTTCGTCCTTTAATTCCCGATGTAGATTTTATTACGTTCAATAACGAAGAAGATATTCAAAAAATAACCACTAAAACTGCTGGAATAATTTTGGAAAGTATTCAAGGTGGCGCAGGTTTTATCGAACCTCAAAATGATTTCTTAGCCAAAGTTAAAAAACGTTGTTCCGACGTTGGAGCATTAATGATTATTGACGAAATCCAACCAGGTTTTGGCAGAACCGGAAAACTATTTGGCTTTGAAAACTACAATGTGGTTCCTGATGTTGTAATTATTGGAAAAGGAATGGCTGGCGGAATGCCTGTTGGCGGATTTATAGCCAATGATAAATACATGGATTTATTAAGCCATGATCCAAAACTAGGACACATTACTACTTTTGGCGGACATCCTGTCATAGCTGCAGCTTGTTTAGCTACTTTAGAAGAAATATTAGAAAAAGATTACGCTAATCAATCCTTAACTAAAGAAAAATTATTTCGAGAGCTTTTGGTACATCCTTTGATAGAAGAAGTTAGAGGAAAAGGATTAATGCTAGCGGCGATGACAAAAAATCCTGAAATTACCAATAAAGTAATTTTTAAATGCCAAGATAAAGGGTTGATTTTATTCTGGTTATTATTCGAAGGTTGCGCTATCAGAATTACTCCTCCATTAACTATATCTGAAGATGAAATCAGAGAAGGTTGCGCTATAATTATAGAGGCGATGAATGAAGTTATGAATGAAGAGTTAAGATTAACGAATTAAGATTGCAGATTTTTTTACTTCTAAAATCAAAAATCGTTACTCATCAATCACAAATCAATTGTTAATTAAATTGTTTACAACAATAATTGCAATTCACTAAAAAAAGCACACTGATTATCTACTTTTATTAAGGATAATTTTAAAACCTACTATTATGCACTTGGATCACGACGAAGAAGATTACAACTTATCCTTATCGAAATTCGAATCCATGTTGAAAACCAACAAAGTATTCTTTTTTGACTCGGAGGAATTTGAGGAAATCATTCTGCATTACCTCGATATGGGCAAAGCCACTTTGGCAAAAAAAGCGCTAAAGTTGGGATTAGAACAGCACCCAAAATCTACAGGATTAAAATTGGTTCAAGTAGAAATGTTGGTTTATGATGACAAGTTGGATCAAGCAGAAAAATTATTGAATGAGCTATTTGCTATTGAACCTACTAACGAAGAAATATTTATCCAAAAAGCCAATATTTATTCCAAAAGAGACCAACATGACAAAGCAGTAGAGTTTTTAAAAACAGCGCTGAAGTACACTGAAGATTTTGCTGATGTGTATAACTTAATTGGTATGGAATATCTTTTTATGGACAATTTAGAATTGGCAAAAGAGAATTTCATTAAATGTTTGGAAGAAGATTTTGAAGACCAATCGGCATTATATAATGTAGTGTATTGTTTTGAATTTTTAGACCAAAATCTAGAAGCCATTGAATATCTAAAAACCTATATAGATAGAAATCCATATAGCGAAATTGCATGGCATCAATCTGGCAGACTTTATTATGGTGTGAAAGATTATGAAAATGCCGTTCGAGCTTTTGAATTTGCCACCTATATCGATGATGAATTCATTGGCGCTTTCATGGAAAAAGGTAAAGCTTTGGAAAGATTGAAACGATATGAAGAAGCGATTGAAAGCTACAACCGAACAATAGAATTAGATGATCCAACTTCTTATGCACTACTTCGCATTGGGAAATGTCATGAAAAATTAGGGCACAAAGCAGAAGCTCTAAAATATTTTAATAAAACAGTTCATGAAGATCCGCTTTTAGACAAAGGTTGGATAGCTATTACTGATTATTATGTTCGCCAAAAAAATTATCAAAAAGGACTCTATTATGTAAACAAAGCGTTAGCCATAGATGATCAAAACCGTTTATATTGGAAACGATTTGCTACCATCAATAAAGCGATGGATAATTTTGAAGAAGCGGAGTTTGGCTATAGAAAAGCGGTTGAACACGGCGATTATCAATTAGATACTTGGTTGTTTTGGGTAGATATGATGAGAGAAATGGGTGAATATAATAATGCTATTCTAACTTTGGTTCAAGCTGCAGAATATTTTCCTGAAGAATATGAAATCGAATATCGTTTGGCTGGATTGCATTTAATGCTTAATGAGGAGGAAAAAGGAAACTTTCATTTGAGTAATGGTTTGCGATTAAATTTTAAACACAACACTATGCTTTCATCATTATTTCCAATGGTTTGGGAAAGACAATCTGTTCAAGACTATATTGCAAAACACAAAAAATAATATGAAAAAGAAAATTCTATTTTCTTGTTTAATACTTTTAGTAGTAGCACAAGTACAAGCTATTGTTTCCAATTCAAAAACTATAAGTTACCCTAAACTATCAAAAGTAAAAAGTAATAAAAATATTCAAAAAGTTAACAAAGTAACTTCGGAAAATATTGAATTATTTAAGAAAACAGAAGACACCACAGTATATGCTGAAACTAGTCTAAAAGTTAAACCTGAATATCCTGGCGGAGTTGAAACGTTTAAAGCCCATATTAATATTGTTTTAGAAAACCCAAAAAACATAAAAGGAGAAATAGTAGTTTGCTTTATTATTGAGAAGAATGGGAGCTTATCCAAAATTAAAGTTTTAAAAGGAATAGATGATGAAACAGATAAAGAAATTTTAAAAGTATTAAAACATTCTCCCAAATGGAAACCAGGTGAAAAAGACGGACAAAAAGTAAGATGCATGATTCCATTATTTTTAACTATAAATGGACAATAACCAAAGACTTTATGGTCTCATCGGAAAAAATATTTCCTATTCCTTTTCTAAAAAATATTTTAGTGAAAAATTTGCTTTAGGAAATCTTGTTGAATGTTCTTATGAAAATTTTGACATTCAAACAATCGAAGAATTTCCCAATTTAATTGCCAATAATCCTAACTTAAAAGGATTAAACGTTACTATTCCTTATAAAGAAGCTGTAATTCCTTATTTAAATAAATTATCTAAAAACGCAGCTCAAATTGGCGCCGTAAATGTTATTCGTTTCACCAAAAAAGGGAAACTTAAAGGTTATAATTCTGACTATTACGGATTTATGAAATCTTTAAAACCATTATTACAACCACATCACAAAAAAGCACTAATTCTGGGAACTGGTGGTGCTGCAAAAGCAGTCGCCTTTGCACTAGACCAACTCGAAATTCTATACACCTTTGTAACTCGTGAAGAAAAAGCTGGCATGATTGATTATGATCGAATTAATGTTACAACCTTTGACAATTACCATATTTTCATCAATTGTACACCTTTAGGAACAAGTCCAAACATTGAAGAATTCCCACCAATTCCCTATAATTTCTTCACCGATAAACACATCGCCTTTGATTTAATATACAATCCAGAGGAAACACAATTTTTGAAAAAAGCAAAGAAAAAAGGTGCCGTTACAAAAAATGGTTATGACATGTTAGTACTTCAAGCAGAAAAAGCATGGAAGATTTGGAATAAATAATTTAATAACACTTAAAACTTAAACCATGGAACCAAAAAGTAGAAGAAGAAGAATTTTTTTAGCCCTTTTATTTTTATTTTCAGTATTGAATTTTAATAGAATGGATGGAAATGAAAATATTAGAACCGTACAATTTTTATCCATTTTTGCTATGGGAATTTTATTTGGACTGCTAATAAGAGAAATTGTGGAAGCCTATAAAACCAAGCAACAGGAGTAATTTCTATGAATATTAAGCTTATTGCTATTGGCAAAACCGACAATAAATCATTACAAACGCTGATTGACGATTATACAAAACGTTTGTCTTTCTATATCAAGTTTGATTTAGAGATTATTCCCGATATTAAAAACGTAAAAAATCTTTCGGAAAGTCAGCAGAAAGAAAAAGAAGGCGAATTGATTTTATCAAAACTTGCTCCAACCGACCAATTGATTTTATTAGACGAAAACGGCACCACATTTTCAAGTATAGGATTTTCCGATTATTTGCAAAAAAAGATGAATTCTGGTGTGAAAACATTAGTTTTTGTAATTGGTGGACCTTATGGTTTTAGCGAAGAGATTTATAAAAAAGCACAAGGAAAAGTTTCACTCTCCGAGATGACTTTTTCACACCAAATGGTACGGTTATTTTTTATTGAACAATTGTATCGTGGGTTTACTATTTTAAAAAATGAACCCTACCATCATCAATAAATATAATCCAAATTGTAATTAATAGTTATTCCTTTTTTGGTCAATAACTTTTTTACAAAAAATTTTGTTTCGATATATCTCCCAAAAGACATCTGTTTATCGTAAGCAAAACAAACTTTCATGCTCCTACTGTTTGACAAAGTATCTAAAAATCCTTGTAACTCATTTTTAGAAAAAATGTCATTCCCAACTCTAACCAAGCCATATTTATTCATATAAATATTAAAAGAATTGGGATTTTCTAATTTGTATTTGACTTTCGTAAAAGGGAAAAAAGCCATAGTTTTCTTTACGGTATCATTATAAGTAAAATAATTTTCAGAAGTTTCGCTTTTATGCATACTTCCTTCTTTTTTTGATTGTAATTTTTTTACCTCCAAAATTACCTTTCGCAACGGCAACCTTTTATCAACATTGAACAACCAATTGGTTGAACTAATCGTGCTTTTTCTATTTACATCCACAAGCGTATCTTCTCCTTGAATTTTGAAAAATAAATAAACCGGCGAATGATCTTTCACATCTGCAACAACAGTTTCAGCTGCCATTGGCAATAATACTTCTTTATCTTGGCAAGCAAACAAAAAACAACAAAATCCTAGTAGGAAGATTTTTTTCATAATTGTGATACTAATTTTATACATTCTACAGCTTCTTTTACATCATGAACTCTTAGAATATTAGCACCTTTTTGCAGCGCTATTGTATTCAAAACTGATGTGCCATTTAATGCCAATTCAGCTTTAGTTTCCAAGGTTTTATATATCATTGATTTTCTGGAAACACCAACCAATATTGGCAATTCGAGCATTTGAAATAACTCTAAATTACTCATAACCTCAAAATTTTGTTCCAATGTTTTAGCAAAGCCAAATCCTGGATCGATAATTATATCATTTATTCCAAAACTTCTCGCTTTTGCTACTTTTTCGGAAAAATAAAACAACATTTCTTTGACTATATTTTCATACTGTGTTAGAGTTTGCATCGTTTGTGGATTGCCTTTCATGTGCATCATAATATAGGGCACTTGAAGGTCAGCTACCGTTTGCATCATTTTTTTGTCCAAACTACCAGCCGAAATATCATTTATAATGCATGCACCACTATTAATAGCACTTTTGGCAACATTAGCACGAAAAGTATCTATAGAAATTAAGGTTTCGGGAAAATTTTTCAAAACCAATTCAATGATAGGAAGCAATCGGTTAATTTCTTGTTCTTCAGAAACGAATTCTGCATTAGGTTTACTTGAATAAGCTCCGATATCAATAAAAGTAGCACCTTCCAAAAGCATTTTCTCTACTTGTAAAAGAATGCTATTTTCATCGGAATATTTGCCACCATCATAAAAAGAATTGGGCGTAACATTTAATATCCCCATAACTTTAGGCGAAGACAAATCAACCAGATTTCCGAGACAATTGATGGTCATTTTTATTCTTAATTGAGTTATAAGATTTTGTACTTTGTACTTCAATCTTTATTCTTTACTTTTGACACGCGGCGTTTTGGTAGAACAGTACGTAGCAAAAAAATTTGATACAAATATACACTGAAATGAGTAATACTTCTCAAGAATATGACAAGGTTATCGCGATTTGTCGACAACTGTATAGCAACAAAATGAAAGACTACGGAAGTGCTTGGAGAATCTTGAGACTACCTTCGTTGACCGATCAAATCTTTATAAAAGCACAACGTATTAGAAGTTTACAACAAAACGAAATTCGTAAAGTAGATGAAGATGAAACGGGAGAATTTATTGGAATTATCAACTATTCCATCATGGCTTTAATTCAATTGGATTTAGGAGTTGTAGAACAACCCGATTTGGAGATAAATAAAGCCATGGAATTATATGACGAAAAAGTAGCTTTAACAAAATCATTGATGGAAGATAAAAATCATGATTATGGCGAAGCTTGGCGCGACATGCGTGTTAGTTCCTTAACTGATTTGATTTTACAAAAATTGCTTCGTGTAAAGCAAATAGAAGACAATAAGGGAAAAACTTTAGTTTCAGAAGGAATTGATGCTAATTATCAAGATATGATAAACTATGCTGTTTTTGCATTAATTTTAATGAAATTTGGACAATAAAAATTTAACATTATGAGTGTTTCAAAAAACAATATTACTTGGGGAATTCGAATTTTAATTTCCTTTTTATTTCTACTTTCGGCTGTCGCCAAATTGTATCCTTCACCCTATTTTGCCATTTCAACCTTTGAAGTAAAGCAACTTTATCCAATGGGATTTTCGGAGAGTTTTGCTCCTTATTTTTCTAGAATTCTCATAGGGATAGAATTAGCTTTAGGATTATTGCTATTACAAAAAAACTTCTTGAGAAGTTTAGTAATTCCTGCTACCATTCTACTATTGGCAGTTTTTACAACCCATTTAACTATTGAAACCATTCAAAATGGTGGTAATGCTGGAAATTGTGGTTGCTTTGGAAGTTTACTGCCAATGACACCTATTGAAGCTATTATTAAAAATGTTATAGCCATGATTTTATTGGGTTGGTTATTCATAATTATGCAAAAAACTTCCGAAAGAAAAGATAACTTTTGGGTATTAACTACAGTAACTTTTGCCTCTATTTTATTGTTATTTATGATTGCTCCAATACAACCTATAGAAAGCAAATTTACTGTTTCAACTCCAGAAGAAACTATAACAGATACTGTGCCAGTAACAACTATTGATACATCAACCGCTATTAAAGTTACTGATACTATAAA
Source organism: Flavobacterium sp. RSB2_4_14 (assembly GCF_051547085.1). Lineage (NCBI taxonomy): Bacteria > Pseudomonadati > Bacteroidota > Flavobacteriia > Flavobacteriales > Flavobacteriaceae > Flavobacterium > Flavobacterium sp. RSB2_4_14. Next base: position 92,490 of record NZ_JBPTTL010000009.1, read on the forward strand.
AAAAGTTTCTGCTACCAAAGAAGTTGTGAAAGTTGAAAGTAATGAACCAGAAAAAAAGAAATCAGGCTATGCTCAATATTTTTCATCTATTGATAAAGGTAGAAAAACACTTTGTTTCTTCGTTCCTGGTTGTGACCACTGTCGCGTAGCCGCAAAAGAATTGACCGAATTAAGAAAAACAACTAAAGACTTTCCTGAAATTTCAATCATTTTTATGAATGAAGAAGCCGACTTAATTCCTGCTTTTTTTAAAGAAGCTGGAGCTGAATATCCTTATAAAATAATTGAAGTTATTCCTTTTTGGAATGTGCTTGGATCAAAAAGAGATACACCAGGCATAAAATATCTTTGGAATGGAAATGAACTTAAATATTATGATGGCATAAATGCCAATAAATTTGATGTCAAAGATTTTCAAAAATTGATAAATAAATCCTATTCTGAACTGAAAAAATAATTTTTTTCACTACATTTATTTATTACAAAATCTGTTTATTATGCTAAAATATATAATGTCTAAAAGTTTATACCATAGAGGACTTATAGGAATAGGATTCTGTGTAGTTGTTTTTATCATAGGATATTTTATACTCAATCATATATCTACAATGGAAGATCCACCATTAGGCAATACTATATATATTTTGGTTGGTAGTGCATTAACTTTTTTATCGGTTCTTGGTGTTATTTTGATTTTAAAATATATGTATGATAGCAAAAAGAAAAAGGAAAGACGCCAACGAAGAAGAAAAAATCACAGATTATTTTATTTAAAAGACTCTGCTAAAAATCAAAAAACCTAATTTTAATAATTGAATTCAAATAAAAATGAAAAAAATATACCTATGTATGATTGTTGCTATCACTAGTTTTGCATGTTCTAATGCACAAAAAAAAGAGTTTTCAAAAGAAAGCTTGACCAAAAAAATGACTACTTTAGAAAATACTGAAATTACATTTAAAGAAGTATTAAAAAAACACAAAGGAAAAGTAACTGTAATTGAAGTTTGGGCTTCATGGTGTAGTGATTGTGTAAAAGCTATGCCAAAAGTGAAAGAAATGCAAGCCAATAACCCAACGGTTGACTACATTTTTATTTCTATGGATAAAGCTTTTGACAAATGGCAAGCCGGAATTGAAAAACACGAACTAAAAGGAGATCAATATTGGGTAAATGATGAAAAAATGATGAAAGGAGAATTTGGAAAATCAATAGATTTAGACTGGATTCCTCGATATATTATTTTGGATAAAAATGGTAAAATCATTACCTATCGCGCTATTGAAACAGATTTTGAACAAATTAATGAGACTTTAAAAAAATTAGAATAATGAGACAAAAGATTGTTGCTGGAAATTGGAAAATGCATAAAAATGCTGAAGAAACAGAAGATTTATTAAATGAATTAATTGATAAATTACCAAACGATATCGAGGCACAGATTATTGTTGCGCCAACATTTGTAAACCTTTCATCGGCTGTTGATCATTTAGAATTTACAAACATTGGTGTTGCAGCACAAAATATGCATCAAAATGAAAGTGGTGCTTTTACTGGTGAAATTTCGGCAGATATGTTGAAAAGCATTGGTGTGAATATTGTAATCCTAGGACATTCAGAGCGTCGCGCCTATTTTCATGAAACTGATGCCATTTTAGCTCAAAAAGTTACTACAGCTTTAAAACATGATATGACTGTTATATTTTGCTTTGGCGAAGAATTAAAAGACAGACAAAACAAACAACATTTTAATGTAGTAGAAAATCAATTGCGAGATGGTTTATTTCATCTAGAAAATAAAGATTGGGAACAAATAGTCTTGGCATACGAACCTGTTTGGGCTATTGGAACAGGTGAAACTGCGTCTCCAGAACAAGCACAAGAAATGCATGAATTTATTAGAGAAACCATCCGAAAAAGATTTGGAAGTGATGTAGCCGAAGATGTTTCTATTTTATATGGTGGCAGTGTAAAACCTGATAATGCAAAAGAGATTTTCTCAAAACCAGATGTTGATGGTGGTTTGATTGGTGGTGCTGCACTTAAAGCTGAAGATTTTGCCGCAATCGTAAAGTCTATTTAAGAAAAAAAATATAATTCAATTTAAAAACCTTTCATATATGAAAGGTTTTTTTTATTAAAAAAATCAATTTAATGCATTTTATCGATTTTATTTGCTTTTAATCGAATTTAATTAATATTTTTAACCCCAATAAATGTCAAGCAAATCAAATGAAAACAAAAATCCTCTTTCTACTCTTTTGCCTATTCAGTTTGAATGCGCAATCACAAATTGATATCCAAAAACGTTTCCAATCCGATTCTAGAAAATACTACATCTGGAATAGTGATCATGATAAATATGAACTACAGGAAACAGAATATGAAAATTCAGTGATTGATATTCGAGAAATCGGTTCAAAAACTAATGGTTATATAATTATATCAATGATTGACAATGGGCAAAGCAGATTGCACCATGGCTCAATTTATAATTATTCAAAAGACAGTGATAATGAAGGTTCGTGGTCAATACAATCTAAATTTATAAGAGCTAAACTTACTTATAATCCTAAAGATAATACCATCACCTATCTTTATGATGCAGACAGTAAACGATACCGAAAATTAATGATTTTTAATGTGGCACCAGATGATTTGCCTAATGCAAGTTTGAAAGCAATTGTAAAATCAGATTAAATTTCTTTTTGCAAAACACTTTATAGTAAGTCTTTCGATTATTACCTTTGCAAAAAAAATAATCGATGTCAAATATTTATTTAGGGTACCATTTTTCGGTTGAACCCAAAGAACTAGGTTCAGAAATCCTTATTGCTGAGCTGGGTGAAAAACCGTTTGAAAGTTTTATTGAAACCGATAATGGTTTTAGTGCGTACATTCAAAAAGACCTTTGGACCGAAGATATTCTGAACGATATTTATCTTTTAACTTCACCCGAATTTACTATTTCTTACACCGTTGAAGAGATAGATCAAGTGAACTGGAATGAAGAATGGGAAAAAAACTTCGAACCTATTGATGTGGATGGAAAATGCCATGTTCGCGCACCATTTCATCCCAAAACTAATGCAGAATTTGATATCATTATCGAACCAAAAATGAGTTTTGGAACAGGTCATCATGAAACTACACACATGATGATACAACATCTATTGGAAACTGATGTTGAAAATTTAAAAACACTCGATATGGGTTGTGGTACTGCAATCCTTGCCATCCTTGCCGAAATGAAAGGTGCAAAACCCATAGATGCTATTGACATTGATAACTGGTGTTATTTAAACTCCGTAGAAAATGCGGAACGCAACAATTGTAATCAAATTTCTGTTTATGAAGGAGATGCAGCTTTACTGAAAGGCAAAAAATACGACTTAATTATTGCCAATATCAATCGCAATATTTTGTTGAATGACATGCAACACTATGTTGATTGTTTGAACAAAAATGGTATTCTATTATTAAGTGGATTTTACCATGAAGACATTCCTTTTATAGATGCTTCTTGTACCGAAAAAGGGTTAACTTTTGTTAAAAAATTCGAAAGAAATAATTGGGTTTCTTTGAAATATGTAAATTAGCTACTGAAATTTTACAATAAGTAAAACTAATGAAAATGAGCACTATAGAAAAAATTCAAGAAGACGTTTTAGTTGAAGAACAGATTAATGTTAATAACGAAATAGTATTGTATAATGACGATGTCAATACGTTTGACCATGTGATTGACACTTTAATTCGTGTATGCAAACATACCTCAGAACAAGCAGAACAATGTGCTATTCTAGTTCATTATAAAGGCCAATGTACTGTAAAAACTGGAAGTTTTGATGAGTTAAAGCCACAATGTACTCAACTATTGGAAGCAGGTTTGAGCGCAGAAATCATTTGATAGAAGATAAAAGTTTAACGAACGTTTATTTAAGAACATAAAATCTGCAATCATAAATCATCATCCTTAAATCATAAATCTAAAACTTCCAATCAAATTCATCGTTATCTTTGATGATAGCGCCAATTTCTATTCTTATAATTACTCCAAATTCCGACTGTAGGATTATCCAATTACTCTCGTTAAAGTGATTTTCGGTGCTGTCAAAATCTTCTTGTTCCCATGATTTAAAAGGCAATTCGTTTATTAACTCTTCAACATTTTTCCCAATGACTTTTTTATCCAAAAGTGTCGCTTCAGGATTGGATATAATAATATAGCCCAAACGAAATTCTTCATCTTCATAAAAAGTTAATCGTAACTTTTCGTTATAATACAAATAAATACAATTGCCGTCATCGTCTTTAAACTGCTTATTTGGTTTGCCATAAATAGCCTCTACATGGGATTGTTTCATGCCAAAAAGCAATTGATCTACACCGTTTTTGGGGTTTATTTTCATAGTGTTTGGGAATTATAATTTAAATTATTACTTAAATTTATTGTTTTGTAAAGGTCGCAAAGTTTTTAAAAATTTAGATAAGTTTTATTATATTTACTTGTATTTACAAATATTTTAGATTTTTAACAAAATTATCAATTACGATAACCTATAAAAGAAAACAATATAAAACATGCAAAACGATATTCTCATCCAAGTTGAATCGTGGCAAATCTCGCTAGTCCTATTTATTTTGATGATTATTTTAACTTTTATAGGGAAAATGATTGGGGACAAAATTCGAATAAACAAACATTCTGAAAAGAATTTAACTGAAACTTCTGGGCTTATTGCCTTGTTGTTTTTTTTACTGGCCTTTACGTTTGGTATGAGTGGTAGTCGTTATGATTCAAGGAGAACCATTGTAGTGGAAGAAGCAAACGATATTGGAACAGCCATTTTGCGAAGCGATTTGTATCCCGATAATGAAAAAGCCTTATTCCTAAAAGATTTCAAAGACTATGTTGAAGCTAGAATTCAATATTATGAAGTTGGACCAAATGTAAAAGGGATTTTAAAAGCCGATAGTTTATCACAAGCAATTTCTGCAAGATTATGGAAACGAGCAAGCGACTTATCCAAAGATCCAGCTAATCTTGCTGCCACACAACAAATGATTCCTGCTTTGAACACCATGATTGATGTTACTACAACACGTCTTGCCGGAGAAAAAGCAAAAGTACCTGAAAGCATTTTAATCATGCTGTTTCTACTCGCTTTGATTAGTGCCTTTTATAGTGGCTATTCCGAAGGTCGAAAAGGTAAAATCGATTGGTTAGTGCAAACTGGATTTTGTATGTTAGTTTCATTAGTGATATTGTTCACCTATGACTTAGACCGACCACGAAGAGGTTTTGTCAATCTTGATGGACCAAATCAAACGATAATCGAATTGAGAAAAAATTTTAATTAATATTCAAATGTACCAAACTCACTTTCAATAGTGAGTTTTTTGTTGGAACTAGCTTCTACTCTACCTACAATTTGAGCATCAACACCAAAAGATTTTGAGATTGCAATAATATCATTAGCAATTTCATTGGGAACATATAATTCCATGCGATGCCCACAATTGAATACTTGGTACATTTCTTTCCAATCCGTTGATGATTGTTCTTGTATCAATTTAAACAAAGTTGGAATTGGAAATAGATTATCCTTAATAACGTGAACATTATCTACAAAATGCAAAACTTTTGTTTGTGCACCGCCAGAACAATGCACCATTCCGTGAATGTCTTTTGATGTATATTTATCAAGAATTGTTTTGATAATTGGCGCATACGTTCGAGTTGGAGAAAGAACTAATTTTCCAGCGTCAATTGGGGCATTTTCAACTTCGTCAGTCAATTTCACATTTCCAGAATACACCAAATCGTTGGGCACAGCAGAATCAAAACTTTCAGGATATTTAGTAGCTAAATAGTTGGCAAAAACATCATGCCGTGCCGAAGTTAGTCCGTTGCTTCCCATTCCGCCGTTATAACTTTTTTCATATTTGGCTTGACCAAAAGAAGCTAAACCTACTATCACATCGCCAGCTTTGATATTGGCATTATCAATCACATTGCTGCGTTTCATTCGAGCGGTAACAGTGGAATCTACAATTATGGTTCGCACTAAATCACCCACATCCGCAGTTTCTCCACCAGTAGAATGAATGGTAACGCCAAAGGTTTTCAACTCGGCAATCAATTCTTCTGTTCCATTGATAATGGCTGAAATCACTTCAGCTGGAATAAGGTTTTTATTTCTTCCAATCGTCGAAGAAAGTAGAATATTATCAGTTGCACCAACACATAATAAATCGTCAATATTCATAATCAATGCATCTTGAGCAATGCCTTTCCAAACCGATAAATCACCAGTTTCTTTCCAATACATATAGGCCAAAGACGATTTTGTTCCTGCACCATCAGCATGCATAATGAGGCAATACTCATCATCATTGGTCAAATAATCGGGAACGATTTTGCAAAAAGCTTTAGGGAATAATCCTTTATCGATGTTTTTGATGGCATTGTGCACGTCTTCTTTGGATGCAGAAACTCCGCGAAGGTTGTAGCGTTGACTGTTATCAGAGCTCATTTTTAGTAGTTAGTTGTGTTGGGCAAAGATAACTAAAGATTGTAGATTGTAGAAAGTAGATTGTAGATTTTTGAACTTAGTTTTCAATGATTAAAATTTCAACTCTACGGTTTTCATCTGCTTCGGTTTCGTTTCTTTCAGGAATTTTGTGAATAGGTCTTGAAGTTCCATATCCTTTGTAAGTCATCCGCTTTCTATCGATTTTATTTCTTATCAAATAGGAATAAATAGCTTTAGCCCTTGCCGTAGAAACATCGTTTATATCGCTTACCAATTGGCAACAAATATGTCCTTGTATTTCAATTTTCAACTTCTTGTTTTCTTCCATAGCACAAAGTAAGTCATACAATGTTGATTGTGATTTGGGCACTATTCTGGCTGAATTATTAAAGAAATAAATATTAGGAAGTTTTATGGTTTCACCAACTTTGGAATTTCTAATAAGTTTGGTCAGCTCACTTTCAATAGGTTTTGATTGCTCTTCGATGTAAAAAATGGTTACTTTTCTATTCTCTGCTTGAATTTTTGATTGTTTGAAATCTTTTCCAAAAGCAATTTTTTCCAAGTCTTTACTAAACTTCAATCCGCTTTTTTCCAATAAATCTCGAACATTTTCTATACGTCTTTCAGCTAATTTTTTGTTATAATTTTTAGTATCTACACTATCACAATACCCTAAAAGTTTGACAATTTCAATATTCTTGTTGGCAGCAATCCATTCGTTTGTAGCCAAAATGGAACTTTGGTTTGGAAAGTCTTTATTGAAATCAAAGAAAACTTCAAATTGTTTTTGTCCCATCGATTTGATGGAAATTAGAAAAAATAATATGGTTATTTTTAGTCCCATTGTTTAGCAACAATTAAAATTTCAACTCTGCGATTTGCAGCGCGTTCTTTTTCATTTCTTTCTGGTAAACGATAAATTGGGTCGTTGCTACCATATCCTTTAAAATTCATTCTGTTTACTGGAATTCCTTTTTTTGTCAAATATTTCAAAATAACAAGCGCTCTTCGGTAAGATAACTTGGTGTCATTCGGATTTGGATTGCAACAAATATGTCCGTGAATTTCTATTCTCAACTTTGGATTAGCTACCATAATTTGATACAACTCTTCCAAAAGCGGTTCAGATTGCTCCATCACTTTTTCGGAATTGAAATAAAAACTGATATTATTTATCCTTACCAAATCTCCTTTTTTTGCCTTGTCAAATTTTGATGCTAATGTTGATTTTTCTTCTGCCACTAATGTTGAAAGCTGAGTGAACTGAAAATCGCTTTCCACTAAAGCGTCCTTTGGATTTTTAACTTCTAATACTGTGTAAAACACTTCTACTTTCCTATTTTCACTTTGATTTTTGGAATAATTAAAATCTTTTCCAAATGACTTCAACTCTACTTTGTCATTAATTTTAATAGCATTGTCTTTGAAAAAAGCAATCATTGTGTTTACCCTTCGCATGGCCAATTCTTTATTATACTCACTATCATCAACACTATCACAATAACCTAGAACTCGGATTATTTCAGCATTTTTATTCTCCAAAACCCACTGATTAATTTTGCTTTGAGATAATTCATTGGGAACATCTTTATTAAAATCAAAAAAAACTTCCAGCTTGTTTTGAGTGAAAACAGTAACCGAAAACAAAAAAAACAAACACAAAAGATAGTTCCGCATCTTTAATTTTCTAGAATTAAAATTTCAACTCTTCGGTTAGCGGCACGCTCTTTTTCATCTTTTTCAGGTAACGGATAAATAGGTTGTGTACTTCCAAAACCTTTGTAGGACAATCTGCTTTTATCGATTTCATTTTGTATCAAAAAATTATAAATGGCTTTGGCGCGTTGAGTTGACAAATCAGTTCTATCCACTGGCATACAACATAAATGTCCGTGAATTTCAATTTTCATTTGAGGATTTTTTTGTAAAACTAATAACAGCTCATACATTTTTCCTCGAGATTCATTTACTACAGCAAAAGTATTGATGATGAAATTAAGGTTTTCAATTTTTAGTTTTTCACCAGGTTTTGCTTCACCCACTTTCTTCATAAAAGCCCTATCAAGTTTGAACTCTGATTTAGTTCCGTTTGGATTTTCAAATACTAATTTCTCAGGATATACTATTTCGGGTTTAGGTTGTTCCTCTTTTATTTCCTTTTTGATACCTAAAATTTCTTCTTCCAGATGTAAATCTTTTTCCAATAAATAGTGAATTACAGCTTTTCTATTTTCTGCATTATTATCAGAAGTCGCTCCTTTTTCACCTAGACTTATCGTTTTAAAATCTTCGCGTATTTTTAGTTTCCCGATTACTTTAGAATAAATAAAATTGACCCGTTTTTGTGACAGTGTATCATTATATCCTAATGAACCAATCTCATCAGTTGAACCAGTTATAGATACAATTTTTGACGTTTTATTATCTGAAATCCATTTGTCAAGTTTACCTTGTTCCGAAGGATTTAGCTCAAACTTGTTATTATTAAAATAAACTACAAATCGTTCTTGGGAAAATCCCTTAACTATTGAAAGTAAAAAAAATAGAGATACAATTTTAAGGTTCATTAAAATAATTTTAGTACAATACAACTCAAAAGTAGTCAAATTTAATTATAAGTAAGAGTTTGGTCGTCTCATCTTTTTAATACAAATACCACACCAACAGTGATAATTTCTGAAACCAATTAAAATTTCAAAAATCATACAATTAGCGAGATTTTTTTTTATTTATACACCTGCATTTCTAACCTTTCAACTTCATAATAATATCCAGTTGCGCTTTCAGAATTTTGTTTTCTTCTTCAAGGTCGGTAATGCGTTGTTCTTGTGCTGTTTTTTGAGTTTCTACATTGATATTTCTAAATTCTTCTGGCAACTGATTGGCTACTACTTGAAAAATATTGTATTTCATTGCATAGCACAAATCAATCAATATATCGGTTTGAATGCTTTCATTTCTAAAGTATTTATACATGGCACTCCCTTTTCTGCCAATGGCTGTTTGAATTTCGGAATTGGATAAATTCAATTCTTTCATCAAATTTTTGATGATGACGCCTGTATTGATGGTGTGTTTGCTTTTTTTCATTGCTACAAAGGAATTTATTTCCAACAAAAATAGTAAATTATGGGTTCAAATTTAGTAAAATTATACTTTAATGATGTTAAATAACACTTTTTTATTGTATAAAGATACTTTTTAATTTTTATTAATTACTTTTTTATTTTTATTTAATACTTATAAGTATTCCAAACATATTTTTTTATTATCCGAATATACTTTGTAGCTGTACGAAGATACTTTGTAGTTATCCGAAGCCACTTTCAGGGCATAAAAACATATTCTGGATAAACGCAAGACCTTTTTACATTTAAAAATCAATTTATAAAACAAAAAAAACCTGCTTTTATCAAGCAGGTTTGGTCTTTATTTTAAAATCTGTTATCTATATTCTAGAAAAACTATCTCGTAAACAACAATTCTCTGTATTTAGTCAACGTCCAAATTTCGTCATCAACCAATAACTCTAATTTATCACAATGTTCTCTGATGACATCAAAGTAGGGTTTTACTTTGTCGCAATAGGCTTCAGCCATTTTTTGAGCATCGGTTAGCGCATTTGCTTTTTTACGAGCTTCTGTCATGGCTTCTACATTAGAATTAATGCCTTCGATATGATGTGATATTTCTTTGATTAAGGAGATTTGCTCTTTGGCTATTTTCTCAAAATCTTTACCGAAGATTTCTTTCAATCCACGAACGTTTTCAATTAATGTATTTTGATAACGAATAGCTGTTGGAATTACGTGATTACGAGCAATATCGCCAAGAACTCTTCCTTCTATTTGGATTTTCTTAGTATATTCTTCCAATTCGATTTCGTAACGTGCTTCCACTTCTACATGGTTCATTACGTTCAAATCTTTGAATAAGTCTAGTGCTTTTTTAGAAACTTTAGCTTTCAAAGCAGCTGGAGTTGTTTTGTGATTACTCAATCCGCGTTTTTTAGCTTCTTTTTCCCAAGCTTCACTATAGCCATCACCTTCAAAAAGGATGTTTTTTGTGCCTTTGATGTATTCTCTCAATACATTGAAAATAGCTTCGTCTTTTTTCAAATCGTTTTTCTCGATTAAAGCATCCACCTCTTTTTTGAACTCTTTCAATTGTTTTGCAACGATAGAATTCAGCGTAGTCATTGCATTTGCACAGTTTGCAGAAGAACCCACTGCTCTAAATTCAAATTTATTTCCTGTGAAAGCAAAAGGAGAAGTTCTATTTCTATCGGTATTATCCAACATTACGTCTGGAATTTTTCCAACAACATTTAATTTCAAATCGGTCTTTTCTTCAGGAGATAATTTCCCTTTAGAAACGCCTTCTAATTCAGCCAAAACTTTTGTCAATTGTTCTCCAATGAAAACTGAAATAATTGCTGGTGGCGCTTCATTTGCGCCTAGCCTATGGTCATTACTTGCAGTTGCAATCGCTGCACGAAGTAATTCTTCATATTCATTTACCGCTTTAATCGTGTTGATAAAAAACGATAAGAATTGTAAGTTACTCATAGGCGTTTTTCCTGGCGAAAGTAAATTCACACCAGTATCTGTAGCCATCGACCAGTTATTGTGTTTTCCAGAACCATTTACACCTTTAAAAGGTTTTTCGTGAAAAAGGACTTTAAAATCATGACGTTCACCCACTTTTGACATCACATCCATTAACAATGAATTGTGGTCAACCGCTAAATTAGTTTCTTCAAAAATTGGAGCCAACTCAAATTGATTTGGAGCAACTTCATTATGACGCGTTTTTACTGGAATTCCTAACAACATACATTCTTCTTCCAATTCTCTCATATAGTTCAAAGCACGAGAAGGAATAGAACCAAAATAATGGTCATCCAATTGTTGTCCTTTGGCAGAAGTATGACCCAATAATGTTCTACCTGTCATTACTAAATCAGGACGAGAATTGGCTAAAGAGGAATCAACCAAGAAATATTCTTGTTCCCAACCTAAAGTTGCAGTTACTTTTTTAACGTTTTTGTCAAAATATTTACAAACTTCTGTTGCCGCTTCATCCACTGCATTCAAGGCACGTAAAAGTGGTGTTTTATAATCTAATGCTTCACCTGTGTATGAGATGAAAACCGTTGGAATACAAAGTGTTGTTCCAAAAATAAATGCTGGAGAAGTTGGATCCCAAGCAGTATATCCACGAGCTTCAAATGTATTTCTGATTCCACCATTTGGAAAAGAAGAGGCATCTGGTTCTTGTTGTACTAATTGTCCACCACCGAATTTTTCAACTGGATCAGAACCATCATAAGACGTTTCAAAGAATGCATCGTGCTTTTCTGCAGTTGTTCCTGTTAAGGGTTGAAACCAATGCGTGTAATGAGTTACGCCTTTCGACAAAGCCCATTCTTTCATACCCATTGCTATATAATCAGCTAATTTTCTGTCAATTTTAGTTCCATGTTGTACCGCATCTTTTACTCCTTTATAAGCATCTGAAGTCAAATATTGCTTCATTGCTTTGTCATTAAACACATTTGAACCAAAAAGAGCTGATTTTTTTCCAGCTTCTTCAAATTTTACAGGTTTTCTACCTGATGCATCTTTTAATGCTTGAAAACGTAAAGTTGACATAAAAATTTATTTTTAAAAGTTATACCCCATTAATTTGATGCAAATATAATATTAATTTTATTTTAAAATAAATATGCCCCATTTTTTTAGGGGTAAAATTGTCTTATTAATAATATTTAGATTTTAAAAAAAGTAATATGGGAATTGTTAATAATTATAATTTGAAAAGTCAATCAACTATATTTGTACCAATTAAATAAAACATCATGTTCGTTTGGATCATCTTTCTGGCCTTAATTTTCCTTTTCCTGGCACTTGACTTAGGAGTTTTTAACAAAAACCCACATATAATTAAACCAAAAGAAGCTGGAATTTGGACAGCAATATGGGTTTCACTCTCATTTGTTTTTTCCTTGGTTGTCAAATGGATTTATACAAACGGCTACATAGATAACCCAACTAACATAACTCCAACAGTAGCAACCCTAAAATTTATAACAGGCTATTTAATTGAACTTTCTTTAAGCATCGACAATATTTTTATTATAGCCGTGATTTTTGCTTCGTTTAAAATTCCACAAAAATACCAACACCGTGTTTTGTTTTGGGGAATTTTAGGAGCTATTGCATTTAGAGGCTTGATGATTTTCTTTGGCGTGATATTAATAAATAAGTTCAGTTGGATGACTTATCTATTTGGCGCATTTTTAATTTTCACGGCAGTCAAAATGTTATTCAAAGGAGAAGAAAAAGAATTTAATCCAAAAAAATCCTTTGTTTATAGAAACCTGCGCAAAATTATTCCAGTTACTACTCATGCTGAAGGGGAACATTTTTTTGTAAAAAGAAGACATATAACTGCGGCCACACCACTTTTTGTAGCGCTTATTGTTATTGAAGTAATGGATATGCTATTTGCGTTGGATAGTGTTCCTGCGATATTAGCCATTACCTCTGACCCGTTTTTAGTGTTTAGCTCCAACATTTTTGCTATTCTTGGACTTCGTTCTATGTATTTCTTTTTAGCCAATATGTTAGAAAAATTTAGTTTTTTAGAATACAGTTTAATTGCTATTTTAACTTTTGTTGGTATTAAAATGTTACTTGTACACTATTATAAATTTCCAGAATTAGTTTCGCTTGGCTTTATAGCTTTATCGTTATTGGTAGGTATTGTTGTTTCAATTAATAAAAACAAAGTAGAACACTAAAACATTTCATAAAAAAAGGTAACTCAATAGAGTTACCCTTTAATTTACAACCATATTTGCAAGCTACCAAGAGGCAGATGCCGTATTTCCTTGACTATCAGTAACCGTAATTGAGAAACTTCCTAAACCTAAATTACTCAAGTACACGTAAGGCTCATTAGAATTAATAACAGAGGTTAAGACATTGTCTTTGTATATTTTAAAAACATATCCTGGTACTCCTCCTGTCACTGTAATATTTAGCAAATTATTTCCACTTTCACATAAATCGGGATTAACTCCTACTCTTACTTGAATTGAAATACCTCTGTTACAGTTAACAAAACCATTATCTATAGTACCGTTATCAAAATTTTCATTCAAAGCAGTAGCCACTTCATTAATTGCTGATAATGAATATTGGCTTGAACAACCTCCAATAATATTATTCGCTAATTGTAAAAAACTAGAAATACTCATACCTGCAAAAACTCCATTTTTGATAGTTAATGAACCTAAACTTGCGCTACTTGCTGAAAAGTTAGAATCATATGCATCAAAGCCAACCGATAGCGTAAGTGCAATTAATTGAGAAGATAAAACACCTCTGGAATTAGTTGGATTTACAGCACTTGAAGTAAGTATTGCTGAATCGCCTCCTGCTGGTAAATAATTTTGAATTGCTAATGATGATGTAAAGGTGAGTGTATTGCTTCCACATCCTATAACTAAACCATTTGGAAAAGCTCCAGCGAAATTTGCATTTGTATAACAACCAGGATTGTTTCCATTACAAGCTGTTCCATAACCTCCTTGCGTGTATGTTTTAAATTGTCCTGAACAACCTTGACCGTATACTGAACTTATACCTAACACTATTGTTAGGATAAAACTAATAAGAGTTCTTTTTTTCATAATATAAATTATTTTTATTTAATCCTAAAAATTTCTGAACTTAGATGTAATTAAAAGGATGTGTTGAAATTTTTTGAAATTAATCTAAACAAGAAGATCATAACCCTTCAAAAATCTGAAGGGTTATTTGATCCTCTTTAATTATCTCTTAACAACTCGAAGCGTTTTAACTTCAGTTCCTTGAGTTACAATTACATTATAAACCCCTGTTGGGTAACGATCTCCGATTTGAATACTTTGTATATCACTTGAATTAACTTCTCGTTGTTCAATTAATTTTCCAGTCATATCATAGATAGCAACTCCTACTTTATCTTCACTTGAAGTTGTAAGGTCTAATTTAAAGCTTTCGGTGTATGGGTTTGGATAAACTTTTACGCTCATTCCTTTAACTAAATTATCAGAAGGTATTGAAGTTTCAGGTCCTTTTGATGTACAATTATTACAATTAACACGTCTAGATACTGTAAAGGTTGCACTAACAACATCTTGATTACAGCTTCCAGCAATACTATAAGTAACTCTCACACATCCACCATTAAATAAACTAGGCGCTACTCTTGGATCACCACTAAATACAGCAGTTGCTCCACCAGAAGATGTACCACAATTTGAAGATGAACTACAACCTGAACTTACTGTTTGAAATTGAGCTAACCAATTATTAAAGGCACAATTAAGCGCATACTGGCTTGTAAAATTACATCCATTATAGGAAACGTTTGATGGGCCAGTTACATCAACTCTGCCACCACTTGTAACGGTAAATGTTTTAGTACAAGATTGTGTTTGCCCACAGCTTCCTGTATAT
Organism: Flavobacterium sp. RSB2_4_14; assembly: GCF_051547085.1. NCBI lineage: Bacteria > Pseudomonadati > Bacteroidota > Flavobacteriia > Flavobacteriales > Flavobacteriaceae > Flavobacterium > Flavobacterium sp. RSB2_4_14. Next base: position 107,543 of record NZ_JBPTTL010000009.1, read on the forward strand.
GTCCATGTTACATTTACACTTCCTCCACATGCTGATGGTGGGTTTGATGGTGCATTATTTGTTAACACTCCATTAATACCTCCACTAACTGTTGTTGAACATAAGAATGATGTCCAGGCAGCGTTAACTTGCGATTGTGTGCTACACGCTGGAACCGTAACATTGTTTCCGCATTTGAATGTTACTAATGGTGCAGTTGCTACAGTAAATCTCTTAGTGCAAGTAACTCTACCATTTGAGTCACATCCTGATGGATATGAACCACATGCATTACTAACTGTATATGTCCATGTAACATCTCTAAATCCTCCACATGCTGATGGTGGAGTCGTTGCATTGTTTGCCAATACACCGCCACAACCGCCACTTGCAGTAGTTGATGCTAAGAATGCTGTCCAGGCAGCG